>NC_017586.1:5026373-5654670 GCF_000240165.1 Streptantibioticus cattleyicolor NRRL 8057 = DSM 46488
CCGAGGCGCTGGTGGGCGGGGTGACCAAGCGGGAGTTCCTGGAGCGGTACCCGGAGCCGGTCTCGGTGCGCTTCCACGTCATGGAGCTGGACGACTTCCTGCTCAGCCCGCTGCCCAACCACCTGTTCACCCGCGACACCTCGGCGTGGGTGTACGACGGGGTGAGCATCAACGCCATGCGCTGGCCGGCGAGGTGGCGGGAGACCGTGCACTTCGAGGCGATCTACCGGTACCACCCGCTCTTCGCGCCCGGCGGCTTCCACGTCTGGTCGGCGGGGCAGTCGGCCTACCCGTCCACCATCGAGGGCGGGGACGTGCTCGTCATCGGCAACGGGGCGGTGCTGATCGGGATGAGCGAACGCACCACGCCGCAGGCGGTGGAGATGCTGGCGCGCGGCCTGTTCGCGGCGGGCTCGGCGCGTTCCATCGTCGCCCTGGACATGCCGAAGGGCCGGGCCTTCATGCACCTGGACACGGTGATGACGATGGTGGACGGGGACACCTTCACCAAGTACGCGGGGCTGGGGATGCTGCGTTCGTACACCATCGAGCCGGGCGCCGAGGAACGCGAGCTGAAGGTGACCGACCATCCGCCCGAGCACATGCACCGGGCGATCGCGGCGGCGCTGGGCCTCGACGACATCCAGGTCTTCACCGCCACCCAGGACGTCCACTCCGCCGAACGCGAGCAGTGGGACGACGGGTGCAACGTGCTGGCCGTCGAGCCCGGTGTGGTCGTCGCCTACGAGCGCAACGTGACCACCAACACCTTCCTGCGCAAACGCGGCATCGAGGTGATCACCATCCCCGGCAGCGAACTGGGCCGGGGCCGGGGCGGACCACGCTGCATGAGCTGCCCGGTGGAGCGCGACGCGCTGCGGTGAGCACCGCCGGCCGCCGCGGAGGACCAGCCCGCATAGGCATGCGCATTATCGTATACACTTCCGACACGCTCACCGCCGAGCCCGTGTCCCGACCCGTTCCGCCGCCGCGACTAGGAGTGCCCCATGGCCGTCGACCTCAAGGGCCGCCATTTCCTCAAGGAGATCGACTTCACGCCCGAGGAGTTCCGCTCGCTCGTGGAGCTGGCGGGTGAGCTGAAGGCCGCCAAGCGGGCCGGTACCGAGGAGCAGCGGCTGCGGGGGCGCAACATCGCGCTGGTCTTCGAGAAGACCTCCACCCGTACCCGTTGCTCGTTCGAGGTCGCCGCGGCCGACCAGGGCGCCTCCACCACCTACCTGGACCCGGCCGGTTCGCAGATCGGCCACAAGGAGTCGGTCAAGGACACCGCCCGGGTGCTCGGCCGGATGTTCGACGGGATCGAGTACCGGGGCAGCGGCCAGGAGATCGTGGAGGAGCTGGCCGCCCACGCCGGGGTGCCGGTGTGGAACGGGCTCACCGACGAATGGCACCCCACCCAGATGCTCGCCGACGTGCTCACCATGACCGAGCACTCCGCCAAGCCGCTCGACGGGATCGCCTACGCCTACCTGGGCGACGCCCGTTCCAACATGGGCAACTCGCTGCTGGTCACCGGCGCCCTGCTCGGCATGGACGTGCGCGTCGTGGCGCCCCGGGCGCTGTGGCCGGCCGACTCCGTGGTCGCCGAGGCCCGCCGGCTCGCCGCGGAGACCGGGGCCCGGGTCACCCTCACCGAGGACGTGGCCGAGGGTGTGCGCGGCGCCGACTTCGTCCACACCGACGTGTGGGTCTCGATGGGCGAGCCCAAGGAGGTGTGGGACGAGCGGATCACCATGCTGCGCCCCTACGCGGTCACCATGGACGTGCTGCGGGCCACCGGCAACCCGGACGTGAAGTTCATGCACTGCCTGCCCGCCTACCACGACCTGGGCACCGCGCTCGGCCGGGAGATCCACGCCGCCTACGGCCTCGACTGTCTCGAAGTCACCGACGAGGTCTTCGAGTCCGCCCACTCCATCGTCTTCGACCAGGCGGAGAACCGCATGCACACCATCAAGGCGGTGCTGGTCGCCACGCTGGGCTGACCGGCACCGCCCGGATGTGACGGCCCGTCAGATGTCGCGGAACGTCTCGATCTGCGCGCCGATGGAGTTGAGGCGTTCCGCCAGCTCCTCGTAACCGCGGTTGATCACATAGACGTTGCGCAGCACCGAGGTGCCCTCGGCGGCGAGCATGGCCAGCAGGACGACCACCGCGGGGCGCAGCGCGGGCGGGCACATCATCTCGGCGCTGCGCCAGCGGGTCGGCCCCTCGACCAGCACCCGGTGCGGGTCGAGCAGCTTGACCGAGGCACCCAGCCGGGTCAGTTCGGTCAGGTAGATCGCGCGGTTGTCGTAGACCCAGTCGTGGATGAGGGTCGAGCCCTGGGCGGTGGCCGCGATCGCCGCGAAGAACGGGACGTTGTCGATGTTGAGCCCGGGGAACGGCATCGGGTGGATCTTGTCCAGCGGCGCCCGCAGCTTCGACGGGCGTACCGTCAGGTCGATCAGCCGGGTACGGCCGTTGTCCGCCGGGTACTCGCCGCTGCGCTCGTGGTCCAGGCCCATCTCCTCCAGCACCGCCAGCTCGATCTCCAGGAACTCGATCGGCACCCGGCGGATCGTCAGCTCCGAGGAGGTCACCACGGCGGCGGCGATCAGGCTCATCGCCTCGACCGGGTCCTCCGACGGCGCGTAGTCCACGTCCCGGTCGATCTCCGCGACGCCGTGCACGGTCAGCGTGGTGGTGCCGATGCCCTCGACCCGCACGCCGAGCTGCTCCAGGAAGAAGCAGAGGTCCTGGACCATGTAGTTGGAGCTGGCGTTGCGGATGACGGTGACGCCGTCGTGGCGGGCGGCGGCCAGCAGGGCGTTCTCGGTCACCGTGTCGCCGCGTTCGGTCAGCACGATGGCGCGGCTGGGGGAGACGGTGCGGTCCACCTCGGCGTGGTACGAGCCGGTGGTGGCCGTGACCTCCAGGCCGAAGTGGCGCAGCGCCGCCATGTGCGGGTGCACGGTGCGGGTGCCCAGGTCGCAGCCGCCCGCGTAGGGGATCTTGAAGCGGTCGGTGCGGTGCATCAGCGGCCCGAGGAACATGATCACGCTGCGCGTGCGACGGGCCGCCTCGGTGTCCATGGCGTCCAGGTCGAGGGTGGCCGGCGGGACGATCTCCAGGTCGTTGCCGTCGTTGATCCACCGGGTGCGCACCCCGATGCTGCCGAGGACCTCCAGGATCCGGTAGACCTCCTCGATGCGGGCGACCCGCCGCAAGGTGGTGCGACCGGAGTTGAGCAGCGACGCGCACAGCAGCGCCACGCAGGCGTTCTTGCTGGTCTTGACGTCGATGGCGCCGGAGAGCTGACGGCCCCCCACCACCCGCAGATGCATGGGTCCGGCGTAGCCCAGGGAGACGATCTCGCTGTCCAGCGCTTCGCCGATGCGGGCGATCATCTCAAGGCTGATGTTCTGGTTGCCGCGCTCGATCCGGTTGACCGCGCTCTGACTGGTCCCCAGCGCCTCCGCCAGCTGGGACTGCGTCCACCCGCGGTGCTGGCGGGCGTCACGGATGAGCTTGCCGATGCGTACGAGGTAGTCGTCTGCCATGCGCTGAGGCTATCTCACATATGAGATGACAAACGCATCGGGTGGTCGGTGTGGCGTGAGAACCGTCGGAATGGCCCAACGGACACGCCTCGTTCCCCGGCCTTCCGCCCTCGGATACCCGGGGTTCCGCCCGCCAACCCCCGCAGCTATTGTTCTGAAGGAATTGTTCTAGGGGAACGCGAACAATCGGAGGTGTCCCGTGGTGCCGACCCGCCCGGCGTCCTCACCGCGCCGTGCCGCCCCGGCCGTCGCGGCGCGGCGCGCGGTCCTGGCCGGGGTGGTCCACCTGGTCGCGCTCGCCGTCGTGGTCGGCGACTACCTGCGGGTCCGCGACCGGCTGCCCGACCCGATGGCCACCCACTTCTCCACCACCGCCGCCGACGGTTACTCCGCGGCCGGCTCCTTCCCGGCGGTCGTCGTGCCGCTGCTGCTCGTCACGGGTGCGCTGATGGTCTTCACCGTCCAGCGCACTTCAGGCCGGGTGGCCACCGGGGCGGCCTGCGCGGTCCCCGCCCTGCTGGCGTTCCTCCTGGTCGCCGTGGTCGAGGACAACGCGGGCGCGGCGAGCGCGGCGCGGGTGCGGATGGCGCCCTGGCAGCTCGCCGCCGCCGTGGGGTGCGCCGCCGTGGCCGGGGGGCTGGGGGCGCTGCTGGCCGGGCGCGACGGGGCGGTGCCGGCCGGCGGACGTCCGGCCGGCGTCCCGGACCGGCTCGACCTGCGGGCCGGGGAACGGGCCGGCTGGGCCCGTACCGTCGGGTCGCCGGTGCTGCTGGGCTCCGGTGTGACCGTGGCCGCCGCCGGATCGGTGCTGCTGTTCACCGCCGGCCGGGCGGCCGGGATCGGCTGCCTGGTGGCGGGCGTGGTCTGCCTGGCGGCCGGCGCGCTGCGGGTCACCGCCGACCGGCGCGGACTGACCGTGGCCCCGGCGTATCTGCCCTGGCCACGGCTGCGCATAGCGCTGAGCCGGATCGAGGAGGCCACCAGCGGTCCGGTGCGCGCCCTTAGCGACTTCGGCGGGTGGGGCTACCGGGTCCGGGCCGGCCGCACCGGCGTCGTCCTCCGCTCCGGCGACGCCGTCCGGCTGCGGCTGTCCGGCGGAGGCGAGTTCGTGGTCACCGTGGACGACTCCGCCACCGCGGCGGCGCTGCTCAACGCCCTGATCGAGCGCGAGCGACGGTAAGGGGGCCGCCATGCTCTTCCGGGTCGACCCCGCCTCCCGTACCCCACTGGGCGACCAGATCGCCGGCTGCGTCCGCCGGGCGCTGGCCGACGGCACGCTGCGCCACGGCGAACGGCTGCCCTCCGCCCGCGAGGTGGCCGCCTCGCTCGACGTCAACGTCCACACCGTGCTCCGCGGCTACCAGCGGCTGCGCGACGAGGGCCTGATCGAACTGCGCCGCGGCCGGGGCGCGGTGGTCACCGGCGGCGTCCTCGCCCCCGACCGCGCCCGGCTGCTGGAGCGCGTCCGCTCGCTCGCCGAGGACGCCCGCACCCTCGGCCTGTCCGACGCCGAGATCCTCGATCTGCTGCGCGCCGGGGTGTGGGGGAGCGGCTGACGGGGACCCGGAGGCGTGGAAGGCCGGGCAGGGCATGACCCGGCGGCGGCGATGTACTAGAGTTATCTCGACATCGAGATATCTGCCGAGAGGCGTGCCGCCACCGCTCACGTTGGTAAGGGTTGCCTAACTAAGGCTTACCTTAGCGTATGGGTGCGGGCCTGCGGACGGCAGCATTGCGGTGGTACGCGCGAAACATGCATAAGGAGACTGTCGTGTCGGCGAACAGCTTCGACGCCCGCAGCACGCTGCGCGTGGGCGACGAGTCGTACGAGATCTTCCGGCTGGACAAGGTCGAGGGCTCCGCCCGTCTGCCGTACAGCCTGAAGGTGCTGCTGGAGAACCTGCTCCGCACCGAGGACGGCGCGAACATCACCGCCGATCACATCCGGGCTCTCGGCGGCTGGGACCCGGCCGCCCGGCCGAGCCGGGAGATCCAGTTCACGCCGGCCCGCGTGATCATGCAGGACTTCACCGGTGTGCCGTGCGTCGTGGACCTGGCCACCATGCGCGAGGCCGTCAAGGAACTGGGCGGCGACGCCTCCCGGATCAACCCGCTGGCCCCCGCCGAGCTGGTCATCGACCACTCGGTGATCGCCGACCGCTTCGGCACCCCGGAATCGTTCGCCCAGAACGTCGAGCTGGAGTACGGTCGCAACAAGGAGCGCTACCAGTTCCTGCGCTGGGGCCAGACCGCCTTCGACGAGTTCAAGGTCGTCCCGCCCGGCACCGGCATCGTCCACCAGGTCAACATCGAGCACCTGGCCCGCGTCGTCATGGTCCGTGACGGCAAGGCGTACCCGGACACCCTGGTCGGCACCGACTCGCACACCACCATGGTCAACGGCCTCGGTGTGCTCGGCTGGGGCGTCGGCGGCATCGAGGCCGAGGCCGCCATGCTCGGCCAGCCGGTCTCCATGCTCATCCCGCGCGTCGTCGGCTTCAAGCTCACCGGCTCGCTGCCCACCGGCACCACCGCCACCGACCTGGTGCTCACCATCACCGAGATGCTCCGCAAGCACGGTGTGGTCGGCAAGTTCGTGGAGTTCTACGGCGAGGGCGTCTCGGCCATCCCGCTGGCCAACCGCGCCACCATCGGCAACATGTCGCCGGAGTTCGGCTCCACCGCGGCGATCTTCCCGATCGACGTCGAGACCATCAACTACCTGAAGCTGACCGGCCGTTCGGAGCAGCAGCTCGCGCTCGTCGAGGCGTACGCCAAGGAGCAGGGCCTGTGGCTCGACCCGGCCGCCGAGCCGGACTTCTCCGAGAAGCTGGAGCTGGACCTGGGCACCGTGGTGCCGTCCATCGCCGGCCCCAAGCGCCCGCAGGACCGCATCGTCCTCGCCGAGGCCGCCGACCAGTTCGCGGTGGACGTCCGCAACTACGTCGACGCCTCCGACCTCGACGAGGCCGGCAAGGAGTCCTTCCCGGCCTCCGACTCCCCCGCGGTCAGCAACGGCGTGCCCACCAAGCCGACCCAGGTGACCGCCCCCGACGGCTCGGTCTACGAGATCGACCACGGCGCCGTGACGGTGGCCGCCATCACCTCGTGCACCAACACCTCCAACCCGTACGTCATGGTCGCCGCCGCGCTGGTGGCCAAGAAGGCGGTGGAGAAGGGGCTGACCCGCAAGCCGTGGGTGAAGACCACTCTGGCCCCGGGCTCCAAGGTCGTCATGGACTACTACGACCGGGCCGGCCTCACCCCGTACCTGGACAAGCTCGGCTTCAACCTGGTCGGCTACGGCTGCACCACCTGCATCGGCAACTCCGGCCCGCTGCCGGAGGAGGTCTCCAAGGCGGTCAACGAGGCCGACCTCGCCGTCACCTCGGTGCTCTCCGGCAACCGCAACTTCGAGGGCCGGATCAACCCCGACGTCAAGATGAACTACCTGGCCTCGCCGCCGCTGGTGGTCGCCTACGCCATCGCCGGCTCGATGAAGGTGGACATCACCAAGGACGCCCTGGGCATCGACAACGAGGGCAACCCGGTCCACCTCGCCGACATCTGGCCCTCCGAGCAGGAGGTCAACGAGGTCGTCGCCTCCGCGATCGGCCAGGACATGTTCAGCCAGTCCTACCAGGACGTCTTCGCCGGCGACGCGCAGTGGCAGGCACTGCCGATCCCCACCGGCGACACCTTCGAGTGGGACCCCGAGTCCACCTACGTGCGCAAACCCCCGTACTTCGAGGGCATGACCCCCGAGCCGTCCCCGGTGGAGGACATCGCCGGCGCCCGGGTCCTGGCCAAGCTGGGCGACTCGGTCACCACCGACCACATCTCCCCGGCCGGTGCCATCAAGGCCGACACCCCGGCCGGCAAGTACCTGCTGGAGCACGGCGTCGAGCGCCGCGACTTCAACTCGTACGGCTCGCGCCGCGGCAACCACGAGGTGATGATCCGCGGCACCTTCGCCAACATCCGGCTGCGCAACCAGATCGCGCCGGGCACCGAGGGCGGCTACACCCGCGACTTCACCCAGGACGGCGGCCCGGTCTCCTTCATCTACGACGCCGCCCAGAACTACCAGGCGGCCGGCGTCCCGCTGGTGATCCTGGCGGGCAAGGAGTACGGCTCCGGCTCCTCGCGCGACTGGGCCGCCAAGGGCACCGCGCTGCTGGGCGTCAAGGCCGTCATCGCCGAGTCCTACGAGCGCATCCACCGCTCCAACCTGATCGGCATGGGCGTGCTGCCGCTGCAGTTCCCGGAGGGCGCCTCGGCGCTGTCGCTGGGGCTGACCGGTGAGGAGACCTTCACCATCAGCGGCATCACCGAGCTCAACGACGGCCGCACCCCGCGCACCGTCAAGGTGAGCACCGACAGCGCCCCCGGCGAAGCCGATAATGTGCACCGTGAGTTCGACGCCGTGGTGCGCATCGACACCCCCGGCGAGGCCGACTACTACCGCAACGGTGGCATCATGCAGTACGTGCTGCGCTCGCTCATCCGCAAGTGAGCACCGGTCCGGGGCCGGCGGGAGCCCGCCGGCCCCGGACCCGGACCCCGGGTGGACCCCACCGGATCCACCGAACGGCGTCTTACGCGACTTCGGCCGCACTCCGCGTTCGCGGGGTGCGGCCGAATCTTTCTGTCAGGCCCTAATCTTTGCCTCGGGAAGTCCCACGGAGCCGGAGGTCTCAACTCGGGAAAGGTTGTCGCCGGGCCTTGCGCCCGATCTTGCCCCGTCCCAGGGGGGTGGACTATACCTGTCGGCGTTCAGCGGCCTTTCGATAGACGACCCAGCTTCACCCCGACAGCGGTAGCCGGCGGTTTCCGGTGCACCGCCTGAGTCCTGGAGAAGGCGAGGACTTGAGCATGGGATCCACCATCGAGCCGAACCGGCTCAACCGCCGAGACCTGATCAAACGCGCGGCCGCGCTGGGAATCGCGGCGGTTCCGGTGACCGGCCTCCTGAGCGCCTGCGCCGCCTCCGGGGGCGGCGGTGGCGGTGGTAAGCAGGAGAGCGGCAAGAAGAGCGCCACCAATCCGTTCGGTGTCGCCGACAGCGCCGCGCTGGAGGTCGTCATCTTCAAGGGCGGCTTCGGCGACGACTACGCCAAGCGCTTCGAGTCGCTGTACGCCAAGGAACATCCGAAGGCGAAGGTGTCGCACACGGCGACCCAGAACATCACCGGTCTGCTCCAGCCGCGGCTCAACGCCGGGAATCCCCCGGACGTGGTCGACGATTCGGGAAACGCTCAGATCAAACTGGACGTGCTGGAAAAGGCTGGTCAGCTCGCCGATCTCGGCCCGCTGCTGGACGCGCCGTCGGTGGACGATCCGAGCAAGAAGGTCCGCGACATCCTGATGCCGGGCACCGTCGACCTGGGCACGGTCAACGGCAAGTTCTGCAGCCTGCAATACGTCTACACCGTCTTCGGACTGTGGTATTCCGGAAAGCTCTTCAAGCAGCACGGCTGGACCGCTCCGAAGACCTGGGCGGATTTCCTCTCACTCGGCGGCGAGATCAAGAAGGCGGGTATCGCCCCCTTCGCCCACCAGGGCAAATACCCGTACTACATCAACGTCGCCATCGTCGACCTGATCATCAAGAACGGCGGTCTCGACACCCTCAAGCGGATCGACAGCCTCGACGACTCGGTGTGGGACGGGGACGCGGCCAAGCACGCCATCGAGGCGGTCTACGAACTCGTCGACAAGGACTACCTGCTCCCGGGCACCAACGGCATGACCCACATCGAGGCGCAGACCGCCTGGAACCAGTACCGGGCGGCCTTCGTCCCGTGCGGCGCCTGGCTGGAGAACGAGCAGCTCAAGGCGACGCCGTCGGACTTCGAGATGACCTTCACGCCGATGCCCTCGCTGCCCGGCGACAAGCTGCCCTTCGAGGCCATCCGGGGCGGGGCCAACGAGCCGTACATCGTGC
Organism: Streptantibioticus cattleyicolor NRRL 8057 = DSM 46488; assembly: GCF_000240165.1. Taxonomy (NCBI): domain Bacteria; kingdom Bacillati; phylum Actinomycetota; class Actinomycetes; order Kitasatosporales; family Streptomycetaceae; genus Streptantibioticus; species Streptantibioticus cattleyicolor. The sequence continues at coordinate 5,035,884 of NC_017586.1, forward strand.
CGAAGAACGCCAGGAACGTCGCCGGCGGACTGGAGTTCATGCGGCAGATGCTCAGCAAGGCGGGGGCCACCGCGTTCGCCCAGACCGCCAACTCGCTCACCGTGGTCAAGGACGGCATCGACCCGGGCATCTCGCTGCGCCCCGGCACCCGTTCCACGGTGACCGCGCTCAAGGCGGCCGGCGCCAACGTCTTCAACCCCACCTACATGTACACCGCCAGCTCCCTGGACGTGGACATGGGCAACGCCAGCGCCGAGCTGATGGCCAAGCGCATCAAGCCGGCCGAATGGCTCAATCGGGTCAAGGCCGCCACCCGCAAGGCGAAGAACGGCGGCGAATGAGGTACCGCTGAGGTATCCGTCGAGCGAGGATCGGCACGACCGGTGGGGGCGCCATGACGCAGGGCGCCCCCACCGGTGGAGTCACGCAGCGCACCCGTCACCGGCCGCGGGCCGGCTCAGCAGCAGGGGCTAAGCCATGCGACACCGCAAGTATCCGTTCATCGTGGGGTTCCTCGTGGTCCCGGTGGCGCTCTACGCGCTCCTGGTGATCTGGCCCTACCTGCAGACCTTCGGCTACTCGCTCACCGACTGGTCGGGCGAGTCCCAGGTGATGCACTTCGTGGGCCTGCGCAACTACACCACCCTCTTCGGCGACGCGGTCTTCGTCAAGGCGCTCCTGCACAACGTGCTGCTGCTGATCTTCCTGCCGCTCGTCACCATCCTGCTGGCGCTCTTCTTCGCCTTCATGCTCAACGTCGGCGGACGCGGCACCACCGGCGGGGTGCAGGGGGTGCGCGGCGCCGCCCTGTACAAGGTGATCTTCTTCTTCCCCCAGGTGCTCTCCATCGCCATCCTCGCCGTCCTCTTCCAGGCGGTCTACCGCAGCGACGGCGGCGGCCTGCTCAACGGCGTCCTGCTGAAGCTGGGGCTGGAGGACGCCCAGCACCCCATCGAATGGCTCAACGACCCCGGCCTGGTGCTCTGGTGCATCCTGGCGGTGCTGGTCTGGTCGGGCGTCGGCTTCTACCTGGTGCTCTTCTCGGCCGCCATGCAGTCCATCCCCAGGGACATCTACGAGGCCGCGCTGCTGGACGGGGCCGGCCGCTACCAGACGTTCTTCCGGGTCACCCTGCCGCTGCTGTGGGACAGCGTCCAGACGGCCTGGGTCTACCTGGCGATCGCGGCGATGGACGCCTTCGCGCTGGTCTCCACGCTCACCCCGGGCGTCGCCTACGGGGGCGGCCCCGACCACCACAGCGAAGTCCTCGCCACCTATCTGATGCGGAACTTCCTCTTCTACGGCAAGAGCGGATACGCCTGCGCCATGGGCGTGGTGATCCTCTTCCTCACCCTCATCCTGTCGGCCGTGACGCTGCGGGTGACCCGCCGCGAGCGCATCGAATACTGAACGGGGCAACCGGCATGAGCACACCGACCACGGAACCCACCCCCGCCGCGCCGCCGGAGCCCCGGCCGGCCCCGGCCCGTCCCCGGCCGAAGGAGGAGCGCTTCGCCGACGCGGGGGGCGTGCTCAACGTCTTCTCCCACGGCTTCCTGGCGCTGTGGGCGGTCATGATCGTGCTGCCGCTGGTGTGGATCGTGCTCAGCTCGTTCAAGACCGACGCCCAGATCGGCGGCAGCGCCTGGGCGTGGCCGGCCCACTGGTCCTTCGACGTCTTCGGCCGGGCCTGGGACAAAGGCATCGGCGGCTTCCTGCTGCACACCGTGATCGTGCTGGTCTTCTCGGTCACGCTCACGATGCTCTTCGGCTCCATGGCCGCCTACGTGCTCGCCCGCTACCCGTTCCCGGGGAACCGGTTCCTCTACTACCTCTTCGTCGCCGGCGCGATGTTCCCGGTGTATCTCGCCCTGGTGCCGCTGTTCTTCATGGTGAAGAACCTCGGCATGCTCAACAGTTACCAGGGGCTGATCCTGGTCTACGTCGCCTATTCGATGCCGTTCACCGTCTTCTTCATGCACTCGTTCTTCCGCACGCTGCCGACCGCGGTGCACGAGGCCGCCATGATCGACGGCTGCTCGCACACCCGGGCCTTCTTCCAGGTCATGCTGCCCATTGCCAAACCGGGGCTGCTCAGCGTCGGCATCTTCAACGTGCTCGGCCAGTGGAACCAGTACATCCTGCCGTTGACCTTGATGCAGAAGCAGAGCGGCGCCGACTCCGACCGCTCGGTGCTCACCCAGGGCCTGGTCAACCTCATGCTCCAGCAGGGGTACAACGGCGACATGCCCGCGCTCTTCGCCGGGATGACCATCGCCATGCTCCCGGTGCTCGTGGTCTACCTCTCCTTCCAGCGCCAGGTCCAGTCCGGCCTGACCGCGGGCACGCTGAAGTAACGGCGGACGGCCCCCGCCCGTCGCGGCGCGGGACCCCTCGCGGCCGGGCCGGGCTCCCTCGCGGCGCTGCGTCACCCCTGCGTACGATGTGTGCTCATCCGGGGTTGGTCCCGCTCAATCCCTTGACGGGCTCCAACCCCTGAGGCTCTGCTTAGAGTTCACATGTTGTAGACGACGGGGCCTCGTGAGGGTGCCCCGTGCGGTCGGGGCCGCCGTCGTGCGCCCGACGAGGCAGGAGTGGATGGACGTGGAGACTCCGGGATCGCAGTCCTCGCTGCACCGGGCCAACCTGGAGCGAGTGGTCCGCGCCGTACGGCTGGCCGGGTCGCTCACCCAGGCCGAGATCGCCCGCACCACCGGGCTGTCGGCGGCCACCGTCTCCAACATCGTCCGCGAGCTGAAGGACACCGGCACCGTCCAGGTCACCCCGACCTCCTCCGGTGGCCGCCGGGCGCGCAGCGTGTCGCTGTCGGCGGAGGCCGGGATCGTGGTCGGCGTCGACTTCGGCCACTCCCACCTGCGGGTTGCGGTGGGCAACCTGGCCCACCAGGTGCTCGCCGAGGAGACCGAGCCGATCGACGTGGACGCCTCCGCCGCCGAGGGGTTCGACCGGGCCGAGGCGCTGGTGGGCCGGCTGATCGAGGCCACCGGCATCGGCCCGGGCAAGGTGATCGGGGTCGGCCTCGGCGTCCCCGGCCCGATCGACGTGGCCACCGGCGTCCTCGGCTCCACCGCGATCCTGCCGGGCTGGGGCGGGATCAACCCGCGCGAGGAGCTCTCCGGCCGGCTCGGCATGCCGGTGCACGTGGACAACGACGCCAACCTCGGCGCCCTGGGCGAGCTGGTGTGGGGGGCCGGCCGCGGGGTGCAGGACCTGGCGTACATCAAGGTGGCCAGCGGGGTCGGCGCCGGCCTGGTGATCAACGGCCGGATCTACCGCGGCCCGGGCGGCACGGCCGGCGAGATCGGCCACATCACGCTGGACGAGTCGGGGCCGGTGTGCCGCTGCGGCAACCGCGGCTGCCTGGAGACCTTCACCGCCGCCCGGTACGTGCTGGAGCTGCTGCGCGGCAGCCACGGCCCGGAGCTGACGGTGCCGGGCATGGTGCGGCTGGCCCGGGACGGCGACCCGGGGTGCCGCCGGGTGGTCGCCGACGTCGGCCGGCACGTCGGGATGGGGGTGGCCAACCTGTGCAACGTGCTCAACCCCAGCCGTGTCGTGCTCGGCGGCGACCTCGCCGAGGCGGGAGAGTTGGTGCTGGCGCCGATCCGGGAATCCGTGGCGCGTTACGCGATTCCCAGCGCCGCCCGGCAGCTCGCGGTGGTTCCGGGGGCGCTCGGCGCCCGTGCCGAAGTCCTCGGCGCGTTGGCGCTGGTGCTCAGTGAAATGGGCGATTCAACGCTTTTGGAGGAATCTGCTCCCGCCACGCTTGCGTTCACCTAGATAACAAAGTGTGTCGTTGCCATCTCGTTAATAATTTACTTCTTGACGGCATCACGTTTGCGGGAGTTGACTCACGTCCACCTCGGCCGCAATGTTGCGGCCCTGTCAGGGAGGTACCCCGTGAACACCACTCTGCGTCGTGCCGTCATCGCGACGGCGGCAGTGTCCATGGCGCTGTCCATGGCGGCCTGTGGCAAGGCCGGCGGCAGCAAGTCGAGCGCGGCCGACGTGAACACCGGCTTCCGGATCGGTCTGGCGCTGCCGGAGAACCAGACCACCCGGTACGAGGCGGTCGACCGCCCGGCCATCGAGGCCAAGCTGCACCAGCTGTGCCCCAAGTGCCAGGTGGACTACGAGAACGCGGCGCAGAACGCCAACACCCAGCAGCAGCAGATCGACACCCTGATCAACAAGGGTGACAAGGTCATCATCCTGGACTCCGTCGACTACAAGGCGATCCAGCCGTCGGTGGAGAAGGCCCACAGCAAGGGCATCAAGATCGTGGCCTACGACCGCCTCGCCCAGGGCCCGATCGACGCCTACACCTCCTTCGACAACACCGCGGTCGGCAAGGAGCAGGGCCAGGCTCTGCTCCAGGCGCTCGGCAGCAAGGCCAACCCCAAGGCCAAGATCATCATGGTCAACGGCGACAAGGGCGACCCCAACGCCGCCCAGTTCAAGGCCGGCGCCCACAGCGTCCTCGACGGCAAGGTGGACATCGCCGCCGAGTACGACACCAACGGCTGGCTCGCCAACAACGCCAACAACGAGGTCTCCGGCGCCATCGCCCGGATCGGCAAGGACAACATCGCCGCGGTCTACTCGGCCAACGACGGCATGGCCGCCGGTATCATCAGCGCCCTTCAGTCGGCGCACATCAGCCCGCTGCCCCCGGTCGGCGGCCAGGACGCCCAGCTCGACGGCGCCCAGCGGGTGGTGGCCGGCACCCAGGCGTTCACCATCTACAAGCCGTACAAGGACGAGGCCGACACCGCCGCCCAGATGGCCATCGACGTGGCCACCGGCAAGTCCGTCTCGGTGGCCGACACCAAGGTCTCCAGCGCCACCACCAAGGACATCCCGGCCAAGCTGATCCCGACCACCATCATGACGGCCCAGAACGTCAAGCAGACCGCCATCGACGGCGGGCTCTACAAGGTCGCCCAGATCTGCACCCCGCAGTACGCCGCGGCCTGCGCCAAGATCGGCCTGAAGTAACCACCGCCCCCGGCGCGCCCGCCGGCACCCGGACCCCGGCCCCCGCCACCAGCGGCCGACCCCGCCGCGGGGCGGGGGCCGCGCCGGTGCCCGCCGCCGGGCCGTCACCGGCTGGTCCAACGGGGTCGGCGCGCCCCGCCGCGTTCTCGTAATTCCGCCGCACGATTCTCATACTTTCTTGCACAGCCCTCCGCGCCCGGCCGAGCCGGCGCGGCATCCCCCGCCGGTCAGGCGGCGAAGGAGATGGTTCACGTGTCCGCTACGCCCGTGCTGGCGTTGCGCGGGGTCTCCAAGCGGTTCGGTGCCGTACAGGCGCTCACCGACGTCGAACTGGAGATCCACGCCGGTGAAGTGGTCGCCCTGGTGGGCGACAACGGCGCCGGAAAGTCGACGCTGGTGAAGACGATCGCCGGCGTCCACCCGATCGATGAAGGCGTCATCGAGTGGGAAGGGCGGCCCGTGACGATCAACCGCCCGCACGACGCCCAGGGCCTGGGCATCGCCACCGTCTACCAGGACCTGGCGCTCTGCGACAACCTCGACGTCGTCCAGAACCTCTTCCTGGGCCGGGAGATCCGCCGGGTCGGTGTCCTGGACGAGGTGGAGATGGAGAAGCGCTCGCGCGAACTCCTCGACACCCTCTCCATCCGCATCCCCAGCGTCCGCATCCCGATCGCCTCGCTCTCCGGCGGCCAGCGGCAGACCGTGGCCATCGCCCGCTCGCTGCTGGGCGAGCCCAAGCTGGTGATCCTGGACGAGCCCACCGCCGCGCTCGGCGTCGAGCAGACCGCCCAGGTCCTCGACCTGGTGGAGCGGCTGCGCGAACGGGGGCTCGCGGTCATCCTCATCAGCCACAACATGGTGGACGTCATGGCGGTCTCCGACCGGGTCGCGGTGCTGCGGCTGGGACGCAACAACGGGGTGTTCAACGCCCAGGACACCAACCAGGAACAGATCATCTCCGCCATCACCGGCGCCACGGACAACGCCGTGACCCGCCGTAAGGCGCGCACCGCGGAGGCAGACAAGTGAGCAACAACCAGAACCTCGCGCAGCCCCCCGCGCCGGCCGGTGACAACGGTGTCGGCGCCGCCGCCGCGCCGCCGCCCGCCCCGGACGCCATCGTCGCCGTCGACCCCCGGCTGCTCGTCCGCGAGCAGGGGCTGGCCGGCTACCTGACCGAGTTCCGGCGCCGGATGCGCAGCGGCGACCTCGGCTCGCTGCCGGTGATCGTCGCCCTGGTCGTCATCTGGGGCGTCTTCCAGGGGCTCAACAGCGGCTTCCTGTCCGCCAACAACCTGTCCACCATCGCGTTCAACGTGGTGGGCACCGGCATGATCGCGGTGGGCATCGTCTTCGTCCTGCTGCTCGGCGAGATCGACCTGTCGGTCTCCTACGTCAGCGGGCTGGCCGGCGCGGTCTTCGCGGTGCTCAGCGTGCAGCACGGGGTCCCCGAGGGGCTCGCGCTCGTCCTGGGCCTGCTCACCGGCGCCGCCATCGGGGCGCTCCAGGGCTTCTTCTTCGCCAAGGTCGGGGTGCCCGCCTTCGTGGTGACCCTGGCCGGCTTCCTGGCCTGGAACGGCGCCATGCTGTGGGCGCTGGGCAAGACCGGCACCATCAACCTGCCGTCCGGCGGGCTGCTGTACACCCTGTACAACTACACCTTCTCCGACGTCGCCGCCGCCTACGGGGTCGCCCTCCTCGGTGTCCTGCTCTACCTGGGCGCCTCGCTGTGGGAGGCCAACCGGCGCCGCCGGGCCGGGGTGCCGTTCCGTCCGCTGCTGGACATCGTGCTCAAGACGGTGCTGCTGGCCGTGGTCGCCTTCGGCGCCGCCGTGGTGCTCAACCAGGCCGACGGGCTGCCGCTGTGCCTGCTGATCTTCCTGGTCGTGGTCGTCGGCCTCGACCTGGTGCTGCGCCGCACCACCTACGGCCGCCGGATCTTCGCGGTCGGCGGTGGCATCGAGGCCGCCCGCCGGGCCGGCATCAACGTCGCCTGGATCCGCATCTCGGTCTTCATGATCTCCGGCACCATGGCGGCGGTCGGCGGCATGTTCCTGGCCGGGCAGGTCAACTCCGCCCAGTCCACCCAGGGCGGCGGCAACACCCTGATGAACGCCATCGCGGCGGCCGTCATCGGCGGCACCAGCCTCTTCGGCGGCCGGGGCAAGACATGGTCGGCGCTGCTGGGCGCGCTGGTCATCGTCTCCATCCAGCAGGGCATGTACATCCTCAACCTGGGCACCGCCATCCAGTACATGATCACCGGCGCGGTGCTGCTCGCCGCGGTCGTGGTGGACTCGGTCTCCCGCCGCACCCAGAAGGCGTCCGGACGGGCCTGACGCCACCCGGTGCGCGGCGCGACACGCCCGCCGCGCGCCCCACCGCGCACCGATGTACCCGGCGCGGGAGCCGTACGCTCCCGCGCCGGGTACACGTACGTACGGTGCCGTGCCGCGACGCCCCGGCACCCACGGCGGTACCCCGCCCGGCGGCTGCCGCCGGAAGCGGAACATTAGACTCTTCGGACCGGCCGGCCGAGAACCGGCCGCTCACGGACCAGCCAGGTACGGACCAGCATGGAGGCAACGGTGCCAGCAGAGCCGCGCGCAGCGCGTCAGCGGGGGGTGAACGCGGGCGACGAGGGGCGCAGGGCACTGCTGCCCCGCATCAAGGGCCCGCGCGACCTCGACCGGCTCAGCCCGGAACAGCTCACCGAGCTGGCGGAGGAGATCCGTACCTTCCTGGTCGAGGCGGTCTCCCGGACCGGCGGCCACCTCGGGCCCAACCTCGGCGTGGTGGAGCTGACCATCGCCCTGCACCGGGTCTTCGACTCGCCCGCCGACCGCATCCTGTGGGACACCGGCCACCAGAGCTACGTCCACAAGCTGCTCACCGGCCGCCAGGACTTCGCCGGGCTGCGCGCCAAGGGCGGCCTGTCCGGCTACCCCTCGCGGGCCGAGTCCGACCACGACGTCATCGAGAACAGCCACGCCTCCACGGTGCTCGGCTGGGCCGACGGCCTCGCCAAGGCCAACCAGCTGCTCGAACGCGACGACCACGTGGTCGCCGTCATCGGCGACGGCGCCCTCACCGGCGGCATGGCCTGGGAGGCGCTCAACAACATCGCCGACGCCAAGGACCGCCCGCTGGTCATCGTCGTCAACGACAACGAGCGCTCCTACGCGCCCACCATCGGCGGCCTCGCCAACCACCTGGCCACCTTGCGCACCACCGACGGCTACGAGCGCTTCCTGGCCCGCGGCAAGGAACTGCTGGAGCGCACCCCGCTGATCGGCCAGCCGCTCTACGAGACGCTGCATGGCGCCAAGAAGGGGCTGAAGGACTTCATCGCCCCGCAGGGCATGTTCGAGGACCTCGGCCTGAAGTACGTCGGCCCGATCGACGGCCACGACATCGAGGCCCTGGAGTCCGCGCTGCAACGGGCGAAACGCTTCGGCGGCCCGGTCATCGTGCACTGCCTGACCGAGAAGGGCCGCGGCTACACCCCCGCCCTGGAGGACGAGGCCGACCGCTTCCACGCCGTCGGCAAGATCCACCCCGACACCGGGCTGCCGATCTCCGCCGCCGGCCTCGACTGGACCTCGGTCTTCGGCGAGGAGATGGTCAAACTCGGCCACGAGCGGCCGGACATCGTCGCCATCACCGCCGCGATGCTGCAACCGGTTGGCCTGGAGAAGTTCGCCAAGGAGTTCCCGGACCGCGTCTACGACGTGGGCATCGCCGAACAGCACGGCGCCGTCTCCGCCGCCGGCCTGGCCACCGGCGGCCTCCACCCGGTCTTCGCGCTCTACGCCACCTTCCTCAACCGCGCCTTCGACCAGGTGCTGATGGACGTCGCCCTGCACCGGTGCGGCGTCACCTTCGTCCTCGACCGGGCCGGGGTCACCGGCACCGACGGCGCCTCGCACAACGGCATGTGGGACATGTCGATCCTCCAGGTCGTCCCCGGCCTGCGGATCGCCGCGCCGCGCGACGCCGACCAGGTACGGGCTCAGCTGCGGGAGGCCGTCGAGGTCCGCGACGCGCCCACCGTGGTGCGCTACTCCAAGGGCGCGGTGGGCCCGGCGGTGCAGGCGGTCGGCCGCGTCGGCGGCATGGACGTGCTGCGGGAGCCGGCCAACGGCGACGAGCGGCCGGACGTGCTGCTGGTCTCGGTCGGCGCGCTCGCCCCGATGTGCCTGGAGGTGGCCGAACTCCTCGACGCCCAGGGCATCTCCAGCACCGTGGTCGACCCGCGCTGGGTCAAGCCGGTGGACGAGGCGCTGCCCGGCCTCGCCGCCCGCCACCGCGTCGTGGTCACCGTGGAGGACAACGGCCGCGCCGGCGGCGTCGGTTCGGCCGTCTCCCAGGCGCTGCGCGACGCCGACGTGGACGTGCCGCTGCGCGACTTCGGCATCCCGCAGCGCTTCCTCGACCACGCCTCGCGCGCCGAGGTGCTGGCCGAGATCGGGCTGACCGCCCCGGACATCGCCCGCCAGGTCACCGGCCTCGTCGCCAAGATCGACGGCCGCTACGACGACGAGACCGCCCGGCTCACCCAGAAGTAGCGACCACCGAGCAACCACCACGCACAGCCGTCAGCCGATGGGCCGCCCGGCCCATCGGCTGACGGCTGTGCGTGCTCTTTTTCGGTGACACGCCCCGCACCGCACCGCCCCCGCGCACCGCCCTCCCGACGATGTGAACAGGCCGACCGTTAAGGAGTGCCGATGGGCGACAACGCGTCACCGCCGCCGGAACGGGCACGGAACCCGATGTTCCGCACCAAGTCCGTCGAGCGGTCCATCCAGGACACCGAGGAACCCGAGCACGCGCTGCGCAAGTCGCTCTCCGCGCTCGACCTGACCGTCTTCGGCGTCGGCGTGGTCATCGGCACCGGCATCTTCGTCCTCACCGGCCAGGTGGCCCGCGCCTACGCCGGGCCCTCGGTCGCGCTCTCCTTCGTGCTGGCCGGCTTCGTCTGCGCGCTGGCGGCGCTGTGCTACGCCGAGTTCGCCTCCACCGTCCCGGTCGCCGGGTCCGCGTACACCTTCGCGTACGCCTCGCTGGGGGAGCTGCCCGCCTGGATCATCGGCTGGGACCTGGTGCTGGAGCTGGCCCTGGGGTGCGCGGTGGTGGCGGTCGGCTGGTCGGGTTACATCCGCTCGCTGCTGGCCAGCGCGGGCGCCCGGCTGCCCGACGCGCTGTCCGGGGTCGGCTCCGACGGCCTCGGCTTCGACCTGCTCGCCTTCGTCCTGGTGATGGTGCTCACCGCGGTGCTGGTGGCCGGGATGAAGCTGTCGGCCCGATTCACCGAGCTGATCGTGGCGATCAAGGTGCTGGTGGTGCTGCTGGTCATCGGGGCCGGCGCGTTCTACGTCAGCGCCGACAACTACCGGCCGTTCCTGCCGCCCGCCCAGCAGGTCACCGGCTCCCGGGGCGGACTGGGGGCGCCGCTGGTGCAGCTGCTGTCCGGCTACACCCCGATGTCCTTCGGGGTGTGGGGGATCTTCACCGCCGCCGCCGTGGTCTTCTTCGCCTTCATCGGCTTCGACATCGTCGCCACCGCCGCCGAGGAGACCCGGCGCCCGCAGCGCGACGTGCCCCGCGGCATCCTCGGCTCGCTGGCCATCTGCACGGTGCTCTACGTGGCGGTGTCGGTGGTGGTCACCGGGATGCAGAAGTACACCACGCTCTCCGTGGAGGCCCCGCTGGCCGGGGCGTTCAAGGCCAACCACGCGCCGTTCTGGGCCGATGTCATCAGCTTCGGCGCGGTGGTCGGCCTCACCTCGGTCTGCATGATCCTGCTGCTCGGCCAGAGCCGGGTGTTCTTCGCCATGAGCCGCGACGGGCTGCTGCCGCGCTTCTTCTCCCAGGTGCACCCGCGGTACGGCACCCCCTACCGCTCCACGCTGCTGCTGGGCGGGCTGGTGGCGGTGGTGGCCGGCTTCACCAGCATCTCGGAGCTGTCGGAGCTGGTGAACATCGGCACCCTGTTCGCGTTCGTCGTGGTCGCCGTCGGCGTGGTCATCCTCCGCCGGACCCGCCCCGACCTGCCGCGGGCCTTCCGCACCCCGCTGGTGCCGTGGATCCCGGGGCTGTCGGTGTGGTCCTCGCTGTGGCTGATGATCAACCTGCCGGGCGAGACGTGGGTGCGCTTCGGCATCTGGATGGCGATCGGCGTCGTGGTCTACGTCTGCTACGGCAGGCGGCACAGCAGGGTCGGCAAGGCGGCCCGCGGCGAGCGGTGAACGCCGGCGGCCCGCGGCGCCCGGGTAGGTTGGGCGCCATGCCCGCAGCCCCGCAGACCTCCCGCCGTGCCGCGCTGCCCGGCCAGCGCGGCACGGCACCCGGCCGGCAAGCGGCCCGGGGAGCGGCGCGGCGCGGCCGGTGGTGGCCGGCGCTGCTCGTGCCGCTCGCCGTCGCCGTCACCCACCTGCCGTCTTTCCTGCGCCCGCTGTGGAACCCGGACGAGGGCTTCCTGGCCGTCCAGGCCCGGCTGCTCGCGCACGGCGGGGTGCTCTACGACACCGTGGTGGACCGCAAGCCGCCGCTGCTGCCCTGGCTCTACCAGGGGCTGCTCGGGCTCTTCGGCGACGGTTCGCTGTGGCCGGTGCGGGTCGCCGCGCTGGTCGCCCACACGGTGACCGCGACGTTGCTCGCTTCCATCGCCCGCCGCCGCTGGGGACGGCGGGCCGGGCTCGCCGCCGGGCTCGGGTACGCGCTGGGCTCCATCGGCCTCGCCCCGGAGGACACCCAGGCGGCCACCTTCGAGGTCTTCATGCTGCCGTGGACGGTGGCCGCGGTCGCGGCGGCCGAGCGGCGCCGCTGGGCCCTGGCGGGGCTGGCGGTGGCGGGCGCGGCGCTGACCAAGCAGACCGGCGGCGCGGTGCTCCTGCCGGTCGCCTGGCTGCTGTGGCGGGGCGGGGGGAAACGGTTGCCGGGGGCGCTGCGGCTGGCCGCCGGGTTCGCCGTGCCGATCGCGGCGGTGGCCTGCGCGCTCGGCCCGGGGCCCATGCTGTTCTGGACGGTCACCGGCTCCGGCTCGTACGCCTCGGCCGCCGGCGCGGTGGCCACCGCGGTCGGCCGGGCGCTGGGCAACGCCGGGCTGCTGCTGGCCGCCTGCGCCGGGTTCGCGGTGCCCGTCGGGTGGCTGCTGCCGCGCCGGCGCCGCCCGGCCGGCACCTCGGGGCTGTGGGTGTGGCTCGGTGCCTCCGCGCTCGCCGTGGTCACCGGGTTCCAGTTCTTCGGCCACTACTACCTGCAACTGCTGCCGCCGCTGGTGCTGCTCGGGGTGGCCGCGCTGCGCGAGCTGCCCCGGCTGCGGCGCCCGGCGGCGGCCTGGACCCTGCTCGCCGCCGCCGGCTGCCTGGCCTGGGGGCTGGCCGCGCCCCACGCCGAGCTGGACCACGCCCGCCGGGTCGCGGCGGCGGTACGCGCCCGTACCGGGCCGGACGACCCCGTCCTGGTGTGGGGGATGCACCCGGAGGACTACTGGCTGGCCCGTCGCACCCCGGCCAGCCGTTACCTGACCGCCGGGTTCCTCACCAACTTCAGCGGCGGACACGGCGGCGCCCGGGTCGGCGAGCGGTACGCCGTCCCCGGCGCGTGGGACGTCTTCCGCGCCGAGGTACGCCGCCGCCCGCCCGCCCTCGTCGTCGACGACTCCCGCGGCGCCCCCTACGCCCCCGCCCGCACCCCCTCCCTGCGCGCCCTGCTGGCGTCCGGCTACCACCGGGTGGCCACGGTGGACGGCGCGGTGGTCTACGCCAGGGGGTAGCCGCGGCCGGAACGGCTAGGGCCGTACCGTACGCGGGCCGGCGCAGGTGGCGCCCAGGGGCTGGACGCGGCGGCGCAGCTCGCGGTCGGCGGTGATCAGCAGGAGCGGACGGTGCGGGGCGCGGCGGGCGGCCTCGGCCAGCAGCTCGACCATGCGGTCGTCGCCGCTGCCGGGGGCCGCCTCGACCCGCACCCCGGGCACCGGCGGCACCTCCCGGGCGGCGCCCTCCACCACCAGCAGCACGTCCAGCGGCGGGCGGCGGAACGCCTCGGGGACGTCGTCGCGGGCCGGCAGCCCCTGGGCGGCCAGCGGCGCCAGGAAGTCCCGCAGCCGCTCCGTGGCCGCGTACCGGTCCCGCCACCAGCCGTCCGGCACCGACCCCACCGTGTTCGCCGCGTCGACCACGACCAGCGGCACCTCGTCCTCACCCAGCACGTCCATGGCCACCACCCTGCCACGACACGCCCGGGTCGCTCGGTGGTATACAGGCGCGGTACGGCTCGACGAGGGAACGATGGGACGCGAGATGGCACAGTCCAAGGGAGCGCAGGGCACCCAGGCCCAGGGGGAACCGGCGGCTTCCGGCACGGCGGGGGCCCGGCACCCGGGGCGCCGCTGGCGGCCCTACACCGCGGCGGTCGTGGCGGTGGCCGCGGTCTTCGCCGGCTCCGCGGCGATCGGCGCCCACGTGCGCTCCGGCAAGACCACCGCCTTCAAGGCGCCCAGCGGGCTGCCGTCGGCCGGCCCGGAGAGCCTGGCGATCCCGGTGCGGCCCACCGTCCCGGTGACCCTCACCGTCTACGAGGACCTGCGCAGCCGGGCCTCGCGCGACTTCGCCCGGGCGTACGCCCCGACCTTCGACGCCCTGCTCCGCTCCGGCCAGGTGCAGCTCGCCTACCGGCTGGTGACCCAGAGCGACACCGAGCACGGGGGCACCGGCTCCGCCCAGGCGGCCAACGCCGCGGCCTGCGCCCAGGACCAGGGCAAGGACCAGTTCCGGGACTACGTGGCCGAGCTGTGGCGCAAGCAGCCCGACCCGTCCTCGGACAAGTTCGCCTCCGGCGCCTACCTGATCAGGCTCGCCAAGAAGGTCAAGGGCATCCAGGAGGCCGAGTTCACCCCCTGCGTGCAGGAGCGCGACCACCAGGGCTGGGTCCGCCGCTCCCAGCAGCAGTTCGCCGCCGCCCACCTCGGCGACGTCCCGGTGGTCGACGTCAACGGCCGGACGTACTCGGTGACCGGCGACAAGCTGACCCCGGCCAAGCTGCGCAAGCTGGTCGCCGCCGCGGTCAAGCAGGCGCAGGGCACCACGCCGTCCGCCGCCCCGTCGCCGTCCGCCTCCGGGCAGCGCGCCGCCGGCTGACCGGCCCCGGTCACGACGAAGCGCCGGCCGGCCCGCGTCGAAGCGGGCCGGCCGGCGCTCACGTTCCGCCGCCGGTTACGCCGGGACGCTCGCCACGCCCGCCGGCAGGAACCGCTTGCCGTTGACGCGCTCGGAGACGCCCTGCCGGTCCAGGTACGGGGTGATGCCGCCGAGGTGGAACGGCCAGCCGGCGCCGGTGATCAGGCACAGGTCGATGTCCTGCGCCTCGGCGACCACGCCCTCGTCCAGCATCAGGCCGATCTCCTGGGCCACCGCGTCCAGCACCCGGTCGCGCACCTGCTCCTCGGTGAGCACCCGGTCACCCTGCTTGAGCAGCGCGGCGACCTCGGGGTCCAGCTCCGGCCTGCCGGAGTCGTAGACGTAGAAGCCGCGCTTGCCGGCCTCCACGACCGCCTTGAGGTTCGGCGAGACGGTGAACCGCTCCGGGAACGCCTTGTGCAGCGTCTCCGACACGTGCAGACCGATCGCCGGCCCCACCAGCTCCAGCAGCACCAGCGGCGACATCGGCAGCCCCAGCGGCTCGACCGCCTTCTCGGCCACCGCGACCGGGGTGCCCTCGTCGATGACGTTCTGGATCTCCCCCATGAAGCGGGTCAGGATGCGGTTGACCACGAACGCCGGGGCGTCCTTGACCAGCACCGCGGTCTTCTTCAGCTTCTTGGCCACGGCGAACGCGGTGGCCAGCGAGGCGTCGTCGGTCCGCTCGCCGCGCACGATCTCCAGCAGCGGCAGCACGGCCACCGGGTTGAAGAAGTGGAAGCCGACGACCCGCTCCGGGTGCTCCAGCTTGGCCGCCATCTCGCTGACCGACAGCGAGGAGGTGTTGGTCGCCAGGATCGCGTCCGGCCGGACCACCGCCTCCACCTCGGCGAACACCTGCTGCTTGACGCCCAGCTCCTCGAAGACCGCCTCGATCACGAAGTCGGCGTCCCCGAAGGCCGCGGCCTTGTCGAGCGAACCGGTCACCAGCGCCTTGAGGCGGTTGGCCGTGTCGTTGTTGATCCGGCCCTTGGCGAGCAGCTTGTCGACCTCGCCGTGCACGTAGCCGACGCCCTTGTCGATCCGCTCCTGGTCGATGTCGGTCAGCACGACCGGCACCTGGAGGCGGCGGGCGAAGAGCAGGGCGAGCTGCGAGGCCATCAGGCCGGCGCCGACCACGCCCACCTTGGAGACCGGGCGGGCCAGGTTCTTGTCCGGCGCGCCGGCCGGCCGCTTGCCGCGCTTCTGCACCAGGTTGAAGGCGTAGATGCCGGAGCGCAGCTCACCGCTCATGATCAGGTCGGCGAGCGCCTGGTCCTCGGCGTCGAAGCCCTGGCGCAGGTCGCCGTTCTTGGCCGCGGCGATGATGTCCAGCGCCCGGTAGGCGGCCGGGGCGGCGCCGTGCACCTTGCCGTCGGCGATGAACCGGCCGCGCTCGACGGCCTGGTCCCACGCCTCCCCGCGGTCCACTGCGGGGCGGACGACCTCGATCTCGCCCTTGAGGACGGCGGCGGTCCAGCGCAGCGACTCCTCCAGGAAGTCGGCGCCCTCGAAGATGGCGTCGGCGATGCCCAGTTCGTGCACCTGGGCGCCCTTGAGCTGCTTGTTCTGGTTGAGCGCGTTCTCGATGATCACGCTCACCGCGCGGTCGGCGCCGATCAGGTTGGGCAGCAGCGTGCAGCCGCCCCACCCCGGCACCAGCCCGAGGAAGACCTCCGGCAGCGAGAACGCCGGCAGCGCCGCGGAGACCGTACGGTACGAGCAGTGCAGCCCGACCTCGACGCCGCCGCCCATCGCCGCGCCGTTGTAGTACGCGAACGTCGGCACGGCCAGCGACTGCAGGCGCTTGAAGACGTCGTGGCCGCCCTTGCCGATGGCGAGCGCGTCCGCACGGTCGCGCAGCAGCTCGACGCCCTTGAGGTCGGCGCCGACGGCGAAGATGAACGGCTTGCCGGTGATGCCGACGCCGACGATCTCGCCGTCCGCCGCCTCCTTCTCGACCTGGTCGAGGGCGGCGTCGAGGTTGGCCAGCGACTGCGGGCCGAAGGTGGTCGGCTTGGTGTGGTCCAGGCCGTTGTCCAGGGTGATCAGGGCGAACCGGCCCGCCCCCTGCGGCAGGTCGAGGTGGCGCACCTGGGCGCTGGTGACGACCTCGTCAGGGAACAGCTCGGCCGCACCCTTCAACAGCTCGGCGGTCGTGGTCACTTGCCCTCCCAGTGCGGGTTCTCCCAGATGACGGTCCCGCCCATGCCGAAGCCGACGCACATGGTGGTCAGGCCGTAGCGGACGTGCGGCTGCTCCTCGAACTGCCGGGCCAGCTGGGTCATCAGCCGGACGCCGGAGGAGGCCAGCGGGTGGCCGTAGGCGATCGCGCCGCCGTACTGGTTGACGCGCGCGTCGTCGTCGGCGATGCCGTAGTGGTCGAGGAAGGCGAGCACCTGCACGGCGAACGCCTCGTTGATCTCGAACAGGCCGATGTCGGAGATCGACAGCGCGGCCTTGGCCAGCGCCTTCTCGGTGGCCGGCACCGGACCGATGCCCATCACCTCCGGCTCCACGCCCGCGAAGGCGTAGGAGACCAGCCGCATCTTCACCGGGAGCCCCAGCTCCGCGGCGACGTCCTCGGCGGCCAGCAGGGAGGCGGTGGCGCCGTCGTTGAGACCGGCCGCGTTGCCCGCGGTCACCCGGCCGTGCGGACGGAACGGGGTCTTCAGCCCGGCCAGTTGCTCCAGCGTGGTGCCCGGGCGCATCGGCTCGTCGGCGGTGGCCAGGCCCCAACCGGTCTCGCCGGCCTCAGCGTTGGTGCGGCGCACCGAGATCGGCACCAGATCCTGCTGGATCTTGCCGTTGGCGTACGCCTTGGCGGCCTTCTCCTGGCTGCGCACCGCGTACTCGTCGGCGCGGGCCTTGGTCAGGTGCGGGAAGCGGTCGTGCAGGTTCTCCGCCGTCATCCCCATGAACAGGGCCGACTCGTCGACCAGCTTCTCGGAGACGAACCGCGGGTTGGGGTCGACGCCCTCGCCCATCGGGTGGCGCCCCATGTGCTCGACGCCGCCGGCCACCACGACGTCGTACGCGCCGAAGGCGATGCCGCCGGAGGTGGTGGTCACCGCGGTCATCGCGCCGGCGCACATCCGGTCGATGGAGAACCCGGGGACGGTCTTGGGCAGCCCGGCCAGGATACCGGCGGTACGGCCCAGGGTGAGCCCCTGGTCACCGATCTGGGTGGTAGCCGCGACCGCCACCTCGTCGATCCGCTCGGCGGGCAGCTCGGGGTTGCGCCGCAGCAGCTCCCGGATGCACTTGATCACCAGATCGTCGGCACGGGTCTCGTGGTAGATGCCCTTCGGGCCCGCCTTGCCGAACGGGGTGCGGACGCCGTCGACGAAGACGACATCCCTAGCGGTACGAGGCACGTTGGCTCTCCCTTTGACTGTGTTCGCTCGCCTCCGGGCGCTCGGCCCGGCCGCGCGCGCCATGACGGGGCGGCGCCGGGCGTGGCGGGCATCCCGGCAGAGCCCGCCGCAAGGAGAACCCGCGGCGGCTCACGAACGTCATGCTACTTATGAGTAACCAGCGTGCCCAGTCCCCCCGCCCTAAGCGGCGAAGGTCACATCCCGCCACGGTCCGGACGAGTGACGAGGAAACGGCGCACCGGCCCCGGCCCGGCCCGCCGCCGAACAGCGCTCCGGCCGGTCACCCGGGGCGTGCAGAGGCCCGGGTGACCGGCCGGAGCGGGTCTCAGGCGCCGCTTTCGGCGGCGGTCAGCGCCTTCGCCACCACCTCGGAGACCAGCTCGATCTGCCAGGCGCGGGCGCCTCGTTCGGCGAGCCGCAGCGCCACCGCCTCGGCGGTCGCCGGGCGCGGCGGCTCCCAGCACACCCGGCGGACGGTGTCCGGCGAGACGAGGTTCTCCTGCGGCAGGCCGAGCCGCTCGGCCAGCTCGGTGACGGCGGTACGGGCGGCGGCGAGCCGGGCCGCGGCGGCCGGGTCCTTGTCCGCCCAGGCGCGCGGCGGCGGCGGCCCGGAGGGGGCCGGCCCGGGCTGCGGCAGCTCCCGTTCCGGCAGCCCGCGCGCGTGGTCCACCGCCTTCTGCCAGCTCTCCAGCTGACGGCGGGACATCCGGTTGCCGAACCCGGGCAGCGCGGCGAGCGCGTGCGCGTTGGGCGGCATCGCCAGGGCCGCGGCCACGATGGCGGCGTCGGTGAGCACCCGGCCGGGGGAGACGTCCCGTTCCCGGGCGATCCGGTCGCGCAGGTTCCACAACTCCCGTACCACGCCGAGCTGTCGGCGCCGGCGGATCTTGTGCATCCCGGAGGTGCGGCGCCACGGGTCGGTACGCGGGGCGGGCGGGGGAGCCGCCGCGATCGCCGCGAACTCCTGGAGCGCCCACTCCAACTTGCCCTGGGCGCGCAGCTCTTCCTCCAGCGCGTCGCGCAGGTCCACCAGCAACTCCACGTCGAGCGCGGCGTACCGCAGCCACGGCTCGGGGAGTGGACGGGTGGACCAGTCCACGGCGGAGTGGCCCTTCTCCAGGGCGAAGCCGAGCACGTTCTCCACCATCGCGCCGAGGCCCACCCGGGCGAAGCCGGCGAGCCGCCCGGCCAGCTCGGTGTCGAACAGCTTGGCCGGCCGCATCCCGATCTCGTCGAGGCAGGGCAGGTCCTGGGTGGCCGCGTGGAGCACCCACTCGGTGTCGGCGAGCGCGTCGCCCAGCGCGGACAGGTCGGGACAGGCGACGGGGTCGATCAGCGCGGTCCCTGCTCCGGCGCGGCGCAGCTGGACCAGGTAGGCCCGCTGCCCGTAGCGGTAGCCGGATGCGCGCTCGGCGTCCACGGCGACCGGGCCGGTGCCCGCCGCGAAGGCCGCCACCACGTCGGCGAGGGCCTGCGGGTCTGCGGTCACCGGCGGGATGCCGTCGCGCGGGTCCAGCAACGGGACCGGCGCCGGAATTGCTTCGCTTGCTGCGGTCTCAGGGGCGTCGGTCACCCGTCAAGGGTAGCCGGGCCCGCTCACCGGCCGCTCCGCCCAGCCCCCCGGTCGACCACGGACCAGGTCGGAACGGGGGCGCGAGCAGCGGCGCGTGCGTGTGCCGGGCTCCGCCGTAGGACGCCGGGGCGCCGGGCGGGGGAGGCACGGCGTGGAGTGGGGCGGGCGTGCCCGGGCCGGGATCGGGCGGAGCGGTGGCGTGTGCGTTGGGGTTGGGGGGCGTTCGGGTGCGCGGGACGGGGAGGCTGCGTACGGCATCGGGCGTCGGGGCGCTGAGCCGACGCGGGGGTGGCGGGGCGTGAAGCGGGGCGCGCGGATCCGGGCCGGGCTCCGGCGGATCCGACGCGGGTGCGCGGGCGCGGGGCGAGCCGGCGTGCGCGTGCGGGGTGGGGGCTCGGGGTGCCGGGCCGCCGGCGGGGCGTGAAGCGGGGCGCGGATGCCTGGGCCGGGCTCTGGCGGAGTCGGCGCACGGGTGCGGGGTGGGGCCCGACGGTACGGGCGGGGCGCGGGGAACCGGCGTACGCGGGGAGCGGGCGCCGGGGCGCACGGGGCGGCGCCCGCCGACGGAAACGTTCCGTCCACGGGCGCCCGTGCGGGCCGGCCGCCGGTCAGTGGATGATGCCGGTGCGCAGTGCCACCGCCACCATGCCCGCCCGGTCGCCGGTACCCAGCTTGCGGGCGATGCGGGCGAGATGGCTCTTGACGGTGAGGGCGGAGAGCCCCATCGACACCCCGATCGCCTTGTTCGACTGGCCCTCGGCGACCAGCCGGAGCACCTCGACCTCGCGGCCGGACAGCTCGCGGTAGCCGCCCGGGTGGCCGGGAACGCCCGGTGGACGGCGCTGGAGCCGCGCTCCGGGGGCCCCGATCGGCGCGGCGCCGGGACGCTGGGTGAGGCCGACGTTGGTACGGGTGCCGGTGACGACGTACCCCTTGACGCCGCCGGCGAGGGCGTTGCGTACCGCTCCGATGTCGTCCGCCGCGGAGAGCGCCAGCCCGTTGGGCCAGCCGGCCGCCCGGGTCTCGGCGAGCAGGGTCAGCCCGGAACCGTCGGGCAGGTGGACGTCGGCGACGCAGATGTCCCGCGGCGTGCCGACCCGGGGGCGGGCCTCCGCGATCGACGACGCTTCGATCACGTCGCGCACCCCGAGGGCCCACAGATGCCGTGTCACGGTGCTGCGGACGCGCGGGTCGGCGACGACGACCATGGCCGTCGGCTTGATCGGGCGGTAGGCGACCAGGCTTGTGGGATGGTCGAGAAGAACCGACACCGGGCCTCCTGTGGGCTGACGGGACACACCGGCGAATGGGGGAGGAACCGGGTGTCCGTGGGGGATAAGGTCACAGTCTCCTTCGGCAGCATCCGAACCCGGCTTTAGGGAAAGATCACGATTTATTGCGTAACAATTCGGACGAGGCGGGCGCACAGGTGATCGGATCCAGGCGAATTTCGTATCGAGTCGGTCACGGATAGTCCGTTCCGGGTGCCGTCCGCCCATCGCCGCGCAGCCGTCCGCCGCACCCGCCGGGTACGTGCACGCGCCGTTCCGTACGTCCGCTCGGCCGCGCGCGGCCACGCCCCGGCGGGCGCCGGGCGCGTGGGCGGGACGGCGCCCCCGCCGGGGCTCCGGCGCGGGCGTTGACGGGGGAGGCGGCGTCAGCGCGGGCCGCGGCGCTTGGGGAGCGAGACGATGCCGCCGCTCTGGTCGTCCTGGGCCGGCGGCAGCCCCGCGCTGGTGCACAGGAACTCGCACCACGCGGCCAGGTGCGCCGCGACGTCCGGCGCCCCGGCCGGGGTGAGCCCCGGGGTCCACGAGGCGCGCACCTCGATCTCGGTGGTGTCCGGACGGTCGGCCAGGGCGCCGAAGTGGTGCGAGGAACTGCGTGACACCGTGCCGCCCGCCTCCGCGTACCCCGCGCCGCGCGCGTCGAGCGCACCGGTCAGCCACGACCAGCACACCTCCGGCAGCAACGGGTCCGCCGCCATCTCCGGCTCCAGCTCCGCCCGGGCGAGGGTGACCACCCGGAACGCGCCATGCCACGCCTCGTGGCCGGCCGGGTCGTGCAGCAGGATCAGCCGGCCGTCCGCCAGCTCCTCGCCCTCCACCACGACCGCCGCCTCCAGCGCGTAGGCGTGGGGGGCGAGCCGTTTGGGCGCGGGCATCGGCGACAGCTCCACCTCGGCCCGCACCCGGGCCGTCCGTAGCGCGTCGACCGCCTGCCGGAAGACGGGCGGCGCCTCACCGCCGTCCTCGTCCGCGAGGTGCCCCTGAGCCACAGCCATGCCCGGAAGACTAGGCCGCTGGCACCCGCGCGTCCGGTAGGGACACCGGCATGGGCGGGTCGCCGGGCCCGGCCGGGGAGGGCCGCCGCCGGGGCGTGGGAAGATTCAGGGGTGAGTGCTGAAGACGCAGGCGTGAGTGCCGAAGAGCGAGCCGACGGACCCGGCGCGGCCGAGGTCCGCCGCCACCCCAACCCGCTGACCGCCGACTCGGCGTTCATCCGCGCCTGCCGCCGCGAGCCGGTCCCGCACACCCCGGTGTGGTTCATGCGGCAGGCCGGGCGCTCGCTGCCGGAGTACCACAAGGTGCGCGAGGGCGTCCCGATGCTGGACTCCTGCATGCGTCCCGACCTGGTCACCGAGATCACGCTGCAGCCGGTCCGCCGCCACAAGGTGGACGCCGCCATCTACTACAGCGACATCGTGGTCCCGCTGAAGGCCATCGGGCTCGACCTGGACATCAAGCCCGGCGTCGGCCCGGTCTTCGCCGAGCCCGTCCGCAGCCGTGCCGACCTCGACCGGCTCCGCCCGCTCGAACCCGGTGACGTCCACTACGTCACCGAGGCGATCGGCATGCTCACCGCGGAACTCGGTGCCACCCCGCTGATCGGTTTCGCCGGCGCACCGTTCACGCTCGCCAGTTATCTGGTCGAAGGCGGTCCGTCCCGCAATCACGAACGCACCAAAGCGCTCATGTACGGCGACCCGCAGCTCTGGGCCGACCTCCTCGACCGGCTCGCCGGGATCACCGCGGCCTTCCTGAAGGTGCAGATCGAGGCGGGCGCCTCGGCGGTGCAGCTCTTCGACTCCTGGGCCGGCGCCCTCGCCCCGGACGACTACCGGCGCTCCGTCCTGCCCGCCTCGGCCAAGGTCTTCGACGCGGTGGCCGGATACGGCGTGCCGCGCATCCACTTCGGTGTCGGCACCGGCGAACTGCTGGGCCTGATGGGCCGGGCCGGCGCCGACGTGGTGGGCGTCGACTGGCGCGTCCCGCTGGACGAGGCGGCCGGCCGGGTCGGCCCGCACAAGGCGCTCCAGGGCAACCTCGACCCCGCCGTGCTCTTCGCCCCGACGCCGGCGGTGGAGACCAAGGCCCGCGAGGTGCTGCACGCCGCGCAGAGCGCCCCCGGCCACATCTTCAACCTCGGCCACGGGGTGATCCCGGACACCGACCCGGACGCGCTCACCCGGCTCGTCGACTTCGTCCACACCGTCACCGAGGACACGAGCGGCGCACGGCCCGGGGCACGCTGAAGCCGGTGCCGGCGCGGGTGGCACAGTGGACGTCATGAGCGCAGCGAGGTCGCAACGTCCTGAGGAAACCGCCACCCCGGAAGCGGCCGACGGCCCGGAGGCCCCCGGCGGCGCGGCCGGTGCCGCCACGCTCGGGCACGTCGTGGTCGTCGGCGGCGGCATCTCCGGGCTCGCCGCCGCCCACCGGCTGGTGACCGCCGGTGCCCGGGTCACCGTGCTGGAGGCCGCCGACCGGCTCGGCGGCAAACTCCACGCCGACGAGATCGCCGGGGTCCCCGTCGACCTGGGCGCCGAGTCCATGCTGGCCCGGCGCCCGGAGGCGGTCGCGCTCGCCCGGCGGGTCGGCCTCGGCCCCGACCTCCAGCCGCCGGCCACCGCCCAGGCCGCGCTGTGGACCCGGGGCCGGCTGCGCCCGATGCCGCGCGGCCACGTCATGGGCGTCCCCGGCGATCTCCAGCCGCTCTCCGCCTCCGGGGTGCTCTCCCCGGCCGGCCTCGCCCGCATCCCCCTCGACCACGTACTCCCGCGCACCGAGGTCGGCGAGGACGTCGCCATCGGCGAGTACGTGGCCGCCCGCCTCGGCCGCGAAGTGGTCGACCGGCTCGTCGAACCCCTCCTCGGCGGCGTCTACGCGGGCAACTCCTACCGCCTCTCCATGCGGGCCGCCGTGCCCCAGCTGTACGCCGCCGCCCGCGCCGAACGCTCGCTGATCGAGGGCGTACGGGCCGTCCAGGCCAAGGCGGCCTCCTCCACCGCGCAGGAGTCCTCCGGCCGCGCCGTCACCGGGGACGACCGGGCGGGCGCCGCGGCCGGACCGGTCTTCATGGGCATCGCCGGCGGCGTGGGACGGCTGCCGCTCGCGGTCGCCGACGCCTGCCGCGCCGCGGGCGCCGACATCCGCACCGGCACCCGGGTGCACACCCTGCGGCGGACGGCCGACGGCTGGCGGCTGGCCGCAGACGGCCCCGGCGGACGGTACGCCCTCCAGGCCGACGCCGTGGTGCTCGCCGTCCCCGGCCCCGCCGCGGCCCGGCTGCTCGCCGCCGAGTCGCCCGGGGCGGCGGCCGAACTGAGCACCGTGGAGTGCGCCGGCATGGCGCTGATCACCATGGCCTTCCGCCGCCGCGACCTGCTGAACGCCCCCGCCGGCAGCGGCTTCCTGGTGCCCCCGGTCGACGGCCGCACCATCAAGGCGGCCACCTTCGCCACCCGCAAGTGGGGCTGGATCGACCAGGCCGGCCCGGACACCTTCGTGCTGCGCACCTCCATCGGACGCCACGGCGAGGAGGCCGACCTGGCCTGGGACGACACCGACCTGGTGCGGCTGTCCCGGGAGGACCTGGCACAGGCCGCCGGGGTCACCGCGGTGCCGGTCGCCGCCCGGGTGACCCGGTGGACCGAGGGCCTGCCGCAGTATCCGGTCGGCCACCTGGAGCGCACCGCGCGCGTCCGCGAACACGTCGCCAAGCTGCCCGGCCTCGCGGTCTGCGGCGCCGCCTACGACGGCGTGGGCATCCCGGCCTGCGTCGCCACCGCCGACCGCGCCGCCGACGAGGTACTGGCCACCCTGCGCACGGCCGTCCGGAACGACGCGGGAGAATAGCCCCATGACCGACAACGCCGCCCCCGCCAAGGCCCCCAACGCGGGCAAGAAGGCCCGTGACCTCAACGAGGTCATCCGCTACACCCTGTGGTCCGTCTTCAAGCTGCGCGACGTGCTCCCCGAGGACCGCGCCGGCTACGCGGAGGAGGTCGAGGAGCTCTTCGAACAGCTCGACGCCAAGGACGTCACCATCCGCGGCACGTACGACCTGTCCGGGCTGCGCGCCGACGCCGACGTGATGATCTGGTGGCACGCCGAGACCTCCGACGTGCTCCAGGACGCCTACAACCGCTTCCGCCGCACCAAGCTGGGCCGCTCGCTGGAGCCGGTCTGGTCCAACATGGCGCTGCACCGCCCGGCCGAGTTCAACAAGTCGCACATCCCGGCCTTCCTGGCCGACGAGACGCCGCGCGAGTACGTGAGCGTCTACCCGTTCGTGCGCTCCTACGACTGGTACCTGCTGCCCGACGAGGACCGCCGCCGGATGCTCGCCGACCACGGCAAGATGGCCCGCGGCTACCCGGACGTACGCGCCAACACCGTCGCCTCCTTCGCCCTCGGTGACTACGAGTGGGTCCTCGCGTTCGAGGCCGACGAGCTGCACCGCATCGTGGACCTCATGCGCCACCTGCGCGGCTCCGAGGCGCGGATGCACGTCCGTGAGGAGATCCCGTTCTTCACCGGCCGCCGCAAGGCCGTGGCCGACCTGGTGGCCGGCCTCGCCTGAGCCGCCCCGACGCCGGGCCGCCCCGTGGCCGGCCCGGCGGCCGGTCAGCGCGTGCCGTACCGCCGCCGGACGGGGGCGAGCGCGGCGCGCAGCGCCGGATCGGGCAGGGCGTCGGCGCCGCCGACCGCGAGCGCCAGCAGCGGACGGTGCGCGCCCGCCGGTATCGCGCGCAGCGCGGCCACCCCGGCCGGGGCCGCCCACCGGGTCCAGGCGCGCACCTCGGCGCGGGCGATCAGCAGACAGCCCACCGTCAGCAGCAGCGGCAGCGCGAACCACCACAGCTGCCACGGCCCCTCGCCGCCCGGCACACCCAGCCCGGCGGTGACCACGAGCAGCGCCAGGACGAGCCCGGCGGCGCCGGCGGTCTGCCGTATCCCCGCGCGCAGCGCGTCCCGGGTGGCGGCGGGCACCGCGAGGCCGGCCGCCGCCAGCCGGTCGCCGAGCGCGCGGACCGCGTCGGCCGCCGCGTGCGAGGCGCGTATCGCCGCGACCGGCGACTGCCCCCGCGGCCCGATCGACGCGATCAGCGACCGCTCCACCTCGTCCCGGCCGACCGGGTCGACGACGGTGGCCCACCCGGTGTGGGCGAGCAGCAGCCGCCGCTGACCGGACATCGACACCAGCGTGACATCGGTGACCCGGCCGGGACCGCCGGCCAGGAACGCCGTTTCGTACGGCCCCAGTTCACCCGCGGGCGGGCCGGACGGGCCCGGGGCGCCGGGGTGTTCGCCCTCCGGGAGGCGGCCGTCGGCGGCCGTCATCGCCGCACGGCACAACCGCGCGCAGGAGACGAACGCCGCCGCCCAGGCGACGAGTAGCAGCGAAACCCACATGCCGGTGTTCTACTCGACGCCACTGACAACGACGGGTCCGTCTCACACCGTGGACGCCCCGGGACGGAGCGCGGCGGGTGGCCGCAGCACCGTCCCGGGGCGCCGGACACCCAGCGCCGTACGGTGTTTCAGCCGCACCAGCGCGCGCCGCAGCCGTCCGGTCGGCAGCGGTTCCGGACCGGCCCGCTCGGCCCACCACTCGGCCAGCCGGCGGCGTACCGCACGCTCCGGCCCGCCCGCGTCGCGCGGCAGCGACAACAGGTGCTCGGCGAAGGCCAGCGCGTCCCGCCGGTAGCCGCCGCCGCACAGCGGGTTGGCCATCGCGTACGCGGTGAACGCCGGCCGGTAGCCCGCCCCGAGGATCACCGGCAGCTCGGGGGCCACCCGGGCCACCACCGCGGCCCGCTTGGCGGCGAGCGCGCGGCCGGTGGCCCGGATCCGTACCGGGTCGAACCCGGCCGGCACCGGCCCCCCTTCCACCAGCGCCGACAGCAACGCGGCCTGCCCGCGCGCCAGGCGCTCACGGGCCGCGTCGGTGGCCGGCGCCACCGTGGAACGCACCCGGACCGGCCGCCCGGCCCCGGCCGTCACCGCCATCGTCGTGTCGTCCGGCGCCGGACCGGCATCGTCGCGTAGCAGTCCCGCGCAGGCCGCGGTCGTCCGGTCAGACATGGCGGATCCCCTCCTCGCGCGCCCGGGCGCACGCCGTGCGGATGGCCGCCAGCTCCGCGGCGAGCACGTCGGGCGGCGGGAAGTCGTCGTCGCGCTCCAGCAGCACCCCGGGCGGGGCGGCGTGGGCGTGGACCGCGGCCAGGAGCGCGAGCACCGGCTCGCCCACCGGGTGGGCGTGGGTGTCGTGCCACATCCCGTCGCGTTCGGTGCCGCCCGCCACGTGCACGTAGGCGATCGCCTCCGGCGGCAGCGCGGCCAGGGTGCGCAGCGGGTCGGTGCCGTGGTTGACGTGGTTGGCGTGCAGGTTGGCCACGTCGACCAGGAGGCCGACCCCGGTGCGTTCGACCAGCTCGGCCAGGAACTCGCCCTCGGTGAACTCCTCGTCGGGCCAGCGCAGCAGCGCCGCCACGTTCTCCAGGGCCAGCGGGACGGGCAGGCACTGCTGGGCGATGCGGACGTTCTCGCAGAGCACGTCGAGCGCGTCCCGGGTGTACGGCACCGGCAGCAGGTGGCCCGCCTCCAGGGCCGGGGTGCCGGTCAGCGCGCCCCCGCCGCGGACGAAGGCGATGTGCTCGGTGACCAGCGGGGCGCCCAACGCCTCGGCGCGCTCGGCGAGATCGGCCAGCCGCCACGGGTCCGGGCGGTCGGCGCCGCCCAGCCCGAGCGAGACGCCGTGCGGCACCACCGGGGTGCCGCGGGCCAGCAGACGTTCCAGGGATTCCGGCAGACGACCCGGGCAGATGTTCTCCGCCACCACTTCCACCCAGTCGACGCCGGGCAGCTGCTCGACCGGCGCGGCGATCTCCGGCCGCCAGCCGACGCCCACACCCAGCCGCTGCATACGGTCCCCCTTCCCGGATGCGGAATGCGGTGGGGGCCGGACCGGGCGCCCCCGTGGCGCCCGGAGCCGGACCCTGAAGGTGACCATCGCCCGAGCGGGCACCGGTGAACCCCCGAACGCCCGGGTTCAGAGCTGGATTTGAGGTTCAGCACTGGCGGTCGTGGCCGGGCCGGACCACACTGACGCGCCATGGGGGCGGAAACGCACGGCGGTCGGGACGCACGGCGGCACGTCACGGAGACGGTGGACGTGCTCGTCCTGTGCGGGGCGGTGGGGGTGGGCAAGAGCACCACGGCGCACGAGGTGTCACTGCGCCTCGCCGACGACGGGCTGGCCCACGCCGTGGTCGACTGCGGTGAGCTGGAACGGCTCCACCCCTGGCCGGTCGAGGGGCTCCCGGAGTCCGAGGCCGCCCGGCGCAACCTCGCCGCGGTATGGGCCAACTACGCCGGACTCGGCCACCACCGGCTGATGCTCTGCGGGGTCTTCACCGACCTCCACCACGAACTCCCCTGGATCGCCGAGGCGGTCCCCGACGCCGCCTTCACCGTCATCCGGCTCACCGCCGACCCCGCCGTCCTCGCCGACCGCGTCCGCCCCCGGCCCGGCTCCGCCACCCCCGTCCCCGACCCCCTCGACCGCGCCGAACGCCAACTGCGCGAAATAGCCGCCGCCGACCCGCCCGGCACCCTCGTCGTCGACACCACCGGCCGCGGCGTCGCCGAAGTCGCCGAACAAGTCATGGCCCTCTGGCCGGCCGTCTCCCACCCGAGGGAGACGGGCCGGAACGGGCCGGGCTGAGCGGTCCGGCTCCGCCGCGTTCCCGCCGCCCGTCGGACACGCGAGCGCGAGGTGTTTCGTGCGGTCCCGCCGTTCGGGAATGGCCTTCAGGGAAGGGCCCGTTTCCGAGGCCGCGGCCCTTCCCCCACCACCCCGCTACGCTGACAACGCACGCAGTGCCAGGACGTAACCGTGACGACAGCAGGCGGTGCAGCCGTAGTGTCCGAGGTAGCAGAAGTGCAATCGGCCTGGGGGCGAATCGTGCACTGGCTCCAGGTGAACGCGCCGGTCAGTGCGGAGGCGCTGTGCGGGCCGGCCACGGATGAGGACATCGCGGGCCTGAGCGAAGCGCTGGGGTTCGAGGTGCCTGACGTTCTTGAGGCGCTGCTGAGGATGAACAACGGCAGCTCCGCGAAGGACACCACACGGCTCCTCCCCAACGGCCAGGTAGGGCCTGTGCGTCACCTGGATTCGGTGATCTTCCCCTACGGAAAGATCCTTCTGGGATGCGCGGAGATCGGCGAGCAGTATGCCAAGTGGCGGGGTGCCGAAGAAGAACACGACCTGGACGGCTACTGGAAGATTCCCTGGATCCCTGTGATCCAGGACTTCGAGGGTCAGTACTACGGGTACGCAGTGGACTCGGGGGTACCAGGCTTACCTGTCGTCGAGTACGGCGAGGGTTCTGTTCCGCGCGAGGCGGCCCCGTCGCTGGCCGTGTTGCTGGGGTCGTTCGCAGATGCGCTGGAAAGAGGCAGTTGGGGTGAGTGGCCTGAGTGGGTGGACCAGGGGTCATTGAGGTGGGGTGAGGAGTGATGACTGGCGGTAGCGATCGGGGAAGCCGGCCGAATGGCTTCGTGCGAGGTTGGTCGCCGCCACAGGGGCCCTGCGGCTGCGTGCTGTCAGTGGTCTGATGTCAGTTGGTCGCCTTCAGGGCGCACTTGACAGAAGTCGAGTTGGGATTGGCGGTGCCGCAGTTTCCGGACACGGCGGTGTCGAGCCAGTAGGCGTCCTTGTCCATCAGCCGCATCACCGGTGCCGTCCGGCGGGTGGGCGGGGCGGTGACGGCCGTCAGGGCGCTCGCCTCGCCCGTCGGATACGTACCGGCGGTCGGCGTCAGGCCTCGGGGCGCAGGGACGGGTGGTCGGCGACGATCGTGCAGGAGTTGGGGGCGATCTCGGTGTAGCCGGCGTCGCGGACGAGGGGGAGGGGGGAGGTGGTGAGGCGGGCCCAGTGGGCGGGGTCGGGGGTGCGGACGGCGAGGGGGAAGCCGGCGTCCCGCCAGGCGGTGCGGGCCGCGGGGGACAGTGCCCACCAGGCGAGTTGGGCGCCGTGGCCGGCCTGGGCCATCGCCTTGCCGGCGGACATCTCCAGCTCGGGGTTGCACCACAGGACGGGTGCGGCGGGGTCGGCCGGGGCGGGCGGGGCCGGGTCGTCCAGGTGTGTACCGGAGACCTGGAGCCGGGCCAGGTCCTTGGGCCAGCCGTCCAGCGGCACCGGGGGGAAGACCCTGACCTGCGCGGCGGCGCCCTCGACGGTGATGCCGGGGAGCGCCGCGGCCCGGCGCCACTCCGCGCCCCGGGCCCGCCGCACCACCTTGCGGATCCGTCCGTCCTCCCAGCCGCGCCGGGCCGCCGCCCACTCGCCCTCGCCGGACGCGCGCGGATCGGCGAGGAACACCAGCACCGCGCGGGCCGCCGTCTCCAACGCGTCGGTACGGGCCGGCGGGGCGTCGCGTTCGATCCGGACGACGAGCGGCAGGACGAACTGCGGCGCCGCGTCGCGGTCGGCGGCCCCCGGACCGGTGGGCGCCGTCACACTGTCGGGGTCGGTGCTGGTCACCGGGCCAGCATGCCATGGCGCGGCGGGGGGAACTTTCCCCGGCCCCTGGGCGTTGGGCCGGGTCGAAGGGGGGAACGACGATGCGGCTGAGCGGGGTCGGACGGCGGTACGGATACGGGCCACGAGGCCGCTGGGTGCTGCGCGACGTCGACCTGGAGCTGGCGGACGGCGGGGCGCTGGTCCGCGTCGAGGGCGGCAACGGCAGCGGCAAGTCGACGCTGCTGCGGCTGATCGCCGGCGTCGACGTGCCCACCGCCGGCACGGTCACCGGCCGCCCGGCCACCGCCTACGTACCCGAACGCTTCCCGGCCGAGCTGCCGTTCACCGCCAGCGGCTATCTGACCCGGATCGGGCGGATCCACGGGCTCTCCGGGCGCGAGGCGTCCCGCCGGGCCCGGCACTGGCTGGCGCGCTTCGACGTCGCCGGCCACGCCGACACCCCGCTCGACCGGCTCTCCAAGGGCACCTGCCAGAAGGTCGCGGTCGCCCAGGCGCTCCTCGCCGAACCGGCCCTGCTGGTGCTGGACGAGGCGTGGACGGGGCTGGACGCGTCCGCCCGCCGGCTGCTCGACGAGACCGTGCTGGAACGGGTGGCGGCCGGCGGCACCGCGGTCTTCGTCGACCACTCCCCGCGCCGGGCGGCCACCGAGGCCACCGCCGTCTACCAGGTGGCCGGCGGCCGGGTCACCGCGCTGCCGGCCCCGGACGGCGGCCCCGTCGCGACCGTCGTCCGCATCGTGGCCGAGGGCGACGGCGAACCCCCGGCCGACCTGGCGCCGCATGTGCGCGGCGGGGCGCGGGAGATCCGCCTCACCGTCCCCGAGGCCGACTGCGACCAGGCGCTGCGCACCCTGCTGTCGGCCGACCCGCCCTGGCACGTACGGTCCGTCACGCCGGTGGCGCCGGGGGATGACCGATGACGCCGCTCCTGCGCTACCAGGCCGCGCTGCTGCTGCGTTCGCACCGCTGGCTGCCGCCGCTGCTGCTCTACGCGTTCGTGCTCGCCATCGGCGTCTGGTCGGCGCAGCCGGTGCTGGGGTCGCTGGGGTGGACGGCGGGGGCCGTGCTGCCCGCCGCGGCCTGGCTGGCCCGGGTGTGCGTCCTCGCCGAGCCGCCCGCCGCCCGCGCGGTCACGGCCGCCGCCGCCGGTCCGGTACGGGCCCAACTCGCCCGGGTGCTCACCGGGTTGGGGGCCTCGCTGCTGATCGGTACGGCCGGTTCGCTGATCACCACCGTGATCAGCGCGCCCAGCGACGACGCCCATCGGGTGCGGGTGCCGCTGGGTGCGGCGGCTGCCGCCGGATGGCTGGCCACGCTCGCCTGCGTGCTGCTGGGGACGGCGGTCGGCGTGCTGAGCAACCCGCCGGTGCTGCGGCGTCCCGGCTGGGCGGTGCCCGTCTCCGCGCTGGCCGCGATATCCCTGCTGGTGGCGGCCGGTTCACCGGCCAACGCGGCGGTGAGCGGGCTGGTCACCGGTTCGGCGACGGGCCGGGTGACGCTGCCGTGGCTGCCGGTGCTGGTGGCGGCGGCCGGGTGCGCGGCGGCGACGGCGCTCAACTGCCGCCTCGCGCCCCGGCGTTGAGCCGCCGCGCCCGCGCCCCGCGCTCAGTCCCCGTCCGGTACCAACCGCAGCGAGATGGAGTTGATGCAGTACCGCTGGTCGGTGGGGGTGGGGTAGCCCTCGCCGGAGAAGACGTGCCCCAGGTGCGAACCGCAGCGGGCGCACCGCACCTCGGTGCGCACCATGCCGTACGAGCGGTCCTCCAGCAGCTCGACCGCCGAGGAGTCCTTGGGGTCGTAGAAGGACGGCCAGCCGCAGTGCGACTCGAACTTGGTGTCCGAGCGGAACAGTTCGGCCCCGCAGGCCCGGCACTCGTAGACCCCGGTCGTCCTGGTGTCGGTGTACTCGCCGGTGAAGGCCGGTTCGGTGCCGGCCTCCCGCAGCACGCGGTACTCGGCGGGGCTCAGCTCCGCGCGCCACTGCTCCTCGGGCTTGTCGACCTCGTACGGCATGGCCTTGCTCCTCAGCTCTCCACGGCGGACAGACGGGACAGGATCAGCGGACCGAGGTCGGTCACGTCGCCCGCCCCCATGGTGAGAACGAGATCGCCGGGCTTGGCCATTCCGGTGATCAGCTCCACCGCCGCCGCCTTGTCGTCGGCGGCCGTCACGTCGGCGCCCCGGGCGGCGGCGGCCTCGGTGATCAGCGCGCTGGTGACCCCCGGGATCGGGTCCTCGCGGGCCGGGTAGATGGCGAGCACCACGCTGGCGTCGGCGAGCGTGAGCGCCTCGCCCATCTCGGCCGCGAGCTGCTGGGTGCGGCTGAACAGGTGCGGCTGGAAGACCACCAGCACTCGGCCGTCGCCCGACGCGCCGCGGATCGCCTCCAGGTCGGCGGTCATCTCGGTGGGGTGGTGGGCGTAGGAGTCGATCACCTGCACCCCGGCGGCGGTGCCCTTGAGCTGGAGGCGCCGCTTGACCCCGGTGTACGAGGCGAGCGCCGGGGCGAGGTCGGCGGCGGGCACCCCGAGCGCGGCTCCGGCGGCGAGCGCGGCCACCGCGTTGAGCGCGTAGTGGCGGCCCGGCACCGAGACCGCGAAGGTCAGCTCGGCGCCGTCGAGCACCACGGTGACCTCGCTGGTCAGCCCGTGCGGCACGATCGCGGTGACCCGTACGTCGGCGTCGGCGGCCTCGCCGTAGGTCACGGTGCGCACCCGGCCGGCCAGGCGGGCGGTCAGCTCCCGGGCCCCGGGGTGGTCGGCGGAGATCACCAGGGTGCCGCCGGGCACGATCCGGTCGGCGAAGGCGGCGAAGGAGTCGTGGATCTCGGCCAGCGAGGCGTAGTTGGCGTGGTGGTCCAGCTCCACGTTGAGCACGATGGCCACCTCGGGCGCGTACTTGTGGAAGCTGCGGTCGCTCTCGTCGGCCTCGGCGACGAAGATCTCCCCGGAGCCGTCGTGCGCGTTGGAGCCCGGGGCGTCCAGGTCGCCGCCGATCGCGTACGACGGGTCGAGGCCCAGCGTGGTGAGCGCCACCGCCAGCATCGAGGTGGTGGTGGTCTTCCCGTGCGTGCCGGCCACCGCGATCGGCCGGGTACCCGTCATCAGCGCGGCCAGCGCGTCGCTGCGGTGCACCACCGGCACCCCGCGCTCCCGGGCCGCGGCGAGCTCCGGGTTCTCCGGCCGGATCGCGCTGGAGACCACCACGGCGGTGGCGTCGGCCGGCAGGTGCCCGGCGGCGTGGCCGATGTGCACGGTGGCCCCGAGCGCCCGCAGCGCCTGCGCGGTCGCCGACTCGCGGGCGTCACTGCCGGAGACCACGGCGCCGCGCTGCGCCAGGATCTTGGCGATGCCCGACATGCCGGCGCCGCCGATGCCGATGAAGTGCGGTCGGTCCATTCCGGCGGGGACGGCGGCTGCCATACGCGGCTCTCCTCGAAGAAGGCGGTGACGGTGTGCGGGGCGGCCACGCCCGGGATCACCCCGGGCGGGTGGCCGCCTCGATTCTGTCACCCCGGCGGGCCGCCCCCGGGACGGGCGCCGCGGACCGGGGGTCACGCCGGGCGGATCAGCCCGCTCGCCAGTCCCGCCGCGATCGCCCCGGTGCGGCTGTCGACGCCCAGTTTGTCGTAGATGTGCACCAGGTGGGTCTTGACGGTGGCCTCGCTGATGAAGAGCCGCTTGGAGATCTGCCGGTTGGCCAGCCCCTCGGCGAGCAGCGCGAGGATCTCGGTCTCCCGGGGCGAGAGCGCCGGGCGGCCGTCGCGTACCCGGCCCAGCAGCCGGGCGGCGACCGGCGGGGCGAGGACGGTCTCGCCGCGCGCGGCGGCCCGCACCGCGGCGGCCACCTCCTCCGGCGGCGCGTCCTTGAGCAGATAACCGGTGGCACCGGCCTCCACCGCGGCCAGGATGTCGGCGTCGGTGCTGTACGTGGTCAGGATGAGCACCGCCGGCGGATCCGGCAGCGCGGTGATCCGCCGGGTCGCCGCCACCCCGGGCACCCCGGCCATCTGGAGGTCCATCAGCACCACGTCGGGCTCGGCCGCCCCGCTCTCCAGCAGCGCCAGCGCCGCCGCGCCGTCCGCCGCCTCGCCCACCGCGGTCAGCTCCGGCAGATCGTCCACCATGGCCCGCAGGCCGCGCCGCACCACCGGGTGGTCGTCGACGATCAGCACCCGGATCATCCGGCGGCCACCGGCCCCGGCACCGGCAGCGTGGCCGCCACCGCGGTCCCCTCACCGGGGGCCGACTCCACCGTCAGCGTGCCGCCCAGCTCGCCGATGCGCTCCCGCATGCCGTGCAGCCCGAACGAGTCCCGCCCCGCGCCCCGACCGGGGTCGAAGCCCACCCCGTCGTCGTACACGTCCAGCGTCACCTGGCCGTCCAGGAAGCCGAGGGTGACCGTGGCGCGGCCGGCCCCGGCGTGCCGGGCGACGTTGGCCAGCGCCTCCTGGGTCAGCCGCACCAGCGCCACCTCGGCCCGGACCGGCAGCGGATACGGCTCGCCGTCCACCCGTACCTCCACCCGCGCCGGGCCCGGGTGGCGGGCCGCGACCCGGCGCAGCGCCTCCGGCAGCGAGGCGCCCTGGAGGTCGGGCGGGGTGAGCGCCCGGACGAAGCGGCGGGCCTCGGCCAGGTTCTCCGCCGCGGTGCGCCCGGCCTGCCGGATGTGGCCGCCGGCCGCGTCCGGGTCGCGCGGCAGCGCCCCCTCGGCGGCCCGGGTCAGCAGCACGATGCTGGAGAGCCCCTGGGCCAGGGTGTCGTGGATCTCCCGGGCGAGCCGCTGGCGTTCCGCGAGCCGCCCCGCCTCGTGCTGGGCCGCCGCCAGCTCGTCCCGGGTGGTCATCAGGTCGTCGATGAGCCGCTGCCGCTCCCGGCTCTCCCGGTACAGCGCGGCGTACCCGTACGCGGTCAGCACCGCCACCCCGGCCCCGGCCAGCGGGCCGATCACCTTGGCGGCGGTGAGTCCGCCGGGGCCGGCGGACTGGGTGACGACCACCACCGCGGTCGCCGCGGCAACGCACGGCAGCGACCAGCGGGCCGGCAGCAGATGCAGGTAGAGGAAGAACAACGGGAAGGCCAGATAGCCGAAGTCCGCGTCGAGCGCGAGCAGCGCCGCCCACAACGCGGTGACCACGGCCAGCCACGCCCAGGCCCGGCCGCGCGACGGCGAACGGTGGTCGCGGCGCACCCCGGCCGCGTACACCGCGCCCAGCAGCACCCCGGGCGCCAGCACCACCGGGGTGGCCGAGCCCGCCGCCGCCCGGCCCAGCGCCACCGCGAGCAGCACCGCGAAGGTGCCGTGCAGCGCGCCGCGCATCCACCGCAGCGCGGTCGCCTGCGGCACACCGGCACCGTCCGCGCGGACGTCACCGGGCGGCGGAACGAAGGCTGGGGTCGTCACGTCGTACGAGGGTACGGCGGCCGGGCGGCGCGGCGGCGGGCGAGGGCATCAACCGTTCGATGGATATCGGGGTGCACCCGACGACGGGCCGGGGAACCGCCCGCCGGACCGATGCCGCGCCCGGCTCCCGGAAGGCACCGTGGGAACCGTCGCCGTTCCGCCCGGGTCCACGGGCGGATCGGCACCGCATCGGTGGGCCTCGCCGGGGCGTCGGAACCCCGCCGGCCGCGAGGGCCCCGGACGTAGCTCTGGGGGAGCCGTCGCCGGTCCGCCCGGGTCCACCGGGCGGACCGGCGACGTCCCGGTGGGTCTCGCCGGGGCGTCGGAACTCCGCTGGCTGCGGGGTGCCTGGAGGTGTTTCGGACGTCGCGTCGGATCAGCCTGCGGCTTCCGGGGGCTCGGACGATGCTCCGTGCGCCCGGGTCCACGGGCGGACCGGCACCGCGCCGGACGCGGGGGACCCCGGACGACGCTCCGGGGGAGCGGGCGAGCGCGAGCTTCGCCCGGGCATTACCCCTTGGTCGTCGCGGGTCCGGTGGGACTTGGGTGTCCCCGGGCGGCGCGGGGCACCGCCCGCCGGGCGGTCGGCGGCCGTTCGGCGGCGCGACCTTGGCGGCCCGCCGTGACCACCGCCCGCGCGCCCTTCCGGCGGCGGGCCCACAGCCTTCGAGAGAGGTTTCCCTTGTTCGTCGCACTTCGTGACATCCGGTTCGCCCGTGGGCGGTTCGCGCTCATGGGCGTGGTGGTCGCGCTCATCACCACGCTGGTGGTCTTCCTGTACGGGCTCACCGGAGGGCTGGCCCGCGCCGCCACCTCGGCGGTGAGCGCGCTGCCGGCCGATGTGATCGTCTTCGGCGCCCCCGGCGGGGCGGCGCCGCAGGTCTCGTTCAGCGGCAGCAGCGTCGGCGCGGCGCAGCAGGCGGCGTGGCGGAAGGTGCCGGGCGTGCGGGCGGTGCGCCCGCTGGGGCTGGCGATGACCCGGCTGACCGGCGATGGACGCACCGGCTCGGTCGGGGTCCTCGGCGGCGGTCCGCCCCTGCTGCCGGCCGCGCGCACCGGAGCCGCGCCGCACGACGGGCAGGTGCTCCTCGGCGCCTCGGCGGCGCGCCGGTTCCGGGCCGCCCCCGGGGACACCGTCACCCTCGGCACCCGGCGGCTGACCGTCTCCGGGGTGGGCCCCGACCTCTCCTACGCCCACGCCGACGCGGTGTGGACCACCCCGGCCACCTGGCGCCAGGTCACCGGGGCGCGGCAGCCGACCGTGCTCGCGGTCACCGGGCACCCGGCCGCCGGTTCCGCCACGCCGGACGGCACCGTCGCCGCCGGCCGCGCGGAGGCGCTCGCCGGGGTCGACGGGTACGCGGCCGAACACGGCAGCCTCCAGCTCGTGCAGGGCTTCCTCTTCGCGGTGAGCGCCCTGGTCACCGGGGCGTTCTTCACCGTGTGGACGGTCCAACGGGCGCCCGCCATCGCCCTGTTGAAGGCGGTCGGCGCGAGCAGCGGCTATCTGGTCCGGGACGCGCTGGCGCAGGCGCTGGCGGTGCTGGCGGCCGGGGCGGCGCTGGGCGCGGGCGCCGGGGCGCTCGGCGGGGCGCTGGCCGGGCGGACGGTGCCGTTCGCGGTGGGCGCCGGGACGGTGGCGGTGCCGGTCGCGGTGATGATCGGGCTGGGGCTGGCCGGCTCCGCGCTGGCGGTGCGCCGGATCACCTCGGTCGACCCGCTGACCGCGCTGGGGGCCGGCCGATGACCGCGACGAACGCTTCCGCCCCGCTGCGGCTGGCCGGGGTGCGGCTGACCTACCCGGACGGCGAGCGCCGGCTGACCGCGCTGGACGGGGTGTCGCTGACCGTGGACGCCGGTGAACTGGTGGCGGTCGCCGGGCCGTCCGGTTCGGGCAAGTCGAGCCTGCTGGCGGTCGCCGCCACGCTGCTGACGCCGGACGCCGGGCAGGTGACGGTGGCCGGCCGGGAGACCGGCCGGCTGCGCCCCGCCGAGCGCGCCGCGCTGCGCCGCGAGCACATCGGGATCGTCTTCCAACAGGCCAATCTGCTCCCGGCGTTGACCGCGGTCGAGCAACTGCTGGTGGTGGAGCACCTGCGCGGCCGGCGCCCGCGGGCCGCCCGGGAACGGGCCGAGGAACTGCTGGACTCGGTCGGCCTGGACGCCGCAAAGCGGGCCCGCCGGCCGCATCAGCTCTCCGGCGGCGAACGCCAGCGCGTCAACATCGCCCGCGCGCTGTTCACCGGCCCGTCGGTGCTGCTGGTGGACGAGCCGACCTCGGCGCTGGACCGCGAACGCGGCGCGCACGTCATGGAGTTGCTCGCCGAGGTGACCGCCGTCCACCGCACCGCCACCGTCCTGGTCACCCATGACACCGGGCTGCTGGAACGGGCCGGGCGGGTGGTGTGGATGCGCGACGGCCGCCTCGACGGGCAACGGAGCGGCGGCGGGCGGACGGCGCCGTGACGGGGTCAGTCGTTGTGCGCGTAGAGCTTGAGCACCGGCACCCCGACCTTGTGCCGGGCCCGGGAGGCCCAGTCCCGGTGGAAGAACTCCTCGACCAGGTGGGGCGCGGTGAGCACGATCACCTCGTCGGCGCCGGTCTGCTCGACCACCGAGCGCAGCAGGTCCAGCGGGTGCTCCTCGACGATCTGGCCGACCGCCTCGGCGCCGGTGGCCCGCAGCGCCTTCAGGCTGTGCTCCAGCGCGTGCACCGCCGGGGCCAGCGCCTGGTCGCCCTCCGGTTCCTCCTCCTCGCGGGCGGCCTCGCGCAGTTCGCCGAGGGCGACGTCGTCCAGGGCGCGCAGCAGTCTCTCCTGGTCCCCGCGCGGTTGCATCAGGACGACGAAGGAGACGGCTTCGTCACTGTGCAAGGTGGTCACCAGCTGCACGTCGACGGGGGCGAGCGGCTTCTCGATCATGAGTACGGTCGTGATCACGGACTCGTCCTTCTTTCTCACGGGCCACCGGGCCCCCATGGAAACCAAGCTGCCCCGCCTCCGCACGGGGCACCCGGGAGGAGCATTCCCCCGGAACATCAAACGGAACGGCGTATTCCGGGGTGACGCCCCCACGCCTCCCGGGCCACCCCTGCCCCGTCCGGCCCGGGGTACCCGTGGTCAGCGGACGCGTACGTACCGGGTGAACAGGAACCCCTGCTCCTCCAGGACCGAGACGGGGCGGAAGCGGTCCGGCTCGGCGATCAGCGGACCGTTGGCGATCCGGGGCGCGGTGCCCGCGGTGAGCAGCGGCGCCACGGTCAGGCACAGCTCGTCCAGCACCCCGGCCGCGGCGAACTGGCCGAGCAGCCGGGGGCCGCCCTCGGTCAGCAGCCGGGTCATCCCGTGCCCGGCGAGTACCCGCACCGCCTCCGCCGGATCGACCCGGGTGCCCTCGCCGGCCCGCAGCACCCGGGCGCCCGACGCCTCGGCGGCCCGCACCCGCTCCGGATCGGCGCCGGTGCCGGTGAGCACCACGGTGGGCACCACCGGCCCGGTGAACAGCGGAAGCGTGAAGTCCAGCTCCAGCGCGGCGCTGACCACCACGATCGTCGGGGCCGGCGGCTGCCCGAGGGCGGCCCGCCGGGCGGCGAACGCCTCCCGCACCCGGGCCGGCCGGTACCCCTCCTGGCGTACCGTTTCCGCACCCACCACGACGGCGTCCGCGAGCCCGCGCAGCACGCCGAAGACCCGCATGTCGGCCTCGGAGGAGAGCGGCTGGGACCGGCCGTCGTGCCAGGCCGCGCCGTCCAGCGAGGACACCATGTTCGCCCGCAGCCAGGCCGGGCGGTCCGGGGCCGGCTCGGGGTAGGCGTAGGCGTCGGCCAGCCCGTCCAGCGTGGCGAGGGTCTCATCGGCGGCCGACCCGGTGGTCGGGGCAGGGAACAAGCGGTGCATGCACGGCAGTCTGGCACGGCGCATCCGCCGAGGCAGAGGGCGTGCACCGGGACGACCGCGCGCCCCTGTACGGCGTGGCGGGCCGGGCGCACGCGTCGCGCGGACCGGCGGGCGCGGCTGAGCACGCCCCGGGAAGGGAATAGGCTTGGGGGCTGTGTCCTCTGCCGCCTCAGCCTCCCGCTCCGACGCGCATCCGATAGCCGACGCGCCCGTGTCGCTGTGCGCGCGCGAACCGCACGTGCCCGCCGACCGGCTGGTCGCCGAAATGGTGCCGCCGCCGCGTTTCGACTCCGTACGGTTCGAGAACTACCACCCCGACCCCGGGCAGCCCAGCCAGGCCGAGGCGGTACGGGTGCTCAGCGGCTTCGCCGCCGGCCTCGGCGACGAGGGCACCGCGCGCCGGCGCCGCTGGTTCAAGCGCGAGGCGCCGGCCCCCGCCGGGCCCAGCGGGATCTACCTGGACGGCGGCTACGGGGTGGGCAAGACGCACCTGCTCGCCTCGTTGTGGCACGCCACCCCGGCCCCCGCCGAGCGCAAGGCGTTCGGCACCTTCGTGGAGCTGACCAACCTGGTCGGCGCCCTCGGTTTCCAGCAGGCGGTCACCGCGCTCAGCGGCCACCGGCTGCTGTGCATCGACGAGTTCGAGCTGGACGACCCGGGCGACACCGTGCTCGTCTCCACGCTGCTGGGCAAGCTGGCCGACGCCGGCGTCCGGCTCGCCGCGACCTCCAACACCCTGCCCGGCAAGCTCGGCGAGGGGCGCTTCGCCGCCGCCGACTTCATGCGGGAGATCCAGGGGCTCTCGGCCCGCTTCCGCAGCCTGCGCATCGACGGCGAGGACTACCGCCACCGCGGGCTGCCCGCCGCGCCGCCGCCCTTCACCGACGAGCAGGTCACCGAGCGCGCGCACGCCACGCCGGGCGCCTCGCTGGACGACTTCGGGGCGCTCCTCGGCCACCTCGCCCGGGTCCACCCCAGCCGTTACGGGGCGCTGTGCGAGGGCGTCGACGCGGTCTTCCTGCGCCAGGTGGCCCCGGTCGCCGACCAGGCCACCGCGCTGCGCCTGGTGGTGCTCGCCGACCGGCTCTACGACCGCGAGGTGCCGGTGATGGCCTCCGGCGTGCCGTTCGACGCGATATTCAGCGAGGAGATGCTGAACGGCGGCTACCGCAAGAAGTACTTCCGCGCGATATCCCGGCTGACCGCCCTCGCCCGCGACGCTGCCTGATCGTGTTCGCTCGCCTCCGGGCGCTCTTCTCCGCTGCCGACACTCCTCAGGACTGCGCTCGCTCCTTCGTCGCTCCCTTGCCTTCGTCGCTTTCGGCATCGGCGCGCCCTTCGGCTCGCTCACCCACCGGGTCCGTGGTTGCCGGACAGCGGGGGCTGAACGGCGCGTAAAACGTTTCCTCACGGCTCCCGGACCACCGCGGCGGACCACGGGGGGAGGACCAGGCGGTCCGTGCCGGGTGGGAGCTTCGCGGAGGCGACCAGGACGTGGTGGCCGGTCACGGGGAGGGTACGGGGGGAGTCGGAGAGGTTGACGGCGGTGCGCAGGGAGCCGCGGCGCAGCAGGATCCAGCGGGCCTCCTCGTCGTGGACGGCCTCGACGGCGGTCAGATCGGGGTCGGTCAGCTCGGGTTCGGTGGCGCGCAGCGCGATCAGCTCGCGGTACCAGCGCAGCAGCCCGGCGTGGGGTTCACGGTGCGGCTGCGACCAGTCCAGGCAGGACCGCAGCCGGGTCGCGGGGTCCTGCGGATCGGGTATCTCCTCGGCGGACCAGCCGTGCCCGGCGAACTCCCGGCGGCGCCCGTCCCGTACCGCCGCGGCCAGCTCGGGATCGGTGTGGTCGGTGAAGAACTGCCAGGGCGTGGCGGCCCCCCACTCCTCGCCCATGAAGAGCATCGGCGTGAACGGCGCGGTGAGCACCAGGGCCGCCGCCACCGTCAACTGACGCACCGTCAGGCGATCGCCGAGGGCCCGGTTGCCTATCTGGTCGTGGGTCTGGGCGTACCCCAGGAAACGGTGGGCGGGGACGTCGGACGGCACCGGGCGGCCGTGCCGGCGGCCCCGGAACGAGGAGTACGTGCCGTCGTGCAGCCACACCCGGGTGAGCGTCTTGGCCAGCGCCGCCATCGGGGCGCGGGCGAAGTCGGCGTAGTAGCCCTGCGACTCCCCGGTCACCGCGGCGTGCACCGCGTGGTGGAAGTCGTCGCTCCACTGCGCGTGCAACCCCAGCCCCCCGGCCTGCCGCGGGGCCGTGGTGCGCGGGTCGTTGAGGTCGGACTCGGCGATCAGGAACAGCGGGCGCCCGGTGGCGGCGGCCAGCCGGTCCACCGCGGCGGATAGCTCGGCCAGGAAGTGCTCGGCCCGGGTGTCCACCAGCGCGTGCACCGCGTCCAGCCGCAGCCCGTCGAGCCGGTAGTCGCGCAGCCACGCCAGCGCGCTGCCGATCAGGAAGTCCCGCACCTCGTCGGAGCCGGGCGCGTCCAGGTTGACCGCGGCGCCCCACGGCGTGTGGTGGGTGTCGGTGAAGTACGGGCCGAAGCGCGGCAGATGGTTGCCGGAGGGGCCCAGGTGGTTGTGGACCACGTCCAGCACCACGCCGAGCCCGTGCGCGTGCGCCGCGTCCACCAACCGCTTCAGGCCGTCCGGCCCCCCGTACGGCTCGTGCACCGCCCACAGGCACACGCCCTCGTACCCCCAGCCGTGCCGGCCCGGGAACGGGCAGACCGGCATCAGGGCCACATGGGTGACCCCCAGGGCCACGAGGTGGTCCAGCCGGGCCGCCGCCGCGTCGAAGGTGCCCTCCTCGGTGAAGGTGCCCACGTGCAGCTCGTAGAGGACGGCCCCCGGCAGCGGGCGGCCGTGCCACGGCGTGGACCAGGCGAACCGGTCGTGGTCCACCACCGCGCTCGCCCCCTCCGGGCCGTCCGGCTGGCGCCTGGAGCGCGGGTCGGGCAGCGGCTCACCGCCGTCCAGCACGAACGCGTACCGCGTGCCGTCCCGGTACGGCGCGGTGGCACACCGCCACCAGCCCGGGCGGCGCGGATCGGGGTCCATCGGGTGGTCGGTGCCCGCCACCCGCACCGCCACCCGCCCGGCGTCCGGCGCCCACACCTCGTACACGGTCAGCCTCCCTGCGGCCGGGCGTCCGGCGGGGTCCCGTTGCGTGACGACACCGCGACCGTATGCACCGAGCCGTCCTTGTTCAACTCGACGATGGGGATCGCCTTGTTCACCGGGTTGCCGTCCGGGTCGAGGGATATCAGCCCGCTGGCGCCGGAGACGGCCTTCACGCCGGTCAGCGCCGGCAGCATCTGGATGACGTCCTGGCCCCTGACCCGGTTGGGGCCGGAGGGGCCCTGGGCGGCGTAGCGGATCGCGGTCACCGCGGTGAGCACGGCGTCGTACCCGGTGATCGCCTGGCCGTCGTCGAGCGGTTCGTGCGGGAACGCGGCCGGGAAGCGCCCGCCGGACTGGAACGGGGCGATCGCGGTGCTGTTGAAGCTCTGCGGGCGCTTGGTCCACGCCTCGGGGTGGGCGAGCCCGGTGTAGACCAGCCGGATGTTCCCCAGCCGCAGCGCGTCCTTGACCTCGTCGATCCCGGCCGACCGCTCCACCAGTGAGGCGTCGTCCCCGGAGAGCACGGTCAGCGGCTGGTCGGCGCACTGCCGTCCGGCCAGCGGCGACAGGAACTTCGGCAGGTCCACCCCGCGCCCGGCGTAGAAGATCACCTGCGGCTTCTCCAGGCACACGTTGGCCATCGCCTGGGTGAAGTAGGTGGCCACGTCCGACTTGGAGGAGTCGTAGACCATCGGCTGCGAGACCAGGTCACCGGGCGGGTAGCTGGCCCGGAAGGAGTCGGCCAGGGTGCGGGTGTACAGGTCGTCCGAGCGGCGGTCCTGCACCAGCAGCACCTTGGCCCCCGGATGCGAGGAGCGCAGGTACGTCGCCGCCGCGGCGGCCTCGTCGGAGTTGGCCGGGACCACCCGGGCCAGCCCCTGCAGCCCGGTCAGGTCGTTGGAGGTGAGCACTGAGCCGAAGGTGGCCAGGTCGTGGCCGATCAGCTCCTTGATGGTGGCCCTGGTGGCCGACGTGCTGGTGCCCAGCCCCGCCACGGCCACGATGTGGTCCGGGCCGATGCGCTCCTCGATGCGGCGCAGGGTGAACGCCCGGGCGTCGTCGGAGCCGCCGGAGTGGGCCAGCAGCAGCCGGATCTTGGGCGCGTCCCCGTGGGTGTGGGTGTTGTTGGCTACCCACTGGGCGGTGTAGGCCCCCTCCAGCTCGTGCCGGATGGAGTCGGTCGTCGTGGTGCCGCCCTCCCCGGGCACCATGGAGGCCAGGTAGACCACGCTCACCCACGAGTCGCCGCCGCCCTTGGCGACCCGCTCGTTCTCCTGCCGGACCAGGTCCGACAGATGGGCCAGGTCCGGCGAGAAGGCGTACGAGCCGTCGGTGACCCCCACGCACTCGTGGTCCGGGCCGTGCTTCTCCACCCCGCTCACCCCGCACCCGACCGACGGCCGGACGACCCAGTACACCCCGGCCGCCACCAGCACCACGGCCACCACCAGCGCCGCCACCCGCCACGGGCGCTGCCACCAGCGGCGCGGCGGATCCCAGGTGGGCCCGGGCCCGTTCGCTGCGCTCATCGCCGAAGACCTCCCTGGTCGCGGATCAGTCGGTGCGGGTCTCGTAGCGGGCCGCCTCCGAACG
Organism: Streptantibioticus cattleyicolor NRRL 8057 = DSM 46488; assembly: GCF_000240165.1. Lineage (NCBI taxonomy): Bacteria > Bacillati > Actinomycetota > Actinomycetes > Kitasatosporales > Streptomycetaceae > Streptantibioticus > Streptantibioticus cattleyicolor. The sequence goes on from NC_017586.1 coordinate 5,079,886, forward strand.
CAGCACCGCGCCGTTGGCGTCGGCGTGCAGGGCCAGGTCACGGAAGGCGGCGCTGATGGTGAAGTTGAGCTCCGGACGGGCACTGGGCAGCCGGTTGCGCGGATCGGCCGCCAGCCACAACGAGGTCACCAGCAGCGCCAGTGAACGCCGCTCGGCGTACGCCCGCGGGGCCAGCTCCCGGGTGAGCACGTCGGCCCGGTGCGAGGCGGGCATCGTCACGTCCACCGGGTCGCGCATCGGGGCCGCGGTGACCGCGTACAGCTCGTACAGCCACGCCTCGGTGGGCAGTGTGGTCAGGCCGGCGGCGAGCCCGGCGACCACCTGGTCGACCTCGCCGAGCGCCAGCTGGTGGTAGTGGGCGCCCAGCCGGCCGCCGGGACGCCCCGCGTGCCAGTCGCGCAGCCGGGTGTGGGCGGCTGTCCAGTCCGGGTACGGGCCCGCCGCCTCGCGGCCGGCCAGCTCGCGCAGGAGCACCAGCCACAGCCACGGCTGGAACACCGGGGAGTCCGGCAGCGGCTCGGGGTGGGCGGCCGGGCCCTCGCGCGGCAGGTAGCCCGAGCCCCGGCCGCCCCGGGTGCCGGCGTCCTCGTGCAGCGGGCTCACCGTCCACAGCCGCTCCGCCGCCTCCTCCAGCAGCGTGTCGCGTACCCGGGGCGTGAACCCCTCCAGCAGGCCGGAGTTGACGGCGGACTCCAGATCGCGGGCGGCGGCGCAGGTGACCAGGGCGGCCAGTTGCTCGGCCGTCATGTCCTGGAAGAGGTAGGCCAGCGCCTCCTGGCTCAAGGTGAGCTCGGGGCGCGGCCCGTCGCCCTCGTCCGCCTCCTCCCGCCGGCCGGGCGGCCGGGCGTCCAGGACGGCACGCAGCAGCTCGTCCGCGTCCGGCCGGTCGATCATCCGCGCCGCCGCCTGGTGCATCCGCAGCACGCTCCACGGATGCCCGTAGGTCAGCCGGTGCACCAGAGGGGTGGCCTCCGGCAGCCGGGGCGCCACCGAGGCACCCAACTGGGAGACCTGACTGGCCGTCAGCTCCGGCAGCCGCACCGGATACCACCACCACGAGCGGTCGGCCGGCGACTGCGGCACCGCCGCCCGCCAGTCGGCGTACCCCACCTGGTCACCGCCGCGGATGCGCAGCCCGGCCGGGCCCGGGTCGAACGGACCGGGCACCGCCCGCGCGGTGGAGGAGGCGACCACCATCAGCAGCGGATCGCAGCCGCCGCCCGCCCGCAGCCGCAGCGACTCGCGCAGCTCCAGCAGCAGCCGCACGAACCGGGTGCCCCCGCCGTGGTCGATGTTGTCCAGCACCACCAGGCAGTTGCGGTCGCCGGACGGGCCGCCGCGACCGGTGTAGGCGGCCCGCAGATCGGCCAGGAACGCCTCGCACAGCAGCCGGTCCACCCGCTCCTGGTCGGCCGGGTCCTCGCTGCGGCTGCGCTCGTTGAGCTCCACCAGGGTCTCCAGCGGGCCGCGCGGGCTGTCCAGCCCGTACCAGTCGAGCCCGGCGCCGGCGATCCGTTGCACCAGTCGCGGGCCCACCCCGCGCAGCAGCAGCGCCGCCATCAACCCGGCTCCGGGAACCGGGATCACCCCCAGGTCGTTGAGGAGTCCGACGGCCTCGGACATCGCGTCGGCGGCCGGCCCCGCGCTGCGCCGACGGGCCGACCGCATCGCCTTGTTGAGCGCGTGCTTGGCCTGCTCGGGGCTGTTGACGTCCAGCCGCAGCTCCGGGTCGACGGCCACCAGACCGTGGGTGAGCCGGGGAAACCGCGGCCCGCCGCCCGACCGCCCGCCCATCGACAGCCGGAACGCCAGCCGCGCCGCCACCTCGTGCGGACGCAACGAGGCGGCGGCGAAGTCGAAACCGGCGTGCGGCGCCGTGGACGCCCGGTGTGCCAGATACCCCAGCACCGCCGTCTTGCCGCTGCCGTGCCGCCCGAGCAGCGCGATCACCGGAAGGTCGCGGTCGGGCCGACGGCCGTCACCCAAGCGGTCGCCCCGGCCGTCCCGGCGGCGCACCCAGCAGTCGTGTACCAGGTCCTCGATGGGCTCGATCCCCAGCGGGCGGGCGGGCACGTCGGGCACGGCGCTGATCCCCCTTCAGCTCCGGTGGCGCGGTGTACGCGGCGGACGGCACCGCACCCTCGGTGGTGCGGTGTGCGACGCCGGACGCCCATGGTGACACAAAGAACCTGTGGTGTACGCGCGTTGACGATGCCGTATGCGCTTCGACGCCATGCCGTGTCCATGCCCGTTCGGCCGCCGGACCGGCCCGTCCGGCGCCCGGGGCCGCTGGACACCCCGCCGGGCACCCCGGAGAATCGGTACGTGACGTCACAGGAGTTCCGCACCGCCGAGGTACGGCTGTCGGATGCCGAACGCGAGCAGGCGATCGCCGTGCTCCGGGAACACGCGGCGCAGGGACGGCTGTCCCACGACACCTTCCTGACCCGGATGGAACTCGCCCTGCACGCCCGGGCCCGCGGCGACCTGACCGCCCTCGTCGCCGACCTGCCCGCCGAACCGCCCGCCCCCGCCCCCGTCCCGCCCGCGCCCGCCCCGCTCACCGGGGCGCTCGCCCGCACCGTGGCCGCCCTGTCCGCCCTGATGGGCCGGGTACGCGACGCCTGGCGCTTCGAACGGGTGCCGCGCCTGATGCTCCCCGAACCCGGCCCCTTCCCGCTGCGCATCGGCCGCGACTACGCCAACGGGCTGCGCATCGGCGACGACTCGGTCTCCCGCTGCCACGCCGAACTGCGCCAGGCCGACGGGGTCTGGCTGCTGCGCGACCTCGGCTCGATGAACGGCACCTGGATCAACGGCCGCCGCCTCACCGGCGAGGCCCCGGTCTCCCCCGGGGACGTGGTCACCTTCGGCCGGATCGGATACCGGCTCGCCGCACGCTGAACTCTCCCGCGCCGAGGGCGGGTTCAGCCGCCGACGCGCTCCAGCCAGCCGCGGCAGGCCCCGCCGAACGGCCCGGTGCCGGCGCCGACCGCCTCCAGCAGCTCACCCGCCGTCCGCCGGGCCGCCTCCACCACCTCCGGCGGATACCCGTACCGCGCCTGGTGCTCGGCGAACTCGTGCTCGTCGTCCACGTACACCGTGCCGTCCCGCCGCCGGATCACGTCCAGATCGAGGTCGACCATGCTCACCGTGGCCTCGCGCCACACCGGGACGGTGGTGATGTCGCAGTAGACCTCGATGTCGGTGGGGGGGGCGTTGAAGGTCGCCGTCCACCAGGCGTCGCGCGGGAAGAGCAGCGTGAAGGCGTGGTCGTAGGTGACCGGCGGCTCGTACCCGCGGCGGCCCTGCGAACCGGCCGGGGCACCGAGCCACACCCCGTGCTCGTCCTCACCCAGCCGTTCCAGGCCGGCGAAGTTCCAGTGCAGCGATCCGTCGTACTTGGTGTAGACGACGTGGCATCCGCCGTGCGCGGTGGGGGAGTCGTTCATCGTGCCGACCCTAGTGGGCCGACCGCATCGGCCACCACACCGTCCCGGCACAACAGCGCCACCGGCAGATCGGCGAACAGCTCCTCCAGCGCCGCCTTGTCGGCCAGTTCGCGGCCGGTGAGCAGGTCCCGCCAGGTGCCCGGCGGCAGCTCCAGGCGGGTGCCGCGCCAGCCGCCCGCGCGTTCCAGCAGGGCGGGCAGTCGGGTCACCGCGGTGATGACGGCGCCGGCCCGGCAGAACGCCAGGCAGTGCGTTGCCGCCGGGCCGTCGGCGGTGAGGGGACGGTGGTCGCCGGCCGCGCCGAACCACTCCGGACGCCGTCGGCGCAGCCGCAGCGCGGTCGCCGTCAGCAGCAGCTTCTCCTCCGCCGCGTCGCGCGGCGCCCGTCCGGCGTCCAGCTCCGCCAGCACCTGGGGATGCATCCGCGGCGGACGCCGGTTGTCCGGGTCGACCAGCGCCGCGTAGGCGCTCTCGGTGCCCTGGTACAGGTCGGGCACGCCGGGCATGGTCAGGTGGAGCGCGGCGGCGCCGAGGCTGTTGGCGCGGGCGTAACCGGCGGTGCGCTCGGTGAAGCGGGCCAGCAGCGGACGGCCGGCCCCGCACGGGCCGCGCTCCACGAATTCGGTCAGCGCCCGCTCGTAGTCCTCGTCCGGCTCGGTCCAGCTGGTGCGCAGCTTCGCCTCCCGGGCCGCCTTCAGCACCGCCGGCACCAGCCGCCGCGGGTCCGGATCCGCCAGGCCCAGCGCGCTCTGCCACGCCACGTAGCCGATCTGGCGGTCCGGCGGGGCCGGCGCGACCTCGGTCAGCTGGTCCAGCAACTCCCGCCAGCGCTCGGGCAGTTCGGTGAGGACCGCCAGCCGGGCGCGGACCTCGGCGCTGCGCTTGGTGTCGTGCGTGGAGAGCACCGTGCCGGTGTACGGCCAGTCCCGCAGCAGCCGGGCGCAGAACGCGTGGAACCCCTCCGGCGTCACCCCCGGCGACCCCGGCGTGCCGCCCACCTCGGCCGGCGCCAGCAGCGGTACGTACCGGTAGAACGCGGTGTCCTCCTCGGCCTTGGCGTGCAGCGCCGAGGCCACCTGGGCGAACCGGGTGGCGAAGTCGGCCACGTCCGCCCGCGCCGCGGCACCGCCGGCCGGCCGGCGCAGCGCCAGGTCACGCACCACGTCCACCGCGTGCGCCTCCTCCGGCACGGTGAACGCCCGGCGGGCCCCGGTGGCCGCCTCGGCGAGCATCGGAGCGGCGCGCTCGGAGTCCGGGTACGGGCGGTAGACCGGCAGCCGGACGAGCAGTTCGCGGATGGCGGCGCGCAGCGCCCACGGCGCGTGGTCGGCGAGGGCCGGGTCGGCCGCGCAGATCCGGTCGGCGGTGCGGCCCAGCCGTTCCACCTCGGCGGCCAGGTCGTGGCCGACCACCTGGCGGGCGGCGCGGTGCGCGGTCTGCGTCCACCGGCCGCCGAGGTCGTCGGCGACCCCGGTGAAGTCCCGGTAGATCTCGGCGACCCGGGCCGCGCCGGCCGGGTCGGTGAAGACCCCGTCGATGTGGCGCAGCGCGTCGTACCCGGTGGTGCCGGCGCAACTGAAGTCCTCCGGCAGCCGTTCCGGGCCGCACAGGATCTTCTCCACCACCGTCCACCGCCCGCCGGTGGCCTCGTCCAGCCGCCGCAGATAGCCGGCCGGGTCGGCGAGGCCGTCCGGGTGGTCCACGCGCAGCCCGTCGGCGACCCCCTCGCGCAGCAGCCGCAGCACCGTGCCGTGGGTCGCCGCGAAGACGTCGGGCTCCTCCACCCGCACCGCGATCAGCTCGGCGATGGTGAAGAAGCGGCGGTAGTTCAGCTCGGTACGGGCCAGCCGCCACCAGGCGAGCCGGTAGTGCTGGGCGGCGAGCAGCTCGGGCAGCGGCAGGTGTCCGGTGCCCGGGCGCAGCGGGAAGGCGTGCTCGTGGTAGCGCAGCTCACCGCCGTCCACCCGCAGCGCGGGCAGCTCGTCGGCGAGCCGGCCGCCGAGCACCGGCAGCAGCACCCGGCCGCCCCCGGCCGCCCAGTCGATGTCGAACCAGTGCGCGAACCGGCTGGCCGGACCGTCCCGCAGCACCTCCCACAACGCCCGGTTGAGCCGCTGCGGGACCGGCACCGCCATGTGGTTGGGCACCACGTCCAGCACCAGCCCCATGCCGTGCGCCCGGGCGGTGCGCGACAGTGAGCGCAGCCCCTCCTCGCCACCCAGCTCCGCCCGCACCCGGTCGTGGTCGGTGACGTCGTAGCCGTGGGTGGAGCCGGGGACGGCCTCCAGCACCGGGGACAGGTGCAGATGGGAGACGCCCAGCGCGGCCAGGTAGGGCACGGCCGCCTCGGCGGCGGAGAACGGGAAGCCGGGCTGGAGCTGGAGCCGGTAGGTGGCGGTCGGCGGCGGGACGCTCTCCTGGGCTGGCGGCACGGGGGTCATACCAGTCCCCTACCCGCGCGGCGGCCCGGTAGTGGGGGGATTCACCCGGCCGCCGGTAGGGCCCGGCCCGCGCCGCCGTACGCGGCAGGACGGAGCCGCCGTGTCACGCCGGACGCTGGAGCACCACCAGGCTGCGGTCGGTCAGCCGCAGCCGGTCGCCGGCGCGCACCTTGCGGCCCGACCCGGGGGCCACCCCGTCCGGCTCCGCGGTGTCCACCACCACCTGCCATTCCTTGCCGTGGTTGACCGGCACCACGAAGTCCAGCTCGTCCGGGGCCGCGTTGAACAGCAGCAGGAACGAGTCGTCGGTGATCTTCTCGCCGCGCGGCCCCGGCTCGGAGATGGCGTTGCCGTTGAGGAAGACCACCAGCGACCGGGCGTGCGCCGCCTGCCAGTCCTGCTGGGCCATCTCCTCCCCTTCCGGGGTGAACCAGGCGATGTCCGACAGCTCGTCGTGGGTGCCCTCCACCGGACGCCCGTGGAAGAAGCGGCGGCGCCGGAAGACCGGGTGGTCGCGGCGGAGCCACACCATCGTCCGGGTGAACTCCAGCAGCCGCAGCGCCTCCTCGTCCCGCGGATCGGCGCCGTCGCCCGGCCAGCGGACCCAGGTCAGCTCCGAGTCCTGGCAGTAGGCGTTGTTGTTGCCGCGCTGGGTGCGGCCGAACTCGTCACCGTGGCTGATCATCGGCACGCCCTGGGAGAGCATCAGGGTGGCCAGGAAGTTGCGCATCTGCCGTCCGCGCAGCGCGAGCACCCCGGGGTCGTCGGTGTCGCCCTCGGCGCCGCAGTTCCACGAGCGGTTGAAGCTCTCGCCGTCCCGGTTGCCCTCGCCGTTGGCCTCGTTGTGCTTCTCGTTGTAGCTGACCAGGTCGCGCAGGGTGAAGCCGTCGTGGCAGGTGACGAAGTTGATGGAGGCCAGCGGACGGCGCCCGTCGTCCTGGTACAGGTCGGAGGAGCCGGTCAGCCGCGAGCCGAACTCCGCCAGCCGGGCGGGCTCGCCGCGCCACAGGTCCCGTACCGTGTCCCGGTAGGCGCCGTTCCACTCGGTCCACAGCGGCGGGAAGTTCCCCACCTGGTAGCCGCCCTCGCCCACGTCCCACGGCTCCGCGATCAGCTTGACCTGGCTGACCACCGGGTCCTGCTGCACCAGGTCGAAGAAGGACGACAGCCGGTCCACCTCGTGGAACTGCCGGGCCAGCGTGGACGCCAGGTCGAAGCGGAAGCCGTCCACGTGCATCTCGGTGACCCAGTAACGCAGCGAGTCCATGATCATCTGGAGGGTGTGCGGACTGCGCATCAGCAGCGAGTTGCCGGTGCCGGTGGTGTCCGTGTAGTAGCGCGGGTCGGCGCCCAGCCGGTAGTACGAGGCGTTGTCCAGCCCCTTGAAGCACAGCGTCGGCCCCAGGTGGTTGCCCTCCGCCGTGTGGTTGTAGACCACGTCCAGGATCACCTCGATCCCGGCCATGTGCAGCGCCCGCACCGCCGTCTTGAACTCCAGCACCTGCTGGCCGCGGTCGCCCATCGAGGAGTAGGCGTTGTGCGGGGCGAAGAAGCCGATGGTGTTGTAGCCCCAGTAGTTGGCGAGCCCCGCGTCGGTCAGCCGGTTGTCGGTGACGAACTGGTGCACCGGCATCAGCTCCAGCGCCGTGACCCCCAGCTCCACCAGGTGCTCGATCACCGCCGGGTGGGCCAGCGCCGCGTAGGTGCCGCGGATCTCCTCCGGCAGCCCCGGATGGCGCATCGTCAACCCCTTGACGTGCGCCTCGTAGAGCACGGTGCGGTGGTAGTCGATGCGCGGCGCGCGGTCCTCGGACCAGTCGAAGAACGGGTTGACCACCACCGAGGCCATGGTGTGCGGCGCCGAGTCCAGGTCGTTGCGGGCGTCGGGGCGGTCGAAGCGGTAGCCGTAGACCGCCTCGTGCCAGTCGATGGCGCCGCTCATCGCCTTGGCGTACGGGTCCAGCAGCAGCTTGGCCGAGTTGCACCGGTGGCCGCGCGCTGGGTCGTACGGCCCGTGCACCCGGAAGCCGTACCGCTGCCCCGGCATCACCCCGGGCAGGTAGGCGTGGCGCACGAAGGCGTCGGTCTCCCGCAGCTCCACCGCGGTCTCCGAGCCGTCGTCGTGCAGCAGGCACAGCTCGATGCGCTCGGCGACCTCGGAGAAGACCGCGAAGTTGGTCCCGGCGCCGTCGTACGTCGCGCCGAGGGGATAGGCGTGTCCCGGCCAGACCTGCATGTCGTCGACTCTTCCACTCGAGGCGCTCGGCTCCGCTGACGGCGCTCGGCGCTGAAGGTATCGGCACTGAAGGTAGAGGCGCTCGGCACTGAGGGCGCTCGGGCGACGGTCAGGGACTCCACGCCCATTGCATCCTCGCGTACCGCGCCGCTCGGATGTCCCTTTTCCCAAGATCTTCCCCTGAACGGGTGCCCGAATGGCGGAAACCCGGAACGCCGTCGGCAAGGGCGGGTGACGAAGCGGTGAATGTGGTGAACTCCGCGCCCGACCGGCTGCGCCCACTCGGCCGACCGCAGTAGGCTTCCTTGATCGTGGGCGGGGCCGGGGAAGGACGGGGGCCGGGAGAGGCGGTGTGGTGGTGACGTCGGAAGGTCTGGTGCTGCCGGGCGGCGGTGACCAGGAGAACCAGGGCGCCACCGACGCTCCCACCGGTGCGGCTCTGCTCCAGCAGCCGGGTGTGAGACTCGACATAGGACCCGAACTGGACTGGGACGCCGACGCCTGGACCGAGGTACGCACCCGCGCCCGCCGGGCCGGCCGCGCCTACGTCTGGCTCAACCTCGTGGAACAGCGGCTGCGGGCCGTCGTCAGCGCCGTGCTGCGCCCCATCTACGAACCCGTGCACGGCGAGGAGTGGGTGACCGCCGCCGCCGGTCCGGCCGGCCACGAATGGGTGCAACGGGCCGCCGCGGTACGGGAGGTCAGCCGCCGCAAGGGCTATCTGCTCGACCCGGCCGACGACACCCTGGTCAGCTTCCTGACCCTGCCCCAGCTGCGCGAACTGGTGGTGCAGCACTGGCCGTGCTTCGAGCCGTACATCGACGAGCGGCGCGAACTGGAGCTGGCGCTGGACGAGTTGGAGGTCGCCCGGCACGTGGTCAGCCGCAACCGGGCGCTGTCGGGCACCGTGCTCGACCAGACCGAGCGGGCCGCCGCCCGGCTGCTGGCCATGCTCGGCGGCGGACCCGAGGCCGACGCCGCCGCCCGGTTGCCGGTCGACGCCGTCGAGGAGATCGTCGGCGACCGCTACGCGGACGTGGTCGGCGTCCACTCCGACCGGGTGCGGCTGCTGCGCAGGCTGCCCGCCGAGGACCTGTTCGGCGGCGCCCGTCGGCTCGACGCGATAGGCATAGGCCTCAACCTGCTGGTGCAGAACTACTCCGGGCGCCGCCTGGTCCGGCTCGCCGAGGACGGCTGCCGGGTGCGGCTGCTCTTCCTCAACCCGGCCAGCAGCGCGGTCCGCCGCCGGGAGCGCGAACTGGGGCTCGGCCGCGGCGAGATGAGCCGCTCGGTGGAGATGAACATCATGCACATGCGCCGGGTGCGGGCCAGGCTGCGGGACACCGCCGCCTTCGAGATCCGGGTCTTCGACGAGACCCCCCGCTTCACCGCCTACCTGGTCGACGGCGACGGCCCGGACGGGCTCGCGGTGATCCAGTCCTACCTGCGCAAGGCGCGCGGGATGGAGGCGCCGGTGCTGGTGCTGCGCGGCGGGCGCCGCCGGCCGCTCCAGCGGTCCGGCGACGGCCCGGCCGGCGACCAGGGGGACGGCGGACTCTTCGGGATCTACCGGGAGGAGTTCGAAGGGGTCTGGACGGACTCCCGCCCGGTCTCCTGACCCCCGCCCCGCCCGCCGCGCTCCGGAGCCGCGTCCCCGGCGCTCCGGCGGCGTTGTCAGAGGCGCGTGCGAGGGTGGTTCCACCAAGGGGGCCCGCGCCGCGGACCACGCGGCGCCGGGAAGCACGCAAGGGGGACGTCATGGGCTGGCACGAGGAGCTGCTGGTCGGCTTCGACCTGGAGACCACCGGCACCGACCCGGCGCACGCCCGGATCGTCTCCGCCGCGGTCACCGAGGTCGCCGCCGGCCGGCCGGTGCGCCACCGGTGCTGGCTGGTCGACCCCGGGCTGCCGATACCGCCGGAGGCCACCGCGATCCACGGCATCACCACCGCCCGGGCCCGCGCCGCCGGCCGCCCGCCCCGTGAGGCGGTCGCCGAGATCGCCCAGGCGCTCACCGGCCACTGGGCGGCCGGGGTCCCGGTGGTCGCCTACAACGCCCCGTTCGACCTCACCCTGCTCACCGCCGAGCTGGCCCGGCACGGCCTGCCGCCGCTGCCCGTCCCGCCCGGCCCGGTGATAGACCCGCTCGTGGTCGACCGCGCCCTCGACCGCGACCGCCCCGGCCGGCGCACCCTCCAGGCCGCCTGCGCGGAGTACGGGGTGGTGCTCGGCCGCGCCCACCAGGCCGAGTCCGACGCGCTCGCCGCCGTCCAGGTCGCCCGCGCGCTCGCCCGGCGCTATCCGCAACTGGCCCGCCGCGACCCGTGGGAGCTGCACCACTCGCAGGCCGCCTGGCACGCCGAGTGGAGCGCCCGCAAGGACGCGCACCGGACCCCGCCCGGCTGGCCGCTGCACCACCGCGCACCGCACCACCGCGTACCGGACCCCTCCATACCGGCCGCGGACCCGGTCAGAACGGGTACCAGCGCACCGTAGGGTCGCCGTCCCGCAGCGAGGCCACCCGCCGGCGGAACTCGGCGAGCGCCGCCGGGTTGCCCGGGGCGTGCTGCGCCACCCAGGCGCAACTGGCGGTCTCCCGCGCCCCGCGCAGCACCGCGCACCCCTCCCACTCGCGCACGTCCCAGCCGTACCGCTCGGTGAACGCGGCGTACTGGGCCGGGTCGAGGCCGTACCGGTCCAGGCTCAGCGCCATCACCACCAGGTCGTGCTCGCGCAGATCGCTGGAGAAGGTCTCCAGGTCCGCCAGCACCGGCCCGTCCGGCCCCACCAGCACGTTGCGCGGCAGCGCGTCGCCGTGCACCGGGCCGGGCGGCAGATGAGGGGTGAGGCGTCGCACCTCGGTGTGGAAGGAGTCCCGGCGCTGGCGCAGGAAGTCGGCGTCGGCCGGGTCCACCGCGTCCCCGGCCAGCCGCAGCCAGCGCTCCACGCCGCCGAGCAGATCGCGGTGCGGCAGGCCGAACGCGGGCTCGGGCAGCGCGTGCACCAGGCGCAGCAGCCCGGCGAGGTCGGCCGGGCCGGCCGGGCGCCGGGCGGGCGGCAGCCGGTGCCAGAAGGTCACCGGGTGGCCCTCGACGAGCCGGGCGGCCGGTTCGGCGGGGCGTACCGCGGGCACGCCGTGCTCGGCGAGCCAGGCGGCGGTGCGCACCTCACGTTCGGCGCGGGGGAGGAGCGCCGCCTCCCGGCCGACCTTGACCACCAGGTCGTCCAGGGTGAAGACGGCGTTCTCGCCGAGCGTCAGCGCCTCGGCGTCGGCCGCGGCCAGCCCGGCCGCGCGCAGCACCTGACGGGCCCGTTCCTCGGTGAAGCCCACCGCACGCTCCTCGTCCACGCGACCTCGGTCCCGGCCGGACGCGGCCGGGCCACTCGCCGCGATCGTATCGGCAGCGCGGCCGGGGGCCTCACCCGGTGGCGGCGGGCGGCAGCCCCAGGCGGCCGGCGGCGGCCTGCCGGTACCGCTCCAGCACCAGCCGCGCCACCTCCGGCGCCGCGCCCAGCGCCCCGGCCACCGCGTCGGCGCCCGCCTCCCGGGCGCCGCGCACGATGCGGTCCGGCAGGAAACCGGGGGCGATCACATAGGGGGCCACGGCGATCCGGCGTACCCCCAGTGCCCGCAGCGCGCGCACCGCGTCCTGCGTCCGGGGAAGGGATGCGGAGGCGAACGTGGGCCGCACGGCGCACCAACCGGTACGCCGCCACTCCCGCGCGATTTCTGCGATCACCGCGATCGCCTCCGGGTCGGTGGAGCCCGCCGAGGCGAGCACGATGCCGGTGCCGCCGCGCTCGGCGGGGTCGACCCCGGCCTCGCGCAGCCGCCGTTCCAGCGCGGCGGTCAGCAGCGGGGAGGGGCCCAGCACTTGCGCCTGACGCATCGTCATATTCGGATGGCGGGCGGCGGCCAGCCGCAGCACCGCGGGGATGTCGGACTTGGCGTGGAACGCCCGGGTCAGCAGCAGCGGCAGGGCGACCACCTCCCGTACCCCCTCGCCCGCGAGTCGGCCGATCACCTGGTCCACCCCGGGGACGCAGTGGTCCAGGAAGGCGGTCTCCACGCGCAGCCCGGGGCGCCGCGACCGTACCCGCTCGCACAGCGCGTGCACGGTCGCGGCGTGCCGCGGATCGCGGCTGCCGTGGGCGACGACCAGGAGCACCGGCGAGGGCATCAGCGGGCCCCGGCCAGCAGTCCGCGGCTGCGCAGCACCCACCGCTCCAGCGGCGCGAACACCAGCAGTTCGATGCCGATGCCGACGACGAGGATGAGCAGGATCCCGGCGAGCACCCAGGCCATGTCGGACTGCTCACGGCCCTGTTCGAGGAACTGGCCCAGACCGGTGCCCAGATCGGGGGAGTTGACGATCAGCTCGGCCGCCATCAGCGACCGCCAGGAGAAGGCCCACCCCTGCTTGAGCCCGGCCAGGTAGCCGGGGAGCGCCGCGGGCATCAGCACATGGCGCACCCCGCGCAGCCCGGTCGCCCCGATGGTCCGTCCGGCCCGCAGGAACAGCGGCGGGATCTGGTCCACCCCGGCCACCAGCCCGTTGGCGATCGAGGGCACCGCGCCCAGCAGCACCACCGCGTAGATCGAGGCGTTGGTCAGGCCGAACCAGATGATGGCGGCCGGCACCCACGCCACCGACGGCAGCGACTGGAGCCCGGACAGGATCGGCCCCAGCGCCGCCCGCACCGGCCGCACCCGGGCCACCACCAGCCCGAGCGCGGTCCCCAGCACCAGCGAGGCGAGGAACCCCAGCACACCGCGGGAGAGCGAGGTCCACACGTAGCCCAGCAGCGTGCCCTCCAGCCACTTCTCGTGCAGCGAGCCGATCACGTCCGCCGGGCTGGGCAGCAGGTAGTGCGCCTTGACCTGGAAGTGGTAGGCGAGCTGCCAGGCGACGAGCACCAGCGCCACCGCCACCAGCGGCGGCACCGCCTTGGACAGCAGCGTGCGGCCCAGCGGCGGGCGCTGCGCGGCGGCGGACTCCAGCGCGTCCAGGCCCGCCTCCAGCCCGGCCAGGTCGCGCCCGTCGTGCGCCGGGCCGCTCTCCGACGCGGCGCCGCCGTCCGGGCCGGGGCCGTCGTCCGCCGGGCGCGCGGTGGTGTCAGTGCTTGCCATGGCGCCGGATCTCCCCCCGCAGCCGCTCGGTGATCTCCACGGACAGGTCGGCCACCGCCGCGTCCTCGATGCGGCGCGGGTGGGGTATGCCGACCGTCCACTCGCGCGCTATCCGCCCCGGCCGGGAGGAGAGCAGGACCACGCGCTGGGCGAGGCGGACCGCCTCGCGGACGTTGTGGGTGACGAAGAGGACCGACAGCCCGCCGCCAGCCGCCCCGGACCGGTTGGCGTCGGACCAGATCCGGGTCAGCTCCTCGTGGAGCACGTCCCGGGTGATGGCGTCGAGCGCCGCGAACGGCTCGTCCATCAGCAGCAGCCGGCTCTCCTGGGCCAGCGCCCGGGCCATCGCCACCCTCTGGCGCATCCCGCCGGACAGTTCGTGGACCCGCTTGCCGTAGGCGCCGCCGAGCCGGACCAGCTCCAGCAACTCCCGTGCCCGATCCTGGCGTTCGCCGCGCGCCACCCCGCGCAGCCGCAGCGCCAGCTCGATGTTGCGGCCTGCGGTCAGCCACGGGAAGAGGGCGTGCTCCTGGAACATCAGGGCGGGCCGGCCGCCGGGGGTGTCGATGGTGCCGGCGGACGGCCGGTCGAGCCCGGCGACCAGGTTGAGCAGGGTGGACTTGCCGCAGCCGGACGCCCCCAGCAGGCAGACGAACTCACCCGGCGCCACGTCGATGCTGATGTCGTCGAGCACCTGGGTCTGGGCGCCCGGTCGGCCGAACGCCTTGGAGACGTGGTCGATCCGGGCGGCGTACGGCGCGGTGGGGGAGTCGGGGTGCGCGGTGCTCGGTGCGGTGACCGTGGTGGCCATCGGCTTCACCTCCGTAGGGACTGGCGTGCGGGGTTAGTGCGCGGACAGGCCCGCGTCGGAGACGGTGGGGTGGCCGGCGGCCTTGAGGACCTTGTTCAGCGGTGCCAGGTCGTAGATGCCCTTCAGATCGGGCGCCTTGAGCAGCCCCGCCTTGACCGCGTGGTCGGCCTCCTCCTGGAGGCTGGCGGCCAGCGGGTCGTCGGTGACCTGGATGTTCTTGAACGCCGAGGCGATGACGGCGGCGGGCAGCGGCTTGCCGGTCAACGCGCCCAGCTGGGCGTTGACGTCCGTGGCCGCCCGGTCCGGGTTGGCCTTGATCCACGCGTTGGTGTTCACCGAGGCGCGCAGCACGGCCTCCACCACGTCGGGGTGGTCCTTGAGGAACGACTGGGAGACCACGACGTTGGTGGCCACGAACTGGCCGCCCTTCCACAGCGTCCGCTCGTCCACCAGCGTCTTCGCGCCCGCGGCCACCAGCTTGGAGGCGGTCGGCTCCGGCACCCAGGCGCCGTCGATCGCCCCGGACTTGTACGAGGTCGGGGTGGTGGCGTTGTCCAGCCGCTCGACGGTGACGTCGCCGCGGCCGGTGGTGGCGTCCACGTGGAAGCCCTTGCCGGCCAGGAAGTTGAGCAGCGCCACGTCCTGGGTGTTGCCCAGCTGCGGGCTGGCGATCTTCTTGCCCTTGAGGTCGTCGACGCCGCGGATCTTCGCCGGGTCGACCACCAGCGAGGCGCCGCCGGAGGTGGCCCCGGAGATGATGCGCAGGCTGCGGCCGTGCGACTTGACGTAGCCGTTGATGGCCGGCGACGGGCCGATCCAGCCGATGTCGATGGAGCCCGCGTTGAGCGCCTCGATCTCCGACGGGCCGGCGTTGAACGTCCGCTGCGAGACCTTGGTGCCCCCCAACTCCTTCTGGAACAGGCCCTCCTTGAGCCCGACCAGCGGGGTGGCGTGGGTGACGTTGGCGAAGAAGCCGATCTTCACGGTGCCGGTGGAGAGCTTCTTGCCGGAGCCCCCGGACGGGGCGGCGGCGGTGCCGGCGTCCGCCTTGGAACCGTAGCCGCAGCCGGCCAGGGCGACCAGGAGCAGCGGCACAGCGGCGGCGGCGGTCAGCAGCCGGGCGGGTCGGGCGGCGACGGGATGGAGGTCGCGGTGGGTGAGGCGCACGGGAGGGGGTCCTCTCGTAGGCCCGGGGCGGCGCGGGTCAGGGCGCGCCCGGGTCGATGGGCGAGGTACGGCGGGAGGGGGTGCGGCGGACGACGGTGTGCGCGGTGGTGGGGGCCGCGCACCCGGATGCGGTCAGCGCGCACATCGCGCCTGGCCGCCCCGCCCGCTGCCGAGCGTGCCGCTGCCGATCCGGCCGCCCTCCTTGGCGAAGCGGTCGTAGAAACCCCCGGTCGCCATCGCTAGAAGTCCCAGCCCTCGCCGGCCGGGGCCGGGGCGGCGCCGGCGAACGCCTCGCCGGCCATGCCCGCGGTCAGCGTGGCGCCGTCGGCCGGGTCGATCAGCACGAACGAACCGGTGCGCCGCGAGTCGGCGTACGCGTCCAGCGGCAGTGGCTCCGCGGTACGCAGCACCACCGCGCCGATGTCGTTGACGCCCAACTCCTCCGGGGCGGTGTGGTGGGCCAGTTCGGCGCCGAGGTCGATGCGGTACGGCAGCTCCCTCACGATCGCCTTGACGGTGCGCGTACCGTGCTTGAGCAGCACCCGCATCCCCACCCGCAGCGGATGTTCGTGCAGGTGGCAGACGGTGGCCCGGATGTCGCGGGTGGTGGCGGGGGCGCCTTCGGCGGGGGCGAGGAGGTCGCCGCGGGAGATGTCGAGGTCGTCGGCGAGGAGCACGGTGACCGACTGCGGCGCCCAGGCCAGCTCCACCGGCCGGCCCAGCAGGTCGATGCCGGTGATGGTGCTGGTGGCGCCGGAGGGCAGCACGGTGACCCGGTCGCCGACGCGCAGCACACCGGAGGCGATCTGCCCGGCGTAGCCGCGGTAGTCGGGGTGGTCGGCGGTCTGCGGGCGGATCACGTACTGGACGGGGAAGCGCGCCGGGACGCCGGACGGGTCGGAGCCGACCGGTACGGTCTCCAGGTGCTCCAGCACGGTCGGGCCGCCGTACCAGTCCATGTGCGCGGACGGGGTCACCACGTTGTCACCGGCCAGGGCGGAGATCGGGATCGCGGTGACCTCGGGTATGCCCAGCGAGGCGGCGTACCCGGTGAACTCCTCGGCGATGGCGGCGAAGACCGGCTCGGCGTAGTCGACCAGGTCCATCTTGTTGACCGCCAGCACCACGTGCGGGACGCGCAGCAGGGCGGCGACCGCGGCGTGCCGGCGGGTCTGCTCCACCACGCCGTTGCGGGCGTCGACCAGGATGACGGTCAGCTCGGCGGTGGAGGCCCCGGTGACCATGTTGCGGGTGTACTGCACGTGGCCCGGGGTGTCGGCCAGGATGAAGCGGCGCCGGGCGGTGGCGAAGTACCGGTAGGCGACGTCGATGGTGATGCCCTGTTCCCGTTCGGCGCGCAGGCCGTCGGTGAGCAGGGCGAGGTCGGGGGCGTCCTGCCCGCGCCGCCGGGAGGCGTGCTCGACGGCCTCCAACTGGTCGGCGAGGACCGACTTGGAGTCGTGCAGCAGCCGCCCCACCAGGGTGGACTTGCCGTCGTCGACGGAGCCCGCGGTGGCGAACCGCAGCAGCGAGGTGGCCGCCAGCTCTTCGGTGGTGGTGCTCATCTAGAAATACCCCTCGCGCTTGCGGTCTTCCATCGCGGCCTCGGAGAGCTTGTCGTCGGCGCGGGTGGCGCCGCGTTCGGTGAGCCGGCTCGCCGCGATCTCGGCGATCACCTGCTCGATGGTGGCCGCGTCGGAGTCGACGGCGCCGGTGCAGGACATGTCGCCGACGGTGCGGTAGCGGATCAGCCGGCGCTCGACCGGCTCGCCGTCCTTCGGCCCGCCCCACGCGCCGGCCGTCAGCCACATCCCGGCACGGCGGAAGACGTCACGTTCGTGGGCGTAGTAGATCGGCGGCAGTTCGATGCCCTCGCGGGCGATGTACTGCCACACGTCCAGCTCGGTCCAGTTCGACAGCGGGAAGACCCGGACGTGTTCGCCGGGCGCGTGCCGGCCGTTGTACAGCTGCCACAGCTCGGGGCGCTGGCGGCGCGGGTCCCAGGCGCCGAACTCGTCGCGCAGCGAGAAGACACGTTCCTTCGCCCGCGCCTTCTCCTCGTCGCGCCGTCCGCCGCCGAAGACCGCGTCGTAGCGGCCCTCGCCGATGGCGTCCAGCAGCGGCACGGTCTGCAACGGGTTGCGGGTGCCGTCGGGGCGCTCGCGCAGCCGCCCGTCGTCGATGTAGTCCTGCACGCTCGCCACGTGCAGCCGCAGGCCGTGCCGGGCCACCGTGCGGTCGCGGAACTCGATGACCTCGGGGAAGTTGTGCCCGGTGTCCACGTGCAGCAGCCCGAAGGGCACCGGCGCCGGGGCGAACGCCTTGAGCGCCAGGTGGAGCATGACGATGGAGTCCTTGCCGCCGGAGAAGAGGATCACCGGCCGCTCGAACTCGCCCGCCACCTCGCGGAAGATGTGCACCGCCTCGGACTCCAGCGCGTCCAGGTGCGACAGCGCGTACGGGTTCTCCACGCCCTCGCTGATCTCGGTCACCGTCGTCACGCCAGTCCCCTCTCCCTGAGCAGCGCGTTGAGTGCCTCGGCGGACTCGGCCACCGTCCGGTCGTGGGTGTGCAGACGCAGGTCGGGGGCCTCGGGGGCCTCGTACGGGTCGTCCACCCCGGTCAGCCCGGACAGCTCGCCGGCCGCCTGCTTGGCGTAGAGCCCCTTGACGTCGCGGACCGAGCAGACCTCCACCGGGGTGGCCACGTGCACCTCCAGGTACGGGGTGCCGTGCTGCTCGTGGCGCTTGCGCACCGCCTCCCGGCTGTCCGCGTACGGCGCGATGACCGGCACCAGCGCCTTGACGCCGTGGGACGCCAGCAGTTGGGCGACGAAGCCGACGCGCTGGACGTTGGTGTCCCGGTCGGCCCGGGTGAAGCCCAGCCCGGCGGAGAGGAACTCGCGGATCTCGTCCCCGTCGAGCACCTCGGCGCGGTGTCCTTCGCCCCGCAGCCGTTCGGCCAGCGCGCGGGCGACGGTGGTCTTGCCGGCGCTGGGCAGCCCGGTGAGCCAGATCGTGGCCCCCCGTTCCGTCACGCTCATCTCATTCTCCTGACGCTTCATCAGCCGTGCAGCCCGCATTCGGTCTTGGCGCGCCCCGCCCACCGTCCGGCGCGGGCGTCCTCGCCCTCCAGCACCCGGCGGGTGCACGGCGCGCAGCCGATGGAGGGGTAGCCGTCCAGCAGCAGCGGGTTGGTCAGCACGCCGTGTTCGGCCACGTAGGCGTCGACGTCGTCCTGGGTCCAGCGGGCGATCGGGGAGATCTTCACCTTGCGGCGCCGCTCGTCCCAGCCGACCACCGGGGTGCCGGCCCGGGTCGGCGACTCGTCGCGGCGCAGCCCGGTGGCCCACGCCTGGTAGCCGCGCAGCCCCTCCTCCAGCGGCCGGACCTTGCGCAGCGCGCAGCACAGGTCGGGGTCGCGGTCGTGCAGCCGCGGCCCGTACTCGGCGTCCTGCTCGGCCACCGTCCGCCGCGGCGTCAGCGTGATGACGTTGACGTCCATCACCGCGGCCACCGCGTCCCGGGTGCCGATGGTCTCCGGGAAGTGGTAGCCGGTGTCGAGGAAGACCACGTCCACCCCGGGGGCGGCGCGGGAGGCCAGATGGGCCACCACGGCGTCCTCCATGGAGGAGGTCACGCACCAGCGCGGGCCGAAGGTGCGCGCGGCCCAGCCGAGGACGTCGAGCGCGTCGGCGTCCTCCAGGTCGCGCCCGGCCCGCTCGGCCAGGGCCTTCAGCTCCGCATCGGTGCGGCCGTCCACTCCGGTTCCGGTCATCGCGCTCCGTCCTCCCCCGTGTCGTCCCGCCGCAGGCCGGCGGCGAGCAGCCCGATGAACGCCAGCCGGAAGGCGCGGTTGCAGGCACCGCACTCCCAGGCCCCATGGCCCTCCGGCGACGGCCGCAGGTCCTCGTCCCCGCAGTAGGGGCAGTAGAAGGGGGCCGCCCGCTCGCTCATGACAGCGCCTCCTCGGAGGCCCGCGCCGTCCAGTCGGCGAACCGCTCACCGGCGGTGCGCTCGGCCAGGTAGCGGCGGAGCACCCGCTCGATGTAGTCGGGGAGTTCGGCGGCGGTGACCTTCAGCCCGCGCACCTTGCGGCCGAACCCCGCCCGCAGGCCGAGCGCGCCGCCGAGGTGCACCTGGTACCCCTCGACCTGGCGGCCCTCGTCGTCCAGCACCAACTGGCCCTTGAGGCCGATGTCGGCGGTCTGGATGCGGGCGCAGGCGTTGGGGCAGCCGTTGAGGTTGACGGTGATCGGCTCGTCGAACTCCGGCAGCCGGCGCTCCAGTTCGTCGATGAGCGCGGCGCCGCGGCCCTTGGTCTCGACGATGGCCAGCTTGCAGAACTCGATCCCGGTGCAGGCCATCGTGCCGCGCCGGAACGGGGACGGGGTGACCTGGAAGTCCAGCGCCTCCAACCCGGCGACCAGCGAGTCGACCTGGTCCTCGGCGACGTCCAGCACGATCATCTTCTGCTCGACGGTGGTGCTGAGCCGGTCGGAGCCGTGCGCGGCGGCCAGGTCGGCGACCTTGGTCAAGGTGGCGCCGTCGACCCGGCCGACCCGGGGGGCGAAGCCCACGTAGTAGCGGCCGTCCTTCTGCCGGTGCACCCCGACGTGGTCGCGCCAGCGGCTGGAGGGCTCGGCCGGCGCGGGGCCGTCGAGGAGTTCGCGCCCCAGGTACTCGTCCTGGAGCACCCGGCGGAACTTCTCCGGGCCCCAGTCGGCCATCAGGTACTTCAGCCGGGCCCGGTTGCGCAGCCGCCGGTAGCCGTAGTCGCGGAAGATCCCGGTGACCCCGGCCCACACCTCGGGCACCTCGGCCAACGGCACCCAGGCGCCCAGCCGTTCGCCCAGCCGCGGGTTGGTGGACAGGCCGCCGCCGACCCACAGGTCGAAGCCGGGGCCGTGCTCGGGGTGGACCACGCCGACGAAGGCAACGTCGTTGATCTCGTGGACCACGTCCTGCGCCGGCGAGCCGGAGATCGCGGTCTTGAACTTCCGCGGCAGGTTGGAGAACTCCTTGCTGCCGATGTAGCGCCGCTCGATCTCCTCGATCGCCGGGGTGCCGTCGATGATCTCGTCGGCGGCGATCCCGGCCACCGGGGAGCCGATGATCACCCGGGGGCAGTCGCCGCACGCCTCGGTGGTGGACAGCCCCACGGACTCCAGCTTCCGCCAGATGTCCGGCACGTCCTCGATGCGCACCCAGTGCAGCTGGATGTTCTGCCGGTCGGTGATGTCGGCGGTGCCGCGGGCGTAGGTCTGCGAGACCTCGCCGATCGCGCGCAACTGGGCCACCGTCAGCCGCCCGCCGTCGACGCGCACCCGCATCATGAAGTAGCGGTCGTCCAGCTCCTCCGGCTCCAGCACCGCGGTCTTGCCGCCGTCGATGCCGGGCTTGCGCTGGGTGTACAGCCCCCACCAGCGCATCCGGCCGCGCAGGTCGGCCGGGTCGATGGAGTCGAAGCCGCGGTGCGCGTAGATCGTCTCAATACGCGTCCGCACATTGAGACCGTCGTCGTCCTTCTTGACCTGCTCGTTGCCGTTGAGCGGGGTGAAATGGCCGACGGCCCACTGGCCCTCGCCGCGGTGGCGGCCGGCCTTGCGGCGGGATGGTGCGACCTCGGCGGTCTCGTCGATGGTGGCCATGTCAGCAGGGTCCTTCGGGCAGGCGGAGCGCGCGGAGGCGTCAGCGGACGGCCCTGACCTGCGGTTTCACGCATGCATGGGCCCGCGTCGCCGAATCGGCGGGGAGGGTTGGGAAAGTGCGGCGCTGGTCGTTCAGCTCGCCGGACAGATGGCGCTGGACATGCGGCCGTAGTCGACGTGCAGTCGACCCACCAAGGCGATTCCAGCGCGAGACATGACGGAAGCGTGGCATGCCGCTCTCCGACCAGTCCACTATTGTCCAAAAAGCGGACGTACCCTTCCCGATATCTGAGACGGTGTGTCGCGTGTCACGCGCCCCACCCGCCCCCGCGCGTCACTCGGTACGGGTGTCGTAGAGCCGGAATCCGCGCCGCTGGTAGTTGGCCATCGCGTACCGGCCGTCCAGGCTGCAGGTGTGCACCCACACCCGGCGGGTCGGCGTCCGCCCCGGCCACCGCGCGGCCAGGTCCCAGGCGCGCGCGGTGCCGTACGTCAGCAGATGGCCGCCGATGCGCCGGCCCCGGAAGGCGGGCAGCAGCCCGAAGTAGGCGATCTCCACCACCCCGTCCGCCGCGTCCGGGCTCAACTCCACGTACCCGGCCGGCGTGCCGCGCTCGTACGCCACCCACGTCTCGGTGCCCGGCCGCTCCAGGTACGCCCGCCACTCCCGCGGCGTCCACCCCAGCCGGTCGGTCCACGCCACGTCGGCCCCCACCGACGCGTACAGGAAGCGGCTGAACTCCGGGCTCGGTATCCGTGCCCGCGCCACGGTCACACCGGCCGCCGGATCGGGCGCGGCGGCCGGGGCCAGGTCGGCGGGGTCGGTCTGCTCCAGGTACCAGGTGGTCACAGCGGTGTCGGTCATGGGCCCCACCCCATCACGCCCCGCCGTCCGTTCACTCGACGGCACGCACCCCGGTCAGCCGGGCGAAGACCACCACGTTCCCGGCGTATCCGTGCTTCTTGGTGTATCCGCCGCCGCAGGTGATCACCCGCAGCTCCGGCTTGCCGATGTCGCCGTAGACCCGGTCGCCGGGGAAGTGGTCCTTGGCGAAGACCTCGATGCCGTAGATGGTGAAGACCGCGGTGCGCCCGTCGCCGCGGGCCACCTCGATCCGGTCGCCCTTGCGCAGCGCGCCCAGGCCGTAGAAGACGGACGGGCCGTGCACGTTGTCCACGTGGCCGTCGATGACCGCGGTGCCGCGTTCGCCGGGGGAGGCCGCGTCCTTGTACCAGGCGGTGAGGTTGGTGTCCTCCGGCGGCGGCGCCGCGATCCAGCCGTCGTCGTCCAGGCCCACCTTCATCACCGGCGCGTCCACCGAGATCCGCGGGATGCGGATCCGCAGCGGCTCGGCGTACGGCAGCGGACGGGCCGCCGCCGGACCCGCCTCGTCGTCGCCGTCCGCGCCGGAGGCACTCTCCTCGTCCCCCGGCCGCCCCCGGTCCTCCCGCGCCGCGCCGGACGGACGCGCCGACGGACTGGGGGACGCCAGCGCCGCGGCCCGGCCGGGCTGCGGGGGGCCGTGGTCGTCGGCCGCGCCGTTGTGGATCAGCGCCGCCCCGCACACCGCGGCCACCGCGATCGCCACCGGCCCCCGGTAGCGGCTGCGTACCGACGCTTCCTCCCCGCCGGCGCCGTCCGCGGGGTTCGGGGGGCTCGCGGTGGACATGGGCCGACCTCCTTCGACGTTCCGGACCCGGCCGGACGGACCGCCCCGGCCCTTGCACGCTAGGCGGCCGGCCCCGTCCCGGCGAGGCGGCACGGGCGAACGGGTGGCCGCCGTTCACCGGCGAGGACCAACCCCGCGCGGAGCGCCGTCTTCCCCGGCCCCGTCGGCTCCGCGAAGATGGGCCCGCCGCCGGACAACGGCGGACAAAGCGGAGAATGGGGACAGGACATGGCCAAACTCCGGGCGGGACGAGGCGCACTGCGCCGCAAGCCGATCGAGACACCCGAGGCGGGCGAGGTGGCCGCCGGGGAACGGCTCAGCCGGTCCCTGGGGCTGTGGCAGCTCACCGCCATCGGGGTGGGCGGCATCATCGGCGCCGGCGTCTTCACCCTGGCCGGCACCGTGGCCAACGGCACCGCGGGCCCCGCCGTCCTCGTCTCCTTCCTGATCGCCGGCATCGCCAGCGCCGCCGCGGCCTTCTCCTACGCCGAGTTCGCCGGGCTCATCCCGATGGCCGGCTCCGCCTACACCTACGGCTACGCCGTCCTCGGCGAGGTGGTCGGCTGGTTCATCGGCTGGGACCTGCTGCTGGAGTACACCGCGATCGTCGCCGTCGTCGCCATCGGCATCTCCGGCTACTTCGACTTCCTGCTCGGCCAGGCCGGGCTCAAGCTCCCCGCCTGGCTGCTCGGGGCGCCCGGCACCGGCCCCGGCCACCGGGTCGACCTGTTCGCCGCCGTGCTCTGCCTGCTCATCGCCGCGCTGCTCAACCTGGGCATCAGGAGCGCCGCCCGCTTCGAGACCGTGGTCGTCGGCGTCAAGGTCCTGGTGGTGCTGCTGGTGATCGCCGTCGGCTTCCTGCATGTCCACACCGCCAACTACACCCCGTTCTTCCCCTACGGACTCGGCGGCGCCTTCACCGGCGCGGCCACCGTGTTCTTCGCCGTCTTCGGCTACGACGCGATGAGCACCGCCGCCGAGGAGTCCAAGGACGCGCAACGCCAGATGCCCAAGGCGATCCTGCTGTCGCTGGCCATCTCCATGGTGCTCTACGTGCTCGCCTGCCTGGTGCTCACCGGGATGCAGAACTACCGCTCCATCGACCCCAAGAGCGGCTTCTCCTCGGCGTTCAAGTCGGTCGGCCTCGACGCGGTCGCCGACGTGGTCGCCGTCGGCGCCATCATCGGCATCCTCACCGTGATGTTCACCTTCATGCTCGGCGTCACCCGGGTGTGGTACTCGATGAGCCGGGACGGGCTGCTGCCGCCGTGGTTCGCCCACACCCACCCCACCCGCCACGTGCCGACCCGGGTGACCTGGATCGTCGGCGTCGCCGCCGCGGCCATCGCCAGCTTCGTCCCCATCGGCACCGCCGCCGAGCTGACCAACATCGGCATCCTGCTGGCCTTCGTGGTGGTCTGCGTGGCCGTCCTCGTCCTCCACTACAAACGCCCCGACCTGCCGCGTACCTTCCGCTGCCCGGCCAAGCCGGTGGTCCCCGCGCTCGGCGCGCTCTTCTCGCTGTGGCTCATCACCTTCCTGCACTGGGAGACATGGCTGCGGTTCGCGGTGTGGTTCCTGATCGGTCTGCTGGTCTACGCCGGCTACTCCTACCGCCACTCGGGGCTGGCCGGCCGCGACCGGGACGCCGGCCCCACCTCCTGAGCCGCCGCCCGCCCCCGCCGCGCCGCGAGCACCGCCGGCGCGGTGGAGAACGGCAGCAGGTCCAGCGGATCCTGCGGCCCGCGCACCTCCACCTCCACGTGGTCGGCGAACCGGTACGGACGGTGGGCCAGCACCCCGGCCAGCCGGCGGCGCAGCCGGGAGAGTTCGGCCCGCACCGTCACCGTACGGCCGGGGTCGCCGAAGAGCGCCTCGGCGAGCTGGGCGGCGGTACGCCCCTCGCGGTGCAGCGCGAGCACGTACAGCAACTCGGCGTGGCGCGGCGAGAGATGGTGCGACCAACTGCCCATCGCCCCGCTGACCGACACCGACCACGAACGCGGGCCGGCCAGCTCCAGCACCACCCGCCCGGGCGCGGCCGGCCCCGGCGCCTGCCCCACCCGCACCAGCCACCCGCCCGGCAACGGCTCCAGCACGCACGGACCCAGCGACGGCAGCCACACCCGGCCGGTCTGCGGGGTGGCCGGCAACGCCACCCGGTCCACCGGCGCCATCCCGGTCACCGCGGCCGTCCAGCCGTAACGGTCCACCGCGATCGCCGGACCGCCGAGCCGGGCCAGCACCGGCGCCGCCGTGGACCGCAGCCGCTCCACCGACTGCCAGTGCCGGGCCCGCAGTTCGCCCTCGGCCACCCGGGCCACCGCGGTCACCAGCGCCAAGGTGGCCGGATGCACCTCGGCCGCCGGGGCGCTGATGTCCACCACGCCCAGCAGCCGCCCGTCCCGCGGATCGTGCAACGGCGCCGACGCACACGTCCACCCGTGGTGGGCCCGGACGAAGTGCTCGGTGGAGGTGATCTGCAGCGGGGTACGGGCCACCACGGCGGTGCCGATCCCGTTGGTGCCCGCCGACTCCTCCGCCCAGCAGGCGCCCTCCGCCAGGTTGACGCGGTCGGCGGTGCGCCGCCCGGACCGACCCCCGGTACGCCACAGCACCCGGCCGTCGGCGTCGGCCACCGCCATCACGTGGCGCTCCCCGTCGGCCACCGAACGCAGGCCCTCCCGGAGCGTGGGGACGATCCCGGCCAGCGGCGACTGGCGGCGCAGCGACTCCAGCGCGTCCGCGGCGAGCGCCGTGCGGTGGTTGCCGACGTCCGGATCCAGGCCCCGGCGCAGCATCCGGCGCCAGGACTCGGTGATCACCGCGCGGGAGGGCGGGACGGTGCCGGACGTCCGCCCCGCGGCCGGCGGCTCGGGTGGTGACTGTTTCACGTGCGGTCTCTCGGATCTTCTCGGTGTGCCATCCCATGGTGCCGCCGCCCGGGTCCGCCGCGCCGGTCATCCGGCGGAAAACCGCAACCTGCTGCAACGGTTGCCAATCCACCCCGTTCCGGCGGAAAGTGACGTCCGGTCGCGCCACCGCCCCGGATCGCTCCGGGCCAAAGGCGCGGGGCCGGGGTGGCGCCGGGTCGGCGCGGCACCACCCCGGCCGCCTGCCGTCCGCTACGCGCCCTGCTCCGGGCGCGGCCGGGCCCGGTCGACCACCGACACCAGATCGAGCGTGTGCGGCAGCGTGCCGAACGCCGTCCCCCAGTCGCCGCCCAGCCGCGAGGCGCAGAACGCGTCCGCCACCGCGGCCGGGGCGAACCGCACCAGCAGCGAACCCGAGAAGACCAGCGCCATCCGCTCCACCACGCGCCGGGCCCGCGCCTCGATGCCCTCCAGATCGGCCAGTTCGGTCAGCAGGTCCTTGATCGCCCCGTCCAGCCGGTGGTCGGCGCCCCGCGCCAGCCCCAGCTCCCCGAGGAACGCGTTGAGGGCGCCCGGCTCCCGCTGGAGCGCGCGCAGCACGTCGAGCGCCTGCACGTTCCCCGACCCCTCCCAGATCGAGTTCAGCGGCGACTCCCGGAACAGCCGCGGCATCCCCGACTCCTCCACGTAGCCGTTGCCACCCAGGCACTCCAGCGCCTCGCCGACCACCGCGGAACACCGCTTGGTCACCCAGTACTTGGCCACCGGCACCGCGATCCGCCGCAGCGCCCGCTCGTGCTCGGTGTCCGCGTCGTACGCCGCCGCCAGCCGCAGCGCGGTGGTGGTCGCCGCCTCCGACTCCAGCGCCAGGTCGGCCAGGACGTTGCGCATCAGCGGCTTGTCGATCAGCGGACCGCCGAACGCCTCGCGGTACGCCGCGTGATGCGTGGCCTGCGCGACCGCCTGCCGCATCAGCGCCGCCGACCCCGACACGCAGTCCAGCCTGGTGGCGGCCACCATCTCGATGATGGTCGCCACCCCGCGCCCCTCCTCGCCGACCCGGCGCGCCCAGGTGCCGTCGAACTCCACCTCCGAGGAGGCGTTGGAGCGGTTGCCGAGCTTCTCCTTGAGCCGCTGGATCGCGAAGACGTTGCGGGTGCCGTCCGGCAGCACCCGGGGCAGCAGGAAGCAGGTCAGCCCCCCGGGCGCCTGGGCGAGCACCAGGAAGGCGTCCGACATCGGCGCCGAACAGAACCACTTGTGCCCGGTGAGCGCGTACGCCCCCGGCTCGGCCAGCGGCTCCGCCCGGGTGGTGTTGGCCCGTACGTCCGAACCGCCCTGCTTCTCCGTCATGCCCATCCCGAACAGCGCCCCGGGCTTGGCACCCGGCGGCAGCAACTCCGGCCGGTAGATCCGGGAGGTCAGCCGGGGCTCCCACTCGGCGGCCAGCGCCGGGTCCGCGCGCAGCGCCGGGACGGCGGCGTGCGTCATCGACAGCGGGCAGCCGTGCCCCGCCTCCACCTGCGTCCAGGTGAGGAAGGCCGCGGTACGCCGGACGTGCCCGCCCGGCCGGGACCAGGCGTCGGTGAGCCCGGCGCCCACCGCGTGCCCGAGCAGCCGGTGCCAGCTGGGGTGGAACTCCACCTCGTCGATCCGGTTGCCGTACCGGTCGTGGGTACGCAGCACCGGCGGGTAGCCGTTGGCCTCCTCGCCCCAGCGCTGCGCCTGGGCGGAACCGGCCGCCCGGCCCAGTTCGGACAGCTCGGTCCGGGCCTCGTCGAGGTGCTCGGGGGCGAGGTGCCGCGCGACGCCCTCGGCGAGGGCGGGGTCGGCACTGAAGACGTCGTAGGAGACCAGCGGGGGTACCTGGTTGGTCACCGTGTGGGTGCGGGAAGCCATGGCAGCTACGGTAGGCAGGTGCACGCAGCAGAGGGAACACCACCGCCACGACCTGGGCGGTTGCATCGGGCACGGGCCCTTTACCGCAACGTCTCGAAGCGCAAGGTGGTGTGGCTGCTCACCAAGGACACCGTCAACTCCTGCATGGAGTACCGGGTCACCGGGCTCGCCGCCGAGGCCGCCTTCTTCGTCCTGCTGTCGCTCCCCCCGCTGCTGCTCGGTCTCGTCGGCGCGCTCGGTTACCTCGAAGCGGTGATAGGCGCCGGGACCATCGACCACATCCGGCGCAACATCCTGACCGCCTCGGCGACCGTGCTCTCCGTCAAGGGCGTCAACCAACTCGTCCGGCCGCTGGTGGACTACGTCTTCCGGGTCGGCCGCCCCGACGTGATCTCGGCCGGCTTCCTCATCGCGCTGTGGTCCGGCTCCCGGGCGCTCAACGTCTTCGTGGACACCATCACCATCATGTACGGGCTGGAGGGACGCCGCGGCATCGTCCGCACCCGGCTGCTCTCCTTCGTGCTCTACATCGTCGCGCTGCTGGTCGGGGCGGTGGTGCTGCCGCTGCTGGTGGCCGGTCCGGAGGCGGTGATCGGGCTCGTCCCGCACAGCGCCGGGGTGGTCGACGCCCTGTACTGGCCGGTGGTGCTGGTGCTCTCCATCGCGTTCCTGACCACGCTCTACCACGTCTCGGTCCCGGTGCGCTCGCCGTGGGTGGAGGACGTGCCGGGGGCGCTGGTGGCGCTCTTCATGTGGGTGCTCGGCAGCTTCCTGCTGCGGATCTACCTCACCCACACGATGGAAGGGCCCACCATCTACGGCTCGCTGGCGGCGCCGGTCGCGGTGCTGCTGTGGATCGGCGTGTCGGCCTTCGCCGTGCTGGTGGGCGCGGCCGTCAACGCCGCCGCCGACCGGGTGTGGCCCTCGCTGGCCACCGCCGCCGCCCGCGCGGAACGGGCCAGGGCCAGGGCCCAGGAGGCCGCCGAACTCGTGGCCCGGGCGGCCTCGGCGGAGGAGGACCACGGGGCGCCGGACGGGTCGTCGCGCGAGGCCGAGGAGGACGAGGCGGACCCGGATCCCGAACGGCCCGACGAGGACGACGACGCGCTGGCGGTGGCCCCCGCCGAGTACCCCGAACGCTGGGCCCCCGCGCCCTTCCGCGCCCCTCCGGCGGTTCCCGCGCGGCCGGGTAGGCGGGGGCGCGTGGGTCTGCGGCGCCGGGTGGCCCGCCGGGTGTGGCGCTGGGCGGTGGGGGGAGGGAGGGCGCGGGGGTAGGTCCGCCGCGGGATCGGGGGAAATCCGGTGGACCGGGGGCGGGGCGCCGCGTAGGGTCGCGGCTCATGTGACGAGGCGTCCGACGGCGGACGCCTCCCGGGACGACATGGAGGTGCGACTCATGGCTGTCATCGCGCGCGGCGTTGCCCGCATCCCGCAGCGGAACCACACCTTCACCCTCGTCCCGAAGGACCACCACCTTGAACTCCACGCTCTGCGGCTACGGTTGGGACAGCACCCGCGACGCTGACTTCGCCCCGCACGCCGCCCGCGGCCTGGTGCCCGCCCGCGTCGTACGGGTCCACGGCACGCTGTGCGACGCGGTCACCGAGGACGGCCTCGTCCGCGCCGACCTCACCCCGGTGACCTCCCCCGACCCGCTGGCCTGGGTCTGCACCGGCGACTGGGCCGCGCTCGACCCCTCCGGCGACCCGGTGCTGGTACGGGAGTTGCTCCCGCGCCGCACCACCCTGGTACGCAACACCTCCTCCAAGCGCTCCGAGGGCCAGGTCCTCGCGGCCAACGTCGACACCGTGGTCATCGCGGTGTCGATCGCCGCCGAACTCGACCTCGGCCGCGTCGAACGCTTCCTCGCGCTCGCCTGGGAGAGCGGCGCCCAGCCGGTCGTCGCGCTGACCAAGGCCGACCTGGTGCCCGAGGTGGACCACCTGGTCACCGACGTCGCCACGGTGGCCCCCGGGGCACCCGTGTTCGCCGTCAGCGCCGCCACCGGCAGCGGCCTGGAACCCCTCGCCGGGCTGCTCGGCGGGGGCACCTGCGTGCTCCTCGGCCAGTCCGGCGCCGGCAAGTCGACCCTCGCCAACGCCCTGCTGGGACGCGAGGCGCAGGACGTCCGCGCGGTCCGCGACGCCGACGGCAAGGGACGCCACACCACCACCTCGCGCGACCTGCTGCCGCTGCCCGGCGGCGGCGTGGTCATCGACACGCCCGGCCTGCGCGGCGTCGGCATGTGGGACGCCGAATCCGGGGTCGGCCGCGTCTTCACCGAGATCGAGGCACTCGCCGCCGACTGCCGCTTCCACGACTGCGCCCACGTCTCCGAACCCGGCTGCGCCGTCCTCTCCGCCGTCGCCGCCGGAACCCTGCCCGAACGCCGCCTCGACAGCTACCGCAAACTCCTCCGCGAGAACGCCTGGATCGCCGCCCGCACCGACGTCCGCCTGCGCGCCGAACAACGCACCCTGTGGAAGCGCCGATCGGCCGAAGGCCGCGCGGCCTACGAGGCGAAGCGGGGCGGGAGGCCGTGGTAGTTCCACGCGGCCCCGCGCGGCCGTGGCCCGCGTATCAGCTCACGTCGCCACCGCGCCGCCGTCGCGCGGTGAGCGGGCTGCCCTCGTGCCAGAACGTGTAGACCACGGTGCCGACGCCCAGGGTCACGATGACTATCCCCAGCACGATCGTGTAGATCATGGCTCCTCCAAGGGTCGTCCGGGGCCGGCTGGAAGCCGGGACGGATTTCACGCGGTCTTCACGGATTCCACCTGCCCGTGACATTCCCGTGTACGCCGCTTCCCAACCGCTTCCGGCCACATCCGGCGGCGAAGACCCGAGGGGGCGGGACGGTCAACCGCCGGTTGCGGCGGAGGGGTTGGCGGCGTGGGCGGGGGAGTCCGCCGGGCTCGCGGTGCCGGTGTCGGCGGTGGTGGCGGCGGGGCCGGCCGGGTTCGCGGGGGCGAGGGCGCCGCCGGCGTCGAGCTGCTCGACGGCCCACTGCGCCCATTCCCGCACCGCGGCCGATATCCGCACCCCGTACTCCAGGCTCAACAGGCCGTATCTGGCCAGCGGATCGTCCTGGGCGGCCACCTGCTCCCGCAACCCGAGCAGCGCCGCCTCCTGGGCCGCCGCCGCTGCCGCCCGGCGTTCCAGATAGGCCCGGGCCTGCCCGGGGTCCACCTGATCGAGGAAGAAGACCCGCAGCAGGGCGTCGTTGCGCCGCGGCGGATCCGGCTCCACCTCGGTGAGCCAGTGCCACAGCTCTTCGCGGCCCTGCTGGGTGATCCGGTACTCCTTACGGCCACGCGGCCCCTCGGCCTGCACCGCGATGAGCCCGGCGTCGGTGAGCCGGCCCAACTCGGTGTAGAGCTGGCTCTGCGTGGCCGGCCAGACGTTGGCCAGCGACGCCTCGAAGGCTTTCAGCAGGTCATAACCGCTGGCCGGGCCCCGGGCCAGCAGACCGAGCATGGCGTGGCGAAGACTCATGACCCGATTCTACATTCCACCCTTGACATGTCGAGCGAGGAGCTTCTATCTTCGACATGTCAGTAGTGGAATGTCATGGGTCCGACGCGTACGACAGCCTCGGGCCGGGGGAGCAGGGGGAAGTCGTGAGCAGCTTCGTCAGGCCGTTCTTGCCGTGGATCGGCTACGCGGTGGTCGCCTCCGTCGCCGACTGGCGCTGGGGAGCGCTCGCGGGGCTGGTGTTGACGGCCTGGGGCCTGGTCACCGCCCGGCGGGCCGGCCGTGGCTGGGACGCCCTGCTCATCGAGACGTGCTCGGCCGGCTACTTCGCCGTGGTGCTGGCGATCGCCCTCGCCGACCCGCACTCCGTCCTGCGCCCGTGGACGCAGTCCGCCTCCTCCGGCTGGCTCGCACTGATCGCCTGGGGCTCGCTGGCCGTACGCCGGCCCTTCACGCTCGGCATAGCCCGGGCCTCGGTCCCCGCCGCGCTGTGGGACAACCCCCTCTTCCGCCGTGTCAACGTGGTGATCAGCGCCGTCTGGGCGGTCGCCTTCACCTGCTCCGCCCTGGCTCTCGCCGCACTCCAGCTCTCCGGAGCCCCGGGCATCGCCCCCACCCTCGTCACCATCGCCGCGTTCGTCCTGCCCGCCGTCTTCACCGTCCGCTACCCCGACGCCGTGCGGGCCCGCGCCACCCGGCAGCCGGCCGTCTGACGCCCCGCCCGCCGCCGGGGACACCGCGAACCCGGCGTCCCCCGAGATGCCGAACGGGACGGTCAGGCGCCGGCCGCCGCCCAACAGCCGCTCACCATCCGCGACTTCACATCGCCCAAGGAGATCACATGACCGCCGACACCCCCGCCTACCTCAGCGGCCATCTGGCCCCCGTCCCGGACGAGACGGAGGCGCACGACCTGCCGGTCACCGGTACGCTCCCGCCCGAGCTGACCGGACGCTACTTCCGCAACGGCCCCAACCCGCTGCCCGGCCAGGACCCCGGGCACTGGTTCGCCGGCCAGGGGATGCTGCACGGCATCCGGCTCCGCGACGGCCGCGCCGAGTGGTACCGCAACCGCTGGGTGCGCACCCGGGCCATGGACGGCGTCCCGCTCGTCGACGAGAACGGCACCGTCGACCGCACCGCCGTCACCGCCAACACCCATGTCATCCCGCACGCCGACAAGATCTACGCCCTGGTCGAGAGCGGCCTGCCGTACGAGGTCACCCCGGAACTGGAGACCGTCGGCCCCTGCGACTTCGGCGGCCGGCTCACCACCGCCATGACCGCCCACCCCAAGGCCGATCCACGCACCGGCGAACTCCTCTTCTTCGGCTACGGGTTCGCCCCGCCCTACCTGACCTACCACCGGCTCTCCGCCTCCGGAGAACTCGTCGAAAGCCGCGAGATCGCGGTCCCCGGGCCCACGATGACGCACGACTTCGCCATCACCGCGAACCACGTCGTCTGGCTCGACCTGCCCGTGGTCTTCGACCTCTCCCTCACAGGGCGCGGAATGCCCTACCGCTGGGACGACGACTACGGCGCCCGGATCGGCGTGATGCCCCGCACCCCCGGGGCCCCGGTGCGCTGGTTCGACGTCGACCCCGCCTACGTCTTCCACGTCGGCAACGCCTACGAGGACGAGCAGGGCCGCGTCGTCCTCGACGCCGTGCGCTACTCCCCGCGGAGCTTCCAGGAGACCTGGGGACGCATGGGCGGCGGCAGCGCGGCCAGGCGTCAGGTCCCCGTCCTGCACCGCTGGCTCCTCGACCCCGCCACCGGCCAGGTCCGCGAAACGCCGCTGGACGACCGCATGGTGGAGTTCCCCACCATCGACGAGGAACGCACCGGCCTGGCCAACCGCCACGTCTACGCCGTCGGCCAGGGCGAACTGATCAAGTACGACACCCGCACCGGAGCCACCCGCACCTTCACCACCGGCGAGGACACCCGCCCCGGCGAAGCCGTCTTCGTCCCCGCCGCCGACGCCACCGCCGAGGACGACGGCTGGCTGCTCTCCCTCCTCTCCACCCCCGGCTCCGCCGAACTCCTCGTCCTGGACGCCCACGACCTGTCCCGGGTCGCCACCATCCACCTCCCCCGCCGAGTCCCGGCCGGCTTCCACGGCCACTGGATACCCGACGCGTAAGAAGGCGCCCCGGGGCTTCGCGGCGGCTCGCTGTTCCGCCTCGTATCGGGCGTGGCCGGGAGGGTGGCGTGAGGTCGTCGCGCGGGCGTGTCGCAGGTCCGTCGGCAGGGGCGCACGAGGGAGGGGTCGGCACGGAGTGCCCCACCCGGCCCCCGGCCGCCCCGTGACATCCCCGCGCCGTTGTCTGGAGTCCGTCCGCCCAGGCCGCATCGGGGCGGTAGTGGCAAGCGGCGGGGTGCCCCCGAGGCCGCCGATGTCGTCGGCCGCCCCGTCCTGGCCCTGGTCAGGGTCTTCCGCGACGTCCCCGCACGGCGCGCCGGGTATCCGTCGTACGCGCCGCGCCGGGGCGGGAGAGGGCGGGGAATGGAGCGCCCTCCGAGACGGCCGGTGTCGTCCAGCCACTTGTCCCGGCTCCGTGCCGTGACCTCCTCGTGCCGACGTCGGGTGTCCGTCACCCGGGCCGCACCGGGGTGGGAGGGGGCACGCACTCGTCCCCAACGGCGTCGACACCGTGCGTCGACCCCGCAGCGGAGTGCCCTCCCTGCCTGGGCGTGGCCCTGGCCCTGCCCCCGGCCGGATTCTCCCGCGACGTCCCCGCGACGGCCCGCCCGGACGGGGTGGCGTTCCGCCGCCCCGTCCGGGCCCGGGCCCCCGGCCGCCCCGTGACCTCCTCGCTCGTCGGTGGCGGGCATCCGCCGCTCAGGCCGCACCTGGACGGCAGGGCCGAGGTTCGGAGCGCCCCCCGAGTCCTCCGATGCCGTCCGGCCACTCCGCCCCGGCCCGCGGCCACCCCCGGGCGTCCCGGCGCCGACGTTGGACATCCGCCGGCCGGGGAGGGGCGGGGCCACGCAGCCGTCCCCGACGGCCCCGGCACCGAGGCGTCGGCTATCCGAGGGTTCGCCCTCCGCGCGGGCCGCGGGCCGCGGCACCTGTGACCTTTTCCTCGCAACCGGCTCCGCCCGCCCGGGGGCACCGGGGGCCGCCCCTGGAGGTCGGGCCATGATGTCCGATTTCCGCCAGTCCGGGGTGGCCCGGAAGCGCAGACTTGGAGGTGTGATCGACATGGAGACCGGATATCAGGCGGTGCGCAGCCGGGACGCGCGGTTCGACGGGGTGTTCTTCACCGCGGTGCGGACGACGGGCATCTACTGTCGGCCGAGTTGTCCGGCGGTGACACCGAAGCGGATCAACGTGACGTTCTACGCGTCGGCCGCGGCGGCGCAGAGCGCGGGGTACCGGGCGTGCCGCCGGTGCCGTCCGGACGCGGTGCCGGGGTCACCCGAGTGGGACGTGCGGGCGGACCTGGTCGGCCGGGCGATGCGGCTGATCCGGGACGGCGTGGTGGACCGGGACGGGGTGGCGGGGCTGGCCGCGCGGCTGGGCTACAGCGCACGGCAGGTGCAGCGCCAGCTCACCGCGGAGCTGGGTGCCGGGCCCGTGGCGCTCGCCCGGGTCCAGCGCGCCCACACCGCACGGGTGCTGCTCCAGACCACGACGCTGCCGATCACGGAGATCGCGTTCGCCTCCGGGTTCGCCAGCGTCCGGCAGTTCAACGACTCCATCCGGCAGATCTACGACCGGACCCCGACCGAGCTGCGGGCCACCGCCGAGGGGCGGCGCCCGGGGGCGGCACCGGCGGGCGTGGTGCCGTTGCGTCTGGCGCACCGCGGGCCGTACGACGCGGCCGGTGTCTTCGGCCTGCTGGCGCGGGAGGCCGTGCCGGGCGTCGAGGAGGTGACGGGGGAGCCGGGGCGGCGTACCTACCGGCGGACGCTGCGGCTGCCGCACGGGGTGGGCACGGCGGAGGTGGACGAGCCCGGCCCGCGGGCGCGTGCCGGCGGCTGGCTGGAGTGCCGGCTGCGCCTGGCCGACCTGCGGGACCTGACCACCGCCGTGCAGCGGGTCAGGCGGCTGTTCGACTTGGACGCCGACCCCGAGGCGGTGGTGGCGCGGTTCGCCGGTGACCCCGTCCTGGGTCCCCTCGCGGCGGCTCGGCCGGGGGTGCGGGTGCCGGGCGCGGCCGATCCGCACGAGACGGCGATCCGGCTCGCGCTGGGTGATCCGGCCCGGGCCGGGGAGTTGGCGGACCGGTACGGCGACGTGCTGCCCGGCGGTCCGGACGCGGGGCTGACCAGGCTGTTCCCCACCGTGCAGACGATCGCCGGGGTCGAAGCGCCCGCACCGGCAAGGGAGTTGGCGGCAGCGCTGGCCGAGGGCGCGGTCCGGCTCGACGCCGGGGCCGACCGGGAGGCGTCGGCACGGGCGTTGACGGCCGTGCCCGGTCTCGACGGGCGCACGGCGGCGCTCATCCGCATGCGTGCCCTGGGCGACCCCGACGTCCTCGTACCCGCCGCCGGTGCCGTCGAGCCGTCCGGGCCCGCCGACGCCTGGCGCCCCTGGCGTTCCTACGCCACCCGCCTGCTCGACCCGGAGCACGCCGCATGACCCCGGCAACCCAGGCCCCCGACCCCGACCCCGTCGGCCATCACCCCGACAACCCGAGAAGGGACACCATGACCACGCTCTTCACCACCCTCGACAGCCCGCTGGGCGAGCTGACGCTCACCGGCACCCGCGACACGGACGCGGGGTTCGCGCTCACCGGGCTCCACGTCCCGGGGCAGCGCGGCGCGCCGCTGCCCGACCTGGGGCCGGGCAGCGGCGCACGGCGGGACCCGGACGCCTTCGCCGAGGCCGCCCGGCAGCTCGACGCGTACTTCGCGGGCCGGTTGCGCGCCTTCGACCTGCCGCTGGCACCGCACGGCAGCGAGTTCCGGCGCCGGGTGTGGGCGGCGCTGGACACCGTGGCGTACGGCACCACCGTCACCTACCGGGAGTTGGCCGCGGCGGCCGGGTCGCCGGGGGCGGTGCGGGCGATCGGCGGGGCGGTGGGGGCCAACCCGCTGCTGGTGATCCGCCCCTGCCACCGGGTGATCGGCTCGGACGGCTCGCTGACCGGTTACGCCGGCGGGCTGGAGCGCAAGCGCCGGCTGCTCGCGCTGGAGGGTGCCTGGCCTCGGCCGGTGTCCGGCACGGCGGCGGGCGCCCCCGGCGCGTACCGGGCGGAGCCGGTCGTCACCGCACCGGGAAGCTGAAGGTGTACCCCTGCTGCTTCAGCCACGGCAGCAGGTCGCGCAGCGCGGCCACGGTCTGGGCGCGGTTGCCGCCACCGTCGTGGAAGAGCACGGTCGGGCCGTTGCGCAGTTCCTTGCGGACGGTGCGTTCGATGGCGCCGACGCCGGGCTTCTGGAAGTCCTTGGAGTCGACGTTCCAGCCCAGCGGACGCATCCCCGCGGCGGCGGCGATCTGCCGGCTGTAGGGGGTGAACGCGCCGCCCGGCGCGCGGTAGTACATCGGCCGCACGCCGCCGGACGCCTGGGTGATCTGGTCGGCGGCGTCGAGGACCTGGTGCCGCTGGTAGTCGTCGGGGCGGTGGTCCATGGCGGTGTTGTGCGAGACGGTGTGGTCGCACAGCCGGTGCCCGTCGGCCACCACCTGCTTGACCACCTCGGGGTGGGCGGCGGCCTGCGGGCCGATCATGCAGAAGACCGCCTTGACCCCGTTGTCCCGCAGAATCTGGAGCACCTTGGGGGTCCAGACCGGGTCCGGGCCGTCGTCGATGGTGATGTTGACGGCCTTGCCGCCGCTCTCCGTGGCGTGCGCGATGTCCATGTTGACCTTGGGCGCGGGCAGCGCCGGGTCGGGCACCGAGGTCTGGCCGGTGATCGGCGCCGCCGAGGGCGTGGCGGAGGCCGGTCCGGTGACGGCGGGCGCCGCGGCGTTCCCGGACGGCTCGCCGGCCTGCGCGCTCCACCAGCCCGCGAGCGCCGCCGCGCCCACGACCGCCACCGCCGAAGCCGTGACCACCCGCTTGTTGATCCGTCGACCGGCCCTGTGCACCATCGTCCCCGCCCTTTCGGCTCCGCCACTCCCACTGCGTGTGCGGCCGAGCACCGGGCCCGGGGCGAACCCGCCTGCCGGGCGCGCCCGTTCAGCCCCGCGGGCTGATCACGCACACAGCAGGGGAGACGATCGACCTCGCGCCATGGATCCGCCTGTGACAGTTTCCTCATAAAACCGATCGATACTGGGCCCATGTCGCGTGTGCTTCTGATCGAGGACGACCCCGCCGTGCGTCATGGCGTCACCCTCGCGTTGCGCCGCCGCGGCCACGAGGTCGAGGGCGCCGCCACCGGCGAGGCCGGGCTGGCCGCCCTGGACACCTTCCGGCCCGACCTGGTGCTGCTCGACCTGATGCTGCCGGGCGCCTCGGGGTTCGAGGTGTGCCGGCGGATCCGGGCGACCCGGCAGATCCCGATCATCATGCTCACCGCGCGCGGCGACGACATCGACGTCGTCCTGGGACTGGAGGCCGGCGCCGACGACTACATCGTCAAACCCGCCCGCGGCGAGGTGCTGGAGGCACGCATCCGGGCCGTACTGCGCCGTACCGCACCCGACGGCGCCGGCGACCCGGTGCTCACCGGGCCGGCCTCCAGCGCCCTGGAGACCTACGGCGACCTCACCATCGACCGGGCCGGACTGATCGTCGCCAAGCACGGCAAGGACCTCGCCCTGCCGCCCTCCGAGATGAAACTGCTGCTCTTCCTCTCCGCCTCGCCCGGCCAGGTCTTCAGCCGCCAGCAACTGCTCGAACGCGTCTGGGAACACAGCTACCACGGAGACTCCCGGCTCGTGGACGCCTGCGTGATGCGGCTGCGCGCCAAGGTCGAGGACAACCCGCGTTCCCCGAAGTACGTGCAGACCCTGCGCGGCTTCGGCTACCGCTTCGGACCCCTGTGACCCGGGAAGAACGCGACCGGGCGGGCCGTGCCGCCACCGAGGCCGACGCGGCGCGCCGCACCTGGTGGCGGGCGGCGGCCCAGCGGCTGCGCGGCCAGCGCGCCCAACTCGTCGTCGCCTTCCTGCTGGTCGCCGCCGTCAGCTCGCTCGGCACCGCCGCCCTCACCTTCCGCCAGGCCCGCACCGCCATCCTGCAACGCAGCCAGGACACCGCGGTCAACACCCTGCGCGCCCAGATCAACTCCCTCGCCCCCGACCTGCGCTTCCCGCCCGACCGGGCCGCCCTCCAGGCGTTCGTCCGCCAGCTCGACGGCGGCGGGCAGGCCCAGGACTGGCAGGCGTACGCGGTCTACCGCGACCAGCCCGCGGTCCCCGCCGAACCCTCCGGCACCACCATCACCCCCGCGCTGCGCCGGACGGTCACCGACCACTGGGTCCCCGCCTTCCAGCGCGTCACCAGGGACGGACGCCCCTGGCTGGCCATCGGGATGCCGGTCGCCTACGCCGGCTCCGACACCAGCGGCGGGGTCCGGGCCGCCGACAACCGTTCCGGACTCGTGGTCTACGCCGAACTCCCGCTCACCGCCGAACAGGCCAACACCCAGGCGCTCATCCGGGCCGCCGAGAGCGGCGCCCTGCTCGCCCTCGCGCTCTCCGTCCTCCCCGCGCTCATCGCGGCCGGCGGCGTGCTGCGCCCGGTACGCCGGCTGCGCCGGGCGGCCGGCGAACTCGCCGCCGGCCGCCTCGACACCCGGCTGGAAGTACGCGGCGGCGACGAACTGGCCGACCTGTCCCGGGCGTTCAACCACATGGCCGCCACCTTGGAGGAGAACGTGGTCGAACTGCGCCGGCTGGAGGCCACCGCCCGCCGCTTCGCCTCCGACGTCTCCCACGAACTGCGCACCCCGCTCGCCGCCATGACCGCCGTCAGCGACGTGCTCGACGAGGACGCGGCCGGCCTCGACCCCGACACCGCCGCCGCCGTCCGCCTGATCAGCGAGGAGACCGGCAAGCTGGTGCGCATGGTGGAGGACCTGATGGAGATCTCCCGGTTCGACGCCGGGGCCGCCGCGCTCCACCTGGACGAGGTGGACGCCGCCGAGACGGTACGCAAGTCCCTCCAGGCACGCGGCTGGCAGGACAAGGTGACCGCGGAACTGCCGCCGGGCATCCGCGCCGTGCTCGACCCCAGGCGGTTCGACGTGGTCGTCGCCAACCTGGTGGGCAACGCCCTCAAGCACGGCGGCGCCCCGGTCCGGGCCACCCTGGCCACCCGCACCGCGCCCGACGGCGACCGGCTGGTGCTCCAGGTCGCCGACCGCGGCCCCGGCATCTCGCCCGAGGCGCTCCCGCACATCTTCGACCGCTTCTACAAGGCCGACGCCGCCCGCGCCCGTTCCGAGGGCAGCGGCCTCGGCCTCGCCATCGCCGCCGAGAACGTCCGGCTGCACGGCGGCGAACTGGACGCCGCCAACGCCCCCGAAGGCGGCGCGGTCTTCACCGTCGAGCTGCCGCTGCGCCCCCGCGCCGGCGACGGTGACGAGGCCGGCCACGGCCGGTCGGACCCCGGCGACGGGTCCGTGGCCGACGGGGGGACGCGATGAGAGCGCGTACCGCGATCGTCCTCACCGGGCTGTTCGCCGCGGTCGCCGGGGGGTGCGCCATCCCGCCCACCGGGGTGATCGAGGCCGGGCAGCCGGCCGTCGGCGTGCAGCGGCCGGGGAGGCCCAAGGAAGCCGTCGTGCGGCTCTTCTTCCTCTCCGCCGCCGGTCTCACCTCCACCCCGCGCCAGGCCGCCGGGGTGGTCCCCCCGGACGAGGCGGTCGACCTGCTGTTCGCCGGGCCGAGCAGCGCGGAGCTGGCCCGTGGTCTCACCACCGACCTGCCGCTGGTCGGCAGCGGGGTCAAGGTGGTCGCGCGGTCCGGGCAGGTGGTCGTCGCGGTGCCGTTCGACGTCGCCCGGCTCAGCCCCGGCGCGGTGGCGCAGCTGACCTGCACCGCGGCGAACGCGGCGGCGGAGAACCGGCTCGGCACGGCCGACGACGTCAAGGTGAGCGTCATCGGCGGCGGCACCACGCGCGGCCCCGGCACCTGCCGTACCCCGGCGCTGCCGACCGCCGCGAGCGTCCCGGCCCCGGCCGGCTGAGCCGCCCGCCCGGCACCGTCAGCCGGCGAGGACCACGCCCATCCACATCGCCGTCACCACCAGGCAGGCCATCAGCTCCACCAGCACGTAGGTCCCCGCGACCCGCATCACGGTACGGGTCGCGGCCCGGGCCCGCCGCGCGTCACCCGAGCGGGCGCGTTCCCGCAGATGGAGTACGCCGACGAAGGCGAGCACCGCACCGGCCACCGGCAGGACGAAGAACCCCGCGATCGCGCAGGCCCCCGCCGCGGCCAGGACGTCCCGGGGCACCCCGGACTCCCGGATCCGCCGCTCCGTACGGGCACCGGTGAACGCCTGGGCGGCGGCCAGCAGCACCGCCGAGCCGCCCAGCAACGACCACGCCGCCGCGGTGTGCACCCCGGCGGCCCACCACAGCAGCCCGGCCCAGCACAGCAGCGGCCCCGGCAGCCCGGGCGTCAACACCCCGAGCACCCCGGCCAGCAGCACCATCCCGACCAGGGACAACTGGGCGGTCCCCATGGCCCCAGCCTGCCGGAAGCCCGGCCGGTCCGCTCCACCGCGGGGGTGGTCGGGCCACCGATCGGGCGTAAACCGTTTCCCGGACCGCGTCGCGGAGGACAATAAGGGCATGAGTCATCAGGGGGAGGCGCACCGCCACGAAGAGGACATGTGGTGGCAGCGGCTCTATGACGACACTTCCGCGCAGACCGCCGGCGAGGCGAGGGGCGACCCCGGCCGCGCCGGCCCCCTGCGGTCGCAACCGTCGCTGGACGAGCACTTCGCCGCGGCCCTGCGGGTCGCCTCCGGCGCGGTGGACGTCCCCGCCCTCCCGCCGCCCCGGGCCCACCCCGCCCCGGCCGAGCCGACGCCTCCCCCCGATACGCCGGACCACCCGGTGCCGTCGGCCGGGAGCCCGTCGGCGGCCTCCTACGGCGAGGCCGCGTCGGCGCTCCCGGCGCGGCCGGAGGACGGGGCCGGGGAGGCGGAGGGCGCAACGGCCGCGTGCGTCGGGCCCCTTGGCGGCGTGATGGCCGGCGGGCTCAGACCCGGGGAGCCGGACGTGGGGGTCGGCGGGGCGCCGGAGGGCGGGTCGTGGGCGGAGGCGCTGGCCGAGGCGGAGGAGTCGGAGGACGAGGGCGGCGGCGCGTTGCCGTCGCTGTGGCGCGGGGCGTGGGGGCAGGAGGACCGGCCGGAGGCGGTGCACATCGGCGACCGGCCGCCGACGTACGAGGCGGAGCCGACGGCGTGGCCGCAGGCCGATCCGGACGCGCTGGCGGAGCCGGTGCCGGACACGGTGCTGGACGGGGCCCGGTACGGCGTGCTGACGGTACGGGCGGCCTGCGTGCGCGGGGACTCGGCGCGGTTCCGGGGGCGGGCGCGGGGGGAGACGCTGCTGACGGCGCGGTTCGGGGCGGGGGAGAGCGCGTTGCTCTTCATGGCGATCGCCGGGTCCGGACGGGCGGTGGCCGATGGCCACCGGGCCGCCGCCGCGGCCTGCCGGGCGGTCGCCGGCGCGGTGGGGCGCAGCCATCTGCGGCTCGTCGACGACATCCGGTCCGGCCGCACCGGCGCCCTCAGCGCCGGACTGTGCCGCCTCGCCGAGCGCGGCTGCGGTGAACTCCGGGGCGGACCCGGCGCGGACGGACACCTGCGGCCGGAGGCCGGGCTGTCGTGTCTGCTGCTGCCGGTGGACCCGGAGTGCCGGTTGCGGATCTTCTTCGGCGCGGGGACCGGCGGGCTGTTCCGGCTGCGCGACGGCGAGTGGTGCGACCTCGACCCCGATCTGGGGATCAGCCCGCAGCCCGTACCGCGTACCGGGGACGGCGCGCGGACCGCTGTACCGTTCCGGTTCCGCGCGGTGACCGGGCGCGCCGCCGACACCCTGCTGCTGTGCAGCGCCGGGCTCGCCGATCCGCTGCGCGAGGAGCCCGCCCTGGCCCGGCGGCTCGCCGACCGCTGGGGGCCGTACCAGTCACCGCCCGGGCTGGCGGGCTTCCTCGCCGACACCCAGACGCGGGTCAAGGGGTACGCCGACGACCGTACGGCGGTCGCGGTGTGGGAGGCGTGAGCCAAAGGCTCCGGCGTACGCCGGGCGCACGGCCGGGGAGCCCGGATGCCGCCATGCGCCGGTGTGGCGGTGGTCACGTCAAGAGCGGACGGACCGCTCGCGGGTACCCGGTTCCGGCGCCGCGTCGCAGGTCGGCGCGGCGGGGACGCGCCGGGGCACGGGGTACGGGAGGGTGAGCCGGGGAGTGGACCGTGAGGCGGTGGGCATGCATTCCGCGACGCCGTTCGAAGGGGGACTGGTGGCGGGGGCGGAAACGGACTCGGTGGGCCGTCGGCCGGGGGAGCGCGACCGGCGCACGGCCAAGAGGGCGGAGAGAACGGACGTAGCGGGTACGCAGGGGGCCGCGCGCAAGGGGGCGATTCCGTCGCCCCGGCACAACCGGCGCACCCAGGAGATCAAGCACCACCTCAGACACGCCGACCTGCCCGCGGTCGCCGAGGTCCGCCGGCTGCTGCGGGAACAACTGGGCCGCTGGGGGGTGCCCACACTCATCGACACCGCGGAACTGCTGACCAGCGAGATCGTCACCAACGCACTGGTCCACACCGGTCACGGCGCGATCCTGACCGCCACCCTCACCTCGGACGCCGACCACCGGCTGCGGGTGGAGGTGCGCGACTTCACCGCCCACCGGCCGGCCGTGCGCCACCCGAGCGAGCAGTCCTCCTCCGGACGCGGCCTGCTGCTCGTCGAGGCGCTCGCCGACACGTGGGGGGTGCGCCCGCAGGACGCGGGGAAGACGGTGTGGTTCGAGCTGACCGCCGAAGCGGTCTGATCCGCCCGCCGCGCAGCGGCGTGCGGCGCGGTGCCCCCACGTAGCCCCGGCCGGCGCCCCGTTGCGACGGGCTGGCGCCCGTGGGGTGGGGCTTGTGCCCGTGGGGTAGGGCTTGTGCCCGTGGGGGTGGGCTCCGGCCCGTGGGGTTGAGGGTTGCGCCCGTGGGGGTGGGCTCGCGGCTGTGAGGTCGGGCTGGCGCTCGTGGGGGCCGGGCTCGCCGCTCGTTGGGTCGGGGCCGTATCCGTTGCGTCGGGCTTGCTCCTGTTGGGTCGGGCTGGCGCCCGTTGCGTCGGGCTCCCGCCCGTGGGGTTGGGCTTGCCGCCCGTAGGGTCGGGTTCGCCGCCTGTGGGGTCGGGCTGGCGCCCGTGGGCTCGTCGGGCTCGCGGCCCGTACGGCTGGGGGTGCCTCCCGTGGCGGAGCCATGCCCGTGGCGGTGCCATGCCCGTGGCGGTGCCATGCCCGTGGGGTCGGGCCGCGTCCGTTGGGCTGGACTTGCGTCCTGGCGGCGGGCTCACGTCTGGAGGATCCGGGCTCGCGGCCTTCGGCCGGGGCGCGTCCGCAGGTTGGGGTTTCGTGCGCGGGCTCGGGTTGGGCCCAGTGGCCGGGCCCCCGTGGGGTTGGGCGGGTACGGGGGCCCGGTCGTGCTCGTGTGGTCGGGGTTACCCCGCGAACCC
Source organism: Streptantibioticus cattleyicolor NRRL 8057 = DSM 46488 (assembly GCF_000240165.1). NCBI lineage: Bacteria > Bacillati > Actinomycetota > Actinomycetes > Kitasatosporales > Streptomycetaceae > Streptantibioticus > Streptantibioticus cattleyicolor. The sequence goes on from NC_017586.1 coordinate 5,123,287, forward strand.
CGGGGGCGCCGCCCGGCGAGCTCATCGGGAGGTTAGCCCAACTGGCGTTCCAGGTCCTTGAGTTTGGCCTCCAGGGAGTCGAGCCGGGGGAGGGGGATGGTGGCGTCCTCGGCGGTGAGGTCGAGGGTGGAGGGAGGGGGCGGGGGTTCTTCGGGGGTGCCGGGGACGAGGCCCAGGGCGGGGCGGGTGGGCGGGGTTATCGCGGGCTCCCCGACCTCGACCTTGGCCCCGGCCGTGGTGGAGGCCGGGCCGGCGATCCCGACCTGCCGGGCGCCGCGTGCCCGGCCCCAGCCGCGGTTGCCCCGGGTGAGCGCCTTGATGCGGGCGCGTTCCAGCCGGTCGTGGTCGCGCCGCCGCAGCCGGTTGCGGCGCCGCTCGCGCCGGTCCTCGCGGACCTCCTCGACCGCCTCGTCCAGCGTGCGGACGTTCTCCAGCAGCATCAGCGACCAGGCCCGGTAGGTCTCCCGGGGCGCGCGCAGCCAGCGCACCATACGGATCTGGGGCAGCGGACGCGGTACGAGTCCCTGCTCCCGCAACGCGGCCCGGCGGGTCTGCTTGAGGGCCCGGTCGAAGAGCACGGCCGCCGACATCGACATCCCGGCGAAGAACTCCGGTGCCCCGGCGTGGCCGAAACCCCGTGGCGCGTGCACCCAGTTGAACCACGCCGAAGCGCCCGCGAACGTCCACACCAGCAGCCGCGAGCCGAGCGCCGCGTCACCGTGGCTGGCCTCGCGCACCGCCAGCACCGAGCAGAACATCGCGGCGCCGTCCAGCCCGAACGGCACCAGGTACTCCCAGCCGCCGCCGAGCCCGAGGTTCTGCCGGCCGAAGCCGACCAGCCCGTGGAAGGAGAGCGCCGCCGCCACCGCGGCACAGCAGAACAGCAGGACGTATCCGGCGCTGCCGTAGACGAGTTCCTTGTGACGGCGGCGTTCCTCGCCGCGCTCCCAGGAATCCACCTGCTGCGAACCGGTCGCCCTGGCGCGGCGGTTGCGGACCATCAGCACCCCGGCCGCGGTCGGCACCGCCAGGCCCACGGCGAGCGAGAGCGTCCAGGTGAGCGTTATGTCGTTGAGTCTCATCGCGGTCCCTCGGGGTCACGTGCCGTGTCCGGGCGCGGCCGACGGGGTGCGCCCCGTGCCGCGTTGCGGGCCATCCTGGCGAACGCATGGGCCGTCCGAGGGCGTTTCCGAACAAGACAAACCCATGTGTGGGTAACGTTGGAAAACATGTACGAAGAGGGGAAAACGCGTGCGGATCCGCCGGGGGTTCAGGCGCCCGCCGCCACCCGGGGCGCGCGGTCCGCGTCCGCGCCCCGCGGGCACCGCGTGCACGACGCGGAGGGGAGCACGGTGTAGAACAGGCAGCACGAGATCCGGTCCCGGGTGAGCGCCGCACCGCCAGGAAGCCCGGCCTCCGGTTCCGGTTCCGCTTCCGGTACCCGGAAACCGGCCCCGCCCGGGTACGGCGGGGTGTCCCCGGGCAGCAGCGCGGACAACTCGGCCGCCGCCCGGTCCGCCTCGCCCGCCAGCCCGGCGACGTACCACAGCCCCTCGGCGATCTCGTCGCACGCCATGCCCCACAACGCCCGCCGGCCGCGCCGGGTGTACGGCCGGAACGCCTCGATCACCGGGCCGAGATGGGCCGCCACCGCCTCCCGCAACGCCTCCCGCAACGCGGCCTCGCCGGCCACCGGGCGGGCCCCGGGCAGCCCGGCCGCCGGATCGCCGGGCAGGCAGGCGAAGGGCCCCGGGCGCACCGCCACCCGTCCGGCGTCCCGGTGCACGGCCACGTCGCCCGGGGCGAGCCACGGCACCCTGCGGTGCCAGAACCACGGCACCGTGAACAGCAGGCAGGCGGGCCAGGCGTAGCGGTGCAGGGCGAGCCCGGCCGCCACGTCCGGGCGGGCGGGGCGGCCGTGGTCGCGCAGCAGCCGTTCCGCCTCCGCGGCCGAAACGGCGGCCGGTGCCGCGCCGCCCGCGGCCAGCGAGTCCCCGCGGAGCCAGCCGTCCCCGGTCGGCGGCGCCTCCGGCGAGCGGATCACCCGCACCCCGGTGACCCGGGCGAGACGGCGGTAGGCGGCGTCCAACGGCGACGGGGACAGGCGGGCGGCCACGGGCATGGCGGGACCATCCTCAGCACGCGAGCGGGAACAAGATCAGGCGAGGGAAGCCTTACCTTACCCAGCCTCACCGGTTCCGGCGCGCGGGGCTGGACGCACCGGGTGATGAAATAGGGGGCATTCGCCCGTACGGGGCATGCCCGGACGGACGGACGCGGGGGCCGGACGCTACGCAGACGGAGGAAGGAACCGGTGGTCCCGGTGGAACCGGTGGAAGAACGCAGGCAGCCGCGCGCGACCGGCGGCCCGGCCCGCCCGTGCGTCCCCGCCCAGGGGTCGGCCCGGTCGTACGACGGGTACCCCGAGGCGTCCGAGGCCGACGCCGCCCGGCGGCTGCCGGAACGCCACTCGATACGCGACCAGGTGCTCGCCGCGCTGCGCGACGCCCTGGTGGACGGGGAGCTGTCGCCCGGCACGGTCTACTCGGCGCCCGCGCTCGCCGACCGCTTCGGGGTCTCGGCCACCCCGGTGCGCGAGGCGATGCAGCAGCTCGTCCGCGAGGGCGCGGTGGAGGTGGTGCACAACCGGGGCTTCCGGGTGGCCGAACGCAGCCCCCGCGACCTCGCCGAACTCGCCGAGGTCCGCGCGCTGATCGAGGTGCCGGTGATGCTCCGGCTCGCCCGTACCGTCCCCGCGCAGCGCTGGCAGGAACTCCGGCCGCTCGCCGAGGCGTCGGTGGCGGCGGCGGCCGAGGGCGACCGGGCCGCCTACGCCGAGGCCGACCGCGCCTTCCACGGCGCCGTGCTCGCCCTCGCCGGCAACGCCCAACTCGTCCGCATCGCCGAGGAGTTGCACCGCCGCTCCCAGTGGCCCGTCCCCGCCCGCCGCACCCGCGCCGCCGAACTCCTCGCCGACGCCACCGAACACGCCGTCCTCCTCGACGCCCTCGCCGCCGGCGACCTCCCCGTCATCGAATCCCTGGTCCGCGAACACTTCCACGGCGCCTGGAGCTGACCCCCACCCGTCCCGCCCGGCGGGGACCCGCGCCGAGCCCGGCGGCTGGCCACACCCCACGTCGCACCGCGATCCGCCCCACAGGCGTCAACGCGCCAGCGGGTCGGCCGCGCGCCCCGGCCCGGTGCCCGAAGCCGGCTGCTTCCCGGGCCCGGACGGGCCCTCCGCCGTGGAACCGCGAGCACTGCCAGGGCGCCCGCGGGTTCGCCGCGCGCCTCGGCCCGGTGCCTGAAGCCGACGGCTCGCGGCTGACCGGGTCGGCCCGGTGTCCTCGCCGAGTCCGGCGCTCGACGGCATCGGTATCGCGTTGTGTTCCGCGCTCCGCGGGTGTCGCCTTGGCTGCCCCGGGGCCCCTCGCCGCCCGGCGGCCACCGGCGTCCGAAGCCGGCCGCTTCCCGGGCCCGGACGGGCCCTCCGCCGTGGAACCGCGAGCACTTCCAGGGCGCCCGCGGGTTCGCCGCGCGCCTCGGCCCGGTGCCTGAAGCCGACGGTTCCCGGCGACCGGGTCGGCCCGGTGTCCCCGCTCCGAGGGCGCCCCCTTCTGGCTGGGGCCTCTCGTCAGCGGCGGCCACCGGCGTCGCCCTCCGGCTCACCGGCCCGCCCAGGCATCTCGCCGCCCGGCGGCCTCACCGTCACGGCCCCGGAGCCGGCGTGCGCCCCGGCTCGCCGCGCGTCCCGGCCCCTCGCCGCCCGGCGGCCACCGGTGCCCGAAGCCGGCCGCTTCCCGGCTCGCCCGGCCCGCCGGGCGGGGCATCACTCCTCGCCCAGGGGCCGGGAGAGCCAGACCGGGAGGCCGCCGAGGAGGCGGAAGAGGCGGGTGGCTTCGGCGCGGAGGCGGGTGGCTTCGGGGTCCTGTTCGACCTCGGCGAGGGAGAGGAGGGAGGGCGGCATGCCGATGAGGTAGCCGAGTTCCTCGCGCAGGCGCAGGGATTCGGTGAAGCCGAGCCTGGCCTCGGCGAGTTCGCCGGCGCGTAGTGCCAGGCCGGCGAGGTGGCGGCGGGTGAAGGAGCACAGCAGCCGGTCGCCGTAGGCGGTGGCGCCCGCGTGGGCCCGGCGGTAGGCGAGCCGGGCGCCGGCCGGGTCGCCGGCGAGGTTCTCGGCGATGAGCCCGCGCCGGAAGTCCAGCAGCGCGCGGTCCCGCGCCCCCGGCGGGATCAGCGCCGCCCCCCGGCCCAGCGCGGAGCGCGCCTCGTCGGCCCGGTCGCGTACCCCGAGGACCGTCGAGGCGTACGCGAGGTGACCGCGCTCGCAGGCCGCCCGGCCGCGTTCGCCGTCGGTGCGGGCGAGCGCCTCGGCGGTGCGCAGCGCGTCCTCGGCCTCGGCCCAGCCGTCCGCGGTGAACAGGCAGCGTTCGATCAGCAGCGCGGCCCGGCGCAGCGCGGTGTCGGGGTGGGCCGCGCCGCCGCCGGCCAGCAGCCCGGCCGCCTCCGTCCAGCAGCCCCGGGACCGCAGCCGCCACACCGCCGGCGGGTCGTCGTAGGGCCCGGTGACCGTGGGCCCGCCACCCCCGGCCTCGTCCACCTCACCGGTCTCCGCCATGGAGGCGTCCCCCACGATCCCCTCCCGCCGCGTCGTCGGTAGCCGGAAGTTCAGCACGCGGCAAGGGCGGCGGCCAAGAGGTAGGTGAAACAATTCACAAAGTCGCGGGTCAGTGCGGTCTTGACTTCACGGCGGCGTTGTGATCCCTCAGCTTATCCGCAGCGCCAGGAAGAAGTCGACCTTGTCCTCCAGCCGGGACAGGTCGCGCCCGGTGAGCTGTTCGATCCGGCCGATGCGGTAGCGCAACGTGTTGACGTGCAGATGGAGCCGGGTGGCGCAACGGGTCCAGGAGCCGTCGCAGTCCAGGAACGCCTCCAGGGTGGGGATCAGCTCGGCGCGGTGCCGGCGGTCGTAGGCGCGCAGCGGGTCCAGCAGCCGCGCGGTGAACGCCCGCCGCACGTCGTCCGGGACGAACGGCAGCAGCAGCACGTGCGACGCCAGCTCCTCGTGGCCGGCCACGCAGACCCGGCCGGGGCGGGCCGCGGCCACCCGGCGGGCGTGCCGGGCCTCCTCCAGCGCCCCGCGCAGCCCCTCCGCGGAGTGCACCGTGGCGCTGACCCCCACGGTCAGTCGCCCGTCCTCGCCCAGCCCGCGGGCCAGCGGCCCCGCGGCCGAACGCAGCAGCCCGTCGGCGTGGAGCCCGTCCGCCGCACCCTCCTCGTCGCTCACCGCGGGCAGCGGCAGCAGCGCCATCGCCTCGTCCCCGCTGTGCGCCACCGCGATCCGGTCCCCGGGGTCGGCCCCCACGGCGGCCGGATCGACCAGGATCTCCTCCAGCAGCGCCTGCGCCACCGGACCGCCAGCCACCTCGCCGCCGGCCCAGTCCACCCGGGCCACCACCACCTGCCAGTGCGGCGCGGTCCCGGCACCCGGCAGCAGCACCGGGGCGGCCACCCGCAGCCGCGCCGCCACCTCGGCCGGCGGCGCCCCCGCCTGCACCAGCTCCAGCACCTCCTGGGCGAGGCGGCGCCGCACCGCCCCCGCCGCGTCCTGCCGCTCCCGCTCCACCGCGATCAGCTGGGTGACCCCCTGGAGCAGATCGAGCCGTTCGGCCGGCCAGTCACCGGCGTCCGCCTCGACCACCAGCAGCCAGTCGGCCAGCAAGGTGGTGCGCGGATCCGCCGCGGCACGCCCGATCGGGAAGAGCGAGTAGACGCGTCCGGCCGCCTGGGCGCGGTACGGCGCCGGGCGGGCGGTACGGGAGGCCGCCAGGTGCTCCCCGGCCAGCTCGGCGCGGACCGCCTCCGGCAGCTCCGCCGCCACCCCGGCGATCCGCCGGCCGGTCGAGGAGAGCACCCAGGCCCGCAGGTCCAGATCGGTGACGAGCAGATCGAGCACCGCGTCCGGGCCGCCGCCGGCCGGGCCGGAGGACATCAGCCTGCGGTGCCGCTCCACCACCGCCGCCAGGTCGCCGGCCCGCTCGGTGGAGACCTGGCGCACCACGTACTCGGTGATGGTGGCGAAGGCGACCTTCTCGTCCACCGCGAACAGCGGCAGCCGGTGGCGCGCGCACGCCTGCACCAGGTCCTCGGGGATGCCGCCCAGCTCCGCCTCGCCCGCCGCCAGCGCGGCCACCCCGGCACCGGCCACCCGGCGCACGAACGGCTCGGAGTCCTCCGGGCCGCGCCGCCAGGCCAGCCCGGTGAGCACCAGCTCGCCCCCGGACAGGTACCGGCTGGGGTCCCGCAGATCGGTGGTCATCACCCCGCGGACCGTACGGTCCAACTCGTTCTCGCCGCCGAGCAGCCGCAGGCCAAGGGCCTCGGTCTCCAGCAGTGTGCGCAGCCGCATCGTTGTCGCCCTGTCTGAGCGCGCCACCGGTGCCGGTGGGCCGGCGGCGCGCCCGTCTTCCGTTCCTTCGCCAGGTGCCGGGTCAACGCGCGAACGGCCGCCACCTCGCCTTTCAGATGAATCTACAAGGTCACCCGGCCGGCCAGCCAAGCGCTTCATGGTTTCGGTGACTGCACCCCGCCCACCGGTCGTCGGTGTACTGAGGCTCACAAGGTGAACACGGAATGAACGGCCCGCCCCGCCGCGTCCGCCCGCCGCACCACCCTCACCGAGAAACCCCCTCACCGACAAACCCCCTCACCGACAAATCCCCTCGCTGTCCGCATCACCCGAGCACCGAGACATCCGAGAAGAGATCCCCATGGACTTCCTGCGCCCCGCCGGCTGGGAGGAGGCGCTCGCCGCGAAGGCCGAGCACCCCACGGCCGTGCCGATCGCGGGCGGCACCGACGTGATGGTCGAGATCAACTTCGACCACCGCCGGCCAGACGTGCTGCTCGACCTCAACCGCATCGGTGAGTTGCAGGAGTGGGAGGTGGGGGACGAGACCGTACGCCTGGGCGCCTCGGTCCCGTACACCCGCATCATCGAGAACCTGCGCTCCGAACTGCCCGGGCTGGCGCTCGCCGCCCACACCGTCGCCTCCCCGCAGATCCGCAACCGCGGCGGGGTCGGCGGCAACCTCGGCACCGCCTCGCCGGCCGGTGACGCCCACCCCGCGCTGCTGGCCGGCGGCTGCCAGGTCGAGGCGGCCTCGGTGCGCGGCACCCGGCTGATCCCGATCGACGAGTTCTACACCGGCGTCAAGCGCAACTGCCTCGCCCCCGACGAGCTGATCCGCGCCGTCCACCTGCCCAAGGCCGACGGACCCCAGCAGTTCTCCAAGGTCGGCACCCGCAACGCCATGGTGATCGCGGTCTGCGCGTTCGGCATCGCGCTGCACCCGAAGACCCGTACCGTCCGCACCGGCATCGGGTCCGCCGCCCCCACCCCGATCCGCGCCACCGCCGCCGAGGAGTTCTTGAACGCGGCGCTGGAGGAGGGCGGCTTCTGGGAGAACGGCAAGATCATCCCGCCGGCGACCGCCCGGCACTTCGCCGAGCTGGTGGCCGGCGCCGCCAACCCCATCGACGACGTGCGCGGCACCGCCGCCTACCGCCGGCACGCCCTCGGCGTACTGGCCCGCCGCACGCTCGGCTGGACCTGGGACGAGTACCGCGGGAACGAGAGGAACATCCGATGCGCGTGACCTTCACCGTCAACGGCCGCGAACAGCAGGCCGACGACGTCTGGGAGGGCGAGTCCCTGCTGTACGTGCTGCGCGAACGGCTCGGCCTGCCCGGCTCCAAGAACGCCTGCGAGCAGGGCGAGTGCGGCTCGTGCACGGTCCGTCTGGACGGCGTGCCGGTCTGCTCCTGCCTGGTCGCCGCCGGCCAGGCGCAGGGCCGCGACGTCGTCACCGTCGAGGGGCTGGCCGACCACGCCCGGCAGCGCGCCGAGGGCACCGGCGGCGAGGGCGTCCCGCTGGACACGGCCAGGAGCTGGCAGGCCCGCCCGGCCGACGGCGACCCCGGCGCCCTCGCCCCGATCCAGCAGGCGTTCATCGACGCCGGCGCCGTACAGTGCGGCTTCTGCACCCCCGGACTGCTGGTCGCCGCCGACGAACTGCTGGAACACAACCCCGAGCCCACCGACGCCGACATCCGCGAGGCGCTCTCCGGCAACCTGTGCCGCTGCACCGGCTACGAGAAGATCCTGGACGCGGTACGCCTGGCCGCCGCCCGCGGCGCCACCACCGCCGGAACGGGGGCCTGACCATGGCCGACGTGACCCGCACCCCGGTCAACCTCACCCAGGGCAGCACCGCCAAGGGCGGCATCGGCGAGTCCACGCTGCGCCCGGACGGCACCTTGAAGGTCACCGGCGAGTTCGCCTACTCCTCGGACCTGTGGCACGAGGACATGCTGTGGGGCCACACGCTGCGCAGCACCCACCCGCACGCCAGGATCGTCTCCGTCGACATCGCCGAGGCGCTCGCCCTGCCCGGGGTCCACGCCGTCCTCACCCACGACGACCTGGAGCACGCCACCCGCTACGGGCTGGAGTTCGCCGACACCCCGGTGCTCGCCGACGGCGTGGTGCGCCACCACGGCGAACCGGTGGCCCTGGTCGCCGCCGACCACCCGGAGACCGCCCGGCGCGCCGCCGCCAAGATCCACGTGGAGTACGAGCCGCTGCCGCTCGTCACCGACGAGGCCACCGCCCTCGCCCCGGACGCCCCCGTCCTCCACCCCGGCCGCGACGACCACCACGCCGGCCACGTCCCGCACCCCAACATCGTCCACCGCCAGCCGATCGTCCGCGGCGACGTGACCGCGGCGGCCCGGCGCGCCGACGTCGTCGTCACCGGCGAGTACGAGGTCGGCATGCAGGACCAGGCGTTCCTCGGCCCGGAGTCGGGGCTGGCGGTGCCCGCCGAGGACGGCGGGGTGGACCTGTACGTCGCCACCCAGTGGCTCCACTCCGACCTGCGGCAGATCGCCCCGGTGCTCGGGCTGCCGCCGCAGAAGGTCCGCATGACGCTCTCCGGGGTCGGCGGCGCCTTCGGCGGCCGTGAGGACCTGTCGATGCAGATCCACGCGTGCCTGCTGGCGCTGCGCACCGGCAAGCCCGTCAAGATGGTCTACAACCGGTTCGAGTCCTTCTTCGGCCACGTCCACCGCCACCCCGCCAAGCTGTGGTACGAGCACGGTGCCACCAAGGACGGCAAGCTCACCCACATGAAGTGCCGGATCGTGCTGGACGGCGGCGCCTACGCCTCCGCCTCCCCGGCCGTGGTCGGCAACGCCTCCTCGCTCTCGGTCGGCCCCTACGTCGTCGACGACGTGGAGATCGAGGCGATCGCGCTGTACACCAACAACCCGCCGTGCGGCGCCATGCGCGGCTTCGGCGCGGTGCAGGCGTGCTTCGCCTACGAGGCGCAGATGGACAAGGTCGCCGCGGCGCTCGGCATGGACCCGGTGGAGTTCCGGCAGCGCAACGCCATGTCGCAGGGGACGGTGATGCCCACCGGGCAGGTCGTGGACTCTCCCGCGCCCGTGGCCGAACTGCTGCGCAGGGTCAAGGCGATGCCGCTGCCGCCGGAGAGGCAGTGGGAGGCGGCGGGCAGCTCCGCCGACGTCCGCGCGCTGCCCGGCGGGCTGTCCAACACCACGCACGGCGAGGGCGTGGTCCGCGGCGTCGGCTACGCGGTCGGCATCAAGAACGTCGGCTTCTCCGAGGGGTTCGACGACTACTCCACCGCCCGGGTGCGCATGGAGGTGATCGCCGGCGAGCCGGTGGCCACCGTGCACACCGCGATGGCCGAGGTGGGCCAGGGCGGGGTCACCGTGCACGCCCAGATCGCCCGCACCGAACTCGGCGTCACCCAGGTGACCATCCACCCCGCCGACACCCGGGTCGGCTCGGCCGGCTCCACCTCCGCCTCCCGCCAGACGTACGTCACCGGCGGCGCGGTCAAGCACGCCTGCGAGGCGGTGCGGGAGAAGGTGCTGGAGCTGGGCCGCCGCAGGTTCGGCAGCCACCACCCGGCGTGGGCCACCGCCGAACTGCTGCTGGAGGGCGGCAAGGTGGTCACCGACGGCGGCGAGGTCCTCGCCGACCTGGTGGACGTCCTCGGCGACGAGGCGGTCGACCTGGAGCTTGAGTGGCGGCACCGCCCGACCGAGGCGTTCGACCTGGTCACCGGGCAGGGCCAGGGCCACGTCCAGTACTCCTTCGCCGCCCACCGCGCGGTGGTGGAGGTCGACACCGAGCTGGGCCTGGTCAAGGTCGTGGAGCTGGCCTGCGCCCAGGACGTCGGCAAGGCGCTCAACCCGCTGTCGGTGGTCGGCCAGATCCAGGGCGGCACCACCCAGGGGCTGGGGCTGGCGGTGATGGAGGAGATCGTGGTCACCGACGGCAAGGTGCGCAACCCCTCCTTCACCGACTACCTGATCCCCACCATCCTGGACACCCCCACCATCCCGGTCGACTACCTCGAACTCGCCGACGACCACGCCCCGTACGGGCTGCGCGGCATCGGCGAGGCGCCGACGCTCTCCTCCACCCCGGCCGTGGTCGCCGCCATCCGCGCGGCCACCGGGCTCGCCCTCAAGCGCGTCCCCGTCCGGCCGGAACACCTCACCGGTACCTGATCCGGCACCGGTCCCGGGCGGCGGGGGAGCCCCCCGCCGCCCGGTCCCGGCGGCCCCCACCGCCGGGCGCAGTACCCGTTCGTCTCGGGCCGTCCCCCGGGTCGTGCAGGCCACCGCATTCCCAAATCCCGCGTCACACGCGCCGCGGGTGCCCCTTTGAACCTTGGGAGTTGGCACCATGACCCAGTCACACGTCGAGCCGGTCACGGCCGCGGAGGACGCCGGCGACGGCTCGCGTCCCCCGGCCGGAAGAGGCTGGCTCGACCGGTACTTCCACATCACGCGACGCCGCTCCACCATCGGCCAGGAAGTGCGCGGAGGTCTGACGACCTTCATGGCGATGGCCTACATCCTGCTGCTCAACCCGGTGCTGATCGGCGGCGCGGACGTCGCCGGCCACCGGATGCCGCACTCGGCGCTGATCACCGCCACCGCGCTGGGCGGCGCGGTGACCACGCTGCTGATGGGCTTCGTGGGCAAGGTGCCGCTGGCGCTCGCGGCCGGCCTGAGCGTGGCCGGCGTGATGTCCACCCAGGTCGCCACCCGCATGACCTGGCCGCAGGCGATGGGCATGAGCGTCATCTACGGCCTGGTGATCGTGGTGCTGGTCGTCTCCGGGCTGCGCGAGGCGATCATGAACGCCATCCCCCTGCCGCTCAAGCACGGCATCACCATCGGCATCGGCCTGTTCATCGCCGTCATCGGGCTGGTCAACGCCAAGTTCGTCGGGCTCGGCACCCCCTCCGACCCGGTCACCCTCGGGGTCGGCGGCCACCTTCAGGGGTGGCCGGTCCTGGTCTTCTGCGTCACCCTGGTGGCGATCTTCATGCTCCAGGCCCGCAACGTACGCGGCGCCGTGCTGCTGGGCATCGTCGGCGGCACCGTGCTGGCGGTGATCGTCCAGGCGGCCGGGTTGACCAAGGCCGCCGACTGGGGGCTCAACGTGCCCCAGCTGCCGCACAACCCGCTGTCCATGCCGGACTTCTCGCTCTTCGGCCACGTCGAGTTCGGCGGCTTCGGCCAGGTCGGCTACATGACGGTCGCCATGATCGTCTTCACCCTGGTGCTGGCCGGCTTCTTCGACGCGATGGCCACCATCATCGGCGTCGGCACCGAGGCGGGCCTCGCCGACAAGCAGGGCCGGATGCCCGGGCTGAGCAAGGCGCTCCTCATCGACGGCGCCGGCGGCGCGATCGGCGGGGTGGTCGGCGGCTCCGGCCAGACGGTCTTCATCGAGTCGGCCACCGGGGTCGCCGAGGGCGCCCGCACCGGGCTGTCCAGCGTGGTGACCGGGGTGCTCTTCGCCTGCGCGCTGTTCTTCACGCCGGTCATGTCGATCGTGCCGACCAGCGTGGCCGCCGCCGCGCTCGTCGTCATCGGATCGATGATGATGGGTAATGCACGGCACGTCGACTGGGGCGACCGCTCGATCGGGATCCCGGTCTTCCTGACCGTGGCGCTGATGCCGTTCACCTACTCGATCACCCCGGGGGTCGGGGCGGGCGTCATCTCCTTCTGCGCGATCAAGCTCGCGCAGGGCAAGTGGCGCGAGCCCGGTGCCTTCATGTGGGTCCTGTCCGTCGTCTTCATCGTCTACTTCGCGCTGCATCCACTGCAGAGCTGGCTGGGCGTCCACTGAGGGACGCCCCTGGAGGAGTGACACCCATGCTGGACATCGCCGACGAGTTGCACCGCTGGTCGAAGCGCGGGCGGCCGTTCGCCGTCGCCACCGTGGTCACGGTGGACGGCAGCGCGCCACGGCAGCCCGGCGCGGCGCTCGCCGTCGACTCCGACGGGGCCGCCGTCGGCAGCGTCTCCGGCGGGTGCGTGGAGGGCGCGGTCTACGAGCTGTGCCAGGAGGTGCTGGCCGCCGGGGCATCCGCCGAACCGGTGCTCCAGCGCTTCGGCTACTCCGACGAGGACGCCTTCGCCGTCGGCCTGACCTGCGGCGGCGTGATCGACATCCTCGTGGAGCGGATCGACCCGGCCACCCGGCCCGAACTGGTCCGCGCCCTGGCCGCCGCCGCGACGGGGGAACCCGCCGCGGCGGCCCGGGTGGCCGCCGGCCCGCCCGGACTGCTCGGCCGGGCCATGACCGTCACCGCCGACGGCACCGCCGAGGGCGGCTTCGGCGACCCCGGGCTGGACCGCACGGTACGCGGCCAGGCCCGCGCCATGCTGGACGCCGGACGCACCGGCACCGTGCGGATCGGGGCGGACGGCACCACCTGCGGCGAGCCGGTGACGCTGCTGGTGGAGTCGAGCGTGCCGCCGCCGCGGATGCTGGTCTTCGGGGCGATCGACTTCGCCGGCGCCCTGGTGCGGATCGGGAAGTTCCTCGGCTACCGGGTCACGCTCTGCGACGCCCGGCCGGTCTTCGCCACCCCGGCCCGCTTCCCCGAGGCCGACGAGGTCGTCGTGGAGTGGCCCCACCGCTACCTGGAACGCCAGCGGCTGGACGGCCGCGCGGTGCTCTGCGTCCTCACCCACGACGCCAAGTTCGACGTCCCGCTGCTGCAACGCGCGCTGAAGCTTCCCGTCGCCTACGTGGGCGCCATGGGCTCCCGCCGCACCCACCTGGACCGGCTGGACAAGCTGCGGGAGGCCGGCGTCACCGAGATGGAACTGGCCCGGCTGCGCTCGCCGATCGGCCTCGACCTGGGCGCCCGGACCCCGGAGGAGACGGCGCTGTCGATCGCCGCCGAGATCGTCGCCGCCCGCCGCGGCGGCTCCGGGCTGCCGCTGACCGGTTCCGGCACCCCCATCCACCACGACGCGGCGATCGGGGTCTGCCCGGCGGCCTGACGGCCCGACGGCCCCGGGCGGCCTCACCCCCGCGCCGCCCGAGGCCCTCACCCGGCCCGGTTCACCCCACCGGAACGCCCGGGTCCGCGTCCACGCTGAACCTCGGGTCGATGGTCACCTCGTGCACCCCGAGCGGCTCGGCCAGCGCCCGCAACGCCGGCGTGCCCAGCCGGATCCACGGCTGGCCGGGGCCGAACGCGTCGGCGAGCCGGTGCCGGCTGGTGAAGGCGACCACGGTGCGCACGCCCTGCGGGGTACGGCAGATCCGCAGCGCGGTGGCCGCGCGCCCGGGGCGCACCGGAACGTACAGCGAGCACTCGGCGGGCCGGACGCCCCCGGCGTCCTCGGGCCCGGATGACGGTAACGCTTCCATCGGCGTCGCCTCCTCGATGACATGGCCTCGGCAGCCCGGCCGGGGCCGGACGGTTCCTCCGCCCGGCCTCATGCCCGCTGCACGGCCCCGTCGCACCGGTCCCCGCGCTTTGTTCACACTCTGGACAACCGGGCTCCGCCTCGCTTCCGCTACGGCCGGGTGCCGCGCCCTCGTTCCTCGGGCACGACCCCCAGCCTCACGTCAGCTCGGCTCGCCCTAGGCACTCTGGACAACCGGGCTCCGCCACAGGCATGCCAGCAGCTGTTGCCTACACTCGTTGGCATGTCGTCACCCCACACCGCGGCCGGGGACGGCGCGCCGCGCCGCTCGGACCGGACCCGCGCCGCGATCCTGGACGCCGCGCGGGAACGGTTCGCCACCCAGGGCTACGAGCGCACCACCATCCGGGCGGTGGCCGCCGACGCGCGTATCGACCCGTCGATGGTGATGCGCTACTTCGGCAGCAAGGAGCGGCTCTTCGAGGCCGCGCTCGCGGTCGACCTGCGGCTGCCGGATCTCTCCGGGACCGGCCGGGACGAGCTGGCCGCCGTCCTCGTCGGGCTCTTCCTGGACCGCTGGGAGGCCGGCCCCACCCACGACACGCTGCTGATGCTGCTGCGTTCGGCGGTCACCAACGAGCGCGCGGCGGAACGGCTGCGGGCGGTCTTCGCCGCCCAGGTGGTCCCCGCGCTCACCGCCGTGCTCGGTCCCGAGGAGGGTGTGCGGCGGGCCGCGCTCCTCGCCGGCCACCTGCTGGGCCTGGCCGTCACCCGCTACCTGGTACGCCTGCCGGAGGTGGCCGCCCTCAGCCGGGACGAGGTGGTCGCGGCGCTCACCCCGGCGCTGCGCGCCACCCTGGAGGCCGACTGACCCGGCCGTCACCGCGGGGTGGTGCCGGCACCGTGATCCGTCGCACGATGGCCGCCTCGGGCGCCGCACGGCCGTCGTACGGCGCCGACGACGGGCGAGGAGGACCACGGGTGACCGACCTTTCGTATGCCGCCGGTACCGGGACCACACCACTGCTGGACGACACCATCGGGCGCAACCTGGACCGCGCGGTCGCCGCCTGGCCCGACCGCCCCGCCCTGGTGGACGCGGCCACCGGACGCCGCTGGAGCTACGCGGGCTTCGCCGCCGAGGTCGACCGGCTCGCCCGCGCCCTGCTCGCGTACGGCGTCACCAAGGGCGACCGGGTCGGCATCTGGGCCGTCAACTGCCCCGAATGGGTCTTCACCCAGTACGCCACCGCCCGGATCGGCGCCGTGCTCGTCAACGTCAACCCCGCCTACCGCACCCATGAACTCGGGTACGTGTTGCGGCAGTCGGGGGTGTCGCTGCTGATCGCCTCGACCGCGTACAAGAGCAGCGACTACGTGGCGATGGCGGCGGCGGTGCGCGAGGAGTGCCCGGGGCTGCGGCACACCGTGCACATCGGTACGGCCGGCTGGCGGGAGCTGCTGGCGGCCGGCGAGACGGTGCCCGCGGACCGGACGGCCGCGGCGCAGGCCGCGCTGGACTGCCGGGAGCCGGTCAACATCCAGTACACCTCGGGCACCACCGGCTTCCCCAAAGGCGCTACTCTCTCGCACCGCAACATCCTCAACAACGGTTACTTCGTGGGGGAGTTGCTGGGGTACACCGAGGCCGACCGGGTCTGTCTGCCGGTGCCCTTCTACCACTGCTTCGGCATGGTGATGGGAAACCTCGCCGCCACCTCGCACGGCGCCTGCGTGGTGATCCCGGCCCCGGTCTTCGACCCGGCCGCCACGCTGCGCGCGGTACGGGACGAGGGGTGCACCGCGCTGTACGGGGTGCCCACGATGTTCATCGCCGAACTCGGGCTGCCGGACTTCGCCGGGTACGACCTGTCGTCGCTGCGCACCGGGATCATGGCGGGGTCGCCGTGCCCGGTGGAGGTGATGAAGCGGGTGGTCGGCGAGATGCACATGGCGGAAGTGGCGATCTGCTACGGGATGACCGAGACCTCACCGGTGTCCACCCAGACCCGGCGCGACGACGACCTGGAGCGGCGCACCGCCACCGTCGGCCGGGTGCTGCCGCACCTGGAGGTCCGGGTGGCCGACCCGGTCACCGGCGAGACGGTGCCGCGCGGGGTTCCGGGGGAGCTGCGCACCCGCGGCTACTCGGTGATGCTCGGCTACTGGGAGGACCCCGAACGCACCGCCGAGGTGATCGACGGCGACGGCTGGATGCACACCGGCGACCTGGCGGTGATGCGCGAGGACGGCTACCTCACCATCACCGGACGCATCAAGGACATGATCATCCGGGGCGGCGAGAACGTCTACCCGCGCGAGATCGAGGAGTTCCTGCACACCCACCCCAAGATCGCCGACGTGCAGGTGGTCGGCGTCCCCGACGAGCGGTACGGGGAGGAGGTGCTGGCCTGCGTGATCCCCCGCGACCCGGCCGACCCGCCCACCTTGGAAGAGGTCACCGCCCACTGCCGCGGCCGGCTCGCCCACTTCAAGATCCCGCGGCTGCTGTGGGTGCTGGACTCCTTCCCGATGACGGTCAGCGGCAAGGTGCGCAAGGTGGAGCTGCGGGAGCGGTTCGCCGGCCCGGATCACTCCGGGCCCGGCGCAAGGTAGCGGCGGAGCACCCGCTTGCACTCGGCGATCAGCTCCGGGTCGCCCTCGGGGTCGGTGCGGAAGGCGAGTTGGAGCACGGCGTCGGCGCACTCCAGGGCGACCCGCAGGGCGAGCGGGGAGGCGAACCGCTCGCCGTCGCTGAGCAGCCCCGCGGTGAGCGTGCGCAGCCGCTCCGCCACGGCGGCGTTGTTGTCCTGGACGGCGTCGAGGATGTGCTGCTCGGCGTGGCTGCCCGGGGGGCCGACGAGCCCGAAGTCGAGCACCCCGAAGCCGGGCACCGAGCGCTTCATGGCGACGAACTCCTCGACCGCCAGGTCGACCAGGGCGGCCACCACGGTGGGCGCCTCGGCCTCGATCCGGCGGGCGAGCCGGTCCAGGTAGCGCTCCAGGTTGCGCGCGGCGAGCGCGGCCACCAGCCCGTCCTTGCCGGCGAAGAACTGGTAGAGGGTGCCGATCGGCACCCCGGCGCGGCGGGCCACCTCCCGGGTGGTCAGCGCCGAGTACCCCGCCTCGTCCAGCAGCCGGGCGCTGGCGTCCAGGATGCGTTCGAAACGTTCGAGGCTGCGCCGCTGCACGGGCCGGCGACGCAGCGCGCCCGCCACGGCCGGGAAGCTCCCGCTGGAATCTGTCACCTCCCCACTGTGCACGATCTGGTGTTCCCCTCGCGAATCGTTATCATGAGCGCGGCTCATGTTTTCCGTTCGGGGTCGCCGGACGACCCCGCGGCGAAGGGTGTCCGGGTGCCGCGACCACTGCCGACGCTCCCCTCCGACTTCGTGTGGGGCGTCTCCTCCTCGGCCTACCAGATCGAAGGGGCCACCACCGCCGACGGCCGCGGCCCCAGCGTGTGGGACACGTTCGCCGCCCGCCCCGGCGCGGTGCGCGACGGGCACACCGCCGAGACCGCCTGCGACCACTACCAGCGCTGGCCGCAGGACGTCGCCCTGCTGTCCGGCCTCGGGGTGGACGCCTACCGGTTCTCCATCGCCTGGCCCCGGGTGCTGCCCGCCGGGGGCGGCCCGGTCAACCCGGCCGGCCTCGACTTCTACGACCGGCTCACCGACGCCCTGCTCGCGGCCGGGATCACCCCGCTGCCCACGCTCTACCACTGGGACCTGCCGCAGGCGCTGGAGACCACGCCGGACGGCGCCCCCGGCGGCTGGCTGCTGCGCGACACCGCCCACCGCTTCGCCGAGTACGCGGCCGTGGTCGCCGCCCGCCTCGGCGACCGGGTCCGCGACTGGATCACCCTCAACGAGCCCTTCGTCCACATGGTCTTCGGCTACGCGCTGGGCAACCACGCCCCCGGCCACGCCCTGATG
Organism: Streptantibioticus cattleyicolor NRRL 8057 = DSM 46488; assembly: GCF_000240165.1. Classification (NCBI taxonomy): domain Bacteria; kingdom Bacillati; phylum Actinomycetota; class Actinomycetes; order Kitasatosporales; family Streptomycetaceae; genus Streptantibioticus; species Streptantibioticus cattleyicolor. The sequence goes on from NC_017586.1 coordinate 5,141,004, forward strand.
CTGGACGCGCTGCCCGCCGCCCACCACCAACTGCTCGGCCACGGGCTGGCCGCCGCCGCGCTGCGCGAGGCCGGCGGACGGGTGCTCGTCGCCAACAACTGCACCCCGGTGTCGGCGGCCACCGACGCGCCCGCCGACCGGGCCGCCGCCGACGCCTACGACGCGCTGCACAACCGGCTCTTCAACGACCCGCTGCTGCTGGGCCGTTACCCGGACCTGACGGCCTACGGGGTCACCGGCGACCTCGGCGGCGCGGTGCGCGACGGCGACCTCGCGGTGATCTCCGCCCCGCTGGACGGGCTGGGGATCAACTACTACAACCCCACCGTGGTCCGCGCCCCGGAGGTGGGCTCGCCGCTGCCGTTCGAGGAGGCGCCGCAGCCCGGGGTGGCCCGTACCGCGTTCGACTGGCCGGTGGTCCCGGAGGCCTTGCGCGACCTGCTGCTCGGGCTCACCCGTACCTACGGCGACGCGCTGCCGCCGCTGACCGTCACCGAGAACGGCTGCTCGTACCCCGGCACCGACGACCCCGAGCGCATCGCCTTCCTCGACGGCCACGTGCGCGCGGTCGCCGAGGCGGTGGCGGCCGGCGCCGACGTGCGCGGCTACTTCGTGTGGACCCTCACCGACAACTTCGAGTGGGCCGAGGGCTACCACCAGCGCTTCGGCCTGGTCCACGTCGACCACGCCACCCAGGAACGCACCCCCAAGGCCTCCTACCACTGGTACCGCGACCTGGTCGCCGCCCACCGCGGCCGACGGACATGACACAGGCTCACCTTCCCCGGGAGGCCGGCGAGGACCCGGGGCCGGGGCCGGGAACGGACCCGGGGACGGAACCGGCCGCGCCGGTCTCCGCCGCCTGGACGGCCGCGCTGAGCCTGGCCACCCTCGCCGTCTTCATGGCCTTCCTCACCCCCATCCAGATCCTGCTGCCGCTGCAACTGGCCGCCGCCGACCCGGCCGCCAAGACCACCGCGCTCTCCTGGGTCACCGGGGCCGGCGCCGGGGTGGCCATGGTCGCCAACCCCCTCTTCGGCGCCCTCAGCGACCGGACCGCCTCACGCTTCGGCCGGCGCCGCCCCTGGATCCTGGGCGGCGCCCTGGCCGGCGCCGCCGGGCTGCTGCTCACCGCGGTCCAGCACACCGTCCCCGGCATCGCGGCCGGCTGGTGCCTGGCGCAGACCGGGCTCAACGCCATGCTCGCCGCCGTCACCGCGCCGGTGGCCGACCAGGTGCCGGTCGCCCGGCGGGCGGTGGTCTCCGGCTGGACCGGGATCAGCCAGTCGGCCGGGCTGGTGGTGGGCGCCGCGCTGGTCAGCCAGGCGGTCTCCGGCGTGGTCGCCGGCTACCTGCTCACCGCCGCGGTGACCGTGGCGCTGGCGCTGCCGTACGTCCTCGGCTTCCGCGAACCGGTGCCGCCGCGCCGGGCGCTCCCCGGGCCGCTGCGCCCGGCCGCGCTGTGGGTCTCGCCGCGCCGCCACCCCGACTTCGGCTGGGCCTTCCTGACCCGGTTCCTGATCAACCTCGGCAACGCGTTCGGCACCCTGTACCTGCTGTACTACCTCACCGACGCCGTCCACCGGCCCCACCCGGACGACGGGGTGCTGGTGCTCACCGCGGTCTACACGCTGGCCGCCGCGCTCGCCGCGGTCCCGGCCGGCCTCGTCTCCGACCGCACCGGGCGCCGCCGCGCGCCGGTGGTGCTCGCCTGCGCCGTGATGGCCGCCGCCGCGCTGCTGCTGGCGCTGGTGCACACCTGGCCGGCCGCGGTCACCGCGGCGGCCGTGCTCGGCGCCGGGTTCGGCGTCTACCTCGCCGTCGACCAGGCGCTCATCACCCAGGTGCTGCCGGCCGCCGCCGACCGCGCCAAGGACCTCGGGGTGATCAACATCGCCAACTCCGCGCCCCAGGTGCTCGCCCCGGCCCTCGCCGCCCCCGTCCTCGCCCACGCCGGCGGCTACACCGGCCTGTACACGCTGGCCGCCCTGGTCACCCTCGCCGCCGGGGTACTGGTCCGCCGGATCCGTGACGTGGCGTGACGCTCGGGGACGGGACTGGTGGCCGACCGTCCCGGCACGCCAGGATGTGACACCCAGGCGCGACGAGGAGGGCACATGGCGCACAGCGCGGCGACCGAGGAGTTCCGGGCCGCCCGGGACTTCCTGCTCCGGCACCGGACGGACTACCGGGCGGCCTACGACGGCTTCCGCTGGCCCCGGCCCGAGCACTTCAACTGGGCGCTGGACTGGTTCGACCGGATCGCCGAGGGCAACGACCGCACGGCGCTGTGGATCGCCGAGGAGGACGGCACCGAGACCCGCCACTCCTTCGCCGAACTGTCCGAGCGCTCCGACCGGGTGGCCGGCTGGCTGCGCGCCCGGGGCGTGCGGGCCGGCGACCGGATCGTGGTGATGCTCGGCAACCAGAGCGAGTTGTGGCTCACCGCGCTCGCCGCGATGAAGCTGCGCGCGGTGGTGATCCCGGCCACCCCGCTGCTGGGCGCCGCCGACCTCGCCGACCGGGTCGCCCGCGGCCGGGCCCGCCACGTCATCGTGCGCGCCGCGGACACCGCCAAGTTCGCCTCGGTGCCCGGCGACTACACCCGTATCGCGGTCGGCGGCGCCCCGCAGGGGTGGCTCGCCTACGAGGACGCCCACACCGCGGGGGAGGCGTTCACCCCGGACGGGCCCACCCGCGGCGACGACCTGCTGATGCTCTACTTCACCTCGGGCACCACCGCGCTGCCCAAGCTGGTGGCGCACACCCATCTGTCGTACCCGGTGGGCCACTTGTCGACGATGTACTGGATCGGGCTGCGCCCCGGCGACACCCACCTCAACATCTCCTCGCCCGGCTGGGCCAAGCACGCCTGGAGCAGCCTGTTCGCCCCGTGGAACGCCGAGGCGACGGTCTTCGTGCACAACTACACCCGGTTCGACCCGGCCCGGCTGATGGCCGAGATGGACCGGGCCGGGGTGACCGGCTTCTGCGCGCCGCCCACGGTGTGGCGGATGTTGATCCAGGCCGACCTGACCCGGCTGGCGACGCCGCCGCGCGAGGTGGTCGCGGCCGGCGAACCGCTCAACCCGGAGGTCATCGAGCATGTCCGGCGGGCCTGGGGGGTCACCATCCGGGACGGCTTCGGGCAGACCGAGACCACCGTGCAGGTGGCCAACACCCCGGGCCAGCCGCTCAAGCCCGGGTCGATGGGGCGCCCGGTGCCCGGGTTCGCCGTCACCCTGCTCGACCCGGTCACCGGCGCCCCGGCCGACGAGGGCGAGATCTGCCTGGACCTCGCGGCGCGCCCGGTGGGGCTGATGGCCGGGTACGAGGGCGACGCCGACCGCACCGCCGAGGTCACCCGGGACGGCCACTACCACACCGGTGACATCGGCGCGGTGGACGAGGAGGGCTACGTGACCTACATCGGCCGGAGCGACGACGTCTTCAAGTCCTCCGACTACAAGATCTCCCCGTTCGAGCTGGAGAGCGCGCTGCTGGAGCACCCCGCGGTGGCCGAGGCCGCCGTGGTGCCGGCGCCGGACCCGCTGCGGCTGTCGGTGCCCAAGGCGTACGTGGTGCTGGCCGACGGGTGGGAGCCGGACGCGGCCACCGCCAAGGCGATCTTCGAGCACTCCCGGGCCGTGCTCGCCCCCTACAAGCGGGTGCGGGTGCTGGAGTTCACCGAGCTGCCCAAGACCGTCTCGGGCAAGATCCGCCGGATCGCGCTGCGTGAGCGCACCGCGTCGGGCCAGGCCGCGGGGGCGCTCTTCCGGGAGGACGAGTTGAGCTGACGATACGTCAGGTCGTGGTGGGCGGGCCGCCGATGAGGTCGTCGGCGGCGTCGTTGACCGGCTGCGGGGTGCCGGTGAGGTCCATCACGAACAGCGGTATGCCCAGCCGGTCGGCGCGGAGCCGGGCCGGGTGGGTGTAGCCGGCCAGCGAGAAGAAGGCGCCCGGCCGATCCTCGTTGAGGCAGTTGAGCCAGAGCGTCTCCACCGGACGCGGCGGGGTGGGCCGGGTGCTGGGGTCCACCTGGCCGAGCACCCGGTCGCCGCGCAGATCGACCCCGGTGGCCGCGCGGTCCTCCGCCTCGCGGATACCGGTGAACCCCAGCCACCGCAGATACTGGGCGGCGGCCGTCACCGCGTCCCGGGCGGTGCGGATGGTGACCGGGGTGAACGGCGGACGCACCGGGGCCGCGGCGGTGGCCTTCCGCCGCGCCCCGCCGCCCTTCGGCCCGGCCGGACGCGGGGCGCCGGTGTCCACCGGGACGCGCAGCACCGTGCCGCAGGAGCAGCCGAGTTCGGGCTGGGGCCAGTCGTCGGCGCGCCCGCACGCCGGGCAGCGCAGCCGGACCCACGAACCCCGCCAGGTGCGCTGCTCGATCCGGGTCGGCACCCCGCCGCGCAGCACCGGCACCGTCAGCGGGGCGCCGCACGGGCACGGGAAGACCGGCGGGGTGAACGCGTGCTCACGGCGGCACGCCGGGCAGCGTACGGGCACGCTCTCGGCCATGGCGACTCCCGACGGATCGAACCGCAACCGGTGGCTTACGTACTCCATGCTGCCACGGGCCACCGCGGTCACCCCGGGAAACGGACACGCGCGGGGAGGACGGAAGGGCCCGGAGGCGGCTGCCTCCGGGCCCTCGTCACGTCCGCGCCGTTGCTGTCTCCACCCCTCAGAAGAGAAAGTGCGACGCGGACGGGTCCGGGTGCCCGCCTCAGCTCTCACGCAGCTCGCGGACGGCGGCCTCCACGCGCTTGCCGTACTCCGGGTCGGCGGCGTGGAAGTGGGCGAGGTTGGCCTCGATCACGTCGTCCCGGGTCACCTGCGCCAGGCTCCCGGCGATGTTGGCGACGAGCCGGGACCTCTCCTCCGCGGACATCAGCCGGTACAACTCGCCGGCCTGGAAGAAGTCGTCGTCCTTGGTGTGCTGCGGGGTGGCGTGGGTGCCGGTGTGGCCGGAGACCTCCAGCGGCGCGAAGAGCGGGCGGCCGGTCTCCACCGGGCCGTCGTAGGAGTTGGGCTCGTAGTTCTTGGCGCCCCGGCCCTGCGGGTTGAGCGCCATGAGGCCGTCGCGGCCGTAGTTGTTGGCCTCGGTCGCCTTCGGCGCGTTGACCGGCAGCTGGGTGTGGTTGACGCCGAGCCGGTAGCGGTGGGCGTCGGCGTAGGCGAAGAGCCGGCCCTGGAGCATCTTGTCCGGGGAGGGGCCGATGCCGGGCACGAAGTTGTTGGGCGAGAAGGCGGACTGCTCGACCTCGGCGAAGACGTTGTCCGGGTTGCGGTCGAGCACCAGCCGGCCCACCCGTCGCAGCGGGTAGTCCGCGTGCGGCCACACCTTGGTCAGGTCGAACGGGTTGAAGCGGTACTGCGCCGCCTCGGCGACCGGCATCAGCTGCACGTACAGCGTCCAGGAGGGCTTGACGCCGCGCTCGATCGCCTGGACCAGGTCGCGCTGGTGGCTGTCCGGGTCCTGGCCGGCCAGCTCGGCGGCCTGCTCGGTGGACAGGCACCGGATGCCCTGGTTGGTCTTGAAGTGGTACTTGACCCAGAACGCCTCGCCGGCCTCGTTGACCCACTGGTAGGTGTGGGAGCCGAAGCCGTCCATGTGGCGGTAGGAGGCCGGGATGCCGCGGTCGCCGAAGAGCCAGGTGATCTGGTGGGTGGCCTCCGGGGCGTGCGCCCAGAAGTCCCAGACGTTGTCCGGCTCGGTGATGCCGGTGAACGGGTCGCGCTTCTGCGAGTGGATGAAGTCGGGGAACTTCAGCGGGTCCTTGATGAAGAAGACCGGGGTGTTGTTGCCGACGAGGTCGTAGTTGCCCTCCTCGGTGTAGAACTTCACCGCGAAGCCGCGCGGGTCGCGCACCGCGTCGGCGGCGCCGAGGTTGCCGGCCACCGTGGAGAAGCGCAGGAAGACCTCGGTGCGCTTGCCGACGGTGTTCAGGAACGCGGCCTTGGTGAAGCCGGTGACGTCGTCGGTGACCTCGAAGTGGCCGTGGGCGCCGGAACCGCGCGCGTGGACCACCCGCTCCGGGATGCGCTCGCGGTTGAAGCGGGCCAGCTTCTCCAGCAGATGCTGGTCCTGGAGGAGCAGCGGGCCGCCGATGCCTGCGGTGGCGGAGTTCTGGTTGTCGGCGACCGGGGCGCCGGACTCGGTGGTCAGCGTGGGCTTGGGCATGACGACCTTCCGTTACTTCTGCGAAGCGGGAGCGCGAAGCCTGCGCGGGTGGGGCGTGTGCCGGACACTACGAACGGCTTCAACAAAGTGTCAATGGTTGCAAAGTGTCAATGGTTCCGCCCGGCGGCCCGCTTTGGGCGCGACAGGACAGGTCAGCGGGCCGCCGGACGGAGCAGGGGGAGGCGGTTACGCCTCGGGAAGGGGCTCGAACTCCTTGACCGCGTCGATCGCCGGACCGTGCGGGGTGTTGGCCTCGCGCTCGATCATGATCTCCACCAGCACCGGTCGCCGGGTGGTCTCGGCCTGCTTGCGGGCCCACTCGATGCTGGAGCGGATGTCCGCCGGGTCCAGCACCCGGGTGCCCGAGCAGCCGTACGCCTCCATGATCTTGACGTTGTCCGAGCCGTACTCGTCGTAGTGGATGTCCACCTGGTAGTTCATGTCGAACGGGATGGACGCCTGGCGGATCAGGCCCAGGTACTCGTTGTTGAGCATGATGATGACGTACGGCACGTTGTACTGCGCCGCGACCGCCAGCTCCTCGACCATGTACTGGAAGCCGTAGTCGCCGACGATGCCGACGACCTCGTTGTCCTTGCCCGCGTTGACCAGCGCCTTCTTCACGCCGATCGCCGCCGGGATCTCCCAGCCGAGCGGGCCGGCCTGGCCGCAGATCTGGTAGTGCCGCGGCCGGTACGCCTTCTGGTGCTGGCCGCCCCAGATCTGGTACAGGCCGATGGCGGTGACGAAGTAGGTGTCCTCGCCGAAGACCTCGTTGATCTCCTTGTAGACCCGCGGCGCCTTGATGGGGACGTCGTCGAAGTCCTCCCGGCGGGTCAGCGTGGTCCGCAACTCCCGCACCCGGCGCACCCAGGCGCCGTCCTCGCGCTCCAGGCCGCGGGCCCTGGCCGCCTCGATCAGCGCCCGCAGGAAGAGCCGGGCGTCCGAGACGATGCCCAGGTCCGGCTCGAAGACCTTGCCGAGCTGGGTGGGTTCGATGTCGACGTGGATGAACTTGCGGTCGCCGCGGTAGGTGTCGAGCGCCCCGGTGTGGCGGTCGCCGAACCGGGCGCCGACCGCCAGCACGGTGTCCGACTCCAGGAACGAGGCGTTGCCGTACCGCTGCGAGGTCTGCACGCCGGTCATCCCCGCGTACAGCTCGTGGTCCTCACGGATGGCGCCCTTGCCCATCAAGGTCACCTGCACCGGGACGCGCAGCAGCTCGGCGAGTTCGGTGACCTCGTCCGCCGCCTCGGCGATGATCACCCCGCCGCCGGCCAGGATCAGCGGCTTTTCGGCGGCCAGCAGCAGGTCCAACGCGGCCTCGACGCGCGGGAGATGGGGCTTGACGCTCTCCACCGCCAGCGGCGCGTCGGTCTGCGGGTCGTACCAGATCTCCTTCTGCGCGACGTCGATCGGGATGTCCACCAGCACCGGGCCGGGGCGGCCGGAACGGGCGATGCGGAACGCCTCCCGGAAGATCCACGGCGCCTGGGCGGCCTCCTTGATCTGCACCGCCCACTTGGTGACCGGCCGGGCGATCTCCACGATGTCCACCGCCTGGAACGCCTCCTGGTGGAGCTTGGTGGAGGCCGCCTGGCCGGTGACGCAGATGATCGGCACCGAGTCGGCGATGGCGGTGTAGAGCCCGGTGATCATGTTGGTGCCGGCCGGCCCCGAGGTGCCGATGGCCACGCCCACCTTGCCGGTGGTACGGGCCCAGCCGTCCGCCATGTGGGTCGCGCCCTCTTCGTGACGCACCGTCAGGTGTTCCACGCCGCCCACCGTCTCCATCGCCTTGTACAGCGGCAGGATGGCGGCGCCGGGGCAGCCGTAGGCGATGTCGACGCCTTCGGACTTCAGGACGTGGACGACCGCCTCCATGGCGGGCATCTTGCGAGCGGTCATTTTCAGTCCTCGACCTTCAGTCCGGAGAGGCGTTCGACACCGCGCAGCAGCGCGGAGTGGTCCAGGCCGCCGTCGCCCTGCGCGCGCAGGGCGGCGACCAGGTTGGCCACGACGGCGCCGACCGGCAGCGCGGCGCCGACGTTGCGGGCGGCGTCGGTGACGATGCCCATGTCCTTGTGGTGCAGGTCGATCCGGAAGCCGGGCCGGAAGTCGCGGTTGAGGAAGTTGTCCTTCTTGCGGGTGAGCACGGTGGAGCCGGCCAGCCCGCCGTTCAGGACCTCCAGCGCGGCGGCCAGGTCCACCCCGGACTTCTCCAGGAAGACCACGGCCTCGGCGCACGCCTGGATGTTGACGGCGACGATGAGCTGGTTGGCGGCCTTGACCGTCTGGCCGGAGCCGTGCGGACCGCACAGCACGATGGTCCGGCCGAGCGCCTGGAGGATCGGCAGGGCGGCGTCGAAGTCGGCGCGCTCACCGCCGACCATGATCGACAGCACCGCCTCGATGGCGCCGGCCTCACCGCCGGAGACCGGGGCGTCCAGCACCCGGATCCCCTTCTCCCCGGCGGCCTTGGCCAGGTCCACCGAGGTCTGCGGGGTGATCGAGGACATGTCGATCAGCAGGGTGCCGGGGCGGGCGTTGGCCAGGATGCCCTCGGGGCCGTAGGCGACCGCCTCGACCTGCGGGGAGGCGGGCACCATGGTGATCACCACGTCGGCCTCCCGGACCGCCTCGGCGATCGAGGCGGCGGGGGTGCCGCCGGCCGCGGCGAGCCGGTCGAGCTTGGCCTGCTCCAAGGTGTAGCCGGTGACCTGGTAGCCGGCCTTGATCAGGTTCTCCGCCATGGGGGAGCCCATGATGCCCAGGCCGATCCAGGCGATCTTCGGAAGAGCGTTGCTCATGAGGTTCGGTGTCCTTCGTCGAACGTCGCGTACGTGGCGGGGGCGGGGCGGGGCGGCGCGGGGTCAGCGCCGGGCGGCGCGCAGCGGGGCCGGCAGCCACTCGAAGGCGTCGGCGCTGGGCCCGGACGGCTTGTACTCCAGGCCCACCCAGCCGTCGTAACCGGCCTTCTGCAGGCGGGTGACGAGCGCTTCGAGGTCGAGGGCGCCGGTGCCCGGGGCGCCCCGGCCGGGGTTGTCGGCGATCTGGACGTGGGCCGTGCGGTCGGTGTAGCGGTCGATGACCTCGGTCAGGTCCTCGCCGTTCATCGACAGGTGGTACAGGTCCATCAGGAACCTGGCGTTGTCCAGCCCGGTGGCGTCGTTGACCCGGTCCACGATCTCGATCGCCTTGTCGGCGCTGACGATCGGGCACCTGGGCGACTCGGGCGCGTTGAGCGCCTCGATCAGCAGGACGGCGCCGACGCGGTGGGCGGCGCGGGCGGCCAGCTGGAGGTTCTCCAGCGCCAGCTCGTCCTGGTCCTTCGGGTCGACGCCGTCCACCCGGTTGCCGTAGAGGGCGTTGAGCGCGGTGCACCCCAGCGACCGCGCGAAGTCGGCTGCCACGTCGATGTTGGCGCGGAAGCGGTCGGACTCGGCGCCGGGCACCGACAGCGCCCCGCGGTCGGGGCCGGGCAGCTGGCCGGCGTAGAAGTTGAGGCCCACCAGCTGGGTGCCCGCGGCGTTCAGCGCGTCGCGCAGGGCGTCCAGCCGGGCCTGGTCCGGGGTGGCCGTCTCGATCCAGGGCCACCACAGCTCCACCGCGGTGAACCCCGCCGCGGCTGCCGCCGCGGGGCGCTCCAGCAGGGGCACTTCGGTGAACAGGATCGACAGGTTCACGTCGAAACGCGCGTCAGAGAAACCCACCGGGCCGCTCCCCTTTCCAGGATGTGCCGTCGCCGTCCGCCACGGCGGTGCTTCCGCGGTGCGCCGGCGACCGCCTGGCGCTTGCGTCGAGATTATTTCGTATCGCGGAACTTCGTTTCTGCGTATTGGAAGATTGGACGAGGTGATGAGCCGCTGTCAAGTGGGGGATGCCGGGAGGGGTCCGCGAGCGGCTAGGTTGACCTCGTGCGATTGAGGGTTGAGTTCACGACGGAGCCGTTCGATCTGGACGAGGCGCCGCGGCACGCGGTGGTGGCCCGGGAGGTGGTGCAGACGGCGGACCTCGACGCGGTGGACGTGGGCCCGTTCGGCAACACCGCCGAGGGCTCCGCGCCGGCCGTGCTGGACGCCGTCCGCGACCTGCTGGCGCGCTCCCTCCAGGCCGGGGCGACCCGGATCTCGCTCCAGGTCAACGTGGTCGGCGAGGGCGGTGCGGGCGACGGCGACGAGCCGGCCCGCGGCGGCCCCGGCGCGCCGGGTGAGGAGGGCCGGTCGTGACCGAGGCCGCCGGCCACCCCTTCGTCGACGCCATCAAACCGCTGGTGGACGCCATGGGCGGGGAACTGGTCCCGCCCGGCCGGGCCCGCGGTGACGACGTGGTGCTCAGCTGGGAGGGGGCCGAGGTGGTGGCGGTGCGCCTGCCGCACCTGGCCGACTCCCTCGACCACATCCTGGCCGACCTGGAGCGCCGCCAGGGCAGACCCCTGGCCGAACTGGACCGCAAGGACAAGCAGACCGTGGTGCGCATCCTGGAGGAACGCGGCGCCTTCTCGGTGCGCCACGGCGTGGAGACCGTGGCCTCCGCGCTCGGCGTCAGCCGGTTCACCGTGTACAACTACCTGAACCGGGAGAACGCCGCCAAGGGCGAGCGCTGACCGCTTCCGATCGGCTGTGTCGAGGCCGCCACCGGGTCGTGTCCCGGTGGCGGCCTCCGTGTTTCAGAAAGTTCAACAAAGTGTTGACGCGTCGTGTCACGGGCATCTAGCTTTCCGGCAAGCCCGTACAGCGCAGGCCCCGGAGGCCGCAGATGTCCACTCGTATCCCAGCGGGGCTCGCCCGCTTCAACTCCGCCGACGGTGACGAAGCCGGGCGCGTCCTGCGCGAGGTGTGCACCTCGGCCGCGTGGGCCGCGGCCCTGATCGCGGGCCGTCCGTACGCCTCCACCGAGGCGCTGCTCGACGCCAGCGACACCGCGATGCGCGAGCTGACCGCGGACGACCTGCGCGAGGCCATGGCCGGCCATCCGCCGATCGGCCGCCCCAAGCCCGGCGACCCGGTCTCCGCCCGCGAACAGCGCGGCATGGCCGGCGCCTCCGAGCAACTCAAGGCCGAACTGCTCGAACTCAACCTGGCCTACCAGGAGAAGTTCGGACACGTCTTCCTCATCTGCGCCACCGGCGCCACCGGCGAGCAGATGCGCGACGCGGCCAGGGCCCGCCTCGCCAACCCGGCGGAACGGGAACGGGAGATCGTCCGCACCGAACTGGGGAAGATCAACCGGATACGGCTGACCCGCCTCGCGGAAGGAGACCCGTCATGACCGGCACCTCGGTGTCCACGCACATCCTGGACACCAGCATCGGCCGCCCCGCCGAGGGCGTCGCCGTGGAACTCGCGGTACGCGCCGGCGACGCCGGCTGGACCGGCCACGGCGCGTCGAAGACCGACTCCGACGGGCGCTGCAAGGATCTGCCGGCGCTGCCGGACGGCACCACCCACGTACGGCTCCACTTCGCGGTCGAGCCGTACTTCGCAACCACCAGGCAAGCCGAGGAACAGCAGGACGCCCCCCGCGCAAGGGACAGCGACGCTTTCTTCCCGGAGGTGGCGATCGTCTTCGCCGTCAAACCGGGTGAGCACTACCACGTGCCGCTGCTGCTCAACCCGTTCGGCTACTCCGTTTACCGAGGGAGCTAGCACCGACATGACCACCGTTCTCGGGCAGAATCAGTACGGCAAGGCGGAGAACCGCGTCGTCAGGATCACGCGGGACGGCGACACCCACCACATCAAGGACCTCAACGTCTCGGTCGCCCTCTCCGGCGACATGGACGACGTCCACTACTCGGGCAGCAACGCCAACGTACTGCCCACCGACACCACCAAGAACACCGTCTTCGCCTTCGCGAAGGAGTACGGGATCGAGTCGGCCGAGCAGTTCGGCATCCACCTCGCCCGCCACTTCGTCACCAGCCAGGAACCCATCAAGCGGGCCCGCATCCGCGTCGAGGAGTACTCCTGGGAGCGCATCGACACCTCCGAGGACAACTCCCGCTTCATCGGCTCCGACGAGGTCCGGCACTCCTTCGTCCGCAAGGGCCAGGAGACGCGCACCGCCCAGATCACCTTCGACGGGCAGCGGTGGGAGGTGCTCACCGGCCTGAAGGACCTGACCGTGCTCAACTCCACCAGCTCGGAGTTCTGGGGGTACGTCAAGGACAAGTACACCACCTTGAAGGAGGACTACGACCGCATCCTCGCCACCGACGTCACCGCCTGGTGGCGGCACAACTGGACCAGCGACGAGGAGCGGATGCCGAACTGGGAACGCTCCTACGCCCAGGCCCGCAAGCACATCCTCCAGGCGTTCGCCGAGACCTACAGCCTCTCGCTCCAGCAGACGCTGTACCAGATGGGCTCCCGGGTCATCAACAGCCGCCCGGAGATCGACGAGATCCGCTTCTCGCTGCCCAACAAGCACCACTTCCTGGTCGACCTAGAACCGTTCGACCTCAAGAACGACCGCGAGGTCTACTTCGCCGCCGACCGTCCCTACGGCCTGATCGAGGCCACCGTGCTGCGGGACGGCGCGCAGGCCCGGATCCCGTTCGACATGACCAACCTCTGACCGCCGACGCGGTCACCCCCGACGCGTGCGCCGGCGTCGACGCCCGGGAGCAGGGTTCCCGCTCCCGGGCCCGGGGAGAGCGGGGGCATCTGCGCAACGACTCGCCGTAACACCGGGGAAACCGCCGTGGGGCAGGATCCCGCGCACGATCCGGTGGGACGAGCACAACGGGCCCGGTCGTCACCCCGCTCGACCCCCGGGCCCGTCCGACCAAGGGAAGATTCGAGGAACCACCATGGCAGCACCGCGCATCGTCATCGAGAACTGCGCCATCGCCACCGTGGACGCCACTGACACCGAGTACGCCTCGGGCCACGTCGTCATCGCGGGCAACCGCATCGAGTCGGTGGGCGCCGGCCCCGCCCCGGCCGGCCTGACCGACGTCGTCCGGCGGATCGACGCCGCCGGCCATCTGCTCACCCCGGGCCTGGTCAACACCCACCACCACTTCTACCAGTGGATCACCCGCGGACTCGCCCAGGACTGCAACCTGTTCGACTGGCTGGTCACCCTCTACCCGGTGTGGGCGCGCATCGACGAGGAGATGGTGTACGCCGCGGCGCAGGGGTCGCTGGCCGCGCTGGCGCTCTCCGGTGTCACCACCGCCATGGACCACCACTACGTCTTCCCGCGCGGCTGCGGTGACCTGCTCGGCGCCGAGATCCGCGCCGCCGCCGAGATGGGGGTGCGCTTCTCGCCCACCCGTGGCTCGATGGACCGCGGCGAGTCCGACGGGGGGCTGCCGCCGGACTTCGCGGTGGAGTCGACCGAGGACGCCCTCGCCGCCACCGAGGAGGCCGTCGACCGCTGGCACGACCCCTCCTTCGACTCCATGCTGCGTATCGGGGTGGCCCCCTGCTCGCCCTTCTCGGTCACCACCGACCTGCTGCGCGAGGCCGCCGTGCTCGCCCGCCGCAAGGGGGTACGGCTGCACACCCACGGCAGCGAGACGGTGGAGGAGGAGAAGTTCTGCCACGAGCTGTTCGGCATGGGCCCCACCGACTACCTGGAGTCCACCGGCTGGCTCGGCCCCGACGTGTGGATGGCGCACTGCGTCCACATGAACGACTCCGACATCACCAAGTTCGGCGAGACCGGCACCGGGGTGGCCCACTGCCCGTCCTCCAACGCCCGGCTGGCGGCCGGCATCGCCCGCGTCCCCGACATGATCGCGGCCGGGGTCCCGGTCGGCCTCGGGGTGGACGGCACCGCCTCCAACGAGTCCGGCGAACTCGGCACCGAACTGCGCAACGCCCTGCTGATCAACCGCCTCGGCCCGCACCGCCAGCACGCCCTCGACGTCCGCGGGGCGCTGCGGCTGGGCACCATGGGCGGCGCCCGGGTGCTCGGCCGGGATCGGGAGATCGGCTCCGTCGAACCCGGCAAGCTCGCCGACCTCGCGCTGTGGAAGGTCGACGGCTTCCTGCACTCCTCCATCGCCGACCCGGTGGCCGCGCTCGTGCTCGGCGCCGCCGCCCCGCTGACGCTGCTGCTGGTGAACGGCGAGCCGGTGGTGGAAGGCGGCCACCTGGTCAACGTCGACGAGGACGCCGTGGCGCGCACCACCCGCGTCCAGGCCCGCCGGCTCGCGCGGATCGCCGGGGTGGCCGGCTGACGGCCCGCCCAGCGCGTCCGGGCTGACGAAACGCCGCAAGGGCGCCGACGAGTCCCCGGCCGGGGAGGACGGTCCCCGGCCGGCCGCGCCGCCCTCGTGCCGGATGGTCACGGCACGGGGGCGGCGCACCCTTAACTCCCCCCGCACCCCTCGCCTTCGTCCCCTGCTCCACCCCCTCCGCACGAACCGCACCACCTCCCTGAAACCCGCGCAACAAGGCGTGTTAACCGACAGGAGGAGCACCGTGCCCGCCAGCCCGGCTCCCGCCCCGCAGACAGCCCCCGCCACCGCGCAGCCACCGCAGCGGCACCCGGTGGACCAGGTCCTTCCCCCCGTCAGACTCTTCACCAGCGGACTCCAGCACGTCGCCGCGATGTACGCGGGCGTGGTCGCCCCGCCGCTGGTCATCGGCAAGGCGGTCGGCCTGTCCGCCACCGAGCTGACCTTCCTGGTCGGCGCCTCGCTGTTCACCGCCGGCCTCGCCACCCTGCTGCAGACCATCGGGTTCTGGAAGGTCGGCGCCCGGCTGCCGTTCGTCAACGGCGTCTCGTTCGCCGGGGTGGCCCCCATGGTGGCCATCGCCGACTCCACCGACCACCGCGACAGCCTCCCGGTGATGTTCGGCGCGGTGATCGTCGCCGGGGCGCTCGGCTTCGTGGCCGCCCCCTACTTCAGCAAACTGGTCCGGTTCTTCCCACCGGTGGTCACCGGCTCGGTGATCACGCTGATCGGGGTCTCGCTGCTGCCGGTGGCGATCGGCTGGATCGCCGGCAACGACCCGGCGCACCCGGCCGCCGGACTGTCCGACATCGCGCTGGCGGCGATCACGCTGGTGGTGGTGCTGGCGCTGCGCCGGCTGCTGACCGGCTTCCTCCAGCAGATCGCGGTGCTCATCGGGCTGGTGGTGGGGACCGTCATCGCCGTCCCGTTCGGCAAGACCGACTTCACCCCGATCACCAAGGCCTCCGTGATCGGCTTCCCCACCCCGTTCCACTTCGGCGCCCCGCAGTTCCAGATCCCGGCGATCGTCTCGATGTGCATCGTGATGCTGGTCTGCCTGACCGAGTCGACCGCCGACATCCTCGCGCTCGGCAAGGTGGTGGAGAAACCCGCCGACGAGGCCACGCTCGCCGCCGGGCTGCGCGCCGACACCCTGGGAAGCGCGATCAGCCCGCTCTTCAACGGCTTCGCCAACAGCGCCTTCGCGCAGAACATCGGGCTGGTGGCGATCACCCGGGTACGCAGCCGGTTCGTGGTGGCCGCGGGCGGGATGCTCCTCATCGTGATGGGGCTGTGTCCGGTCCTCGCCTCGCTGATCGCCCTGGTGCCCGGCCCCGTTCTCGGCGGCGCGGGCATCGTGCTGTTCGGCACGGTCGCCGCCAGCGGGGTCAAGACGCTGGCCGAGGCCGACCTCGACGACGGCAACAACCTGCTCGTCATGGGGGTGGCGCTGGGCGTCGGGATCATCCCGATCGTCGCCGAGCACTTCTACGACGGCATCGACCCGCGGTTGCAGATCGTGCTGAAGTCCGGCATCAGCACCGGCTGCCTGGTGGCCGTGGTGCTCAACCTCCTCTTCAACCACCTCGGCCGCAAGCGGGCGTTGCCGGACGGCGCCGAGCAGGCCGAGGCGCTCGCCGAAGCGGTGCCGTCCTCCCGCGAGACCGTTGAGCTGACGTAGCGTCAACCGCCATGACAAGGGCCCGCCTTCCCGGGGAAGGCGGGCCCTTTCACCGTGTGGGCCGGGTCAGTCCAGCAGCTCGTAGGCGGGCAGGGTGAGGAAGTCGACGTAGGTCTCGTCCAGCGACACCTGGAGCAGCAGGTCGTGCGCGCGCTGCCAGGAGCCGGCGGCGAACGCCTGCTCGCCCGACTCGGCCCGGATGGCGGCCAGTTCGGCGGCGGCCACCTCGCGCACCAGCTCGGCGGTGACCTTCTCGCCGTTGTCCAGGACGACCCCGGCGTCGATCCACTGCCAGATCTGCGAGCGGGAGATCTCCGCGGTGGCGGCGTCCTCCATCAGGTTGAAGATGGCGACCGCGCCCAGCCCGCGCAGCCACGCCTCGATGTAGCGGATGCCCACCTGGACGGCGTTGCGCAGCCCCTCGAAGGTCGGCTTCGCCTCCAGCGAGTCCACCGCCAGCAGCTGGTCGGCGGTGACGTCCACCTCCTCGCGCAACCGGTCCTTCTGGTGCGGGCGTTCGCCCAGCACCGCGTCGAAGGCGGCCCGGGCCACCGGCACCAGGTCGGGGTGGGCCACCCACGAGCCGTCGAACCCGTCCCCGGCCTCGCGCTCCTTGTCGGCCCTGACCTTCTCCAAAGCCTTGGCGTTGACCTCCGGGTCGCGCCGGGACGGGATGAACGCGGCCATCCCGCCGATGGCGTGGGCGCCGCGCTTGTGGCAGGTGCGCACCAGCAGCTCGGTGTAGGCGCGCATGAACGGGGCGGTCATGGTCACCGCGTTGCGGTCCGGCAGGACGAACTTCTCACCGGCGTCCCGGAAGTTCTTCACGATGGAGAACAGGTAGTCCCAGCGCCCGGCGTTGAGGCCGGCGGCGTGGTCGCGCAGTTCGTAGAGGATCTCCTCCATCTCGAACGCCGCGGTGATCGTCTCGATCAGCACGGTGGCCCGGATGGTGCCCTGCGGGATGCCCAGCTGGTCCTGGGCGAAGACGAAGACGTCGTTCCACAGCCGGGCTTCCAGGTACGACTCGGTCTTGGGCAGGTAGAAGTAGGGGCCCTTGTCCTTGGCCAGCAGCCGGCGCGCGTTGTGGAAGAAGTACAGGCCGAAGTCGACCAGGGCGCCGGGCACCGGCTCGCCGTCCACGGTCAGATGGCGTTCGTCCAGGTGCCAGCCGCGGGGCCGCATCACCACGGTGGCCAGCTCGGCGTCGTCCTTGAGGGCGTAGCTCTTGCCCTCGGGGGTGGTGAAGTCGATCCGGCGCTCGTAGGCGTCGATCAGGTTGATCTGGCCGGAGACCACGTTGTGCCAGGTGGGCGCGGAGGCGTCCTCGAAGTCGGCGAGCCAGACCCGGGCGCCGGAGTTGAGGGCGTTGACGGTCATCTTGCGGTCGGTGGGGCCGGTGATCTCCACCCGCCGGTCCTCCAGCGCGGCCGGCGCCGGGGCCACCCGCCAGTCGCCGGAGCGGACGTCGGCGGTCTCGGGGCGGAAGTCCAGGGTGCCGGTGCGGGCGATCTCGGCCCGGCGCTCCTTGCGGCGGGCCAGCAGTTCGGCGCGGCGCGGCGCGAACCGGCGGTGCAGCCCGGCGAGGAACGCCAGCGCCTCGTCGGTCAGCACCTCCCGCGACCGGGGGACGGGCGGCGCACCGTCGGCGACGACGGCCGGCGGGGAGGAAGCGGCTTCGGACATGGCTGTCACTCCTTCACGCGCGCCCTTGTGCGGTGGGCGGCGCGGCGGCGGCACGGCGTGCCGCGGATGGCTGGGTACGGCGACCAAGCCTCGGCGCGGTGTGCGGACGCGCCGATGGCTTCTGCTGGGTGGAGCATAGTTTCTGCATGGTGGAAGATCAACGGTTTGTGGCACGCAGTGCAGGGCCCGGGAAGCCCCCGTTCCCGGCCGCCGGACCGGGGCCGGCCAGGAGCCGCAGGTCGGCGGGTGTGTCGATGTCGTCGGGGGCCGCGATGTCCGCGCACTCCACGAGTGTGATGTCGCTCTCGTGCTCGCGCAGGTACCCCCGGGCGCCCTGATCGCCCTCGGCCCGGTCGGCGACGGCCGCCCAGCGGCCGGCCCCGAGCACCACCGGGTGGCCCCGCCGGCCCTGGTAGGCGGCGGCGGTCAGCGTCCCCGGGGTGACCCCGGCGGCCAGCAGCCGCGCCACCGCCCGGGCGCCGATGCCGGGCTGGTCGACCAGCGACACCACCACCGCCGTCGCCCCGGTGCCGGCCAGCGAGAGCAGTCCGGCCCGCAGCGAAGTGCCCATCCCCGCGGCCCAGTCGGGGTTCTCCACCAGCAGGCAGCCGCCGAGCCCGGCGGCCCGCCGCCGCACCTCGCCGGCCGCCGCGCCCAGCACCACGTGCACCGGGTCGCAGCCGCCCGCGCGCAGCGCGCCCGCCGCGTGCTCCACCAGCAGCCCGCCGCCGTACTCCAGCAGCGCCTTGGGGCGTCCGCCGAGCCGCCGGCCGCCGCCGGCCGCCAGCACCAGCCCGGCCGCCGTGGGTTCCATGGGTTCGTCCATGCCCCCTGCATACCGCGCCGGGGCCGGTCGCGGGGCGCGGACGGCGGACCGGGGGCGGATTTCGCCCGGCGTATGGCGCGGCGGGCGCCGGTGTCCTTTACTGGTCCCCTTTCCCGGAGGGTCCGGTGGGGGAAGGGGTGTGGCCGGTGGTGTCGAACGGCGGTACGGCGGGGGGCGCGGCGGATCCGCGGGTGGCCGGTCTGCGGGCGGCCGTCGCGCGGTTACGGCGGGACCTGGCCTGCCACGGCGCCCCGGCGGCCGACCGGGAGGCGGCCGAGGAGCAGCTGGCCGCGCTCGACGCCGAGGCGGCCGGCGGTGCCCCGGTGGTGACGCGGCTGCGCGGGTCGCTGTTGCTGGTCACCGGTGCGCTGGGGTCGTTCAGCGCGCTGCGCCCCGGGGTGGACGCGCTGCGCGACGCCGTCGACCTGTTCGGGCTGCCGGCCGCGGGACGGCCGCGCCGCTGACGAACGGCGCGGCGGCGTCCGGCGGGCTCAGGAGGCGGAGCCGGTGCTGGCCAGCGCGGCTGACAACTGCCGGGCCACGTCCTGGAGTACCGGAATGATCTTGTCCTGGGCGGACTCGGTGACCCGCCCGGCCGGGCCGGAGATGGAGATGGCCGCCGCGGTGGGGGAGTCCGGGACGCACACCGCCAGGCAACGCACCCCGACCTCCTGCTCGTTGTCGTCCACCGCGTAACCGGCCCGCCGGATCCGCTCCAGCTCGGCGATGAAGGCGTCCGGCTCGGTGATCGTGCGCTCGGTGGCGGCGGGCATCCCGGTGCGGCCGAGCAGGGCACGCACCTCCTCGGAGGGGACCTGGGCCAGCAGCGCCTTGCCCACCCCGGTGGAGTGCGGCAGCACCCGCCGCCCGACCTCGGTGAACATCCGCATGGAGTGGCGCGAGGGGACCTGGGCGACGTAGACCACCTCGTCGCCGTCGAGCAGCGCCATGTTGGCGGTCTCCCCGGTGGCCTCCACCAGCTGGGCCAGGTACGGCCGGGCCCAGGTGCCCAGCAGCCGGGAGGCGCTCTCGCCGAGCCGGATCAGCCGCGGGCCCAGCGCGTAACGGCGGTTGGGCTGCTGGCGTACGTAGCCGCAGGAGACCAGGGTGCGCATCAGCCGGTGGATGGTGGGCAGCGGCAGCCCGCTGCTGGCCGACAGCTCGCTGAGCCCCACCTCGCCGCCGGCGTCGGCCATCCGCTCCAGCAGGTCGAAGGCGCGCTCCAGGGACTGCACGCCTCCGCCGCCCTGGGCGCCGCCGCCCGCCTTGGCCGTGCCGGGCGCGGCGCCCGAGGTGGCGGGGCTGGTGTTCACGGAGCTGCTGGAGCTGATCGACGGCACGTCCGGTCCTCTCGAAGCCGCTTGGGCCGCCGGTGTTCACCCGTCGGCAGTACCGCAGCCTACCCGGCCACGGAGGGACGATCACCGGGCGCGGCCTGCGAATCCTTCGTCCGCCCGGTCGTTTCGCACCGGATCCGGTCGTTAGTGCCGCCGCTGCCGTGGATCCCTCGGCACGGCAAGTGGCGGTACGCATGTTCTGTAAAGCGAAATCTACTTTCCATTTCATGGAATCGTCCAATCCGGGCCGAACCACCCCGCAGCGCCCCGGTGGCACCCCGGAAGGGTCTTGACGGGCCGCCGGGACACGAAGAACATCTCTTCAACAGTTCGTTGAATCCCGTGGTGGAAGCCGGGGTCCGGAATGAGGAGGGGACGCGTGTCCGAGGCCGAACTCGCCCTGCGTTCGACGCGGGTCGTCACACCCGAAGGCACCCGCCCCGCCACCGTGGTGGTCTCCGGCGGCCGGATCACCGCCGTCCAGCCGTACCAGGCGCCCGTACCCGACGGGGCCCGCCCGACCGACCTCGGCGACGACGTGCTCCTGCCCGGCCTGGTCGACACCCACGTCCACGTCAACGACCCCGGCCGCACCGAGTGGGAGGGGTTCTGGACCGCCACCCGGGCCGCCGCCGCCGGAGGCGTCACCACCCTGATCGACATGCCGCTCAACTCCGTCCCGCCGACCACCACCGTGGCCGCCCTCGACGTCAAGCGGGCGACCGCGCGCGACAAGGCCCACGTCGACGTCGGCTTCTGGGGCGGCGCCATCCCCGGCAACGTCAAGGACCTGCGCCCGCTGCACGACGCCGGGGTCTTCGGCTTCAAGTGCTTCCTGCTGCACTCCGGGGTGGACGAGTTCCCGCAACTGTCCACGGCCGAACTCGACGAGGCCATGGCGGAGATCGCCGGCTTCGGCGGACTGCTGATCGTGCACGCCGAGGACGCCTCACTGATCGGCTCCGCGCCCCCCGCGGCCGGCCCGAGGTACGCCGACTTCCTCGCCTCCCGGCCGCCGGCCGCCGAGCACACCGCCATCGCCACCGTGCTCGACCGCGCCCGGCGCCACAACTGCCGGGTCCACATCCTCCACCTGTCCTTTGCCGGCGCGCTGCCGCTGATCGCCGCCGCCAAGGCCGACGGGGTACCGGTCACCGTCGAGACCTGCCCGCACTACCTCACCCTGCGGGCCGAGGAGATCCCGGACGGGGCGACCGAGTTCAAGTGCTGCCCCCCGATCCGCGAGGCCGGCAACCAGGACGCGCTGTGGCAGGGGCTCGCCGACGGCACCATCGACTGCGTCGTCTCCGACCACTCGCCCTCCACGCCCGACCTCAAGCGGTTCGACACCGGTGACTTCGGCGAGGCGTGGGGCGGCATCTCCTCCCTCCAGCTCGGGCTGCCGGTGATGTGGACCGAGGCCCGCCGCCGCGGCCACTCCATCGAGGACGTGGTCCGCTGGATGTCGGCCGCCCCGGCCCGCTTCGCCGGCCTCGCCCGCAAGGGCGCCATCGCCCCCGGCCACGACGCCGACTTCGCGGTCCTCGCCCCCGACCGGACCTTCACCGTCGACCCGGCCGCCCTGCACCACCGCAACCAGGTCACCGCCTACGCCGGGCGCACCCTGACCGGCGTGGTCCGCGCCACCTATCTGCGCGGCCGACTCATCGCCGAGCACGGGGACACCGTCCGCCGGGCCGGCCACCTCATCGATCGGGCCTGAGCACGACCGGGCCCGGAAGGGAACGCACACCGATGACGCAGGTCACCCGCTTCACCGGCGACGCCGCGCCGTACCGCGAGGGGAACGAGCCGTACGCCGACTACCGCACGGCCGACATCCCCTTCGGCCACCTCGTCGACCTCGCCGACCGCCGCCTCGGGGCCGGCGTCATCGCGGCCAACGACGAGTTCTTCGCCGAGCGGGAGAACCTGCTCAACCCGGAGCCCGCCGTCTTCGACCCGGAACGCTTCGGCCACAAGGGCAAGATCATGGACGGCTGGGAGACCCGCCGCCGCCGCGGCGCCGGCGCCGGCACCCCGCACCCGGCCGACGACGACCACGACTGGGCGCTGATCCGCCTCGGCGCCCCCGGGGTGATCCGCGGCATCGTGGTGGACACCGCCCACTTCCGCGGCAACTACCCCCGGGCCGTCAGCGTCGAGGCCACCACCGCCCCGCTCGCCTCCTCCCCGGAGGAACTCCTCGCCGCCGACGTCGAGTGGACGCCCCTGGTACCGCGCACCGAGGTCGGCGGCCACGCGGCCAACGCCTTCCCGGTCGACGTCGAACGCCGCTTCACCCACGTCCGCCTCAACCAGCACCCCGACGGCGGCGTGGCCCGGCTGCGGGTGCACGGCAAGGTGGCCCCCGACCCCGAATGGCTCGCCGCCCTCGGCACCTTCGACGTGGTCGCGCTGGAGAACGGCGGCTCGGTCGAGGACGCCTCCGACCGCTTCTACTCCCCGCCCACCAACACCATCCTGCCCGGCCGCTCCCGCAAGATGGACGACGGCTGGGAGACCCGCCGCCGCCGCGACCAGGGCAACGACTGGGTCCGCTACCGGCTCACCGCGCAGGCGCTGATCCGCGCCGTGGAGATCGACACCGGCTACCTCAAGGGCAACGCGGCCGGCTGGGCCGCGCTGTACGGCAGGGACGAGACGGCCGGCGCCGACGAGTGGCACGAGATCCTGCCGCGCACCCGGCTCCAGCCCGACACCGTGCACCGCTTCCTGGTGGACGCCCCGGCCGCCACCCACGTGCGGATCGACATCTTCCCGGACGGCGGCATATCCCGGCTGCGGCTGTTCGGCTCGCTGACCGGCACCGGCGCCAAGGCGCTGGCCGAGCGCACCGCGCGGCTGACCACGCCGTGACCCGGTGACCGGACACGGCGGCCGGGGACCGGCGGTCCCCGCCCCGCCGCCGCGCGCCACGAACCCGGCGGCGGCGCCCGGCCGTTCACCGGTACGAGGGCGCGCAGCCGCGGCGCCCCGCCACGCCCGAGGCCCTGTCGTCAAAAGGCCGCCTGCCCCGCGACGCCTAAGGGGGGGTCCCCAGGCGACGCTGAAGGGGGGCGCGCTCGCGGCGTTGCCGGTCGTCGGCCCGCACGGTCGGGCTCCGCCTCGCTTCGGCTGCGGCCGGGGCCCGGCCCTCGTCCCTCGGGCCGACCCCCGACCTCCGCCTCAGCTCGGCTCGCCCTGCGGGGCCGGATGGTCGGGCTCCGTCTCGCTTCGGCTGCGGCCGGGGCCCGGCCCTCGTCCCTCGGGCCGACCCCCGACCTCCGCCTCAGCCCGGCTCGCCCTGCGGGGCCGGATGGTCGGGCTCCGTCTCGCTTCGGCTGCGGCCGGGGCCCGGCCCTCGTCCCTCGGGCCGACCCCCGACCTCCGCCTCAGCCCGGCTCGCCCTGCGGGGCCGGATGGTCGGGCTCCGCCTCGCTTCGGCTGCGGCCGGGGCCCGGCCCTCGTCCCTCGGGCCGACCCCCAACCTCCGCCTCAGCCCGGCTCGCCCTCCGATGCAGCCCGCTGCGCTCTCCTCCCTCCGCCTTGCGATCACACTCCCCCTTCAGCTTCGCCTGGGGGGACCCCCGTGGACGCCGCGGGGCACCGCCCTCCGGGCGGCCGGCGATCTTTCGACGAGGGGCTCTCGCTGGCCAGCTTGGAGGGCGACGGGCGGGTCATCCTCCAGTCGATGACCCTGGAGGGGCTGGCCAACGTCCTCAAGAAGGCCCAGGGCGGCGACAAGCCGGGGCCCACCGGCGGTCTGTTCTCCACCCACGCCGGCTGACCCGGCGCCCGGCGCCCCGCCCGGGCCCGTTGTCGGTGGCGGGCGGTAGCGTTTCCGCCAAGTGGCCCACGAGCACCGGGGAGGCGCAGTGCAGCAGGGTCCGGAGGTCGTCACCTGCGGTGCGGCGACGCTGCTGATGCTCGCCGAACCCGGCGTCCCGCTGGACCGCGCGGCGCACTTCCGGCGGTCGCTCGGCGGTGAGGGGGCCGCCGTCGCTGCCGGCCTCGCCCGGCTCGGCCACCGCACCCGCTGGATCGGCCGGGTGGGCGCCGACCCGGCCGGCGACATCGTCCTGCGCGAACTGCGCGCCGACGGCGTCGACACCGGGTACGCCACCCGCGACCCGCACGCCGCCACCGCCGTGGCGCTGCGCGAGGGCGACCCGCCCCACCGCGCCGACCCGCCCCGCCACCACGCCGGTTCGGCCGCCGCCCGCCTCGCCCCACGCCACATACCCCCCGACGCGCTCGCCGGGGCGCGGCTGCTGCACCTGTCCGGCGCCACCGCGATGCTCTCCGCGGACGCCGCCGACGCCACCTGGCGCCTGCTCACCCTCGCCCACGAGGCCGGGCTCACCGTCTCCTTCGACCCTGGCGCGCGCCACGGACCCGACGATGCCGAAGCCCGCACGCGCACCGTGGCCCCGCTGCTCGCCGAGGCCGACCTGGTCATCGCCGACGCGGCCGAACTCGCCCTGCTCACCGGGGTGTCGGCCGACGACGCCGCCGACGACCTGCTCAGCGGGCGCACCCGCGCGGTGATCGTGCGGCGGCCCGGCACCTCGGCCACCGCGGTGCTGCGCTCCGGGCGCCTCACCCACCCGGCGTTCCCCGTCCCGGCCGGCGCCGGCCCTGCCTTCGTGGCCGGCTACCTCTCCGGCTGGCTGCGGGACGTCGCCGTGGACCAGGCGCTCGCCGAGGCCGCCGCGGTGAGCGCGCTCGCCGCGCGGACCGCCGGGGAGACCGACGGGCTGCCCACCGCCGCCGGCCGCGACCGGGCGCTGGACGCCCTCCGCCGCGGCGAGGACCCCGCACACCGCTGACCGCCCGCCCCCGGGCCGCACAACAGGGAAAGGACGGCGAACCGCCGTGTACCGCTGGGAGATCACCCGGGCCGCGCTGGCCCAGCGCGTCTTCGCCATCATCCGCACCGACAGCTACGACCGGGCCGCCGCCACCGCCGACGCCCTGCTGTCCGCCGGGCTGACCACCCTGGAGATCTCGCTCACCACGCCTTTCGCGCTGGAAGCGGTGACCACGCTGGTGCGGGAGATGGGCGACGAGGCGGTCATCGGTGTCGGCACCGTGCTGGACGCCGCCTCGGCCCGGATGGCGGTCGACGCCGGCGCCCGGTTCCTCGCCTCGCCCGCCCTCGACCCGCAGGTGATCGCCACCGGCCACCGCTACGGCATCCCGGTCTTCCCCGGCGCCGGCACCGCCACCGAGCTGGTCCGCGCGCTCGAACTGGGCGCCGACGCGGTACGGCTCCACCCCGCCGCCGCGTTCGGCCCGGAGTGGATACGCGAGGTGCGCGACGCCCTCCCGCAGGCCGCCCTGCTGCCCGCCGGCGGCCTCACCGTCGACGACGCGCCCGAGTGGATCGCGGCCGGCGCCGTCGCCTGCGGCCTGGGCACCCCACTGACCGAGGGCGACCGGGAGACCGTCGCCAAACGCGTCGCCGACCTGCTGCCCCGGCTCGGCGCGGCGGCCGGATGACGCCCCCGGGCCGCGCGCCGCGCCCGCCCCGACCGCGTCCATGATCCCAACTCGGCCGGAACACGGGCTCGTAGCGACCGGGTAGGGCGGCATAGCCTGAACGGACACGGCGACCGACAGGGGAAACGTCACGTGACGACAGTCAACGACCTCACCACCTACATCGACAACGACGCCGACGATGACATCCTCGACCTGCGCGCGCTCGGCCCGCGGTTCCGGCGCGACCCCTACCCGGTCTACGCCGGGCTGCGGGCCCGCGGCCCGGTGCACCGGGTGCTCACCACCACCGGCACCGAGGCGTGGCTGGTGGTCGGGTACGAACACGGCCGGGCCGCCCTCGTCGACCCGCGGCTGAGCAAACGCTGGTCGCACGCCTCGGACGCGCTGCGACTGATCGCCCCCGCCCCCGGCACCCACATGCTCAACTCCGACCCGCCGGAGCACACCCGGCTGCGCAAGCTGGTGGTCAAGGAGTTCACCCCGCGCCGCGTGGAATCGCTCGCCCCCCGGGTGCAGCAGATCACCGACGACCTGCTCGACGCCATGCTGGCCGCCCCGGACGGCCGGGCCGATCTGGTGGACGCCTTCTCCTTCCCGCTGCCCATCTCGGTCATCTGCGAACTGCTCGGTGTGCCCTTCCTGGACCGCCGGTCGTTCCGCGCCTGGACCGACGACCTGCTCTCCGCCACCGACCCGGCCCAGCAGGAGGCGACGGTGGCCCGGGTCGGCCGCTACCTCGGCGAGCTGATCGAGGAGAAACGCCGGCACCCGGGCGACGACCTGATGAGCGCGCTGATCCGCACCAGCGACGAGGACGGCGACCGGCTCTCCCCGGACGAACTCCTCGGCACCGCCTGGCTGTTGCTGGTCGCCGGCCACGAGACCACCGTCAACCTCATCACCAACGCGGTCCTCGCCCTGCTCACCCACCCCGACCAGCTCGCCGCCCTGCGCGCCGACCCCTCGCTGGTCGACAACGCCGTCGAGGAGACGCTGCGCTGGGACGGCCCGGTGGAGACCCCCACGTTCCGCTTCACCACCGAACCGGTGGAGATCGGCGGCACCGTGATACCGGGCGGCGGCCAACTCGTCCTGGTCGCCCTCGGCGACGCCGACCGCGACCCGGCCCGCTTCCCGGACCCGGAGCGGTTCGACATCACCCGCCAGCCCGGCGGCCACGTCGCCTTCGGCCACGGCCTGCACTACTGCCTCGGCGCGCCACTGGCCCGGCTGGAGGGGCGGATCGCGCTGCGCACCCTGCTGGAGCGCTGCCCCCACCTCGCCCTCGACGCCCACCCCGGCGAGCTGGAATGGCGCCCCGGGTTGCTGATCCGCGGCCCGTACCATCTGCCCGTCCGCTTCACCCGCTGAACCGTCCCGAACAGGAGCCCCACCGCGTGTCCAGCATCTACGACATCCCGCTGCGCACCCTCGCCGGCGACCCCGCCACCCTGGCCGAACACCGCGGCAAGGCGCTGCTCGTCGTCAACGTCGCCTCCAAGTGCGGCCTGACCCCCCAGTACGAAGGGCTGGAGCGGCTCCACAAGCGCTACGCCGACCGCGGCTTCACCGTACTGGGCTTCCCCTGCAACCAGTTCGGCGGCCAGGAGCCGGGCAGCTCCGAGGAGATCGCCACGTTCTGCTCGGCCACCTACGGCGTCACCTTCCCGCTGTACGAGAAGGCCGACGTCAACGGGGCCGGCCGGCAGCCGCTCTACACCGAGCTGACCCGCACGGCCGACGCCGACGGCGAGGCCGGGGACATCCAGTGGAACTTCGAGAAGTTCCTCATCGCCCCGGACGGCACGGTGGCCGCCCGGTTCCGGCCGCGCACCGACCCGGAGGCCCCCGAGGTCGTCTCGGCGATCGAGTCGCTGCTGCCGTAGGACCCCTCCGGTCACACCCCGGCCGTCAGCTCGGCCAGGGCCACCGGCCGCCGCTCCAGCCGGGAGCGTTCGCACGCCTCCGCCACCAGCAGGGCGTGCAGCGCCTCCCGGCCGGAGCACGGGTTGGGCCGCACCCCGCGCACCGCGTCGACGAACGCGGCCAGCTCGGCCCGGTAGGCGGCGTCGAACCGCTCCAGGAACCCCGTCCACGGGCGCCGTGGCGCGCCCGGCCCGCCCGGCTCGGCCGAGGTGAACGGGGTGCGGTCGTCCAGCCCGACCACCAACTGGTCGCGTTCTCCGGCCAGTTCGAGCCGTACGTCGTACCCGGCGCCGTTGTAGCGGGTGGCGGTGGCGGTCACCAGCGTGCCGTCGTCCAGGGTGAGCAGCGCGGCGGCGGTGTCCACGTCGCCGGCCGCCCGGAAGAACGCGGCGCCGCCGGCCGCTCCGGTGGCGAAGACCTCGGTCACCTCACGCCCGGTCAGCCAGCGCACCACGTCGAAGTCGTGCACCAGGCAGTCGCGGATCAGCCCGCCGGAGTGCGGCAGGAACTCCGGCGGCGGGGGAGCGGCGTCCGAGGTGACCGCCCGGATGGTGTGCACCCGGCCCAGCCGGCCGGAGCGCAGCGCCTCCCGGGCCGCCAGGTAGCCGGCGTCGAAGCGGCGCTGGAACCCCATCTGGAGCATCGTGCCGGCCGCCTCCACCTCGCGCAGCGCGGCCAGCGTGCCGGCCAGGTCGAGCGCTATCGGCTTCTCGCAGTAGGCGGGGAGCCCGGCCCGGGCGGCCCGGGTGATCAGCTCGGCGTGCGAGGCGGTGGCGGTGGCGATCACCACCGCGTCGACCCCGGCGGTGAAGACCTCGTCCACCGAGCCGGCCGCGCGGGCCCCGATCCGCTCGGCGAGTCCGGCCGCCCGTGCCCCGTCGGCGTCGCCGATCAGCACCTCGTCCACCCCGTCGTGGCCGGCGAGGACCGCGGCGTGGAAGGAGCCGATCCGGCCGGCGCCCAGGAAACCGATCCGCATGCCGGTCACGCCCCCTCGTACAGCGCGGGCCGCCCGGCGCTCTCGACGGTCACCCGGCCGCCCTCGCGCTGCGCCCGCAGGGCCGCCTCGCACACCGCCGCCGCCGCGTAGCCGTCCCAGGCGCTGGGCCCCTCTGCGCGCCCGGCCCGCACGGCGGCCACCCAGGCGCGGACCTCGCGGTCGTAGGCGTCGGCGAAGCGCTCGGTGAACTCGCCCGGGATCACCCCGCCCCAGCGGCCGGCCGCGTTGAGGAAGAGGTGGCCGTCGTCGCCGACCCGGGCGGTGCCGCCCTCGTTGACCGCCTCGCAGCGCACCTGGTAGCCGAAGCCGCAGGAGACGAAGATCTCCACGTCGACCAGGACCCCGGCGTCGGTCTCGAAGACCAGCAGCTGCGGATCGCCCAGCCCCCGCGGTGCCCGTCCCGACGGCCGCGGGCGGTGCACGGTGACCGCGGTGATCTCCTGGCCCAGCAGCCAGCGCGCGGTGTCGATCTCGTGCACCACCGAGTCGTTGACCAGCATGGCGTCGGTGAACCCGGGCAGCGTCGAGGCGTTGCGGTGGGTGCAGCGCAGCAGCAGCGTGCGCCCCTGCTCGCCGCCGGCCAGCAGCGCCTTGAGCCGCTGGAAGTCGGCGTCGTAGCGGCGCATGAAGCCCACCTGGATCAGCCGGCGGCCGAGCGCGGCCTCGGCGTGCACGATCCGCAGCGCCGCCGCGGCGTCCGGGGTCAGCGGCTTCTCGCAGAGCACCGGCAGCCGCCGCTCCAACGCCGCCAGCAGCGCGGCCTCGTGGGCCGGGCCCGGGGAGGCGATCAGCACCGCGTCCACCCCGGGGTCGTCCATCGCGGCCACCGGGTCGGGGTACGCGGCGCAGCCGGCCACCCCGGCCGCGACCGCCTCGGCCCGGGCGGCGTCCACGTCGGCCACCGCGGCGACCCGGGCGCCGCCGATCACCTCGGCGATACGGCGTACGTGGTCGGCGCCCATCCGGCCGGCGCCGAGCACGGCGACGCCCAGGGGTTCGGCTCGGTTCATGGTGTCCCGTTCTCCTGATCGTGCTGGAAGCTTGGTCCCGCCGGCGAGGTGGCCGTCAGGCGCCGCAGCCGCGCAGGTAGCGGCGGGTGCGGCGGGCGATGGGCAGCGGCCGGTCCGGCGGGCACGGATACATGTCCTGCTCGACGATGGCGAACAGGTCGACGCCGAGGCGCTGCGCGGCGTGCAGCACCGGCGGCAACTCCGGTACGCCCAGCGGTGGTTCGCACATCACGCCACGGGCCACCGCCGGGCCGAACGGCAACCGCCGCGCCACCACGTCGGCGAGGACCGCCGGGTCGACCTGCTTGAGGTGGAGGTAGCCGATGCGTTCGCCGTAGGTCTCGATGAGCCGGACGCTGTCGCCGCCGCAGTAGGCGTAGTGGCCGGTGTCCAGGCAGAGCGCGACCGCCGAGGGGTCGGTGGCGTCGAGGAAGCGGGCGACGTGCTCCTCGGTGTCGATGTGGGTGTCGGCGTGCGGGTGGACCACGATCCGCAGCCCGAACTCCTCACGCACCCGGCGGCCGAGGCGTTCGGTCCCGGCGGCCAGGTCACGCCATTGCGCGGCGGTCAGCTCCGGGGGTTCGAGCACCTCGGCGGTCTTGTCGTCACGCCAGAAGGCGGGGATCACCACCAGGTGGGCGGCGCCCATGGCCCGGGTGAGCGCGGCGACCCGGGAGACCTGGCGCCAGGTGTCCTCCCACACCGCGGGGCCGTGGTGCAAGGCGGTGAAGACGGTGCCGGCGGTGACCTTCAGGCCGCGCCGGGCGGTCTCCTCGGTGAGCACGGCCGGGTCGGTGGGCAGGTAGCCGTAGGGGCCGAGTTCGATCCACTCGTAGCCGGCGTCGGCGACCTCGTCCAGGAAGCGCCGCCAGGGCGGCTGGCGCGGGTCGTCGGGGAACCACACGCCCCAGGAGTCGGGGGCCGAGCCGACCCGGATCCGGTCCAGCGGCGCGGCCGGGGAGGGGTGGGTCATGGGGCGGTCTCCTTGCCTTCCACGGGGTCTTCGCTTTCCACGGGGTCCGGGGCGGGGGCGCCGCCGGGGACGCGGGCCAGTTCGTGGCGGAGCGCGGCGAGTTCGGCGCCGCCGGCCATGTGGTGGGTGAGGTCGTCGACGGTGATCCGGTCGCGGGCCGCGCTCACCTCGACGGTGCCCAGACGCAGCACCGTGAAGTGGTCGCCGACCAGGTAGGCGTGGTGCGGGTTGTGGGTGATGAAGACGACGCCGAGGCCGCGGTCGCGGGCGGCGGCGATGTACTTGAGGACGACGCCGGACTGCTTGACGCCGAGTGCCGCGGTGGGCTCGTCCAGGATGAGCACCCGGGCGCCGAAGTGGACCGCGCGGGCGATCGCCACCGACTGGCGCTGGCCGCCGGAGAGGGTGCCGATGGGCTGGTCGAGGTCGTCCAGTTCGATGCCCATGGCGCGCAGTTCGGCGTCGGTGGTGCGTTTCATCCGGGCGATGTCGAGCCGGCGCAGCGGCCAGGGGCCGCGGGTCGGCTCCGAGCCGAGGAAGAAGTTGCGCCACACCGGCATCAGCGGCACGGTCGCCAGGTCCTGGTAGACGGTGGCGATGCCGGCGTCGAGGGCGTCGCGCGGGGAGGACAGGCGCACCGGGGCGCCGTCGATACGCAGTTCGCCCTCGGTGTGCTGGTGCAGCCCCGCGATGATCTTGATGAGGGTGGACTTGCCGGCCCCGTTGTCCCCCAGGACGCAGGTCACCTGGCCGGGACGGACGGTGAGGTCGACGCCGTACAAGGCGCGCACGTTGCCGTAGGACTTGCCGACGCCGGCGAGTTCGACGACGGGCGGGCGGGTGGTCGCGTCGGATGCCATGGAAGCGTTCACCTCCGGGTCGCCTGGCGGCGTACCCACAGATTGACGAGCGTGGCGGCGAGCAGCATCACGCCCAGGAAGAACTTGAACCAGTCGGGGTTCCAGTTGGCGTAGACGATGCCCTGGGTGACCATGCCGAAGATGAAGGCGCCGATCACCGCGCCGACCGCGGAGCCGTAGCCGCCGGTGAGCAGACAGCCGCCGATCACCGCGGCGATGATGTACAGGAACTCGTTGCCGACGCCCTCGCCGGACTGGACGGTGTCGAAGGAGAAGAGCTGGTTCATCCCGACGAACCAGGCGGCGAACCCCACCGACATGAAGAGCGCGATCTTGGTGAAGGCGACCGGGACGCCGACCGCCCGGGCGCTGTCCTGGTCGCCGCCGACCGCGAAGATCCAGTTGCCGAACCGGGTGCGCAGCAGCACCCAGGTGGCGATCGCGGCGAACAGCAGCCACCACACCACGGTGATCTTCAACTTCACGCCGCCGAGGCTCAGTTCAGCCGCGAAGACCGCCTTGGCCTGGGTGAAGCCGTCCATGTCGGAGATGGCGTCGGTGGCCACGTTGCCGGTGAGCAGCTTGGTGACCGCCAGGTTGAGCCCCTGGAGCATCAGGAAGGTGCCCAGGGTGACCAGGAAGCTGGGGAGTTTGGTGCGCACCAGCAGATAGCCGTTGAGGGCGCCGACGGCCAGCGAGACGGCGAGCGCGGCCACCACCCCCACCCACACGTTCTGGGTGAGCTGGAAGCTGAGCATGCTCGCGGTGAGCGCCGAGGTGATCACCGCGACCCCGGCCGACAGGTCGAACTCGCCGCCGATCATCAGCAGCGCCACCGGCAGCGCCACGATGCCGATGGTCGAGGACTGGTAGAGCACCGTGGCCAGCGAGTCCAGGTGGCGGAAGGGCGGGGCGACGGCGAAGAAGAAGACGTAGACCGCGATCGCGCCGATGAAGGCGCCGACCTCGGGGCGGCCCAGCGCGCGGCGCGGCAGGGAGCGGCGCGCGGTGCGCGGGGGGCGGGCCGGGGGAGCGGACGGGGAGGGGTCCGCGGCCGGTACGGCTGCCTCGCTCATCGGCGTCACCGGGTCCCGTTCTCGGCGTACTTGGCCACGCTGCCGATGTTGTCCTTGTCAACGAAGGCCGGTCCGGTGAGCACCGGCTGCCGGCCGCCGCCGGAGGTGTCACCGTTGTTCTTGTACAGCCACAGCCCGTCCACCGCGAGGTAGCCCTGGAGGAAGGGCTGCTGGTCGACGGCGAACTGCACGGTGCCCGCCCGTATCGCCGGCACCAGCGCCTTGTCGAGGTCGAAGGTGGCCACCGCGGCCTTGGCGCCGGCGTCCGAGACGGCCTGGGCGGCGGTGAGCGCGTAGGGGGCGCCGAGGGTGACCACCTCGTCCACCGAGTGGTCCTGCTGGAGCTTGGCGGTGAGGGTGGACTTCACCGAGGGCATGTCGGTGCCGTTGACGTACAGCAGGTCCGTGGTGCCGTGGAAGGTGCGGCGCACCCCGGCGCAGCGGTCGGCCAGCGAGACGTTGCCCTGTTCGTGGATGACGCACAACGCGTGCTTGGCGCCGAGCTGGTTGAGCTTGTCGCCGAAGGCCTGGCCGGCGACGTTCTCGTCCTGGCCGAAGAACTCCAGCAGCCCCTGCGCCCGCCAGGCGTCCAGCCCGGCGTTGACGCCGACCACCGGGATGCCGGCCTGCTCGGCCTTGGCGGTGACCCCCTTCATGGCGTCCGGCTTGGCCAGGGTGACCACGATGCCGTCCACCTTCTGGTCGACCGCGTTCTGCACGAGGTTGGCCTGGTTGGCGGCGTTGGGGTCGCTGGCGTAGACCAGGTCGACGTTGTCCTTGGCGGCGGCGGTCTGGGCGCCCTTGCGCACCAGGTCCCAGAAGGTGTCGCCGGGTCCGCCGTGGGTGACCATGGCGACCTTCATCCGGGGTGTGGTGGCGTGCCCCGCGGCCAGCGAGCCGGCGGCGTCCCGGGCTCGTTTGCCGCCGGTGCTGCTGGCGCACCCGGCGACGAGCACGGCGCCCGCCGCACACGCGGCCAGCACCACGGCCCCGCGGGATCTGGCTGTGCGTTCCATCGGTCCTGCACCTCACTGGTGGGAAGAGAACGGGGAAGGAGGAAGGGGAGTGCCGGGCGGACACCGGGGAGCCAACCGGCTGCCGGGTGCGGTGTCAAGGGTTTGTCCTGACAACAATTCATCTCGACATCACCGCCGGTGACTTCGCCCGACGACCGGACGTCCGGATGTAAGGACAAAGTATTGACACCCCTTCGGTGCCGGTACTAGACCTGACGCCCAAGACGCCATGCCCGCTAAGGAGCCGAGCCGATGACCGAGGCGTACGACACCGACGAGCCGTACGACCTGATCACGATGGGCCGGATCGGGGTGGACCTGTACCCCTTGCAGACCGGGGTGCCGCTGGCCCGGGTGGAGACCTTCGGGAAGTTCCTCGGCGGCTCCGCGGCCAACGTGGCCGTGGCCGCCGCCCGGCTCGGCCGCCGCACAGCGCTGATCTCCCGCACCGGACGCGACCCGTTCGGCGACTACCTCCACCAGGCGCTGCGCGACTTCCGCGTGGACGACCGCTGGGTCACCCCGGTGGAGCCCTACCCGACCCCGGTCACCTTCTGCGAGATCTTCCCGCCCGACGACTTCCCGCTCTACTTCTACCGCCGCCCCAAGGCCCCCGACCTCCAGATCCACCCCGGCGAACTCGACCTGGACGCCATCGCCGCCGCCCGTGTCTTCTGGATGACCGGCACCGGACTGTGCGCCCA
Organism: Streptantibioticus cattleyicolor NRRL 8057 = DSM 46488; assembly: GCF_000240165.1. Taxonomy (NCBI): domain Bacteria; kingdom Bacillati; phylum Actinomycetota; class Actinomycetes; order Kitasatosporales; family Streptomycetaceae; genus Streptantibioticus; species Streptantibioticus cattleyicolor. The sequence continues at coordinate 5,174,988 of NC_017586.1, forward strand.
GCCCAGCCGCGCCGCCACCCTCACCGCGCTGCGCGCCCGCCCCCGGGACGCCGTCACCGTCTTCGACCTCGACTGGCGCCCGATGTTCTGGGACGACCCGGACACCGCCCGCGCCGCCTACGCCGAGGCGCTGGCCCACGCCACCGTCGCCGTCGGCAACCTGGAGGAGTGCGCCGTCGCCACCGGCGAACGCGAACCGTGGGCCTGCGCCCGCGCCCTGCTCGCCGCCGGCGTCGAACTCGCGGTGGTCAAACAGGGCCCCGAGGGGGTGCTCGCCTGCCACCGGCACGGCGCCGCCGTCCAGGTGCCGCCGGTCGCCGTCGAGGTGGTCAACGGCCTCGGCGCCGGTGACGCCTTCGGCGGCGCCCTGTGCCACGGACTGCTCGCCGGGCGACCGTTGGAGGACGTGCTGCGCCACGCCAACGCGGCCGGGGCCATCGTCGCCTCCCGGCTCGCCTGCTCCTCCGCCATGCCCACCGAGCCCGAGGTCGAGGCGCTCCTCGCCCGCGGCTGACCGTGGCCCGCCCCGGCCGCCCGGACGCGTCGCGGGCCACGCAACCCACCGAAAGGCAACCCCCGTTGAGCATCAGCATCAGCGACCTCGTCACGGTGCGCACCCGGCACCCCGAGGCCATCGCCGAAGCCGCCGCCCGGCGCGCCCGGCGGCCACTGCTCGGCCCGACCGGGCGGCTGATGATCGTCGCCGCCGACCACCCGGCCCGTGGCGCGCTCGCCGTCGGCGACCACCGGCTCGCCATGGCCAACCGCGCCGACCTGCTGGAACGCATCTGCGTGGCGCTCGGGCGGCCCGGCGTGGACGGGGTCCTGGCCACCGCCGACATCCTGGAGGACCTGCTGCTGCTCGGCGCCCTCGACGGCAAGGTGGCCATCGGCTCGATGAACCGCGGCGGACTGGCCGGCGCCGCCTTCGAACTCGACGACCGCTTCACCGGCTACCGCCCCCAGGACATCGCCCGGCTCGGCCTCGACGCCGGCAAACTCCTGCTGCGCATCGACTACTCCGACCCCGGTTCGCTGACCACCATGGTGAGCACCGCCCGGGCCATCGACGAGATGGCCGCACACCGCAAACCCGTCTTTGTCGAACCCTTCATCTCCCGGCGGATCGACGGCAAGGTCGTCAACGACCTCGGCGCCGAAGCGGTCACCCGCTCCATAGCCATCGCCTCCGGCCTGGCCGGCACCTCCGCCTACACCTGGCTGAAGGTCCCGGTCACCACCGACCCGGCGGCGATGGCCGAGGTGATGGCCGCCTCCACCCTCCCCGCCGTCCTCCTCGGCGGCGAGGCCGGCCCCGACCAGGACGCGCTCTACGAACGGTGGCGCACCGCGCTGGCCCTGCCCACCGTCCTCGGCCTGGTCGTCGGCCGCTCGCTGCTCTACCCCGCCCACGGCACCGTGCGGGAAGCGGTCGACACCGCCGTCTCCCTGCTGTGACCACGCCCCCGCCCGCCCCGCGACGCCCAGGAGAGCCCACGCCATGTCCACCCCGCACTGCCATCTGCCGGCCGGCAGCGCCGCCGAGGGCCCCTACACCGTGGCCGTCGACCCGCGACGGGCCGGCTGGGACCACTGCTCGCTGCGGGTGCTCACCCTGCCCCCGGGCGGCGGCCACACCCTGGAGACCGGTGACAGCGAGTGGATCGTGCTCCCGCTGGCCGGCGGCTGCCGGGTGACCACCGACGACGCCGACCTCCAACTCCACGGCCGGACGAGCGTGTTCAGCGGTGTCACCGACTTCGCCTACCTGCCCAGGGACTCCCGCGCCCGCCTCACCAGCCCCGGCGGCGGCCGGTTCGCCCTGGCCGGCGCCCGCTGCGCCCGCCGGCTGCCCGCCCGTTACGGCCCGGCCTCCGGCGTCCCGGTGGAACTGCGCGGCACCGGCACCTGCTCACGCCAGGTCAACAACTTCGCCGCCGCCGGGGTCTTCGAGGCCGACCGGCTGATCGCGGTGGAGGTCCTCACCCCCGGCGGCAACTGGTCCTCCTACCCGCCGCACAAGCACGACGAGGAACGGCCCGGCGAGGAGAGCCGGCTGGAGGAGATCTACTACTACGAGATCGCCGCCGCCCACGGCACCGCCGGCCTCGGCTACCAGCGCGTCACCCCCTCCGGCCACGGCCACGGCACCGAACTGCTCGCCGAAGTGCGGCACGGCGACACCGTCCTCATCCCGGACGGCTGGCACGGCCCGTCCATCGCCGCCCCCGGCCACGACATGTACTACCTCAACGTGATGGCCGGACCCGGCGCCGAACGGGAATGGCTCATCCGCGACCACCCCGACCACGCCTGGGTCCGCGACGACTGGGCCGGGCGCCCGGTCGACCCGCGGCTGCCGCTGTACCCCGCCCCGTCCACCGCGCCCTCCGGAGAGCCCCGATGACCCGACACCTGACCGTCGCCCAGGCACTGGTGGAGTTCCTGGCCCACCAGTACACCGAACGCGACGGGGTACGCACCCGGCTGGTGGCCGCCTGCTGGGGGATCTTCGGCCACGGCAACGTGGCCGGCCTCGGCCAGGGGCTGCTGGAGGCCGGGGCGGCGGCGATGCCGTTCCTCCAGGGCCGCAACGAACAGGCCATGGTGCACGCCGCCGTCGGCTACGCCCGCCAGTGCGACCGGCTCTCCACCCACGCCGTCACCACCTCCATCGGCCCCGGCGCCACCAACCTCGTCACCGGCGCCGCCCTGGCCACCATCAACCGCCTCCCCGTCCTGCTGCTGCCCGGCGACACCTTCGCCACCCGCCCCGCCGACCCGGTGCTGCAACAACTCGAGCCCGCCCACGCCGGTGACCTCAGCGTCAACGACGCGCTGCGCCCGGTCTCCCGCTGGTTCGACCGGGTGCACCGCCCCGAGGCGCTGATCCCGGCCGCCCTGGCGGCGATGCGGGTGCTCGCCGACCCGGTGCAGACCGGCGCCGTCACCCTCGCCCTGCCGCAGGACGTCCAGGCCGAGGCGTACGACTGGCCCGAGGAGTTCCTCGCCGACCGGGTCTGGCACGTCCGCCGGCCCGCCCCCGACCCGGCCGAACTCGCCGCCGCCGCGGCCGCCGTCCGCGCCGCCCGCCGCCCGCTGATCGTGGCCGGCGGCGGCGTCCACCACAGCGTGGCCGAGGCGGCGCTGGCCGCCCTCGCCGACGCCACCGGCATCCCGGTGGCCACCACCCAGGCCGGCAAGGGCGCGCTCCGTCACGACCACCCCGCCGAGGTCGGCGGCGTCGGCCACACCGGCACCGCGGTCGCCGACGACCTCGCCCGCACCGCCGACCTGGTCATCGGCGTCGGCACCCGCTGGACCGACTTCACCACCGCCTCCGGCACCCTGTTCGCCGCCCCCCGGGTGCGCTTCGTCAACTGCGACATCGCCCCCTTCGACGCCCACAAGATGGGCGCCCTGCCACTGGTCGCCGACGCCCGCAGCGCACTCGACGCGCTGCGCGCCGCACTCGACGGCCACCGGGTCGACCCCGGCTACGAGGCCGAATACCGCGCAGGCAAGGCGAGTTGGGAACGGACCGCCGACGCCGCCCGGTCCGTCGCCGACGAGGAGGCCGCCCCCACCCAGAGCCAGCTCGTCGCCGCCCTCGAAGCGGCCACCGGCGACGAGGACGTGGTGATCAACGCGGCCGGCTCGCTCCCCGGCGACCTGCACAAGCTCTGGCGCGCCCGCTCCCGCCGCCAGTACCACCTGGAATACGGCTACTCCTGCATGGGGTACGAGATCCCGGCCGCCATCGGCGTCAAACTCGCCGCCCCCGACCGCCAGGTGTGGGCCCTGGTCGGCGACGGCACCTACCTGATGCTCCCCGGCGAGATCGTCACCGCCGTCCAGGAGGGCATCGCCATCAAGGTGGTGCTGGTCCAGAACCACGGCTACGCCTCCATCGGCGGCCTGTCCGAACAGGTCGGCGGCGAACGCTTCGCCACCGCCTACCGCTACCGCGCCCCGGACGGCTCCTACACCGGCGACCCGCTCCCGGTGGACCTCGCCGCCAACGCCGCCAGCCTCGGCATGGACGTCCTGCGGGCCGGCACGGTACGGCAGCTGCGCGCCGCGCTCGCCACCGCCCGCGCCGCCGACCGCCCCACCTGCGTGTACGTCGAGACCGACCCGGCGCCGACCGCCCCGCCCGCCCAGGCGTGGTGGGACGTGCCGGTGGCTCAGACCGCCACCCGCCCGGCCGCGGTGCGGGCCCGCGCCGAGTACGAACGCCGGGCCGCCGCCCGCCGGCGCCACCTGTGAGCCGGCCCGGAGCCGGGACGGAACCGGGGCCGCGGGCGGCCCGGGGTCCATGTCCGGACAATGGGACGTCCGCGCTTCCTGTCGTCCGCACGGCCGGATACGCTCGCCCCGTGTCCAAGCCTGTCCCCGCGGCCCTCGGTCTCCACGTCGACCGGTCCAGCCCGGTACCGCTCTACTACCAGCTCGCCCAGCAGCTGGAGAGCGCCATAGAGCAGGGCCGGCTCTCCCCGGGCAGCCTGCTCGGCAACGAGATCGAGCTCGCCGGGCGGCTCGGGCTCTCCCGGCCCACCGTCCGCCAGGCCATCTCCTCCCTGGTCGACAAGGGGCTGCTGGTGCGCCGCCGCGGCATCGGCACCCAGGTCGTGCACAGCCAGGTCAAACGCCCGCTGGAACTGAGCAGCCTCTACGACGACCTCCAGGCCGCCGGGCAGAACCCGGCCACCCGCGTACTGCGGCACACCACCGCCCCGGCCCCCGCCGAGGCCGCCGCCGCGCTCGGGATCGCCGAGGGCGACGACGCCGTGGTGATCGAACGGCTCCGCCTCACCCACGGCGAACCCGTGGCCCACCTGTGCAACTACCTGCCGCCGGACCTGCTCGACCTGGACACCGGGCAACTGGAGGAGACCGGCCTGTACCGGCTGCTGCGGGCCGCCGGGATCACCCTGCACAGCGCCCGCCAGGCGGTCGGCGCCCGCACCGCGGACCTGGCGGAGGGCGAACTGCTCGGCGAGGCGGCCGGCGCCGCCCTGCTCACCATGGAACGCACCACCTACGACGACACCGGGCGCCCGGTGGAGTACGGCACCCACGTCTACCGCGCCTCCCGCTACGCCTTCGAGTTCCAGCTGCTGGTGCGGCCCTGAACCGGGGGCCGGGCGGGGTGTCCGGGGTGCGTCGTGCGCCCGGTGGCCCCGGTGAGGCAGAATCGACAGGGCGAGCCCCCGACCCGGAGAATCCCTTGAGCGTCCACCGCGAGCGTGTCCCCCGTACGGGCGCGGCGCGAGCCACCGTTCTGCAGACCGTCCAGGCGGTCGGCCGGCGGGAGCGCCGCTCGCACCTGACCGCCCCCCGGGTACCCACCGTGGGCATCGACATCGGCGGCACCAAGGTGATGGCCGGGGTGGTCGACGCCGACGGCACCATCCTGGAGAAGGTGCGCACCGAGACCCCCGACAAGTCCAAGAGCCCCAAGGTGGTCGAGGACACCATCGTGGAGCTGGTGCTCGACCTGTCGGAACGCCACGACGTGCACGCGGTGGGCATCGGCGCGGCCGGCTGGGTGGACGCCGACCGCTCCCGGGTGCTCTTCGCCCCCCACCTGTCCTGGCGCGACGAACCGCTGCGCGACCGGCTCGCGACCCGCCTGCTGGTCCCGGTCATGGTGGACAACGACGCCAACACCGCCGCCTGGGCCGAATGGCGCTTCGGGGCCGGCCGCGGCGAGGACGACCTGGTGATGATCACCCTGGGCACCGGGATCGGCGGCGCCATCCTGGAGGACGGCCGGGTCAAGCGCGGCCGGTACGGGGTGGCCGGTGAGTTCGGTCACATGCAGGTGGTCCCCGGCGGCCACCGCTGCCCGTGCGGCAACCGCGGCTGCTGGGAGCAGTACAGCTCGGGCAACGCGCTGGTGCGCGAGGCCCGTGAGCTGGCCGCCGCCGAGTCCCCGGTGGCCTACGGGATCATCGACCGGGTGGGCGGCCAGATCGGCGAGATCACCGGGCCGCTCATCACCGAGCTGGCCCGCTCCGGCGACGCCATGTGCGTCGAGCTGTTCCAGGACATCGGCCAGTGGCTCGGGGTCGGGCTGGCCAACCTCGCCGCCGCCCTCGACCCGTCCTGCTTCGTCATCGGCGGTGGCGTCAGCGCCGCCGACGACCTGCTGATCGGCCCGGCCCGGGACGCCTTCCGGCGCCATCTGACCGGCCGCGGCTACCGCCCGGAGGCCCGGATCGCCAAGGCGCAGCTCGGCCCGGAGGCGGGCATGGTGGGCGCCGCCGACCTGGCCCGGCTGGTGGCCCGCCGGTTCCGCCGCACCAACCGGCGCCGGGTCGAGCGCTACCAGCGGGCCGGCCAGGCCCGCCCCGCCGCCACCGGGACGGTGGACCGGTGACCGCCGCCCGCCCCGCCGCCGTACCCACCCGCCGCGCCCGGATCGGCCGGCTGGTGGTCGGCGCCCTGCTGATCGCCATCCCGGCCGGGTACGGGGTGGTCGCCGGCCTGCAGAGCCGCGACACCGACGGCGAGAAGACCCTCAAGGCGGAGATGGCCGGACTGGTGGCCGACTGGCCGGCCCGCACCCAGCGCAGCATCTACCAGGTGCCGATCCCCTACAACGCCACCAAGGTCGCCTACTTCGAGTCCAACGCCTGGCGCGGCAGCTCGCTCTTCGTCCAGTTCACCACCACCGGCGGCGGCCTGGACACCTTCCTGGCCCAACTCGGCACCAGCCGCGCCGGGTTGACCGAATCCGGCCAGGCCATCCCCGCCGACCAGGCCCGCCGCGTCGGCTGGACGTTCTCCCCCGGCCACCACTGGGCCGGCGCCACCCTCCCCCGGTCCGGCCAGGCCCCCGCCCACCGCGTCATGGTCAACCTGGACGACCCCGACAAGCCGGCGGTGTACGTGATCTCCTCGGTCGCCTTCCACTGACCGGGAAGACGCCCCGGCCCCGCCGCCGGGGCACGGCGGCGGGGCCGGGGCGTGAAGCCCGGGTCAGTGTCGGACGGGGACGCTGAGAAGGCTGTCGACCAGGTTCCAGGCGGCGCCCACCAGGCCGTAGGGGACCTTGGTGTTCTGCGGTGCGGCGGCCGGGTCGCTCGCGCGCTGGTTGGCGGGCGCGGGGTCCTTCCCGTAGTGGCAGCCGGGGTCGCACAGGACGCACGGGTAGCCGCACTTGTGGTAGCCGGGGCCCGGGTCGCCGAGGGCGTGGCGGGTGGGTGAGTCGGGGGAGGGTGCCCGTGCGCCGCTGTGCGCGGTGGGGGCCGGTGCTGGTGCTGCCGTGGCCGCCGGGGTGCCCGCTGTGACGGCCGCAGCGGTCGCGGCGACGGCTATGAGGATCTTCTTGCCTTGCATGGCGTGCCTTTCCGCCGGCGCCCGTCCGCGCCGTGGAAGACGTGGGCGGGGCGACACATGCCGTGGACACTACGCACCTACAGGAAAGCGGCTCCCGGTGGATCGGCAACTCGTCACCGCGTCGCCCCGGCCGTCCGCACGCCTGATCCCGGGCCCGGCCACCGCGGCCGGCGGTAGGCCAACGGGGTGACGGCGACCGCCCCGTCCGTGCGGCTCAGACGTGGTGCGCGGGGCGGGCGCCGGTGGGAGGCGCGAGGCGGGTGGTGTCGAGGGCGGCGCGCAGGGCACGGGCGAGGTCGGTGGCGTTGCCCGTGGCCCAGAAGTGCAGGAAGAAGACGTGGGGCCGTTCGTCGAGCATGTGGTTGTGGAGTTCGACGAGCCGGATGCCGTGGGCGCGCAGCGCGTGGGCGGCGGGCTGGACCTCGTCGGCGGTGAGGATGAGGTCGCCGTTGACGGCCGCCTGGTCCTTGCCCAGGGACTGGAACATCAGCGCGGTGTTGCAGCCGGTCGAACCGGGGAGGACGTGGCCGTGCATGACGACCGGTCGGCGGCGGTCGACGAAGACCACGTAGACGCTGCCCGCGACGGTGCCCTTGCGGCCGAGTTCCCGGTCGATGGCGGCGGTGTCCAACTCCAGGGGACGGGCCGGGTCCTGGCGGTGCGGGACCGCGGCGGGGGTCGCGGTGACGGCGAGGACCTGCTTGAGCCCCCGGGCCAGGGCGACCGGATCGCCCATCGCGTGGAAGTGGACCCACCAGGTGGGCGGGTTCTCCTCGGCGAGGTGCTTGTGCAGGGCGGTCATCTCGATCCCGGCCGCGTGCAGGGCGTCGACGGTCCTGTCGACCTCGTCGGCGGTGAGCACGAGGTCGCCCATGAGCATGGTGCCGTCGCAGTACCGCACGAACGCGGCGCTGCCGGCCAGCGCCAGCGGAGCGACGACGGTGACCCCGTGCGTGGTGACGTTCAGATCGCCCCGGGGGAGCAGGACACCGAAGGTCACCTTGTCGCGCAGTACCCCGTGGCGGCCCAGGGCCTGTGCGACGGGCGCCCAGTCCGCTTCGGTGGTCTCCTCCGGCCGTTGGACCCGGGAGCACGTCCGGCGGCGGCCCGCCACCGCGTGCCGCCCCGTCAGGCGTACGCGCGCGTGCGCGGAACGGTGCCGGTGCGACGACGACGCCGTGGCCGGGGCCGTGGTCATGGCGGCGGCGCAGACCGTGGCCGCGAGGACCACCCGCAGGCAGCGGCCCTTGGCCGCCCCGAAGGAGAAAGCGGGCATGTCGATCCTCGGCATGTCGGGCCGAGGGCCGCCGCGGCGAGCGGCGGACCGGGCCACAGCGGTCGGTGGGAGCAATCCGGCCGCCGGACCACGCACCCGCGGTCCGGCAGACACGCCCTGCTCCGAGTGAACCCTTCCCGCACACCCGGGACCGGCATCACCTGGACACCCCACCGCCACCGCCCTGGCCTACCCCCGCGACGGCACCACCGACGCCACCTGCCGGGACACAGCCTGCAGTACCGCCTCGACGGGCCGGAAGACGCCCCCGTCCTGGTCCTGGGTCCCTCACTGGGTACCACGTGGCACAGGTTGTAGAGACCGTCTTCGGGCGTCCACGTCAGTCCAGGGCGGGCGCGTAACAGCAGGTCAGGCAACGGCGGTCCGGGGGAGTCGACGTAGTGGGTGACAGACGTGTGAGAGCGCCGGTGAGAGCTGCGTTCGACGGCAAGCTCCTACAGGCGCGGCCGGCGGGGGCTTCCGGGCGGGTGTGCTGCAGCTCCGGCGTCGGCACCGCTGCCCCCGGGTTCTCCTCCCTGCGCCCTCGCGTCGAGTGCTCGGCAAATCCGGCCGGGGCCCTTGGCGACCAACAGTCATAGCCTTCGCCCCTGCAAAGTCGAAGGGTGCGCTCGGGCGAGGCGGAGCTGAGCCGGATCACCGGCGCCAAGACTCCCTCCGGGATATCCCGCTCGACGGCGAGCCCGCCGTCCCCCGACCCAAGAACACCAACGCTTCCCTCCACGGCCTCGGCACCGGCAAGGGCACCTCCCGCGGCGCCGGCGGCAAGTCCCGAAAGGCGGGCGAGGCCCGCAAGCTCGCCGAGGCCCGCTGGGCCGCCCTCGTGCATCGAAACGGCTGAGAACCGTTGCCCTGGCAGCCTGGCCACGGGATCGACAACCCTCGGCCCGACCCGAAGCCGTCCTGTGTACCTCCCCTACGAAGTCAACGCCTTTGGCCGCGATAGGGATGCCCGCCGAAACGGAGCAGGACGATGTTGCCGGCGCCTCGCACTGCGCCCGGTATGACAAGCTGTGCTTGCCACCCCCCCCCGAACCCAGGAGGTCACCATGACCGCAGAGCCCGTATCTACGGAAGGTTCGGAGCCGGCTGCCCCCGAGACGTCCCCTCTGGAGCCGGACAGCGACGGCAACTACGACCTCAAGCGCAAGTTCCGCGAAGCCCTGGCGCGCAAGCGCGGTGTGCAGGCGGATGCCGCTGATACGGCCGCCAAGTCCGATGCATCAAAGGTGCGTTCGGCGCACGGCCCGGCTGCGAGCCAGCGGTCGTTCAGGCGCAAGAGCGGCGGCTGAGTCGATGAGTCCCGCGATCTAACCGCTTCACCGGCACTCGCGCTATCCACTCGCGCGTCCCGTGCAGTGGCCCGCGACGTGCGCATGCCCGTGCGCGCGTTGCGGGCGGGGCATAGCCGGGGGACTCGTCTGAGGGTTGCGTGCCCCTGTACCGCTGTGAAAAATGACTGCGGCTGTCGTCAGTTCCTCGCCGTCCGGGCCTGAGGCTCGTACGGCGCGCCACAGCACCGTCTCTTCCACGAAGGCATGGCTGAAGACCAGCTGCGCCGCCTGCTTCAGAACGCGTTCCCGCTGGTGAAGGTCGTCGAGGGTCAGGTACTGATCCGTCAGCCGCCGTTTCCTCGTGCTCACGGCGTCTTGCCGCACCAGGATGCTGCTGTTTCCACCGAGCTGATCGACGGTCTGGTCCTTGATGGTCTTCGATATGGCCGCTCCCGTGCGTGCGCCGGAGACGGGCCGTGACGCTTGCCGGAGTCACCCTGATCTCCACGCCCGCCCGCACCATCCCTTGGGGGAGCAGCCCTTACGCGGGGCGCGCCCCCAAAACTTCCCGAAACGTTGCGCTTCGGCTGGGTCAAAATCTGTACCCGCGAGCTGAGGTTTCAACGGGACAGGCAGACAGATTCTCTACCGCATTAAGTGTGGTGGGACTCTTCACCGTCCACAGGCCGCTTCGGCGTGCTACTGTCGATCTCAGTTGCAGTTGTGGTTCCCAAAACTTCAAGTGCTCTCCGGGCGGCGCCTGTGCCACTGGAAGCACTTTTGTTATCCGGTCTTTTTCCCGGCGGGGTGATCATCGCGGCGACACGGGGTCCGTGCAGTGCGGATCCCGATGCACTGCCCCAAAGGAGAAATGATATGGCTGCTGGTACCGTGAAGTGGTTCAACGCGGAAAAGGGCTTCGGCTTCATCGAGCAGGATGGTGGTGGCGCTGATGTGTTCGCCCACTACTCCAACATTGCTGCCCAGGGCTTCCGCGAACTGCTGGAGGGTCAGAAGGTGACCTTCGACATCGCGCAGGGCCAGAAGGGCCCGACGGCCGAGAACATCGTTCTCGCCTGACACTGACTGTCGCGTAGTTGTAGCTGGGGCCCGCGTCCTTCGGGGTGCGGGCCCCAGCTACGCGTATTTTCCGCAGTGGTTTCGCCTGCGGAAGACAACCAGGAGACCCGTAGGCTCGCCGCATACGGGGCATCCTTCAGGGGTGCACGCATCCCTTCATGGCTCCATCGCGGCGGACGCCCGAACATTGCGTCCGCTTCGCGCCACTCATTCCAGCTCCTGTGCCGCACGGATTTTTCGTCGGTCAGATTCGCTTCCGTATTCCACCGGTCCATTCTTGCAATTCTCTGTGCTGCTGATCGCTGCGGGAATTCCTTGATATGTGCCGTATCGAGGAAGGTTCCGCATGAACCGCACACGCACGAACGACCGCTTCACCCGCACCCGTAACGGCAGTACCGACTCCGGCAGGGGCGGCAGCCGATTCGGCTCGTCGGCCAGGAGCCGCTCCGGCGGGCCGGGCCGTTCCGGTGGTTACGGCCGCCGGCCCGCCGCGGCCCAGGGGGAGTTCGCGCTGCCCAGGACGATCACTCCCGCGCTCCCCGCCGTGGAGGGCTTCGCCGATCTCGACATGCCCGGGGCGCTGCTGAGCGCGCTCAGCTCGCAAGACGTGACCGTACCCTTCCCGATCCAGGCCGCGACCCTGCCGAATTCCCTCGCCGGCCGCGACGTACTGGGCCGTGGCCGCACCGGCTCCGGCAAGACCCTCGCTTTCGGGCTGGCGTTGCTGGCCCGTACGGCTGGGCAGCGCGCCGAGGCAAGGCAGCCGCTGGGGCTGATCCTTGTACCCACGCGTGAGCTGGCGCAGCAGGTGACCGACGCGCTCGTCCCGTACGCCCGCTCCGTGAGGCTGCGGCTGGCCACGGTGGTGGGCGGAATGCCGATCGGCCGGCAGGCGAGCGCGCTGCGCGGTGGTGCCGAGGTCGTCGTCGCCACACCGGGACGCCTCAAAGACCTCATCGACCGCGGTGACTGCCGGCTGAACCAGGTTTCCATCACCGTCCTCGACGAGGCCGACCAGATGGCCGACATGGGCTTCATGCCGCAGGTCACCGCCCTTCTCGACCAGGTCCGCCCCGAAGGCCAGCGCATGCTGTTCTCCGCCACTCTCGACCGCAACGTCGACCTGCTCGTGCGCCGCTACCTCAGCGATCCCGTCGTGCACTCCGTCGACCCCTCGGCCGGCGCGGTCACGACGATGGAGCACCACGTGCTCCACGTTCACGGCGCCGATAAGCACACGGCAACCACCCAGATCGCCGCACGCGACGGCCGCGTGATCATGTTCCTCGACACCAAGCACGCCGTCGACGGCCTCACCGAACACCTCCTGAACAGCGGGGTACGGGCCGCCGCCCTGCACGGCGGGAAGTCACAGCCACAGCGCACCCGCACGCTGGCACAGTTCAAGACCGGACACGTCAATGTGCTGGTAGCGACCAACGTCGCGGCGCGCGGCATCCACGTCGACAACCTCGACCTCGTCGTCAACGTCGACCCGCCGACCGACCACAAGGACTACCTCCACCGCGGCGGCCGCACCGCCCGCGCAGGAGAGTCCGGAAGCGTCGTCACCCTGGTCACCCCCAACCAGCGCCGCGGCATGACCCGCCTCATGGCAGCGGCCGGCATCGTGCCGCAGACCACCCAGGTCCGCGTCGGCGAAGAGGCCCTGCACCGCATCACCGGCGCCCAGGCCCCCTCCGGCATCCCGGTCGTCATCACCGCACCCGTGGTCGAACGCCCCAAGAAGCGCGGCGCCACCTCACGCGGCCGACGCCGCCCCGTCTCGGCGGCCCGCCGCGCGCCCGTACGGCAGTCCACCGCCGGTGCGGCGGCATAGAACCTTCGTGTCAGGAAGCCCGCCCAACTTCGCAGGAGGCACCCTTTGACGCTGGACCGGACGCAGTTCCGCTCAACACGTACCAACGCCGTGCAGACAGCGGCCGATCCCGCGGACGCGGCCGGACCGCAGGTCTGGGAGGACATGACCGTGGAGGTGGCACTGTCCGTGATGGCCGCCGCCCGTACAGGTCAGCTGGTCGTCTGCGACGAGGACGGTACGTGCACCGGCCTGGTCACCCGGGACCGGCTCAATGCCGTTCGTGACGGCTCCGGATACACGGACCGGATCCGCCTGCGTGACATCGCCGACGTCATCGGGCCCTTCGCCTCGCCGCTGGCCACGAGGGCCGAAGCCGAGCGTGCGATGCGTTGCCGCCGGCTCGGGGCCCCGCCCGTGGTCGACGGACACGGCAACGCTCTGGGCGTCCTCGCCCTCTCTCGCTGAACCGCCGTCACCCTACCCGGCCCTGTCTTCTCTTCCCCGCTGGAGGCATCATGCGCTGTGTCATCGCCCGCTTCCTGTTCGACCTGACCAAGAGCGGCGTGGTGGAATCGATGAAGGGCGTCACACCTGAGCTGGTCACCAGTGAGTTCGTCATCATCGGACGACGCCACTACCCCGCCAAGCAGGTCGGCCAGGTCATCACCCGCCAGGACCGCCGCGATTTCAGCACCGGCGAAGTCCTCAGGGCCATGACCCAACTCGGCTTCACCTGCCGCACCCGCCCCGCCGCCGCAACCGCGCCCATGGCCGGCCCGTACGGGCCGGCGTCCGCAACGCTCGGCGCTCCCCCTGTCCGCCTGACGTACGGACAGGTGTGAGCCGAACCGAGCAGTGAGGCCCCACCGGCATGGGGCAATTCCAGGGGGCGTAGCAACACTGCGGTGAGTTGATCAAGCCGCGAGCAGTTCAGACAGACGCTCGGCTGGGGGCTCCCAGTCGAGCGTTCTGCGTGGGCGGCTGTTGAGTTCGGTGGCGCGTCCGGTCCGCAGGGCCCGGGTCAGCTCGCGCCTCAGTTCCCCGCGGCCTTGGACGTAAAGCGCCTGGTAGATCGTCTCGTGGACCACGTGCATCTCCGGCTGGTCGGGGAAACGTGCCCGTAGAGCCTGGCAGATCTGCTCCGGGCTCCACCGCCGGGTCACGTGGCCCTGGAGGAAGTCCCGCAGCCTGGGGTTCTGGGCGATCTTGCCGGGCTTGGGGCGCGGTTCGCGGGCGTCCGTGCGGCGCTGGGTGGCGTGCGGACGGGACCAGCCGCCGCCTGACATGAGCGCGTGGTTGCGGCGGATCTCCAGGCTTACGGTGGAGGGATTGCGGCCAGCTCGACCGCGATGGCCCGGACGGACGCCTTCTCCCGGAGCCGGTCAGCGATGTGGATGCGGTCGGCCTCGGTGAGGTAGCGCGACGGGCCGACGGGTTCCTCAGGGCGAGCCGGGGGTTCGGCTGTTTGCCAGGGCAGCCCCGTGTCCACGAGGGGCGGGGCTGCCCTGTACCTCGCGGATGCCTGCCGGCCGTAGAACCGACGCTTGCGGGTGCGGCGGTTGATGCCGATGAGCCGGCAGGCTTCCGTGTTCCCTATTCAGAGATCCACGAGCCGAAGGTGTCCTCCCGCTCAGGGTTCAACCTCCTGGGCCCCTGAGGCCGCAGATCTTTCCGGATCTCGAAGTCCATCGCACCCCCTGGACTGGGTGTTGCGACGACCACTAGAACGGAAGCGTGCCGGTGGGGCTTCACTGGGTGCCGTGGGTCGGTGGGTCAGTGGTCGGAGTAGCTGAAGTCGCCCACGGTCCAGGCACTGACGTCCTTGATCGCGACGCGGTACATCCCGCCTGTCTCCGGGATCCCCACCGTACCCTGCAGGATCCGGGCGCCGTGGAAATGCAGATGCGTGGGCGGTCCGTCCTTCCTCGCGGGGGTGTCGAAGACGGGGGAGAACTCGCCCAGGTCGGCGGAGTCCGTCAGCACCTCAGACACCCTCTGCCTCCACATGGCTTCCGGAGCCAGCCGACCGGTGATGACAGCACCACTGGTGACCACGGTCAGGGACATCTGATTGCTCTGCCCGGACTCCACAAGGGCGGCTATCGCAACGAGCAGCTCGTCAGGCTTCGGCCAGGTAACGCACCGGTGCCCACCCCAGGGCCAGGTAGCAGGGGCGTACAGCCAGCGGGAAGCGTTGGCCCACAGCACGCGGAAGGCGATACCGGTCAGCGCGCCCGTCCATACGATCCACAGCAGCAGGTTTCGCCGGTCGGGAGGGAGGAGGAGCACGGCCAGAGGGGTGCTGGTCCCGGTGGTGATCAGGAAGATGTTGGCGTGATCGAGGCGACGCAGGACGGCCTCGCCCATCGGCCCCCAGGTACCGAGGTGGTAGACGGCGCTCGCCCGAACAGCAGCCAGGCGGTGACGGAGTACACGGTGCAGGCCAGGGCCGCCTGCTGGGTCCGAGCCACGGCGTCCCAGACACAACTTCCCGTCCTGTCCCGTTCTTCTGGGCATCATCGGCAACCATCCGATCATGTGCTAAGAGCCTGCCCGTGACAGCCCCTCAAGGTCGGTCTCGCCACCAACTGGGCCTGCGGAAGCCGTGTAAGTCGCCTGGCCATGGGAAGAACCAAGGTTTCCGAGTGCGTATCTCCGCCCACCTACGCCCAAGGACCGCCGATGCTTCCCGAGTTCCCCTCCCACGCATCCGCCCCCCTCGCAGACCAGCTGGAACAAAGATTGGGGCTGCCCTCACAATTCGTAACCGGCCGTTTCGACGTGGAGCGTGTCGCCTGCATAGCGGTCCTCGCGGCGGCGCACTCCGATGGCTACGCGGCCACCGCGCACCTCCTCGGACTGCTGGCCGCGCTCCCCGCCCCCACCGACGCAGGAGAACCCTTTTGGTCGAACCTGTGGAGATCCTCGGGCACCGCCTACCTGCTGCCGACCAATATCAAGGACATGGTGCTGCGTTCGCTGGCCGGAGAGGGAACCGGTCTGGCCGGACAGATCCTCTCGGCCGTAGACGAGATGACGCCTCCCCAGCGCGTTGCGGCCGCAGAGGTGATCGGCCAGGCGCTCGCCGAGTCCGACCACCTCCCTGATCTCAAAACACAGGTCATCGGCGAACTGTGGCTCCGGGACCTGGAACTCACCGCCTGGCGCGTCCTTCACGCGGACCACAAGTCGCCCGATGCGGCCGGACGTAACGCCTTCATCGAAGCATGGACGAGTGTCTGACCCCGGCCGCGCCGGCACACCCAAGCATCCGAATAATTCGGGACGTTCGAGCAGTGACCTTTGATCGAACGAATCCGGGCACGACTCGGACGGTGGTGGTGGGAGGCGTCGGTCAGTTGGCCCTTGCCGAGAGGACGAGTTCGCAATGGCACGGCTGCGGCCCGTGGGCGCACGGGCTCGCCGCACTGTCCTGGTTCCTGAGCACCGACGGTGACACTGTGCTGACCTGCGCACAGAGGGCCGGTGACGCCGCCTACGACCCGTAACTGCAGGGCAGCGGCTTGACAGCCGCCCTCGCGGGGCCGTCTCGATACCGCCGGTACCTCGGTCTCGCGGTAGCCGACGAGACTCACACGCCCGGCTGCCAGGTCACCGCGGCCTTGGACGTCATGGAGTCGAGTGGCGGCGCGCCTTCACGGACGCCGTGATCGCCGCCCAGCCGAGGGACGGCGGGCAGCCGGGGCAAGACCGGGCGCACCTCCCGCACAGCGCCGACGCACTCGGGCACTGCTGTACACCGAGTGGCCCGGCGACGAGGCGCACCGGGAGGGCGCGGCGGCCGGCCACCACGACAAGAGGCACGAGATCCTCGCTGGCACCACCGGGCTCACGGCAGACCCACCGAAGACGGTACCGCCTTGATCCCTCCCTCCCTGTCCGGCCGCCGGCGTCATCGGATCGTCCCCGGACACCCGTTGTGGTGCCCCGACCCTGTCGGGAGGAAGAGATCGAACAGGTAATGGATCACCCTATCCCGCTCTCCGGGTACGGTCAGGGTATGAGTCATCCGCACCCCGAGCTGAAAGCCGCCCCGCCCCTTCCCGAAGGAGGGCTGCGGGTCATCGCCCTGGGCGGCCTGGGGGAGATCGGCCGCAACATGACCGTCTTCGAGCACGCGGGCAAGCTGCTCATCGTCGACTGCGGCGTGCTGTTCCCCGAGGAGACCCAGCCAGGCGTGGACGTGATCCTGCCGGACTTCACCTCGATCCGGGACCGGCTGGACGACGTCGTGGCCGTCGTCCTCACCCACGGCCACGAGGACCACATCGGCGGCGTGCCATACCTGCTGCGCGAACGGTCCGACATTCCGGTCGTCGGCTCCAAGCTGACGCTGGCTTTCCTGGAGGCCAAGCTCAAGGAACACGGCATCCGGCCGCGCACGGTGCGGGTGCGGGAGGGCGACCGGCGCGGCTTCGGGCCCTTCGACTGCGAGTTCGTAGCGGTCAACCACTCCATCCCCGACAGCCTCGCGGTCGCGATCCGCACCCGGGCCGGGATGGTGCTGCACACCGGCGACTTCAAGATGGACCAGTTCCCTCTCGACGACCGCATCACCGACCTGCGAGCCTTCGCCCGCCTGGGCGAAGAGGGCGTGGACCTGTTCCTCACCGACTCCACCAACGCCGAAGTACCCGGCTTCACCACCTCTGAGCGAGAGCTGAACCCGGCGATCGAACAGGTGATGCGCACCGCGCCGCGCCGGGTCATCGTGTCCAGCTTCGCCAGCCATGTGCACCGCATCCAGCAGGTCCTGGACGCGGCCCACCAGCACGGCCGCAAGGTCGCCTTCGTCGGCCGGTCGATGGTCCGCAACATGGGCATCGCCCGTGACCTGGGCTATCTGAAGGTCCCCTCCGGTCTGGTGGTGAGCACGAAGGAGCTGGAGAAGCTCCCGGATCACAAGATCGCTCTGGTGTGCACCGGCTCCCAGGGCGAACCGATGGCCGCGCTGTCACGGATGGCCAACCGCGACCACCTGATCCGCATCGGCAAGGGCGACACCGTCCTGCTCGCCAGCTCCCTCATCCCGGGCAACGAGAACGCCATCTACCGGGTGATCAACGGACTCACCCGGTGGGGCGCCCACGTGGTCCACAAGGGCAACGCCAAGGTGCACGTCTCCGGGCATGCCAGCGCCGGCGAACTCGTCTACTGCTACAACATCGTCAAGCCCCGCAACGTCATGCCCGTGCACGGCGAATGGCGCCACCTGCGGGCCAACGCCGACCTCGCCATCCGTACCGGTGTCGACCCCGACCGGGTCGTCATCGCCGAGGACGGCGTCGTCGTCGACCTGGTCGACGGACGCGCATCCATCACCGGCAAGGTCCCCGCCGGCAACGTCTACGTGGACGGCATGGAAGTCGGCGGCGCCACCGAAGCGTCCCTCAAGGACCGCCTCACCCTCGCCGCCGAAGGCGTGGTCACGGTGGTGGCGATCGTCGACGCGGACACCGGCGCCCTGGCCGAGGCGCCCGACTTCCTGGCCCGGGGCTTCGTCCACGACGACGCCACCTTCGAGCCGGTCATCCCCGTCATCGAGAAGACCCTGGCCACCGCGGCCGAGGAAGGCGTCGGGGACGCGCGCCAACTCGAACAACTCCTCGCCCGCGCCGTGGCGAACTGGGCGTTCCGCACCTATCGCCGCAAGCCCCTCATCATCCCCGTCGTCATCGACGCCTGAGCCACACCCAGGCAGGCGTCCGGGGTCGGACGCCGATGTGCACGAGGTGAAACTCGGCGACGAGTCGGTCCTGATGTCCAGCCTCATCACCGGCCCACCGGGTCGGCCCGTACGAATCGCGCCCGGGTTTCGCCCGGACGCGCCCGGGGGGCCCGGTGGCGGGAGCGCTGCGCCGGGCATCCCGCAGCCGCTCCAGCAGTTGGCCTGCCGCACGAGCAGCAACATGACGGCCACAGGGAACAGAAGCGCGCACAGCCTGGTGTACCGGCCGGAGGAGGAGAGAAAGTCCCTCAGTCATGACGCTCATTCGACGCTCAGGCCGCCTCACAGCCCGTGCCCAAGGCAGGAAAACGCTATGTGACCTGCACATTCTCCCGTCCGTATACCTTGTGACCTGTTTCCGATGACGCATCACGTGGAGTGCGTGGCGATTCTGGAGCCTGCGGACAAGGGCGCCTGACCTCGGGTTCGTGAGCCAGGCGGTTGTAACAATCTCAGGCGGCGACGAGCTCCTGCTCACGGTCCGGCGTCTTGACCTCGGGCTTCTTGTTCGGCAGCGAGAGCCGGAAGACCTTGCGCCACGCGGAGAACACCTGCTTGGGCAGCGGCCCGGTGACGTACTCCAGCTCGTATTTCTCGAACAGCGCGCGCACCTTCACCGCAACCTCGGCGTACCGGTTGCTCGGCAGGTCCGGGAACAGGTGGTGCTCGATCTGGTGCGACAGGTTGCCGGTCATGAAGTGCATGGCCCTGCTGCCGCTGATGTTCGCCGAGCCCATCATCTGGCGCAGGTACCACTGGCCGCGCGTCTCGTCCTTGATCGACCGGCGCTCGAAGACCTGTACGCCCTCGGGGAAGTGCCCGCACATGATCACCGAGTGGGACCAGATGTTGCGGACCAGGTTCGCGGTGAACGTGGCGGCGAGCGTGGTGAGGCACGACGGGCCCGACAGCATCGGGTGGAGCACGTAGTCCTTGAGCACCTGCTTGCGGATCTTGCGGCCCACGGCCTTGGCCCGTGCGCGGAACTCCGGGTTCTTGCGGCGGTGCTTGTGCAGGTTCTTGCCGAGCTCCAGGTCGTACGCTGCGATGCCGTACTCGAAGAAGCAGGCGTTGATGAAGTTCCACAGCGGCTGGCCGAGGTGGAACGGGTGCCACTTCTGGTCCTCGTCGACGCGCATGATGCCGTAGCCGAGATCGTTGTCCTTGCCGATCACGTTGGTGTACGTGTGATGCAGCTCGTTGTGCGAGTGCTTCCACTGCTCGGACGGTGAGACATGATCCCACTCCCAGGTGGTGGAGTGGATCTTCGGGTCCCGCATCCAGTCCCACTGGCCGTGCAGGACGTTGTGGCCGATCTCCATGTTGTCCATGATCTTCGCCACGGACAGCCCGGCGGTGCCGATCAGCCACGCGGGCGGGAAGATCGAGAACAGCAGCACGCCCCTGCTGACCAGCTCGAGCTTGCGCTGCGCCGAGATGACCTTACGGATGTAGGCGGCGTCCTTCTCGCCGCGGCCGGCGATCACCTCGTCGCGGATCGCGTCCAGCTCGCGGCCAAGCTCCTCGATCTGCTCCGCGGTCAAGTGGGCGGTGGGGTCGATGGCGGTCAAGGTGCTCCTACCGTTCGATGTCGCAGGGGCCCGCCGCGGCGGACACGCAGGTCTGAATGAGGACGCCCGGCTCGGCCTCGGTGATCTCGCCGGTGCGCAGGTCGCGGACGGCACCCGCCTTGAGCGGTGTGACGCAGCCGAAGCAGATGCCCATGCGGCACCCGGAGGGCATGAGCACGCCGGCCTCCTCGCCGATGTCCAGCAACGGCGTGGCGCCGTCCGCGTCGACGGTCTTGCCGGTGGCGCTGAACGTGACCTCGCCGCCGTCGCCGGCGACGACGATGCTGGGGCGGAAGCGTTCGGTGTGCAGGCGCTCCGGTACGCCGTGCCCGCTCCAGTGCTCTTCGGCGGCGTCGAGCAGGCCCGCGGGCCCGCAAGCCCAGGTCTCGCGCTCGGCCCAGTCGGGCACGAGTTCGTCGAGACGGGAGATGTCGAGCATGCCGTCTGTGTCGGTGTGCACCTCGATGAGCCGCAGCTTCTTGTCCGCGACCAGATCGTGCAGTTCGTTGCGGAAGATCACGTCCTGCGACCGAGGCGCGCAGTGGACCATGACGACGTCGTCGAACTCGATGTCGCGCAGCATGCCCATGACGGGCGTGATGCCGCTTCCGGCCGTCAGGTAGAGCACCTTGGCGGGCTTGGCCTGCGGCAGCACGAAGTCGCCGGTCGGCTGGTCGAGTTGGATCAGCGTGCCCGGTGTCGCCCTGCGGACCAGGTGGTTGCTGACCTTGCCGTCCGGGATCGCCTTCACGGTGATCGTGACGCGGCCGTCCTGGCGGTTTGTCGGCGAGGTGATGGAGTAGGCACGCCACAGGCGCACCCCGTCGACGTCGACCCCGATCCGCACGTACTGACCGGCTGTGTGGCCGCGCCAGCCCCGTCCCGGCCTGATCACAATGGTCGCGGCGTCATCCGTCTCGGGGTGCACGGCCTCGATGCGCCCCCGCAGGTCGGCGCCCGCACGCAGCGGGCTGACCAGGTCGAGGTAGTCCGACGGCAGCAGCGGCGTCGTGACCATCTCCAGCAGTTTCCACGCCCTGCTGCGGAGGGCAGTACTCATCATGACTCCAGCTTGCTGCGTCTCAAGGCGTAGAGTCCTGACCGCAGGACGTGAATCTGGTCGGTCGAATTGTTCGCAGGGAATAAAAGCGTGAGTCGTGTAACCCAGAGGGCCAGCGAACTGGCCCTGGATGAGACGACGGTCACCGCACTTCGGGCCGCGCTGAAGACCACCGCCGACGAAGTCGTCCAGGCGATCATCGACGAGGTCCCTTCCTACGCCAACGCCCTTTCGGGCAGCATGGGCGGCACCATCCGCCGAGCCGTCCGCACCGCGCTGGGGCACTACCTGGACCTCGCGAGCGGGAACGCAACAGGCGGCGACGCCGGTGACGCGGCCTACGAGCTGGGCCGCGGCGAGGTCCGCGACGGCCGTTCGATGGACGCCCTGCTCAGCGCCTACCGCGTCGGCGCCCGCGTGGCCTGGCGATGCCTGGCCGCGGGTGCCGTGCCCGCAGGTCTGCCCGCCGCCGAGGTCGCCAAGTTCGCCGAGCTGACCTTCGCCTACATCGACGAGCTCTCCGCCGCGAGCGCCGCGGGCCACGCCGACGAACTGGCCGCCCGGGGCAGGGCCCACGAGCGCCGCCTGGAACACCTGGCCCGCGAAATCCTCGCCGGCGTGAGCCCGGACGTGCTGCTTGCCTCTGCTCAACGGGCCGGGTGGCAGCCTCCGGATTCGCTGACGGCGGTCCTGCTGCCCGCCGCCCAGGCCCGGCCTGCCTACCGCGCGCTCGACCCGAGCACCCTCGTCCTGGACGATCTGCCGGACGCCACCGGTGTGTTGCTCGTCCCCGATGCCGACCGGTCACATCTCTTGCGGCGGCTGACCGACCGCACCGCCGTGGTCGGCCCGGCCCGGCCATGGACGCGTGCGTCGGCCTCGTACGCACGAGCCGTACGCGCGCGCTCCCTCTCCTCCGATATTCGCGACACCGAGGACCACCTGCCCGAGCTGGTGCTGAGCGCAGACGCGGACGCGTTCGCAGACCTGCGTGCCCGAGCCCTCGCACCGTTGCGGACCTTGCCTGTCGCGACCGCACGGCGGTTGGAGGAGACGTTGCGGGCGTGGCTGCTGCACCAGGGCAGGCGGGACGAGGTGGCGGCGGCGTTGTTCGTCCATCCCCAGACAGTCCGGTACCGGATGTCGCAGCTGCGGGAGCTGTTCCCGGATCTCGCATCGCCACACAGGGTCCTTGAACTGACGCTGGCGGTCGGTCTTCGGGCCAGTTGACGCGTACTTCGACCGTCCACGAACTCCCGGCGGATCCCGGCATCGTGCTCGGTGTCTACCTGGACGTCCTTGCAGCCGGGACGGTTCGGGTGAGCAACGCGACCAAGGTGCAGCAGGTCGGCTGACAGGGAGCGTTTTACCACGAGTCGCCCACCTGCGATCCGTCAGGCCCGCGTCTCGCACGACCAGTCACACCGGGTCGCGACTTAGCGGGAGTTGGCCGAGGAGGACGCCGGTCGCGTCGAGCGTGGTGTTGGCGAAGGCTGGAGCGACCGGGTTGAAAGGGTGGACTGTCGGCCGTGACGGCCATTTGACTCCCTGATCCGATGACCCACCAGGTCGGTGTGCCGCGATTGAACCGGTGGCGAAGAGCTCCTGAACTGCGGTTGTGGGCGCACAATGTGCGGTGCGCGCGTTCAGCAGGTGGGACCGTAAGGGCTCCAGTGCCCGAGGAGGGGTTTCAGCTCGTCGGCTTGTGGCTTGGGAATGTCGGGCAGCCGGGGCGGTGTGTTCAGCGGGTCGAGGCGCTCCACGGTGGCTGCTGCCCAGCTGATCCATGCTTCGGCCTCGGTTTTGGTGTGCCCCGGCGGCATGGCCTCGACTCGTGTGCGTACCGCGCTCACGTATTCGGTCAGTCGGGTGGCGTGACGCCATGCCGCTTCTTGGGCTTCGAGGTGCCTGACCCGGTATGCCTACGTCCTGGTGCACGAGACCGGTGAAGCCTTCACGATCCAGCAGCTCCGCCGGCGCGCGTACCGGCTCATGGAGGTCCTCGGCCTCCGTCGCGTCCGGCTGTACGACGCTCGTTCGTCGTGCTTCACGTACCTGGCCAACAACAGCGTACCGGACCACATCCGGCGTGGTACGTGAAGCCGGATGTGGAGGATCTCCGCGGAGCTGCCGCGACCTGGGCGGCCTGCACGGCGATCCACCCGAGCATGTGAGAATTTGTGAGATGTGAGAGCGTGCAGGGCGTGAGCGAGACACCGAAAAACACCCTGCAGTACCGCCTCGACGGGCCGGAAGACGCCCCCGTCCTGGTCCTGGGTCCCTCACTGGGTACCACGTGGCACATGTGGGACCGGCAGATACCCGAGCTGACGTCCGTGTGGCGTGTCCTCCGTTACGACCTGCCGGGGCACGGGGGAGCGCCCGTCGAGCCGGCGGCGTCGGTGACCGGGATCGCCGACCGGCTCCTGGCCACCCTCGACTCGCTGGGCGTCGAGCGGTTCGGCTACGCGGGCTGTTCGCTGGGCGGCGCGGTCGGCATCGACCTGGCGTTGCGTCACCCCGGGAGAGTCGCCTCGCTCGCCCTGGTGTCCGCCTCGGCGCGGTTCGAGACGCCGGACGCCTGGCGGCAGCGCGCGGTGGTGGCGCGTTCCACCGGGCTCGGGCAGCTCGCCCAGGTGACCCCGGACTTCTGGTTCACCCCGGTGTTCCGGGCCGCCCAGGCGTCCATCGTGGACTGGGCGGTGCAGATGGTGCGGGCCACCGAGCCGGAGTGCTACGTGGCCGCCTGCGAGGCGATGGCCTCCTTCGACGTACGCGGCCGGCTCGGCGCGATCACGGTGCCCACGCTGGTGGTGGCCGGTGCCGAGGACCCGGCGGCGCCCCCGGCCGACGCCCGGGTGCTGGTCGCCGGCATCCCGGACGGCCGGCTCGCGGTGGTGCCCGGGGCGGCGCACCTGGTGCCCATCGAACAGCCGCGTGCCGTCACCGATCTGATGACGCGTCACTTCGCGCAGCCGACGGTGGCCCCGGTGGTACCCACCCTCGCCGGCCCGGCCACGCTCTCCGGGATCCGTACGGTGCCGCCGGCCCCGGTGGCTCCCCCCGCGCCCGTCGCGCCGCCCGCCGCCGATCCGGTGGTCCCGCCGCCGTCCGCCGGGCCGGAGCCCGCGCCCGCCGCCGCTCCTGTCGCCACTCCCGTCGCCCCCGAGCCGCCGGCCGGCCCCGCCCCCGCCGCCGTCGAGCCCGAGCCGTCGCCCGCCGCGCGCCCCGACCCGCTGGAGGCGGGCACCCGGATGCGCCGCGAGGTGCTCGGCGACGCCCACGTGGACCGTTCCGACGCCGAGGCCGACGAATTTACCGAGGAATTCGAGGAGTTCACCACCCGCTATGCCTGGGGGACGGTGTGGGCCCGCCCCGGGCTCGACCGCAAGACGCGCTCCGGCGTCACGCTCAGCGCCCTGGCCGCCCGCGGTCACCTGGAGGACCTCGCCGTCCACACCCGGGCCGCGCTGCGCAACGGGCTGACCCCGGGCGAGATCAAGGAGGTGCTGCTGCACGTCGCGGTCTACTGCGGCATCCCGGCGGCCCGCGCCGCCTTCGCGGTCGCCCGGCGGGTGATCGAGGAGGAGACCCGGCTGCCCGGCTGACCGGGGCCGCGCCCGGACACGGCGGCCCGCCGCACCCCCGCGGGCGGGCCGCCCGGTGACATGATGCGCACGACCGTTGCGCGAGGACGTCGCGGAGACGAGGCGAGAGGCGAGAGTGAACCCGACGATGAATCTGACAAAGAAGGGGCACGCCTGCGTCCGGCTGGAGAAGGACGGCAAGGTGCTGGTCGTCGACCCGGGCACGTTCAGCGAGGAGAACGCGGCGGCCGGCGCCGACGCGGTGCTCGTCACCCACGAACACCTCGACCACTTCAACGAGGAACGGCTGCGCGCCGCCCTCGACGCCAACCCCGCCGCCGCGGTGTGGACGCTGCGCAGCGTCGCCGACCAGATCTCCGCCGCCTTCCCCGGCCGGGTCCACGTGGTCGGCCACGGCGACACCTTCACCGTGGCCGGCTTCTCCGTGGAGGTCCACGGCGAGCTGCACGCCGTCATCCACCCCGACCTGCCGCGCGTCACCAACATCGGCTTCCTGGTGGACGGCGCCCTGTTCCACCCCGGCGACGCCCTCACCGTGCCGGACAAGCCGGTGGACACCCTGCTGCTGCCGGTGCACGCCCCGTGGAACAAGTTCTCCGAGGTCGCCGACTACGTCCGCGAGGTGGCCCCGCGGCGCGCGTACGCCGTCCACGACGGCCTGCTCAACGAGACCGGGCTCGCCGTCTACGGCCGCAACCTCGGCCCCGACGGACCCGGCATCGGCGAGGCCGTCTACGCCCGGCTCGCCCCGGGGGAGAGCGTCACGCTGGGCTGACCTCGGCCCGCCCCGCGTTGTCGGTGCCGCCCGGTACTGTTCCTGGCATGGCACTGCGCATCGCGACCTGGAACGTCAACTCCGTCACCGCCCGCCTGCCGCGCCTGCTGGCCTGGCTGGAGAGCACCGGCACCGACGTGCTCTGCCTCCAGGAGCTCAAGGTGGCCGCCGACGCCTTCCCGCACGAGCCGCTGCGTGAGCTGGGGTACGAGGCGGCGGTGCACGCCGACGGCCGGTGGAACGGGGTGGCGGTCGTCTCCAGGGTGGGCCTTTCCGACGTGGTGGCCGGGCTCCCCGGCGAGCCCGGCTTCCCGGACGACGAGCCGCAGACCAGGGCGGTCGCCGCCACCTGCGGCCCGGTGCGGGTCTGGTCGGTCTACGTACCCAACGGCCGTGAGATCGGTCACGACCACTACGCCTACAAGCTGCGCTGGCTGGCGGCGCTGCGCGCGGCGGTCACCGAGGACGCGGTCGGCGAGCGCCCGTTCGCCGTCCTCGGCGACTACAACATCGCCCCCACCGACAACGACGTGTGGGACCCGGCCCGCTTCGAGGGGCTCACCCACGTCACCCCCGCCGAGCGCGCCGCCCTCGCCGAGCTGCGCGAGGCCGGCCTGACCGACGTCGTCCCGCGCCCGCTCAAGTACGACCAGCCCTTCACCTACTGGGACTACCGCGAGCTGTGCTTCCCCAAGAACCGCGGCATGCGCATCGACCTGGTCTACGGCAACGCCCCGTTCGGCAAGGCCGTCTCCGACGCCTACGTCGACCGCGAGCAGCGCAAGGGCAAGGGCGCCTCCGACCACGCCCCGGTGGTGGTCGACCTGGACGTGTGAGGCCCCGTTTTACGTCCCGTTTTACGCCCTGTAGCCCGCGGCGGCCAACGCCTCGCACGGTGTCGCCCCCGCCGGGCGGCGCCCGCCCCTACGCTCGGCGGTCATGACCGTCAACCACCTGTCCGCCCTCGCCCTGCGCGTCTCCGACGCCGAACTCGAACCCGAGCCGCTCGACCCGGCGCAGATCGTCTCCGGCACCCCGCGGGTGACCGGCACGGTGGTCGCCGAGTCCGCCGACGGCACCCGGGCCTACGGCGTCTGGCAGATCACCCCCGGCGTGGTCACCGACACCGAGGCCGACGAGATGTTCGTGGTGCTCAGCGGCCGGGCCACCATCGAGGTGGCCGGCGGCCCGGTGCTCGAGGTCGGCCCGGGCGACCTGTGCGTGCTGCGCGAGGGCGACCGCACCACGTGGACGGTGCACGAGACGCTGCGCAAGGCGTACAGCGTGCGGCTGTGACCGGCCGGGTCCGGCGACAACCGCCCCGGACGGTGCCAGGCTTGGCGCCATGGGGATCTCGCTGTTCGGCAGATGGCGCGCACGGCACGGCGGACGGGGCACGGTGACCGTGCCGGAGGCGGCCGGGGCGGACCCGCGGGGCATGGCGGCGCTGCTCGCCGAGTGCGAGCTGCTGCGCGCCCAGGCCGGGGCCGCCGGGGTCCGGCTCGACGACACCCCCGCCTCGCTGGCCGCCCTCGACCAGCTTCCGCCGCGCTGGCGGGACGACCCGGACAACCTGACCTGGCTCGGCAACGACGCCGGGCTCTACCTCGGCACCGTGATCGTCCGCACCGTCCCCGGCGCCGCCTGGCACCTGTGCCCCGGCGGCCGTCCGGTCGTCCGCCTCTCCTCCGGCCGCGAGATCGACGTGGTCGAAGCCGGCCACGGCTGGGCCGGCAGCGGCACCCCGGAACTGGCCCAACTCCACGCCGAGGCCGCCGAGGGCCACTGACGCCGTCCGCCCCGGGGCGCTCCGGGGCGGACGGCGGCCCACGGGCCGGCGAGGTGGCGCTCTACCGCGGGACGGCGGAGCCGGGGCAGCGGGCGGCGGTGTCGGAGACCAGCCAGCCGTGTGCGGCGCGCAGGGAGCGCTGGTAGCAGGCGCCGTCGTCCGTGGTGCCCAGGTAGTCCTCGGCCGAGGTGCCGTCGGCGGTGAGGACGGCGCCGTGGGCGCGGGCGAGTACGCCGGTGGCGTGCAGGTGGTCGTCGGTGAGGGCGGTCAGGCGCGGGCCGGAGCCGGAGTCGGTGGTGTCCAGCAGTCGGCGGCCCTGCGTCACGGTGGCCTGGAGCCGGTAGTCGTCGTTGTCGACGAGTGAGGCGACGTCGCTGTCGACGTCGATCGGGTAGGCCCACCGGTGGGTCGCGGTGCGCGGGCGGTGGCCGGCGCGCGTGGTGGTGACGGTGGTGGCGCCGGTGTCGCGCTGGTGCGTCACCTGGTGGCGGCCGTCGGCGGAGACCGCGTCGGTGTTGGTGTAGTCCAGGTGCTGCTCGACGGTGGTGGTGACGCGGCCGGCGGAGGTGTCGAGGTAGCCGCGGACCGTCCACCGGCGGTCGGTGGCCACCCGTACGTCGGTGTGGCCGTCGGCGCCCTTGGTCTCGGTGGTGGAGACCGCGGGGCGGGTGGTGAGGGTGTCGGTGACCACCCGGCCGCCGGTGCGGGCGCGCCGGTGGTCGGTGTCGAGGAAGAGTGAACCGCCCACGGTCCAGGTGTCGTTGGAGCCGTACGGGGTGATGGTCAGGGTGTGCGGTCGGCCGTCGGTGAGTTCACCGGCGAACGGTGTCAGCTCCAGGTCGTAGGCGAGGGTGCGGAACTGGTCGACGGCGGCCACCGGACGCCACAGGGTGGGCACGATGCCGCCGGAGTAGACCACCGGGTAGGGCTGGGCCAGCCCCGCCGGGCGGCCGTCCACCAGCACCTGCACCTCCCGGTAGGGGCCGCCGCCGCACAGCAGGTCGGGCGCGGTGGCCGCCAGGTCGTCCGGGACGGCGGTGAACCACTGCTCGTCGCAGCCGCCGCCGCGGGCGTACAGCTCCAGCCGGGCCCGGGTCAGGTTGCGCGGGAAGGTCACCGAGGTGGTCGCGGAGGCGCCCTTGGCCAGTTCGAACCAGGGCGCGGCGCCGGGCTCGGCGCGGGCCACCGGGACGACCCGGTCGGCGGTGCGGACGGCCGGGTGGCGGGCGTCGGCCAGGTAGTAGGTGAAGGTGAGCCGCATGTGGTAGACGCCGGTGTAGGTGGCGTTGACGACGTTGCCCAGCTCGACCTGGAGCGGCTGGGCGGTGGTCAGCAGCGGGGTGAACTCGGTGATGTCCTTGTCGACGTGCCAGGAGATCCCGTCCTCGTCCGGCTCCGGGGTGCTGGTGCGGAATATCTCGGCGCCGCCCAGCCAGACCCCGGCCAGCCGGTCGTACTGGCGCCCCTTGACGCTCCCCGACCAGTCCATGACGACCTTGTTCCACCGCTGGCCGGCGCAACCGGGCGGCGGGGTGACCGTGGTGGCGAACGGCGGGCCGCCCAGGGTGTCGCCGAAGTCGTGCTCCATCACGGTCACCGTGCAGTGGCGGGTGTCCGGCCGGTCGACGGCGGGCGCGGCGGAGACCGGATCCTGGTAGTCCACGGCCGGGTTGGAGCCGGTGCGCGGGGTCTGCCCGCCCCAGGCGGGCGGGGTGACCGCACCGGCCAGCAGCACGGCGGCCCCGGCGAGGAGCGCCCCGCGCCACGCCCTGCGCACGTGTCCGTAACGTCTCATCCGCGCACCCTTTCTGATCGCCCGTGACCTCTCCTGATCACCGTCGCCGGTACGCTTCCGCAATCGCGGCGTGGCGACAACCCCGTGGCGACCGGGGGTTGGTTCGGCCCGGCGTGCGCTGGTTCCGGCGATTGGGCGGGCATTATGGGGCAAAGCGGACATCGCCCACCGCAGACCGACCGGGAGACACAACATGGAATCCCTGGAAAAGCTCCCCAACATCGGCGCCATCCTCGCCGACCGCCTGCGCGACGCCGGCGTGCGCGACGCGGCGGAGCTGCGCCGCCTCGGCGCGGCGGCTGCCTTCGCCAAGATCCGAGCCGAACTCCCCGCCGACGCCAGCGGGCACACCCTCTTCGCCCTGGAAGGCGCCATCCGGGGCACCCGCTGGACCTCGATCCCCCGGGAGGAACGGGCCTCGCTCGCCTCCCGGGTCTTCGACGAGGCCGCGCACGGCGGTTGAGCGGCGGTCCGCCGGCGGGCGGTCCGGGCCGGGCCCCGGTGGTGACCGGGGCCCGGTCGTGGTCAGCGCGTCGGCACCGACAGCCAGGACGGGTCACCGGCCGGCGAGGAGAAGGTCAGGCGCGACCCGGCCGGGTTGTGCGTGATGTACAGCGGGTCGGCGGTGTCCACCACCAGCGCCAGCCGGTGACCGGCCGGCACGTCGTACGCGGTGGAGAACAGGTCCAGGTCGACGGTGACGGGCCGCCCCGCGGGCTGTCCGACGTACGTCCGCGGGGCGTGCGTGACCAGCCTGCCGACGCCGAGCGCGTCCACGTCGTACAGGTAGGCCACCACGGTGGACCGGTCGGCGGTGGAGGTCAGCGTGGTGTGCAGATGGACGGTGCCGCGGATGCGCCGGGCCGTGGCGGACGGCGCCGACTGCCACACCGCGGCCACCTGGCGCGGCAGCAGCGGTATCGAGGCCATCGGCGGCACCTTGGCCAACTGGTCGGCGAGTTGGGACAGGAAGACGATGCCGCCGTCGGCGCCGGAGTCGAAGGCGGTCCCTATCGTGGTGGACCAGCCGGGCGCGGCGCCGCCGCCGAGCGCTCCGGTGCCCAGCGCGTTCCGCGCCCCCAGCGCCAGCCGCTCGGTCCGGGAAGCCACCGCCGACCAGCTCGGATACCCCTCGTAGCCGCCGCCGGTACGGGACTCCAGCCGCACCGGGGCCTCGCGGTCGACGCCGTTGTCGGCGCCCTTGAGGTAGTGGTCGAGCCAGCGCCGGGCGTCGGTCCAGGCGTCGTTGGGCAGCCCGAACAGCCCGGTGGCCTCGGCGGTGGCGTGGTCGCCGGGGCGCAGTTCGAGGCGCTTGGGGGTGCGCAACCTCTCGTAGAAGTCGGCGAGTTGGTTGGGGTTGAACAGGCTGTCGCCCCAGGCGTTGCCGAGCATCACGGCGGTGCCGTTGGCGTTGAGCTGTGACACGTAGGTGGCCGGGGAGCGCTCCTTGCCCCAGGTGATCATGTCGGCCTCCTTGTCGTAGCGGGAGGCGAGGAAGTCGGCGAGGGTGCGCTGGAGCTGGTCGCCGGGGCGGCCGGTGAGGTAGCCGGAGGCGCCGAGGACGGCGGCGGCCTGGAGGTGTTGGGTGCGTCCGCTGTAGATCGAGCCCACCAGGTCGGCCCAGCCGCTGAGGGCCACCACCGCCTTGATCCGCTTGTCGTGCGCGGCGCCGAGCAGCGACAGCCCTGCGCCGTAGGAGACCCCGGCCATGCCGATGTGGGCCGGGTCGGCGGGGGTGTGGGCCAGCGTCCAGTCGACCACCTTGGAGACGTCGGCCACGTCCGGCGCCCCGCCCACCTCGATCCTCCCGCCGGAGAGCCAGAAGCCGCGGGAGGTGTAACTGACCACCACGTAGCCGGAGTCGGCGAGCCGCTCGGCCTGGGCCAGGTACTCCAGGTCGTTCAGGGCCCAGCTGCTGGGCAGGATCACCGCCGGGTAGCGGTGGGTGCCGTCGGCTCCGGCCGGGGTGAGCACGTTGGCCTTGAGCGTGATGCCGCCCGAGCCGGGGATGTCGGTGAAGCGGAAGCCGGGCACCGCCGCGGTGGCCGGGGTCGCCGGGGCGGCCGGGGCCGCGGTCGCGGCGGGGGCGGCGCCCACCCCCGCCGTGGCGGCCAGGGCGACGGACACGGCGAGGGCGGCGGTGCGCCGCCTCAGTGCGCGGGGGAACGTCACGTACGGCTCCTTCGGGGCGAAGAGGTCCGGCAGGCGGTGTGGGGGTGCCTGCGGGACGTGGCGGCGGGCGGCCCGTAAGTGACTGGAGAGTAACCAAACGGCGTTACTCGCGGTAATACGTGGACGTGTCACGTGCCGGTAACAATTGATCGCCGGTAGTCCGCCGGGCGCCCGGGTACCCGCACGCCTGGCGTCCGCGGAGCCGTCCGCGCCGCCCGCCGGGCCCGCCCGTACGGCGCACCAGCGGGCGCGGCGGCGGGCGACCCGCGGCGACCATGGACGCGAGGGCGAGGCGGCGCAGGGGAGGTGGCGGCGGATGGCGGTACTGATCGCGGTGGGCGCCTTCCTCACCACGCTGCTCGGCGGCTTGGTGGCCCACCGCATCGGCGACCGCCGTCACCTGGTGCTGGGCCTGGCCGCCGGGCTGATGCTCGGGGTGGTCGGCTTCGACCTGCTGCCCGAGGCGCTCCAGGCCCAGCACCGGCCGGTCTTCGGGGTGCCCGCGGCGCTGCTCACCTTCGTGGCCGGATTCCTCGTCATCCACGTGGTCGAGCGTTCGGTCGCCGTCCACCGGGCCCACGAGGGCGAGTACGCGCTCCACGTCCACCACCACGGACCCGGCGCCGGGCCGGGCGACGGCGGCCCGTCACCGCCGGACGGAGCGCAGCCGCCGCGCGGGGTGGGCCTGGCCGCAGCCGCCGCCCTGATCGGCCACAGCACGCTGGACGGCTTCGCCATCGGCGCCGCCTTCCAGGCCGGCCGCTCGGTCGGCGTGGTGGTCGCCGTCGCCGTGGTCGCCCACGACTTCGCCGACGGCTTCAACACGTACACCATCACCCGGCTGTACGGGAACGCCCGGCGCCGGGCGCTGGCGCTGCTCGGCTGCGACGCGCTCGCCCCGGTCGCCGGGGCCGCGATCACCCTGGGGTTCACCATCCCGGCCCCGGTGCTCGGGCTCTACCTCGGGTTCTTCGGCGGCTTCCTGCTCTACCTGGCCACCTCCGACATCCTCCCCGAGGCGCACTCCCCGCACCCGTCGCTGTCCACGCTGCTGTGCACGGTGGCCGGTTGCGGCTTCATGTGGCTGGTGATCGGCCTCGCCCAGGGATGAGTGGCGTCCAGCACCTGGACGACCTGTCACGACCCGGTCCGCGCCGGTAGGCTCCCGGGCCTGCCGTCCGCTTGGAGGTATCCATGGTCCGTCCCTCGGCACCGTCAACACCCCGCCGTATGGCGGCCGTCGGGGCCACCGCCGCCCTGGTGGCCACGTTCGCCGTCACCCAGGCCCCCGCCCGTGCCACCGCCGCCCCGGCCGTCCCCGCGGCGCCCGCCAAGACCCCGGTCGCCGTCGGCTACGGCGGCGCCGTCGCCAGCGTCGACGCCGACGCCTCGGCGGCCGGCATCGAGGTGCTGCGCCACGGCGGCAACGCGGTGGACGCCGCCGTGGCCACCGCCGCCGCGCTCGGCGTCACCGAGCCGTACTCCTCCGGCGTCGGCGGCGGCGGGTACTTCGTCTACTACAACGCCCGCACCCACCGGGTCTCCACCATCGACGGCCGCGAGACCGCCCCGAAGTCGGCCACCTCCGGGCTCTTCCTGGAGCACGGCAAGCCGATCCCGTTCGACCAGGCGGTCACCTCCGGGCTCTCCGTGGGCACCCCCGGCACCCCGGCCACCTGGCAGGCCGCGCTCGACGCCTGGGGCACCCGCAGCCTCGCGCAGACCCTCGTCCCCGCCGAGCGCATCGCCGAACACGGCTTCACCGTCGACCAGACCTTCCACGACCAGACCGCGGCCAACCAGCAGCGCTTCGCCGACTTCCCGGCCACCGCCAAGCTCTTCCTGCCCGGCGGCAAGGCACCCGCCGTCGGCTCCACGCTGCGCAACCCGGACCTGGCCCGCACCTACCGGGAACTCGCCGCCCGCGGCATCGGCGCCGTCTACCACGGCGACATCGGCGCCGACATCGTCAGGACCGTCCGCAAACCCCCGGTCTCCCCGACCGCCACCCGCACCGTGCGCCGCGGCGACCTGCGCCCCGCCGACCTGACCGGCTACCGCGCGAAGTTCCAGGCGCCCACCCACGTCAGCTACCGCGGCCGGGACCTGTACGGCATGGCGCCCTCCTCCTCCGGCGGCACCACCGTCGGCGAGGCGCTGAACATCCTGTCCCACACCGACCTCGGCAAGCTCGACCAGACCCAGTACCTGCACCACTTCATCGAGGCCAGCCGGATCGCCTTCGCCGACCGGGGCCGCTGGGTCGGCGACCCGGCGTTCGAGAACGTCCCCACCAAGGGGCTGCTCTCCCCGCGCTTCGCCGCCTCCCGGGCCTGCCTGATCAAGGACGACGCGGTGCTCACCAGCCCGCTGCCGCCGGGTGACCCGCGCCACCCGGCCAACGGCTGCGCCCACGGCGGCACCGCCGCCCCCACCACCTACGAGGGCCAGAACACCACCCACCTGACCGTCGCCGACCGGTGGGGGAACGTCGTCGCCTACACCCTGACCATCGAGCAGACCGGCGGCAGCGGCATCGTGGTGCCCGGCCGCGGCTTCCTGCTCAACAACGAGCTGACCGACTTCGACTTCGCCCCGGCCAACCCGGCGCTGCCCGACCCCAACCTGCCCGGCCCCGGCAAGCGCCCGCGCTCGTCGATGTCGCCCACCATCGTGCTGCGGAACGGGCGGCCCGACTTCGCCACCGGCTCGCCCGGCGGCGCCACCATCATCACCACCACCCTCCAGGTGCTCCTCGGCCACATCGACCGCGGCCTGAGCCTGGAGGCGGCGATCGCCGCGCCCCGGGCCAGCCAGCGCAACGCCACCGCCACCGAACTCGAACCGGGGCTGTACGACAGCCCGTTGCGCGCCCGGCTGGAGGCCATCGGCCACCACTTCACCCTCAACCCGGAGATCGGCGCCGCCACCGGTGTGCAGCGCCTGCCCGACGGCCGCTGGCTGGCCGCCGCGGAACCGGTACGCCGCGGCGGCGGCTCGGCGATGGTGGTGCGCCCGGCGGGCCGCCCCTGACCCGGCCGACCGCGCCGGCCCGACACGGCGGGGCCGCCGGGAACACCTCCCGGCGGCCCCGCCGTCGTCCGCCCGGCGTCACCCGGCGGCGTACACGTCCTCCACGTAACGCCCCCGCGCCACCAGGTCGGCCAGCCACCCGGCGGCCTGCTCGGCGGTGGCGCCGGTACGGGACGCGTACAGCGCGGTGAACGCCTCGCGCACCCCGGGCGCCATCCGCGAGCCGTCCCCGCACACGTAGACCCGGGCGCCGCCCTTCAGCAGCGACCACACCTCGTCGGCCTCGGCGGCGATGCGGTGCTGCACGAAGCGCACGTCACCGTCGGGGGCCGCGGAGAACGCCGGACGCAGCGACACCGCCCCGGCGGCCTCGGCGCCGCGCAACTCGGCCGCGTGCAGGAAGTCCACCTCGGGGTGGTCGCAGCCGAAGTACAGCAGCGCCGGGGCGAGTTCCCGGCCCGCCGACCGCAGCGCCACCCGGTCGGCGACCGCGCCCCGGAACGGCGCCAGCCCGGTACCGGCCGCCACCATCACCACCGGCACCTCGTCACCGGCGGCGATCCGGAACGCCTCCCGGCACGGCGCCACCCGCGCGTACACCACGTCACCCGGGCGCACCCGGTGCAGATGGCCCGAGCCGGTGCCGCGCCGCCCGTCCGCCTCCAGCAGCGAGACCATCAGGTCGACGTGGCCGGGGGAGACGGCGGGGGAGGAGGAGACGGAGTAGTGGCGGATCCGGATCTGCGGCAGCAGCGTGCCCAGCACGGTCGGCCAGTCCAGCCGCCCGGTCAGCGCCGGGTACCGCTCCACCAGGTCCAGCACGCTCGCCCGCCCCGGGGCCAGCTTCTTCAGCTCCGCCTGCTCCGGCGGGCACGGGTTGCGGTCGGCCAGCACCGCGATCTGCGCCGCGGTCGCCGGGTCCGACAACTCCAGGTGGTACGTGAGCAGTTCGCGTACCGTCACCGGACGGTCCACCGGCAGCGTCCCGCGTCCGGGGCGCCGGGCCCGCACGCCGAGCACGGTGTCCGGGTCGGCGCCGAGCAGCCGCGCGGCGCGTTCGACCAGCGCCGGGTCGTTGGCCGGCAGTACGGCCAGGTGGTCACCGGTGCGGTAGGTGGCACCGTCCGGCAGCGCCAGCCGGACGAACCGCTTGGAGCGGCCCAGCGGGTGCGTGAGGTCGGCCAGGTCGCCGGTCTCGGTCACCGTCATCGCCACCACCTCGTGGCGGGCGGCGAGCGCGTCCAGCGGGCCGCCGGTCACCTCGGTGACCTCGTAACCGTCCTCGGCGCCGGCCACCGCGCCGACACTGTCCGGGTCGCCGTACTCGGCCAGCAGCGCGCGCCGCAGCGCCTCGCCGAAGCCGCGTACCGTGCCGGCCAGGTCACCGGCGGCGTCGGCGGCGGCCCGCTCCAGCAGCCGGGTCGCGCCGCACTCGGCGAGCCGCTCGTCGATGAGGGTGGGCACCTTCTGGTAGGTGGCCGCCCAGTTGCGGTCGCCGACGCCCAGCACCGCGTACCGCACCCCGTCCGCGGCGCCCGGCCCGGCCTGCTCCAGCCAGGAGACGAAACCGGCCGCGTCGTCGGTGGGTCGCCCGTTGTAGGAGGCGGCCACCACGACCACCGGCGAGGTGCGCGGCAGGTCACCGGCGCGGTAGGCGTCCAGCGGCGCCACCGTGGTCTCGAAGCCGCACCGCTCGCCCAGGTCGGCCAGCCCGGCGGCGAACTCCCGGCAGGCGCCCAGGTTGGAGCCGTGCAGCACGGTCAGCGTGGTGCCCGGCCGGGCCGTGGTGGGCAGCCCGGCGTCCTGCCCGGCGGTGCCCTCGGCGGCCCGCGAGGCCACCGTACGCACCCGGTCCGCCGAGGTGCGCCGGGCCAGCTTCAAGGTGAACCCGTCCGGCTTGAGGGTGAGCGTCTCGCGCACCCGCAACCGGTAGTCGGCGTGGTCCAGGAAGCGGTAGCGGTGGATCAGCATGCCCAGCAGCATCACCGCCTCGTGCAGCGCGAACTGCCGCCCGATGCAGGCGCGTTCACCGGTGCCGAACGGCTTGAAGGCGTGCACCGGACGGGCCGCCTCCCGCTCCGGGCTGAAGCGCTCGGGGTCGAACGCCTCCACGTTGTCGCCCCACACCGGGTCGCGGTGGAGCACCGGGGTGAGCACCAGCGCGGTGTCCCCGGCGCGCATCGGCACCCGGCCGTCCAGCACGGTGTCGGTGACCGCCTGGCGCCCGAAGGCAGCCGCCGTCGGCCACAGCCGCAGCGCCTCGTTGAGCACCTGCCGCACGTAGGTCAGCCGGCCCACGTCGGTGTAGTCCGGCTCCGGATCCGGGTCGTCGCCCCACAGCGCGTCCACCTCCGCCTGGGCGCGTCGCAGCACGGCCGGGTTCTTGGCCAGGTAGTACAGGGCGAACGACAGCGCCCCGGAGGTGGTCTCGTGGCCGGCGATCAGGAAGGTGATCACCTGGTTGCGGATGTTGGCCGCGTCCAGCGGGGTGCCGTCGGACGGGTGCGGGGCGCCCAGCATCAGCCCGAGCAGGTCGTCGGTGCCGGTCTCACCGCTCGCCCGCCGGGCCTCGATCACCTCGTCGACCACCTGGGCCAGATAGGCGTTGTCGGCCCGGAACGCCTCGTCGGCCGCGCTGTGGTCGACCCCGTCGTCGGCCTTGCGGCTCAGCAGCGCCTGGCTGTGCAGCAGCCCGCGCACCATGGCGGCGACGAACGGGTGCGGCTCGCCGCGCCGGAACGAGCCGAAGTCGTACCCGAAGCCGGCCAGCCCGATGGTGTCCAGGGTCATCCTGGTCATGTCGTCGGCCACGTCGACCGGGGCGCCGTCGGCCAGCGCGGTGTCCCAGGCGGCGATCAGCCGCTTGGCGACCCTTAGCATCGTGGGGTGGTAGGTGTGCATCGAACTGAGCGCGAAGGCCGGCAGCAGGATGTCGTGCGCCTTGGCCCAGTTGGGCTCGTCGTTGTAGGCGGTGAACAGGCCGTCGCCGGCTATCTGGCGGACGTTGGTCAGCACCGGGCCGACCGCCTTGACGAACCGCTCGTCGTCGCACAGCTCGGTCACCGCGTCCACCGAGCCCACCAGCAGCGACTCGAAGGTGCCGAACCGGCGCCGGAAGACCGGTCCGTGCTCGCGGGCGAGCGCCATCGCCTGCTGGATCGGGGTGGTGCCGAAGCCGGTGTCGCTGATGTCGGCCACGGGGACGGGGGGCGCCGGGGACGCGGCGCCCGGGGTGGCGGCTGCCGCGCCGGTGGTGCCGGACGCGCTGTGCGGCGTAGGACTCATCGTGAGGGCCTCTCCCGGGAACGGCGTGCCGATGGTTGACCGGCGCGCCGGACGGCTTCCAGATCTCCCTTCCACGATGACCCCGCCCGGGGCCGCCGCAGGACCGGGCGCTGCCCGATCGTGTAGTGCGCACGTCTCCTTCGACGCTGGACAGGACGGCGCCGGTGTGCCTGGCGGCCACCCGGGACACGAGGCGGTGGTGTGGCGCAACCGGTTCATCATGCTGCTGGACCGGGCCCCGATGCCGATCGCCATCGCCGACACCGCGGGCGTGGTGCTGATGGTCAACCCGGCCTTCGCCGGACTGTGGCGGCAGCGCCCCGGCCAGCTGCGCGGCCGGGACCTGCTGGACCTGTTCGACCCGCGCGACAAGGACCAACTGCTGCGCATCTACGAGGCGTTGCGGCACGGCCGCCGCTCCCGCTACCTGCTGCCGGTGACGCTGCGGGACGCCGGGCAGGCGCCGCGTGACGCCGTGGTCACCGTCGACCCGGTCGGCGACGAACCCGACGAACCCCCGGCGCTGCTGGTCACCCTGCGCGAGGAGGAGGCCGCCGCGCCGGCGCCGCCCGCCCGCCCGGCCGGGGTGACCCTCGGCGTACGCGAGGGCCAGGTGCTGGCCCTCGCCGCGGCCGGCGCCACCAACGCCGCGATCGCCCGCGCCCTCGACCTCACCGTGGACGGGGTCAGCTACCACCTGTCCCGGCTCTGCCGCCGCCTCGGCGCCCCCAACCGGGCCGCGCTGGTGGCCCGGGCCTACGTGCTCGGGGTGCTCGACCCGCACGCCTGGCCACCGGAGCCGGCCAGGGGCGGGTGATCGCCGCCGGGTCTTGTCCGGACGCGACGACTCGTCCGGCCTGGGTCCCGCCGCGAAGGAGCGCCCGTGTCCGTCACCTCCCACCGCCACGCCCTCGTCATCGGAGCCTCCCGGGGTCCCGGGGCCGCGGTTCCCGGTCCGCGACGGCGGGACCGTCCCGTGGTGAGGCTCCCCGGGGGGCGTCGCCGGGCCGGTCAGGACTGGGCGAGCCGTTCGAGCAGGGCGGTGGCCTCGTGCAGGGTGCGGCGCTCGTCGGGGTCGAGCAGGTCGCCGATGGCCTGGGCGAGCCAGTTGCGCTTGGCCTGGCGCACCGAGCCGAGGCCGCGCCGTCCGGCGGGGGTGAGGGAGACGACGATCTGCCGCCCGTCGGTCGGGTGCGGGGTGCGGCGCAGGAAGCCGCGTTCCTCCAGCGCGGCCAGGGTCAGCCGCATCGACTGCGGCCGGACGTGCTCGGCCCGGGCCAGCGCGGCCGTGGTGGCCGGTCCGTCGCGGTCCAGCCGGCTGAGCACCGAGCGCTGGGTGGGGGTCAGCTCCCCTTCCGGGGACTCCGCCCGCAGCCGGCGCATCAGGTGTCCCACGGCCACCGACAGCTCGGCCGCGGCCTCTTCGTCGGCGGTGGCTCCGGCGCGGCGCGCTCGGGCCCGGGCGGTGTCGGTGTGGTCGGCCATGCGGCCAGGGTAAGGGAGAGAAGGTAACCTTGCAAGGTTGCCTGTGTAGTGGGCCCCGTCGGCCGCGTGTGCGTTCCGGCCACCACCCTACGGATCCGGGCGGTCCGCGTCACGCCCGGAGCGCGTCCCGCCGCGCCGCGCCGGCCGTGCCCCGACGCCCTATTGCCACACCCCCCTCGCCCCTCTTACGTTCATCTCTCCTGGCCGAGGCTCTACGGGCGTAGAACCGACATGGGCCCTGGCTGACGCTGCGTCAGAGGAGGTGCCGGATGGGCACGGTCGTACGCGCCGCGCTGGTTCAGGCGAACTGGACCGGGGACACCGCGTCGATGGTCGCCAAGCACGAGCAGTACGTACGGACGGCGGCGGCCCAGGGGGCGAAGGTCATCGGCTTCCAGGAGGTCTTCAACGCGCCGTACTTCTGCCAGGAGCAGAGCGACGAGCACTTCCGGTGGGCCGAACCGGTGCCGGACGGGCCCACCGTGCGCCGGATGCGCGACGTCGCCCGGGAGACCGGCACGGTGATCGTGGTGCCCGTCTTCGAGAGCGACGGCCCCGGGTTCCACTACAACACCGCCGCCGTCATCGACGCCGACGGCAGCTACCTCGGCAAGTACCGCAAGCACCACATCCCGCAACTGCCCGGATTCTGGGAGAAGTTCTACTTCCGCCCCGGCAACCTCGGCTGGCCGGTGTTCGACACCGCGGTGGGCCGGATCGGGGTCTACATCTGCTACGACCGGCACTTCCCCGAGGGGTGGCGCGCCCTCGGGCTCGCCGGGGCCCAGCTGGTCTACAACCCGTCGGCCACCTCGCGCAGCCTCTCGTCCCACCTGTGGCGGCTCGAACAGCCCGCCGCCGCCGTCGCCAACCAGTACTTCGTCGCCGCCATCAACCGCGTCGGCCGGGAACCCTACGGCGACAACGACTTCTACGGCACCTCCTACTTCGTCGACCCGCGCGGTGAGTACGTCGGCACCCCCGCCTCCGGCACCGAGGAGGAACTGCTCGTCCGCGACCTGGACTTCGGGCTCGTCGAGAGCGTCCGGCAACAGTGGGCGTTCTACCGCGACCGGCGACCGGAGGCGTACGGCGACCTGACGGGGGCCTGATCGTTATGGCAGCCATGAGCCCCGACAGCGTCCACACCGCCCTGTACGCCCGCCACCGGGCCGTCATGCCCGACTGGCTGGCCACCTACTACCGCGCCCCCATCGAGCTGACGCACGGCGAGGGACGCCACGTCCAGGACGCCGAGGGCCGCCGCTACCTGGACTTCTTCGGCGGCATCCTGACCACCATGACCGCCCACGCGCTCCCCGAGGTGACCCGCGCGGTCGCCGCGCAGGCGGGCCGCGTCCTGCACTCCTCGACGCTCTACCTCAGCCGCACCGCCGTCGAACTCGCCGAGCGCGTCGCACGGTTGTCCGGCATCCCCGACGCCCGGGTCTTCTTCACCTCCTCCGGCACCGAGGCCACCGACACCGCGCTGCTGCTGGCCACCGCCCACCGCCGCTCCAACCAGGTGCTCGCGCTGCGCAACAGCTACCACGGCCGCTCCTTCTCCGCGGTCGGCGTCACCGGCAACTCCGCCTGGTCGCCGACGAGCCTGTCCCCGCTGCAGACGTACTACGTGCACGGCGGGGTGCGCACCCGGGGCCCGTTCGCGCATCTGACGGACGCGGAGTTCACCGCGGCGTGCGTGGCCGACCTGGAGGATGTGCTCGGCCAGACCGCGGGTCCGGTGGCCGCGCTGATCGCCGAACCGGTGCAGGGCGTCGGCGGGTTCACCAGCCCGCCCGACGGACTGCTGGCCGCCTTCCGCCGGGTGCTGGACCGCCACGGCATCCTGTGGATCAGCGACGAGGTGCAGACCGGCTGGGGGCGCACCGGCGACCACTTCTGGGGGTGGCAGGCGCACGCCCAGGCCGGGCCGCCGGATCTGCTCACCTTCGCCAAGGGCCTCGGCAACGGGCTGTCCATCGGCGGGGTGGTGGCCCGCGCCGAGGTGATGAACTGCCTGACCGCCGGCTCCATCTCCACCTTCGGCGGCAGCCCGGTCACCACCGCCGGCGCCCTGGCCAACCTCACCTACCTGCTCGAACACGACCTCCAGGGCAACGCCCGCCGGGTCGGCGGCCTGCTGCTCACCCGGCTGCGGGCGGTCGCCGCCGGCTCCCCGCTGGTCCGCGAGGTCCGTGGCCGGGGCCTGATGATCGCCCTGGAACTGGTGCGTCCCGGCACCGGGGAACCCTGGGGCGCGGCGGCGACCGAGGTGCTGGAGGCGGCCCGCGAGGGCGGGCTGCTGCTCGGCAAGGGCGGCCGGGAGGGCAACGTGCTGCGCATCGCCCCGCCGCTCACCCTGACCGTGGCCGAGGCCGAACAGGGCGCGGCCATCCTGGCCGCCGCCCTGGACCGGGCCGGCCGCCGGCTCGACGAGGAGGCCGTCCGATGACCCGTACCCTCATCCGCGGCGGCCTGGTGGTCACCGCGGCCGACGAGATCCACGCCGACGTGCTCATCGAGGGATCACGGGTGGCCGCGCTCGCCGCCTCCGGCAGCCACGCCGCGGCCGGCTGGACCGCCGACCGGGTCGTCGACGCCACCGGCCGCTACGTGCTGCCGGGCGGGGTGGACGCCCACACCCACATGGAGATGCCGTTCGGCGGCACCCGTTCCAGCGACACCTTCGAGACCGGCACCCGGGCCGCCGCCTGGGGCGGCACCACCACCATCGTGGACTTCGCCATCCAGTCCGTCGGCGGCTCGCTGCGGGCCGGACTCGACGCCTGGCACGCCAAGGCCGACGGACGCTGCGCGATCGACTACGGCTTCCACATGATCCTCTCCGACGTCACCGAGGCGTCGCTGGCGGAGATGGACGCCCTGGTGGCCGAGGGGGTGACCTCGTTCAAGCTCTTCATGGCGTATCCCGGGGTCTTCTACAGCGACGACGGGAAGATCCTGCGGGCGATGCAACGGGCCGCCGGCAACGGCGGGTTGATCATGATGCACGCGGAGAACGGCATCGCCATCGACGTGCTGGTCGAGCAGGCGCTGGCGGCCGGCCGCACCGACCCCCGGTACCACGGTGAGGTGCGCAAGGCGCTGCTGGAGGCGGAGGCGACCCACCGGGCCGTGCAGCTCGCCCGGGTCGCCGGGGCGCCGCTGTACGTGGTGCACGTCTCGGCCGCCGAGGCCGTCGCCGAGCTGTCCGCCGCCCGCCAGTTGGGCCTGGACGTCTACGGCGAGACCTGTCCGCAGTACCTGTTCCTCTCCGCCGACGACCTGGCCCGGCCGGGGTTCGAGGGCGCCAAGTACGTCTGCTCCACGCCGCTGCGCCCGGCCGAGCACCAGGAGGCGCTGTGGCGGGCGCTGCGCACCGACGACCTGTCGGTGGTCTCCACCGACCACTGCCCGTTCTGCTTCACCGGCCAGAAGGACCTCGGCCGGGGCGACTTCTCCAAGATCCCCAACGGGCTGCCCGGCGTCGAGCACCGGATGGACCTGCTGCACCAGGCCGTGGTCGAGGGGCGCATCTCGCGCCGCCGGTGGATCGAGCTGGCCTGCGCCGCCCCGGCCCGGATGTTCGGCCTCCACCCGCGCAAGGGCACCATAGCCCCCGGCAGCGACGCCGACATCGTCCTCTACGACCCCGCGGCCACCCAGACCCTGTCGGCCGCCGGACACCACATGAACG
Source organism: Streptantibioticus cattleyicolor NRRL 8057 = DSM 46488 (assembly GCF_000240165.1). NCBI lineage: Bacteria > Bacillati > Actinomycetota > Actinomycetes > Kitasatosporales > Streptomycetaceae > Streptantibioticus > Streptantibioticus cattleyicolor. The sequence continues at coordinate 5,217,830 of NC_017586.1, forward strand.
TCGACCACTCCGTCTACGAGGGCCGGCGGATCACCGGCCGGGTGGAGACCGTGCTCAGCCGCGGCGTACCGGTGATCGAGGAGCGCCGCTGGACCGGCCGGGCCGGACACGGCCGCTACCTGCCGCGCGCCGTCGGCACCTACCCGCGCCAGCCCTGACCCCGGTCGCCCCGCCGGGCCGCACCCACAGAAAGGCCGGAGATGGACTTCGGACTCGTCCTCCAGACGGACCCGCCCGCATCCGCCGTGGTCGGCCTGATGCGCCGGGCCGAACGCCACGGCTTCCGCCACGGCTGGACCTTCGACTCCGCGGTGCTGTGGCAGGAGCCCTACGTCATCCACAGCCGCGTCCTGGAACACACCGACCGGCTGATCGTCGGCCCGATGGTCACCAACCCGGCCACCCGCTCCTGGGAGGTGACCGCCTCCACCTTCGCCACCCTCAACGAGATGTACGGCAACCGCACGGTCTGCGGGATCGGCCGCGGCGACTCGGCGGTGCGGGTGGCCGGCCGCGAACCGGTGACCCTGGCCCGCCTCGGCGAGGCGATCACCGCCATCCGCGACCTGGCCGAGGGGCGCGAGGCGGTGGTGGACGGCACGCCGCTGCGGCTGCCCTGGGTGCGCGACGGCCGGCTGCCGGTGTGGATGGCCGCCTACGGGCCCAAGGCGCTGCGGCTCGCCGGCCTCCTCGCCGACGGCTTCATCCTCCAGCTCGCCGACCCCTATCTGACCGAGTGGATGGTGAAGGCGGTGCGGGACGCCGCCCGCGAGGCCGGACGCGACCCGGACGCGGTGACCATCTGCGTGGCCGCCCCCGCCTACGTCACCGACGGCTCCGCCCGGGCGCTGGCCCACGCCCGCGAGCAGTGCCGCTGGTTCGGCGGCATGGTCGGCAACCACGTGGCCGACCTGGTCGCCCGCTACGGCGAGTCCGGCGCCGTCCCCGCCGAGCTGACCGAGTACATCAGGGAACGCGAGGGGTACGACTACGCCCACCACGGACGGGCCGGCAACCCCGACACCGACTTCGTGCCCGACGCCGTGGTCGACCGCTTCTGCCTGCTGGGCCCGGTGGAGGAGCACGTCGCCAAGCTCACCCGGCTGCGCGAGCTGGGCGTCGACCAGTTCGCGCTGTACGCCATGCACGACGCGATCGTTGAGGTGATCGACGCCTACGGCCACCACGTCATCCCGCGGCTGGCCCGGTGAGGCCCGGCACGGCGACGAACCGCGAACGGATCACCCGGCGCGCACCCCGCCCGGGGCGTCTGGCACGGTGGGGGCGTGACGACGGACGCGGTGGTGGTCGGGGCGGGGCCCAACGGGCTGACGGCGGCGGTGGAGCTGGCCAGGGCGGGGCTGACGGTGGAGGTCTTCGAGGCGGCGGGGACCGTCGGCGGCGGGGCGCGCACCGAGGAGCTGACGCTGCCCGGGTTCCGGCACGACCCGTGCTCGACGGCGCACCCGTTCGGCGCCGGCTCGCCGGTCTTCAACGCGCTGCCGCTGGCCCGGCACGGGCTGGAGTGGGTCCACCCCGACCTGCCGGCCGCGCACCCGTTCCCGGACGGCCGGGCCGCGGTGGTGGCCCGTACCGTCGGGGCCACCGCCGCCTCGCTGGGCCCCCGGGACGCCGGGGCGTACCGTCGGCTGTTCGAGCCGTTCACCGGCCACTGGGACGAGCTGGCCCGGGACTTCTTCCGGCCGCAGTGGCTCGGCCTGCCCCGCCATCCGCTGCGGTACGCGCTCTTCGGGGCAGTCGGCGCCTGGCCGCTGGCGGTGCTCGCCCGCCGGTTCCACGGCGAACTCGCCCGCGGGATGCTCGCCGGGGTCGCCGCCCATCTGATCGGGCCGCTGTACGGGCCGGGGACGGCGGGGGCCACCATGATGTTCCTGCTGGCGGCGCACTCGGTGGGCTGGCCGTTCGCATGCGGCGGCTCCCAGGCGATCTCCGACGCGCTCGCCGCCCACCTGGCCGAACTCGGCGGCACGGTGCACACCGGGGTGACCGTCACCTCGCTGGCCGAACTGCCGCCCGCCCGCGCCTACCTGTTCGACACCTCGCCCACCGCGCTGGCCCGCATCGCCGGGCTGCGCGGCGCCTACCGCTCGGTGCGCTACGGACCCGCCGCCTTCAAGATCGACTACGCGCTGGACGGCCCCGTGCCGTGGACCTCGCCGCAGGCCGCCCGGGCCGGAACGGTCCATCTGGGCGCCTCCTACCAGGAGGTGGCCACCGCGCTGGCCGCCGCCACGCACGGCCGCGCCCCCGAGGTGCCGTTCGTGCTCACCGCCCAGCCCAGCCTCTTCGACCCCACCCGGGCGCCGGCCGGCAAGCACGTCTTCTGGGCCTACGGGCACGTGCCCAACGGCTGGCGCGGCGATCTGACGTCCGCCATCGAGCGGCAGATCGAGCGGTTCGCCCCCGGGTTCACCGACCGGGTGCTGGCCCGCGCGGTCGCCGGCCCGGCCGAACTGGCCGCCCGCAACGCCAACTACGTCGGCGGCGACATGCTGTGCGGCTCGGCCGCCGGACTGCGGCTGCTGATCCGCCCCGTCCTGCGCCGCGTCCCCTACGCCACCGACGACCCGGCGGTCTTCCTGTGCTCGCAGGCCACCCCGCCCGGCCCCGGGGTGCACGGGATGTCCGGCCACCACGCGGCCCGCACCGTCCTGCGCCGACTGGGGGTGCGCCCGCGGCCGCTGCCGTCCACCGCGTCCTGACACGAACGGGCACCCCGGAACTGACTCGCCGGTAAGCTTACGTGAAAGTAAGAAAAGTGCCCGAGCCGGACGCAGCCAGAAAGGTGCCCGCCATGGCCGCCAGCGATGAACTCGACCTCGCCACGCTCGACTTCGGCAAGGTGGAGCCCGCGCAGTTCGCCCGCATCGTCAAGGAACTGCCGGGGCGCCGGCTCACCGAGTTCATGGCCGGCGAACACCGCAGGCGGGTGCTGGACGAGCTGTTCCGGCGCATGGCGACCCTGGTCAAGCCGAACGCCGCCGTCGGCCGCAGCGTCCTGGTCCGCTGGCGGATCACCGGCGCCGGCTACGGCACCGACACCTACGAGACCGCCATCGCCGACGGCCGCTGCGAGGTCACCGGCGAGGCCACCGGCCGCACCCCCGACCTCACCCTCACCATGGCCGCCCCCGAACTGCTCAAACTCGCCTCCGGCAACGCCTCCGGGCCCACCTTGTTCTTCACCCGCAAGCTCAAGGCACAGGGCGATCTGCGGCTGGCCGGCGGCCTGATGCACTTCTTCGACATCCCGCGCCCCTGACGGGGGTTGCCGCGGCGCCGTGTGGTGAATCGTTTCCCTGAGCGCAGCGCACCCGCCGACCCAGGGAGCAGCCTTCGTGTTCACCACCCGCCCCACCCTGCAGGGCACCTTCGGCATGGTCTCGTCCACCCACTGGATCGCCTCGCAGTGCGCGATGGCGGTGCTGGAGGAGGGCGGCAACGCCTTCGACGCCGCGGTGGCCGCCGGTTTCGTCCTCCAGGTCGTCGAACCCCACCTCAACGGACCGGCCGGCGAGGTGCCGGTCGTCCTCGCCCCGGCGGGCGGCCCGGTACGGGTGCTGTGCGGCCAGGGACCGGCCCCGGCCGGCGCCACCGTCGAGCACTTCACCACCCTCGGCCTCGACCACGTCCCCGGCACCGGACCGCTGGCCGCCGCCGTCCCCGGCGCCTTCGACGCCTGGCTGCTCCTGCTGCGCGACCACGGCACCAGGACGCTGCCCGAGGTGCTGCGGTACGCCGTCCACTACGCCGAACACGGCCACCCGGTGACCGAGGCCGAGGCGGCCACCATCGGCGCGGTACGCGAACTGTTCACCACCGAGTGGACCACCTCCGCCGCCGTCCACCTGCCCGGCGGACGGCCGCCCGCCCCCGGCACGCGGCTGCGCAACCCCGCCCTCGCCGCCACCTGGCGCCGGCTGCTCGCCGAGTCCGAGGCGGCCGGCGGCAGCCGGGAACGCCGCATCGACGCCGCCCGCCGCGCCTGGCGCGAGGGGTTCGTCGCCGAGGCCGTCGCCGCCTTCGCCGCCCGCCCCGCCCTGGACACCTCCGGTGAGCGCCACGCCGGCGTGCTCACCGGCGACGACCTGGCCCGCTGGTCCGCCGGGTACGAGGACCCGGTCACCTTCGACTGGCACGGCTGGACGGTGGCCAAGGCCGGCCCCTGGTCCCAAGGCCCCGTGTTCCTCCAGCAACTCGCCCTGCTCCCCGGCGACTTCGACGCCCTCGAACCCGGCACCGCCGAGTACGTCCACACCCTCGCCGAAGGCGCCAAGCTCGCCCTGGCCGACCGCGACGCCTGGTACGGGGACGCCGCCGAGGTGCCCCTGGCCGACCTGCTCGACCCCGGCTACAACGCCGCCCGCCGCCGGCTCGTCGGCGACCACGCCTCCCGTGAACTGCGCCCCGGCAGCCCCGGCGGACGCACCCCGGTACTCCCCGCCGCCGTCCGCCCCGGCACCGCGCGGGGGCGGCGACCGGACGCCATGAGCGTGGCCGGCGCCGGCGAACCCACCACCGGCACCCCCTGGGCCGGACAGCCGCGGACCGGCCCGGACGGCGCCACCCGGGGCGACACCTGCCACCTCGACGTGGTGGACCGCTGGGGCAACATGGTGGCCGCCACCCCCAGCGGCGGCTGGCTCCAGTCCAACCCGGTCGTCCCGGAACTCGGCTTCCCGCTCGGCACCCGGCTCCAGATGACCTGGCTGGAGCCGGGGCTCCCGGCCACCCTCACCCCCGGCCGCCGCCCCCGCACCACCTTGACCCCCTCGCTCGCGCTGCGCGACGGGGAACCCGTGCTCGCCTTCGGCACCCCCGGCGGCGACCAGCAGGACCAGTGGAGCCTGCACTTCTTCCTCGCCGTCGCCCGCCGCCCCGCGGTACGCGGCGGACCCGACCTGCAAGGCGCCGTCGACGCGCCCGGCTGGCACACCGACAGCCTGGTCAGCTCCTTCCACCCGCGCACCTGGCAGCCCGGCGCCCTCACCGTGGAGTCCCGGTTCGGCGAACCGGCCGTCGCCGGACTGCGCCGCCGAGGACACCGGGTGACCGTCGGCGGCCCCTGGACCGAGGGCCGGCTCTGCGCCGTCGCCCGCGACCCCGCCACCGGGACGCTCTACGCGGCGGCCAACCCGCGCGGCATGCAGGGGTACGCGGTCGGGCGGTGAGGGCGCGGCGCGCCCCCGGTCAGCGGAACCCCTCGGCCAGCAGCAGCGCCAGATCCAGGTAACGCTGCCGGGTCTCGGCCGACAGCAGCCCCGGATCCGGGACGCGCCGGGCGGCCAGCCCCAGGTCGTAGGGGAGGGTGACCACGGCGTGGCCGCGCCGGGTGTAGTGGCCGGCCAGGTCGCGCGCGGACTCCTCGCTGCCGTGGTGGCGGGAGACGACGACCACGTCTCCGGGCCCGGGGTACGGCAGCTCCGCCCTGGCCCCGGGCGTGGGCACCAGGACGTACTGCTGGATCCCGGTGGCGGAACCGGGGAACACCGCGTGGTCGCTGCCCGCGTCGACGATCAGGATCCGGCACCCCTGGCTCGCCGCGTCCAGCGCCCGGGCGTACGCCTCCGGGGTCGTCCCGGGGCGCCGGGAGACCAGCAGCACCCGCAGCCCGGACGGGTGCGTCACGGCCGACGTCTCCACGTCCCACCAGTTCGAGGAGGCCAGTTCGGACAGGGACACCGGGGTCCGCGCCGGTCCCCCGAGGGCCGCCGGGTCGTCGGTGAGCAGCAGCACCCCGCCGCCGCGCACCGCGGCCAGGAAGGACGCGAGGACGAGCGCCACCGTCCGCGTCCCGGCGAACCGGCGACCGCCCACCACGGCGATCCGGTGGCACCCCGCCACCGGGGTGCGGACCTGGTCGGCCTGGCGTTGCAGCGTCGCCTTGGCCCACGGTGCCCGGCGGCGCGGGAGCCACAGCTCGGCGGGGTCGGGCACGCCGGGCGCCGCCGGGGGCGGGGACGGCTCGGCGGGGGCGGCGCCGGACGGCTCGCCGAGCTTCCCGACGGCCGGCCGGGGCGGCTTGCGCAACTCCGTACCCGGCCGCTGCGGCGGGCTCGGCGATCCGGCGAACGCGTCGGCGATCCGGCGCGCCGTGGGCCGGGACCCGGGCACCCCGGAGGCACAGCTCAGCAGCAGGTCACGCAGGTCGATGTCGTCGTCGGCCTGCAACAGCAGTGCGGCGCGCAGCACTTCGGGGTAGTCGATGTTGCGGGCCTCCCCGGTCGCCATCGCCACCAGGACCCGGCCCAGCGCCGAGACGTCGTCGGCGGCGGTCGCCGTACGGCCCGACGGACCCGCGCCGCGCCCGTCGATCGCCACGTGCTCCCAGCCGACCAGCCAGGGCCCCGACGCGGTGAGCCGGAAGCGGCTCAGGCCGAGCGCGCCGTGCACCATGCCCTCCTGGTGACACAGGGCCACCCCTTCCGCCAGCAGCCGGGCCAGGGTGCGGAACGCCGGCCTCGGCCACAGCGCGCCCGCCTCGGCGCCGATCTCGTCCAGCCCCGTCCCCAGCGGGTCGTCGCCGCCGGCCGCCCGGAACGCGACCCACGGCCGCGCCGCCCCGGTGTCCGCGTCCACCAGCACCGGGGCGAAGCGTCCGGCCATCCGGCGCAGCGCCTCCGCCTCCCGTTCCGCCGTGGCGCGTCCGCTGTAGACGTTGCGGTACACCTTGACCACCGCCAGGTCGCCGTCCGCGTCCTCGGCGAGGTAGTGGCTGTACTGGAACTCGGCGCTGTCCCGCGCCCGGACGGTGAACGGGCCCACCACCGCCGGGTCCGAGGTACGCGGCCGTTCCCACCGCCGCCGGGTCCGCCGGCCGGAGGCGGCGGCCAGCAGATCCGCCAGCGAGTCCGGCCACTCGCCGGCCTCCGGCGCCTGACGCTCCACCGCCACCCCGGCCCCCAGCCGCGCCATCATCCGCTGCCCGGCCAGCGCGAACGGGCGGGCGTGCGCGGGGAGCCGGGCCAGGCCGTCGGGGTGGGCGAGCCAGGCGGGGAAGTCCGGGGCGTGGCCGGAGAGTTCGGCCAGCCGGGCGGAGACGGCGCGGCCGGTGCCGACCAGTTCGGCCGCGGGGACGGTGTCGAGTAGGATCTCCCGGTCGCGTTCGGTGAAGTCGAAGCCGGACTCGCGGGGCGAGACGCCCGCGCCGGACGAATCCGTACGGCGCATCAGCCCGCCCAGGAACACCTCCGCCAGGTGGGCCGTCTCCACCCGTACCGCCGACTGCACCAGCCGCATCACCGGCACCGACACCGGTGCCACCGCGGCCAGATGGGCGGCGAGCCGGTACGCCTCCGGCGAGGCCGCGTTGCGGAACCGCAGCACCGGGTCGGCGGCCGGGGCCGCGGCGCCCGCCGCCGGGGACCGGGGCACCACGGTCGGCTCCCGGCTCAGCAGCGGCAGCACCGCGCTGCCACCGGGCGAGGCCACCAGCCGTGCCCACCGGGCCACCGCGAGCGGCTCCGGCTCCAGCACCGGCACCGGCATCCCCTCGAACCGGACGAGTTCGGCCGGGAGCACCGGATCGGTCACCGTCCAGGCGGCGTTGGCCGCACCGCGCTGACGCACCGTCACCCGCCAGTCGGCCGCCCGGATCCCGGAGGCCGGCCACATCCGGGCGGGCAGCGCGTGCACCACCGCGACCGGGCCGAGCCGCGCCCAGCCGTCGAGCACCGGCCACATCCGCCCGTCCCGCCACGCCGGGCCCACCCCGTCGCTGACCACCAGCACCAGCGTCTGCCCGGTCGGATCGGCGGGCACGGCCGGGGAGAGCACGGGCGAGCCGGGCGCGAACGGCCGCCCGCGCAGCACCGGCCCGCCCGCGCACCGGCTGTCCAGGCCGAACACCCGGACCGTACGGAACGCTCCCAACCGCTCCAGCAGCGCCCGCAGTTCGACGGCGAGCCGGTGCCACAGCAGCATCGACAGCCCGTCGTCCACCACCAGCACCAGGTCGAGCCAGCGTTCCCGGGCCGGCCGCAGCACCACGTCCGGCAGCCCGGTCTCGGCGAGCGCCGCCGCCGTCGCCGCCTCGTCCAGCTCCCACCCCCGGGTCCGTGGCCGACGCTGCTTGAGCGGGCGCAGCGACCGGCCGAGCCCCAACTCCGTGCCGCGCAGCGCCTTTTCCTCCGGAACCCGCACCGGCAGCGCCTTCGGCCGGGCCGGACGCGGCGCGGCGGGCGGGACGGCGTCCGGGGCCGGCCGCGGGGCACGCACCGCGGGCCCGGAGTGCAGCGCCCCCACCGCCGCGGCCCCCGGCGTCGGTTCCGTCCCCGCCTCCGCCTCCTCGGGCACCGGCCCGCCGGACGGCGCGGCCCCGGGCACACCGGACCCCGCCACCTGACCGGCCACCGGCCCCACCGCCCGGGCCAGCGGCGCCGAGGCGTCCGCCGGGAGCCGGCCCGCCAGCCACAACGCGTCCAGCAACTCCACCGAGGACAGCTCCACCCCGCACCGGCCGAGCAGCCGCCGCAGCCGTTCCGGCACCGGCTACACCGTCCCGCCGAGCTTGTGCAGCACGGCGTCGAGCAGCCCGCCCGCGTCCAGCCCGACCCCGCCGGCCCGCAGGAAGACCGCGTTGAGCAACTGGTCGGTGGCCAGCTCCCGGGAGGCCCGGCGGCTGAGGAACTCCTCCAGCAGGTCGTCCACGCCCGCCAGCGCCTCCTCACCCAGGTGGGCGGCGACGATCTCGCGCAGCCGCCGCTCGTCCGGGTCGGGCAGGTCGAGCCGTACGCAGCGGCGCAGGAAGGCCGGGGGGAAGTCCCGTTCCCCGTTGCTGGTGATCACCACCACCGGGAACGCCGAGCAGCGCACCCGGCCGCGCACCACCGGCACCGGCTCCGCGTCCGGGTCGTCCGCCAGCACCTCGACGCGCTCCTGCTCGCGCGGGAGCCGGGCCAGCTCGGGGATCTCGAACTCGCCCTCCTCGAAGACCGCCAGCAGGTCGTTGGGGAGGTCGACGTCGCCCTTGTCCAACTCGTCCACCAGCAGCACCCGGGGGCGCTCGGCCGGCACCAGCGCGGTGCCCAGCGGACCCAGCCGGACGAACGAGCCGATGCCCGGGTCGCCGTCCGGCTCACCACGGTCGCGGCGCAGCGAGGTCTCCCGCAGCCGGCCGATGGCGTCGTACCGGTAGAGCGCGTCCTGGAGCGTGGAGCGGCTGTTCACCGGCCAGGTGAGCACCCGGCCCAGGTCCAGTTCGTGGGCGACGGCGTGGGCCAGCGACGACTTGCCGGTGCCGGGGTGGCCGGTGACCAGCAGCGGACGGCGCAGATGGAGCGCGGCGTTGACCACGTCCGCCTCGCCGGGCCCGATCAGGTACGGCCGGGCCGGCGGCGTCGCCCGGGCCGGGCCGAACCGGCGCCACGGCGGCGGCTCGGGGAACTCCACCCGGCGCACCCGGCCGTCCCCGGTGAACAGCCGCCAGTCGTCCCGCGCCATCAGCTCTCCTCCGTCATCGCCACCGGATCCGCCAGCCGCAGCTCGTCCGGCAGCGGCCGGTCCGGGTTCTCCCACACCAGCGCGGGCCGGGCCGGGCGGCCCGGGTCCGCGTACACGTCCACCCGGAAGTCGCGCACCCGTTCCGGCAGCGACTCCAGCGGTCCGGCCGGATCCACCTGGTCCAGCCGGGGCGCGTGCTGGAAGCCGTCGGCCGTGCGGTCCCACAGCACCACCGGAACGCCGAGGAAGAGGCAGACCTGGAGCATCAGCGCCCGCCCGGCGGCCGGCCCGTGGACCACGACCCGGCCGGTGGCCCGCCGTCCCGTCCGGTACAGCAGGTCCTTCAACGCCCTTGCGTCGCCCACCCGTTCGTCCACCACCAAGGGCTCCTCGGTACGGTTGCCGGCCCAGCGGCGGCGCAGGTCGGCCGGTCCGGTGGGGGAGCGGTGGCGCAGCTCCGGGCAGCGCAGCACCACCTGGAACTCGGCGCCGAGCGCACCCGGCGAGAAGAGCCCGGCCAGCGGATCGGAGGCGTCCGGCTCGCCCCACTCGTCCACCGGCAGCTCCAGCGCGTCGCGGTCCACCACCACCTCGACCAGCGGCGCGGAGGTGTCGTCGACGGCCGCCGCCTGGCGGATCAGCTCGGCGATCCGGGCCGGGCGCAGCGGCCGGTCGTCCCCGGTGGAGGCGCGCGACAAGGTGCCGTCCGGCCGCTCCCGCCACACCGTGCAGCGGAACTCCTCCGCCGCGTCGCCGGGCCGCCGGGCGAGGCGCACCACCGTGCGGTGGCCGCCCGCCGTCCGCCGGCCGGCCCAGGCCACCGCGTCCGCCCGCCGTTCGGCGAGCGCCGCCCGGTGGATCCCCAGCCGCCGCGCCACCTGCCGGGACCAGCCGCGCAACGCCTCCCGCTCGGTGCCGGGCAGCGCCGCCGCCACGTACTCGGCCACCTTGAGCAGCGCCGGGACGCGGGGGCTGCCGTCGGGCACCCGGGCGCCGTCCCCGAGCTGTTCGAGCGCGGCCACCGCGGCGGCCACCCGCCGCGGGCCCAGCCGGGCCGGACGCACCGGCTCCGGCAGCTCCGGATACTCCAGCGCGCCCCGGGCGGCGGCCGGCAGCAACGCCGGATCGCGCTCGGCGACCGGGTCCAACAGGGCCAGCAGGCGCCGGTGTTCGCCATAGGACAGCAGCCGGCTGCCGAGCGCCAGCGCGCCCAGGGTGTGCAGCGCGCGCACCGCGTCCCGGGCCCGTCCGCCCTCCGCCGCGGGCGCCAGCACCTCGGTGAGCGTCGGCAGCGCCCGCGGGTCCTCGGTGAGGACGGCGGCCAGCTCCTCGAAGCTCGGGGCGGTGCCGTCGTCCGGGGCCGACCGTCCGCACTGCCGGGCCAGCCGCCGTCCGGCGTCCGCGCGGGCCGCCGGATCCGGCAGCAACACCGCGAGCGGCCCCACCAGTTCGTGGCGTACCGCGCCGCGCTCCTCGGCCGGCCAGGCGTCCGGCGCGTCCGGCGGCAGCAGCGCCCCCGCCCCGCCCTCCGCCAGCTCCCGGCGCACCGCCTGCCACGGGATGGCCCAGCCGCGGCGGACCACGTGGTCGGCGGAGAACGGGGCGTCGGGAGGCGACAGCCGGGCCACCACCAGACCCACCACCGCGCGCTCGGCCGCCGACCACAGCGGGCCGCCGCTGTACCCCGGGCCGATCGCGGCGCCGGAGAGCGTGCCGTCGATGTACCCCACCCGCCCGTCGACGTCCTTGACGGTGACCTCCACGAGCGTGGCCGGGTGGCCGCCGCCGTGCCAGGCGCGGACCTCCTGCCCGGCGGCCATCACCTGCCACGCGGGCGGCGGCACCGGCAGCGGCTCGTCGAGTTCGAGCACCGCCAGGTCGCCGTGCCACTCCAGGGCCTCACCGGGCGGGCGGCGCGGCGGGATCCAGTGGGTGAGCCGGGCCGGACGGTCTCCTCCGGGGCCGGGCGGCACGCCGTCGGGTACGGCGCGGGACGCGGCGGGGCGCGGCGCGGTGGCGACCGCGGCCGTGCACGCGGCGGCCCTCACCGCCGCCGAGCCGGGGAAGGCCACCCGCAGCCGCACGCCGCCCGGGTGCCCGGTCTCCAACAGCCCTTTGCCGAGCGCGTCGTTGACCACGTGGGCACAGGTGAGCAGATGGCGGTCGGTCAGCAGGACGCCGCCGCCCGCCGCCACCCCGTCCCGGGCGCGCAGCACCGAGGCGAACGCGGCCCGGACCGGTTCCGCCGCCCCCGTACCCTCCCCGGCGTAGCCGAACCAGCGCATCTCACTCCGACTGCGGCTCGATCTGCCAGGTCGCCGAGACGGTCATGCTGGCCTGCCCGGCCGCGCCGACGATGCCGAGCTTGAGGTCCTGTCCGATCTGCACGCCGAACTGCACGGTGATCTCGCTCGGCGGGTCCGCGGTGGCCGTCACCGAGTCGTGGACCTGCTGGAGCAGCGGTCCCAGCGGGGTCAGCGCCCGCCGCAGCGCGTCGGAGGCGAACGCCGCCACTCCCGCCGACCCGTGCCCCACCGGCGCCGAACCCGCGATCCCGGCGGGCAGATCGGGGGTCACCGGCGGCTCGCCGACCGGGGCGAGTTCGAGCCGTACTGCGGTGTCCGGGGCGAGGTGGATCTCGGCGTACTGCGGCACGCCCCCATTGTGCCGGGCACGCCCGGCGCGGACCGGGTGTTTTCCGCCATCCACGACGGGTTTTCGGCCGCGCCCGGGCCGGCCGGGCAACCTCCGTCCGCAATGCGGTGGTTCGTCGCCCCGCACCCCTCGGGCGACGGTCGCACGGCGTGACCGCACGGTGACCGCCATGGGCAGCGGGGCCCCGGGCGGATAGGGTCCGATCGGCGCGACACGTCCATGGGGAGTGCAAGATGGCAGTAAATCGCGAGCGGGTCCCGGCGGACGCCCCGGCCCGGCGGCCCGCTGACGTGCTGATCGCGGCCGACAAGTTCAAGGGGTCGCTCACCGCCGTGGAGGTGGCCGACCACGTGGCGGCCGGGCTGCGTCGCGTCGTGCCCGGGCTGCGGGTGGAGTCGCTGCCGGTGGCCGACGGCGGGGACGGAACGGTGGACGCGGCGGTCGCCGCCGGCTTCCAGCGCCGTACCGCCCGGGTGACCGGCCCGCTGGGCGAACCGGTCACCGCCGGGTACGCGCTGCGCGGGCGGACCGCGGTGGTGGAGATGGCCGAGGCGTCCGGGCTGCGGCTGCTGCCCCAAGGCGTCTTCGCACCGCTGACCGCGAGCACCTACGGCACCGGTGAGCTGCTGCGGGCGGTGCTGGACGCCGGGGCGCGCACCATCGTGCTGGGGGTCGGCGGCAGCGCCACCACCGACGGCGGGGCGGGGATGCTCACCGCACTCGGCGCCCGGCTGTTGGACGCCGGCGGCGACCCGGTGGCCCCCGGCGGCGCCGCGCTGGCCGCCCTCGCCACGGCCGACTTCGGCGGGCTCGACCCGCGGCTCGCCGAGACCACCGTCGTCCTCGCCAGCGACGTCGACAACCCGCTGCGCGGACCCAAGGGCGCCCCCGCGGTCTACGGCCCGCAGAAGGGCGCCACCCCGGCCGACGTGGCGACGCTCGACGTCGCCCTCGGTAGTTACGTCCACGTGCTCGGCGCCGCCCTCGGCCCGGCCGCCGCCGAGGCCGCCGAGTCGCCCGGCGCCGGTGCGGCCGGGGGCATCGGGTACGGCGCCATGGTCGGGCTGGGCGCCGTCTTCCGCCCCGGGGTGGAGGTGATGTTCGAGCTGCTGGGGTTCGCCGACGCGCTCGCCCGCGCCGACTTCGTGATCACCGGCGAGGGCTCGCTGGACGAGCAGACCCTGCACGGCAAGGCCCCCGCCGGGGTCGCCCAGGCCGCCCGGGCCCGCGGGGTCGACGTCGTCGCCGTCTGCGGCCGGCTCGCCCTGCCCCCGGCCGCGCTCACCGCCGCCGGGATCTCGCGCGCCTACCCCCTCACCGACCTCGAACCCGACCCCGTCCGCTGCATCGCCGAGGCCGCCCCCCTGCTCTCCCGCACGGCGGAACGCATCGCGCGGGACTTCCTGGCCGGCTGACCGGGACGCGAAACGGCGGGCGGGGCGGAGCCGAACGCTCCGCCCCGCCCGCCGTCGTAATCCGGCGCGCTCGGCGTCTCAGGGGACCTCGACCTCGGGGACGTGCTCGGCCGCCGCCCGCGCCTCCCGGCGGTTGCCGCGGATGGCGTTGACCCGGCGGCAGGTGGCGAAGAGCGGAATGACCGCGGCCATGACCACCTGGAGCGCGGCACCGGCCTGGAGGAGCAGCTGGGCACCGGGGGAGCCGGCCGCCCAGGCCGCCAGGCACCCCATCGAGATGAAGATCCACAACAGCGTGGCCACCGCGAGCCGCCCCCGCGGCTTGGGGTACTCCACCCGGCTGACCATCATCCACGCCACCCCGACGATGATCGCCAGGGTCGGCAGGAACGGCAGCTGGAGCAGGACCGCGGAGACCACGGTGAGCGCCCCCATCGGCGAGGGCATGCCCTGGAAGATGCCGTCCCGCACCGTGGTGCAGGAGAATCTCGCCAGCCGTAGCACCACCGCGAGCACCACCACGATCGCGGCCACCGCCGACACGTGCTGATGGCCGTCGTCGGCGACCATGCCCCACACGATCACGAAGTAGGCCGGGGCGAGCCCGAAGCTGATCAGGTCGGAGAGGTTGTCCAGCTCCGCCCCCATCGCCGAGCTGCGCAGCTTGCGCGCCACCAGGCCGTCGAACAGGTCGAAGACCGAGGCGAGCAGCATCAGCATCACGGCGGTGGCGGCGCTGTGCCGGGCCATCCCGCCGTCGCTGTTGCCCATCAGGTGCGGGACGAGGATGTCGGTGGTGGTGAAGTACACCGCCATGAACCCGCAGGTGGCGTTGCCGAGCGTGAGCGTGTCCGCTATCGACAGCCGGGTCGACAGCGGCATGTCCCCGTCGTCGTCCTCGTCGATCTCCGGGACCCAGGAACCGGCCGGGGGAGCCCCCACCGGGTAGGGGGAGTCGGGATCAATCACGGTCAAGGCGAGTCACCCCAGCCTGTGTGGCCTGGCCCACCTCGACGGCGGCCTCGATCCCCTCCGGCAGGTAGACGTCGACCCGCGAGCCGAACCGGATCAGCCCGATCCGCTCACCCTGCGCGATCTTGGTGCCACTGGCGATGTACGGCACGATCCGCCGCGCCACCGCGCCCGCGATCTGCACCACCTCTATGTCGCCGAGCTCGGTGTCGAAGTGCCAGACGACCCGCTCGTTGTGCTCGCTCTCCTTGTTGAACGCCGGAACGAACCCGCCGGGCAGATGTTCGACGGAGGTCACCGTGCCGGCCAGCGGGGCGCGGTTGACATGGACGTTCAGCGGGCTCATGAAGATGGCGACGCGGGTGCGTCCGTCCTTCCACGGCATGATGCTCTGTACCACGCCGTCGGCGGGGGACAGAACGCGACCGTGAGCGATCTCACGCTCCGGGTCGCGGAAGAACCACAGCATGCTCGCCGCGAGGGCGGTGGTCGGGACGGCCGCAGCCGCCCAGCGCCCGGAGCGCCGGGCGCGGGACAGACTGACCGCTGCGGCGGCGACGGTCGGGAGGAGCCACGGCGACGCTCCACGCGCGAGGCGTACCCGGCCGCGTTGTGCAGAGGATGGGCTGTGGGGCATGGATGACCTTCGTAGCGGAGGGTGCCGCAAGGAAAAATGGGGACGGCGGCATTCCCGATGGTATCGGTTGCGGCCAGCAACTCGGCAAGCTCAAGGGCGAGTCGATGGCCGAAGACCGATGGCTGGATGTGATCTTCTTCGCGGATAAATCACCCATGGGTGGACATTTATCCCTGGATTCGGTACTCCTCCAGCAAACGCCTGCCGATGATCATTTTCTGAATCTCGGCGGTGCCTTCACCGATCAGCAGCATCGGTGCCTCCCGGTACAGCCGCTCGATCTCGTACTCCTTGGAGAAGCCGTAACCGCCGTGGATGCGGAACGAGTCCTCCACCACCTCCTTACAGAACTCCGCGGCCAGGTACTTGGCCATCCCCGCTTCCAGGTCGTTGCGCTGCCCGGAATCCTTCTTCCGGGCAGCGTTGATCATCATCTGGTGGGCCGCCTCCACCTTGGTGGCCATCTCGGCGAGCTTGAACTGGATCGCCTGGTGGCCGGCGATCGCCTTGCCGAAGGTGTGCCGCTGCTGGGCGTAGGCGATCCCCAGCTCGAAGGCGCGCCGGGCCACCCCGCAGCCCCGGGCGGCCACGTTGACCCGGCCCACCTCGACGCCGTCCATCATCTGGTAGAAGCCGCGCCCGGTGGCCCCGCCCAGCACCCGGTCGGCCGGGACGCGCACGTCCTCCAGGACCAACTCGGTGGTGTCGACGCCCTTGTACCCCATCTTGTCGATCTTCCCCGGCACGGTGAGCCCCGGCACCTTGGGGTTGGGCCCGAAGCCGGGCTCCTTCTCGATGAGGAAGGTCGTCATCGACTTGTGCGGCGCGGTGCCCTCGGGGTGGCCCTCGTCGGTACGGCACAACACCGCCACCAGGTTGGCCGACCCGCCGTTGGTCAGCCACATCTTCTGGCCGTTGAGCAGGTAGCCGTCACCGTCCCGCACACCCTTGGTGCGGATCGCCGACACGTCCGAGCCGAGCCCCGGCTCCGACATCGAGAAGGCGCCCCGGATGTCACCGGTCGCCATCTTCGGCAGGAAATACGCCTTCTGCTCGTCGGTACCGTGCTGCTTGAGCATGTACGCCACGATGAAATGCGTATTGATGATGCCCGAGACGCTCATCCAGCCACGGGCGATCTCCTCCACGCACAGCGCGTAGGTGAGCAGGGATTCCCCGAGGCCGCCGTACTCCTCGGGGATCATCAGCCCGAAGACGCCCAGTTCCTTCAGGCCCTCGACGATCCGCGTGGGGTACTCGTCGCGGTGTTCCAGCCCGCCCGCGACCGGCAGGATCTCCTTGTCCACGAAGTCCCGCACCGTGGACAGGATCTCTTGCTGGACCTCGGTCAGACCCTCGGTCTGCTGCAGGCGGCTCATCTACTCGTTCTCCTGAAGCTCCGGGCGGCCGGGCTGCTCGCCGCCGCGGTCCTTGACGTACGTCGCGGTGGGCACCATCACCTTGCGGCGGAAGACGCACACCAGCGTCCCGTCCTGCTTGTACCCCTTGGTCTCCACGTAGACGATGCCGCGGTCGTTCTTCGACCGCGACTCCCACTTGTCCAGCACCGTGGTCTCGCCGTAGATCGTGTCCCCGTGGAACGTCGGCGCCACGTGCCGCAGCGACTCGATCTCCAGGTTGGCGATGGCCTTGCCGGACACGTCCGGCACCGACATGCCGAGCAGCAGCGAGTAGACGTAGTTGCCCACCACCACGTTGCGCCCGAAGTCGGTCGTGTGCTCCGCGTAGTTGGCGTCCATATGGAGCGGGTGGTGGTTCATGGTGAGCAGACAGAAGAGGTGGTCGTCGTACTCCGTGACCGTCTTGCCCGGCCAGTGCCGGTAGACGTCACCGACGGTGAACTCCTCGTAAGTGCGCCCGAACTGCATGGCGACTCAGACCTCCAACCTGTTCGCGCGGCCGATCTCGTCCACGATGCGGCCGATCATCTCGGTGATCCCGAAGTCCTTCGGGGTGAAGACGGCGGCGACCCCGGCGTCCAGCAGTGCCCGGGCGTCCGCGCTCGGGATGATGCCACCGACGATCACCGGTATGTCACCCATCTCGGCCGCCCGCAGCCGCCGCAGCACCTCGGGGACCAGCTCCAGATGGGACCCGGACAGGATCGACAGCCCCACGCAGTGCACGTCCTCGGCCACCGCCGCCGCCACGATCTGCTCCGGGGTGAGCCGGATGCCCTGGTAGACCACCTCGAAGCCGGCGTCCCTGGCCCGCACCGCGATCTGCTCGGCGCCGTTGGAGTGGCCGTCCAGCCCCGGCTTGCCGACCAGCAGCCGCAGCTTGCCGACGCCCAGGCGTTCGGCGGTGCGGGCCACCTTCGCCCGCACCTCGGCCAGCGGCCCCGCCGCCTCGGCCGGCACCGCCACCGGCGCCCCGCCCACCCCGGTCGGCGCCCGGTACTCGCCGAACACCTCGCGCAGCGCGAACGCCCACTCCCCGGTGGTCACCCCGGCCCGGGCGCACTCCACGGTGGGCTCCATCAGGTTGGCGTCGGTGGCCGCCGCCGCCTTCAGCGCCTCCAACGCGGTCTTGGCACGCGGCTCGTCCCGTTCCCGCCGCCACCCCTGGAGCGCCTCGACGACCCGGGCCTCGGTGGCCGGATCCACGCTCTGCACCGCGGTGTCCAGATCGGCGGTGAGCGGGTTGGGCTCGGTGGCCTCGAAGCAGTTGACCCCGACCACCTTCTCCTCGCCGGACTCGATCCGGGCCCGGCGTGCCGCGTGCGAGGCGACCAGCTGCGACTTCAGATACCCCGACTCCACCGCGGCGACCGCCCCGCCCATCTCCTGGACGCGCCCGATCTCGGCGGTGGCGGCCTCGGCGATCTCCGTCACCTTGGCCTCGACCACCTCGCTGCCGCGGAAGAGGTCGTCGTACTCCAGCAGGTCGCTCTCGTGCGCCAGCACCTGCTGGATGCGCAGGGACCACTGCTGGTCCCAGGGGCGCGGCAGACCCAGCGCCTCGTTCCACGCGGGCAGCTGCACGGCACGCGCGCGGGCGTCCTTGCCCAAGGTGACGGCCAGCATCTCCAGCACGATGCGCTGGACGTTGTTCTCCGGCTGCGCCTCGGTCAGCCCGAGGGAGTTGACCTGCACCCCGTAGCGGAAGCGGCGCTGCCGGGGGTCCTCGACGCCGTACCGCTCACGGGTGATGGTGTCCCACAGCCGGGCGAACGCCCGCATCTTGCACATCTCCTCGACGAACCGGACCCCGGCGTTGACGAAGAACGAGATCCGGCCCACCACGTCGCCGAAGCGCTCCGGCGGCACCTGGCCGCCGTCCCGCACCGCGTCCAGCACGGCGATCGCGGTGCACAGCGCGTAGGCGACCTCCTGCACCGGCGTCGCCCCGGCCTCCTGCAGGTGGTAGCTGCAGATGTTGATCGGGTTCCACTTCGGGATCCGCTCGACGGTGTAGGCGATCATGTCGGTGGTCAGCCGCAGCGACGGACCGGGCGGGAAGACATGGGTGCCGCGGGAGAGGTACTCCTTGATGATGTCGTTCTGCGTGGTGCCCTGCAACGCCGCGATGTCGGCGCCCTGTTCCTCGGCGACCACCTGGTAGAGGGCGAGCAGCCACATCGCGGTGGCGTTGATGGTCATCGAGGTGTTCATCCGGTCCAGCGGGATGCCCCGGAACAGGGTGCGCATATCACCCAGGTGCGAGACCGGGACCCCGACCCGGCCGACCTCGCCGCGGGCGAGGACGTGGTCGGGGTCGTAGCCGGTCTGCGTCGGCAGGTCGAACGCCACCGAGAGCCCGGTCTGCCCCTTGGCCAGGTTGCGCCGGTACAACGCGTTGGACTCCTCGGCCGAGGAGTGCCCCGCGTAGGTGCGCATCAGCCACGGGCGATCCTTCTGACGCACCGTCATCACAGGTTCCGGAAGCGGTTGATGGCGTCGATGTGCTTGGCGCGTGTCTCGTGGTCGCGGACGCCCATGCCTTCTTCGGGGGCGAGGCACAGGACGCCGACCTTGCCCTGGTGGACGTTGCGGTGGACGTCGTGGGCGGCCTGGCCGGTGTCTTCCAGGCGGTAGGTCCTGGAGAGGGTGGGGTGGATCTTGCCCTTGGCGATGAGGCGGTTGGCTTCCCAGGCTTCGCGGTAGTTGGCGAAGTGGGAGCCGATGATGCGCTTGAGGGACATCCACAGGTAGCGGTTGTCGTATTCGTGGTTGTAGCCGGAGGTGGAGGCGCAGGTGACGATGGTGCCGCCCTTGCGGGTGACGTAGACCGAGGCGCCGAAGGTCTCGCGGCCGGGGTGTTCGAAGACGATGTCGACGTCCTCGCCGCCGGTCAGTTCGCGGATGCGCTTGCCGAAGCGCTTCCACTCCCTGGGGTCCTGGGTGTGTTCGTCCTTCCAGAAACGGTAGTCCTCGGCGGTGCGGTCGATGACGGCTTCGGCGCCCATGGCGCGGCAGATGTCGGCCTTGGCGGGGGAGGAGACCACGCAGATGGGGGTGGCGCCGCCGGCCAGGGCGAACTGGGTGGCGTAGGAGCCCAGGCCGCCGCTGGCGCCCCAGATCAGGACGTTGTCGCCCTGCTTCATGGCGGCGCCGTTGCGGGAGACCAGCTGGCGGTAGGCGGTGGAGTTGACCAGGCCGGGGGCGGCGGCCTCCTCCCAGGTCAGATGCTTCGGCTTGGGCATCAGCTGGTTGGACTTCACCAGCGCGATCTCGGCCAGACCGCCGAAGTTGGTCTCGAACCCCCAGATCCGCTGCTCGGGGTCGAGCATCGTGTCGTCATGCCCGTCGGCCGACTCCAGCTCCACCGACAGACAGTGCGCCACCACCTCGTCCCCGGGTTTCCAGGCGTTCACCCCGGGACCGGTACGCAGCACCACCCCGGCCAGATCGGAACCGATGACGTGGTAGGGCAGGTCGTGGCGCTTGGTCAGCTCCGACAGCCTGCCGTAGCGCTCCAGGAAGGAGAAGGTGGACACCGGCTCGAAGATCGAGGTCCACACCGAGTTGTAGTTGACGGAGCTGGCCATGACGGCCACCAGGGCCTCGCCCGGGCCGAGTTCGGGCACCGGCACCTCGTCGAGGTGGAGCGACTTGCGCGGGTCCTTGTCGCGGGTGGACAACCCGGCGAACATCTCCGTCTCGTCCTTGTGCACGGTGACCGCGCGGTACGACTCCGGCAGCGGCAGGGCGGCGAAGGCGGCGCTGTCGACCGAACCGTTTGATTCCGTCGACGCCGTGATCGCGTCGAGAATGTCCTTCATTGGGGGCCTCCGGCGAAGCGTCACGAGACGCTTGAGGGAACGCTGGGGTCATGGGGTTGCCGTCGGTTCGGCGGTACTGCGGCCCGTGGCGGTCGCACGGGTGGTGCACGGCGCGCGGTGGCGCGGAAAGCCTGGTGACGCAGGCACGCCCGGGCTTGAGGGACACGGCGGCACACGGCGCTGACGTCGGGGCCGCCCGCCCGGACAGCCATTACGTTATGGCACGCGGTGTCACTCGTAAAGTCACTGCGTGCCAACATTTTGCGTCACTCGTCACACCGGCCGGTGACGGGCGTTCCCGAGCACCGCGAAACGGGCGGACCGGGGCACGCGAAACGGCCGCACCCGGTGCGGATGCGGCCGTACGGAAAGCGGTAAGTGCCCTGGCCGGGGCAGGGGTTGGGGTCAGCCGGGCCGGGCCGGGGTCACCCGGCGTGGAGGGCGGGGTCAGCCGGCGCGGAGCACCTTTTCGATGGCCCGCATCAGCTCGGCGGGCGAGGCGTCGGTGCGGGCCACCGCGACGACCACCTCGCTGTCGCTGTCGCTGGCGCCGGGGGGCGCGAAGGGCGCGGGGACCCGTCGCGCGGCCTCCTCGCGCACGCCGCGGCCCATGCCCATCCCGGTGCCGAAGGTCTCCCGGATCACGTCGAAGGCGTGGTTGAGCTGGGCCTCCACGTCCCCCTTGCCGTCGGCGCGCAGCCAGCGCCGCAGGACGTGGTTGTGGGCGGCCACCACGGCGGAGGCGGCCACCTCGGCCAGCAGCGGGTCGTCGTCCCCGTCCCGGTGCGCGGACTCGTCGAAATGGCCCAGCAGATAACGGGTGAAGAGCCGGTCGTAACGGGCCACCGAGGCGATCTCGTGCTCCCGCAGCGCCGGCACCTCACGGGTGAGCTTGTAGCGCTCCACCGACACCTCGGGCGACTCCGCGTACATCCGCAGCACCTCGGTGATACCGCGGCACACGGTGTCCAGCGGGTGCTCGGCCGGGTCCGCGCTGTCCAGCACGGCCTGCACCCGTACCAGGGTGTCGTCGTGATCGGGGAAGATCGCCTCTTCCTTGGAGCGGAAATGGCGGAAGAAGGTCCGCCGGGCCACCCCCGCCGCGGCGGCGATCTCGTCAACCGTGGTCGCCTCGTACCCCTTTGTACTGAAAAGGCGCATCGCGGCGGTCGCGAGTTCCTGGCGCACGCGGTGCCGCTGTGCGGTGGTACGGGGGGTGCTGCGCGGCTGGGACATGGTGGGAACGTACTGCATTTCGCCGCCCCGTGCGGCGGGACCCCCCGTGGCCGGGGCCCGTACCCGGGACCGTGACAGCCCCGGGAAGACCCCGGCCCACCCCCGGTGCTCCTCAGGCCCTGGCATATTCGCGGAAGCCCCGGCCGGTCTTACGGCCGAGGCACCCCGCGGAGACCAGGTTCTCCAGCAGCGGGGCGGGAGCCAGCCCCGGGTCGCGGAATTCGCGGTGCAGCACTTGCTCGATGGCCAGCGAGACGTCCAGCCCCACCACGTCGAGGAGTTCGAACGGGCCCATCGGGTAGCCGCCGCCGAGCTTCATCGCGGTGTCGATGTCCTCGACGGTGGCGTAGTTCTCCTGCACCATCTTCACCGCGTTGTTCAGATACGGGAAGAGCAGCGCGTTGACGATGAAACCGGCCCGGTCGCCGCAGTCCACCGGGTGCTTGCCGATCACCCGGCACACCTCGTGCACGGTGGCCCGCACCTCGGGCGCGGTGAGCACGGTACGCACCACCTCGACCAGCTTCATGGCCGGCGCCGGGTTGAAGAAGTGCATCCCGATCACGTCCTGCGGGCGCGTGGTGGCCGCCGCGATCTCCACCACCGGCAGCGACGAGGTGGTGGTCGCCAGCACCGCGCCGGGGCGGCACACCTTGTCCAACGTGGCGAACAGCTCCCTCTTCACCCCGATCTCCTCGGCGATCGCCTCCACCGCGAGGTCCACCGGGGCGAAGGCGTCCAGCGTGCCGGACGGGGTGATCCGGGCCAGCGCGGCGTCCCGCTGCTCGGCGGTGATCCGGCCCTTGTCCGCCGCCCGCCCCAGCGACTTGGCGATCCGGGCCACCGCCGCCTCCGCCTTGGCCGCGCCGCGTGCCGCCAGCACCACCTCGTACCCGGCCTTGGCGAAGACCTCCGCGATGCCGCAGGCCATGGTGCCCGAACCGGCCACGCCCACGGTGCGCACCGCACGGCCGCCGTCCGTCGCCGTGCCCAGGGCCGGGGTCTCGGCGTCGGCCACCACGACCTGGCTGCCCGGCGCCTGGTAGGTGTAGAAGCCACGGCCGGCCTTGCGCCCGGTGAGCCCGGCCGCCGCCAGATGGCCGAGGATGGGCGCGGGGGCGTGCAGCCGGTCGTGCGAGGCGGCGTACATCGCCTCCAGCACGGTGCGCGCGGTGTCGATGCCGACCAGGTCGAGCAGGGCCAACGGGCCCATCGGCAGCCCGCAGCCGAGCCGCATCGCCGCGTCGATGTCCTCCCGGGTGGCGTACCGCGACTCGTACATCGCCGCCGCCTGGTTGAGGTAGCCGAAGAGCAGCCCGTCCGCGATGAAACCGGGGCGGTCGCCCACCGGCACCGGCTCCTTGCCCAACTCCCGCACGAGCGCGGTGACCGAGGCGGTGGCCTCCGGCGAGGTGAGCACCGTGGAGACCACCTCGACCAGCTTCATCGCCTGGGCCGGAGCGAAGAAGTGCAGGCCGATCACCCGCTCCGGATGGTGGGTGGCGGCGGCCAGCCGGGTCACCGACAAGGCGTTGGTGCCGGTGGCCAGAATCGTGCGGGCGTCCACGATCTCGTCGAGCGCGGTGAAGACCTCACGCTTGAGTTCGTAGTCCTCCGGCACCACCTCGATCACCAGGTCGGCGCCGGCCGCCGCGGACAGCTCCCGGTAGGTGCGCAGCCGGGCCAGGACGGCGTCCCGCCCGGCGGGGTCGAGCCGGCCGCGCTCCACGGCCCGCCCGGTGGAGCGTTCGAGCGCGGCCACGGCCGCGGTGGCCGCCCGTTCGCTCACGTCGATGCCGACGACCTCGTGCCCGGCCCTGGCCAGCACCTCGGCGATGCCGGAACCCATGGTGCCGAGCCCCACCACGGCCACGGTGCGCGGCACGGCGGGGGAGGGGAGGGGAGAAGGGGTGGACGGACGGTCCATCGCGGAACTCCAGGGGGTGTGCCCCGGACACCGGGGCGTGACGACTGAAGGGGTGGCCGCGGGCGCGCCCGGCGGACACGCCCGTGGGCGGAGGAGTTGCGTCAGGGCACCGGAGGGCACGGACGTGCCCGCCGGTGTGGTCGCGACCCTGTCCCGGGGCCGCCTACCGCGATGCCGAACCGACGGATGCCACTTGGCTGATGTGGTCGCGGCCGTCCCAACCCCCGTGCGACGCACGGGCGTTGCGATGCCGTGGTACCTGGTGCCGCGCCGTTGCGGCGGTGCCGGACGGAACGCTCCCGCCCGGCGGTCGCGCACGGCCGCTGCGTCACCAGGCCGCCGTGCGCCGGGTGCCGTACGACCGCGGTCGGCGGCGGACGAGCACCCGCGGCCGAGAGTACTCGGCGGTAACCGCGACCGCCAGAGCCGTGCGCAGGTGATTTGCGTCGCGTTCAGATGAGCGCCTGGTTTTCGGTCATCCGGTCCCGGTCCCGGCCCCGGCGCGGCCCGCCGTCACGGCAACGAGAGCTGGACGGGTCCCGGGCCGGCCTGCGCCGGACGGGCCCGCGGCGCGGTACGGCGGGCGGGACCGCCGAAGAGGGCGAGGGGGCCGGGGCGTGTGGCGTCCGGCCCGGTCTGCCCTCGGCGGGCGGCGGGCGCGGTGCCGCCGATCTCCAGGTTGTCCCAGCGCATGATGGCTCCTTGGTCGCCGGTACCCCCTCGGCTCCAAAATAGAACACTTGAGCGATTTTTGTTCGAGGGGGCCGGGCGCGCGGGACGGGTGGCGCCGGTGAGCGGGGCGCCGACCGGCGGTCACCCCCGATTTGGGCGGTCGCGCTCGCGGTGGTTGGCTTGCCGCGGGTCGTCCCGGCTCGGCTCCGGGACCCCGTAGCCCCTGACCCAGGAGAACACCGGAGGACGGACAGATGGCGCAGGTAGAGGCGACCACCGAGCGGATCGTCGCGGCCACCCCCGAGGCGGCGTTCGGCACTCTCGCCGATTACGCCCACGCCCGGCGGGAGCTGCTGCCGGAGCAGTTCAGCGAGTACGAGGTCCGGGAGGGCGGCGCGGGCGCCGGCACCCTGGTGCACTGGAAGCTCCAGGCCACCAGCAAGCGCATCCGCGACTGCCTGTTCGAGGTGAGCGAACCCACCCCGGGCCAGCTCGTCGAACGCGACCGCAACTCCACCATGGTCACCACCTGGACCGTCACCCCGGCCGGCGAGGGCAAGGCCAAGATCGCCGTCCGCACCACCTGGACCGGCGCCGGCGGCATCGGCGGCTTCTTCGAGCGCCTCTTCGCCCCCAAGGGCCTCAACCGCATTCACGACGCCGTCCTCGCCAACCTGGCCGAGCGCCTGACCAAGTGAGCGTCGCTGCCCGTTGAACCTCTCGCGGTGCGGGTCGGTTCCGACGCCGGGGGCTCGGTGGGCGTGCCCTCGGGCGTGGGGAGGCGGGGCGGGGGCCGACGCCGGGGGCGGGGCGTCGCGGGTGGTGGGCGAAGGGTTCGGTGGGGGCGGCGGCTTCCGGGGCCGACGCGCGACGTTCACCGGTTCGGGTGGTTTCCGTCGGGTGGCGGGTGTGCGCCCGGCGTGCGTCGCCCACCGCGAAAGCCGCTGATGAAGCCCCAAGTTCCCCGGTTTACCGGGGAGTTGGACGCCCTTTGTCACCCCGGACGATGAAACGTCTCGGTTGCTCATCCTTGTCGCGTAATGCGAGAAATGGCCCGCGTACGACGGCGAGGGGAGCAGCAGCACATGGGCGGAACCGCACTGGCCGGCCTGCCCGAGCCGGCCGGGGGATCGCCGGAGGACCGGCCACGGCCGACGGCCGCACCGGGCCCGCGGCGACCCGGCGCCCTCGTCGAGCCGCCGGCCACCCCGGCGGCACCCCCGCGAAGCGCCACCGCGCCCGACACCACACCCGCGCACCCCGCGGACCCGCCCACCGCCCTCGAACACCCCACCGCCCCGCCCCTGCTCGCCCCCCGCGAGAGCGCGAACGGGCCGGACGAGGAGGACGGCCGCGGCGGACCGGACCGCCCGGGCGACCGCGCCGACCACCACACCCCCGACACCCCGGCGAACACCCGGCCGCGGACGGCAGCCGCCCCGCTCAGCGACCGACGCGTGCACCTGGTCTTCGCCGGGCTGATGCTCGCCCTGCTGCTCGCGGCGCTGGAACAGACCATCGTGGTGACCGCCCTGCCCAAGATCGTCGGCGATCTGCACGGGCTCGGCCGGATGTCCTGGGCGCTCACCGCGTACCTGCTGGCCTCCACGATCGTGCTGCCGGTCTACGGCCGGCTCGGTGACCTGTTCGGCCGCAAACCCGTCTTCCAGTTCGCCATCCTCGCCTTCGTGGCCGGATCCGCGCTGGCCGGCTGGTCGCACACCATGGACCAGCTGATCGCCTTCCGCGCCGTCCAGGGCGTCGGCGGCGGCGGACTGGTGGTCGGCGTGCAGGCGATCATGGCCGACATCCTGCCGCCCCGCCGCCGCGGGCGTTACCTCGGTCTGATCCACGCCGACGCCGGCCTGGCCGCGGTCGCCGGACCACTGCTCGGCGGAGTCCTCACCGACCACCTCTCCTGGCGCTGGTGCTTCTACCTCGACGTCCCCCTCGGCCTGATCACCTTCGCCGTCGTCACCGCCGTGCTGCGCCTGCCACGCCCCACCACGCGCCCCCGGCCGGACGTGCCGGGCGCGCTGCTGCTGTCCGTGGCGTCGACCAGCGTGGTGCTGCTGACCAGTTGGGGCGGCACCCGGTACCCGTGGCACTCCCGGATCGTGATCGCTCTCGCCGCCGCGGCGGCCGGCTCGCTCCTGCTCTTCCTCGTCGCCGAACGGTTCGCGGCCCAACCGCTCATGCCACCGCGGCTGTTCCGGAACGGCGTCTTCGTCGTCTCGGCCATCGTGGCCGCCGTCACCGGGGTGGCGCTGTGGGGCACCGCCGGCTACCTGCCGGGCTTTCTCCAGATGGTCGACGGGGCGTCGGCCACCGGCTCCGGGCTGCTGATGCTGCCGATGAAGGGCGGCCTGATGGTCGCCTCGATCGCGTCGGGCCTGCTCGTCAGCCGCACCGGACGCTACAAGGTCCACCCGGTGCTCGGCTGCGCCCTCGCCGCGACCGGGCTGTGGCTGCTGTCCGGGTTCGGCACCGGCACCGCCCGCCCGGTCTACAGCGCCTGGCTGATCGTCTTCGGCCTCGGCGTCGGACTCACCCTGCCGGTGCTGGTGCTCGCCGTGCAGAACGCGGTCGACCCCGTCGACCTCGGCGCGGCCACCTCGGCTCTCGACTACTTCCGGCACATCGGCGGATCGGTCGGCGCCGCCGTCATCGGCGCCCTCTTCACCCACCGGCTCGCCGCCCGCCTCGCCGCCGGACCGCCCGCCACCGACGCGCCGCCGCCCGACCCGGACTCCCTCACCCCGCGGCTGGTGCACGCCATACCGCCCGCGCTGCGCACCGCGTACGTGCACGCCTACGCCACCGCGATGCCGCGCATCTTCCTCTACCTCGTGCCCGTTGTCGTCGTCGGCCTGCTGGCCGCCTTCCTCCTGAAGGAGAAACCCCTGCTGATGCAAGCCCAGCCCCTCATCCCGGAGGCACGGAACGGCGGCGCGGGCGTGCCCGTCTGCGGCACGGTCCAGCACTCCGACGGCACGATCGTGGCCCGCGCCGCCCTCACCCTCATCGACTCCGCCGGCCGCCAGATCGGCCGGGGCGCCACCGGCGACGACGGCCGCTACGCGCTGAGCACCCCGGGCAACGGCTCCTTCGTGCTGATCGCCGCCGCCGGCGGGCACCAGCCCCAGGCGGTCACCGTCACGGTCGGCGAACGCCCGGTGGAACTCGACATCGTCCTCGGCGGCGCCGGACGCCTCGCCGGTGCCGTCCTCACCGCGGACGGCACCCCGGTGCGGGAGGCCGTGGTCACCCTCACCGACGTCCGCGGCGAAGTGGTCGCCACCACCCGGACCGGGCCGGACGGCTGCTACGTCCTCACCGACCTGGTGGCCGGCGAATACACCCTGGCGGCGAGCGCCCCCGCCTACCGCCCGGCCGCCCTCCCGGTCTCCGTCCAGGCGGCCCGCGAGACCCGGCAGGACGTCGAACTGGCCGGCGGCGCCGTGCTGCGCGGCGTGGTCCGCGCCTCCGGCGGCCGTCCCGTCGAGGAGGCCCGCGTCACGCTGCTGGACGCGGCCGGCAACGTGGTGGACACCGTCACCACCGGGGCCGACGGCGTCTTCCGCTTCGTCGACCTCGCGGCCGGCTCCTACACCGTGATCGCCTCCGGCTACCCCCCGGTGGCCACCGTCCTCCAGGTGGCGGGCGGCGGACGCACCGAACGGGACCTGCAACTCGGCCACGAGGACTGAACCGCGCGCCCCGGCCGGCCCCCGCCGTCCGGCCGGGCCCACCGCGCCGACCCGCGGCCCACCACCGACGGTGTCGCTCAGCTGCCGTGCGGACCCGGGCGGCACGGCGTACCGCGCGGCAACCGGTAGCGCGCCCCGATGCGGTACGTACCCGCGCCCCGCGCCCGCAGCCGGGTCCACTCGCCGTCCTGCTCCAGACAGCCCCGGCCGCCCAGCACCTCCAGCCACGGCGACCACGCCACCCGCACCAGCACCGGCCCGGCCGCCGGGACGTCCACCGACAACTCGCCGGCCCCGGCCCGGACCACCTTGGACGGCGCCGCCGCCATCGGCACCGGATCGGTGAGCCGGAACACCCGCCAGTGGTCGTCCCGCCACACCTGCCGCAGCCACGGCTGCCCCTGCTCCACCAGGTGAGCCTCGGCCACCGAGGCGTTGTCCAACTCGGTGTCGGGCAGCACCACGTAGCCGACCGCCCAGCGGCGCAGCCAGTCGTGGTAGGCGCCGGCGGTCAGCCCGTCCTGGTAGAACAACGGGTTGCGCTCCACGTCCGCCTGGCGGTTCCAGCCCCGGGCCAGGTTCACGTACGGCGCCAGCCCCGCCGCCTCCCAGTGGGTGCGCGCCGGGACCACCTCCACCCGGCCGCGGTCGGCGCCGAGCCGGTCCAACTCGGCCACCAGCGGCCGGGCGTACGACGGCCAGCCGTTCGCCGGCCGGGTGGCGATCAGGTCCTGCACCGGCTTGACGACCTGCCAGACCGCCGCCACCGCGAACGCCAGGCAGAGCGCGACCAACCGCCGGGTGCCGCCCGCCCGTCCCGGCTCGGCCACCGCGGCGAGCAGCAGCGCCCCGCCGAACAGCAGCGCCAGCCGCGACACGTTGCTGCCCACCGGCGACGGGATCGCCAGCGTCAGCACGACCCCGACCACGTAGACCAGCGCACCGGTGCGCACCGGACGCCACGACCTCGGCGCCCACAGCGCCAGCGGCCCGGCCACCAGCACCGGCAGCAGCGCCCCGCCCACCGAGAACGGCTGCACCCCGTAGAAGGGGAAGAACACCGTGGTGGCGGCCACCACCAGCACCGGCCCGGCGGCCATCACACACCCGGCCCTCCGGCGCCCGGTGAGGAACATCGCCGCGGCCACCACTTCCACGAAGAGACCGGCCACCGGGCTGCACAGCGTGGCCAGCGCACCGAGCACCGCCGCCGCGCCCCCGCGCACCATCCGGTTGCCCCACGACTCGTACCCCGCCACCGTGGCCGCGAGGGCGAACATCACCCCGATCGCGAACGTCACCCGGCCCGAGGCCGAATCGCACCACAGCGCGAACGCCCCCCACAACGCGGACGGCAACGGCCGCCGCACCCCGGCCCGCACCAGCAGCCGCGCGAAGAGCCCGGCGGAGAGCGTTCCGGCGATCACCGCGGTGGTGCGCACCCCGAGCGCGGCCATCAGATAGGGCGTGAGCACGCTGTACGACGCCGGGTGCATGCCGCCGTACCAGGACAGGTTGTAGGCCGAGTCCGGGTTGCGGTCGGCGAACGCCGTCCACGCGTACTGGGCCGCCAGGTCCCCGCCCTCGTTGGCCAGGAAGACCGCCCACAGCACGTGCAGGGCGCCGGCCAGCAGCAGGGCGGCCACGACCGGGTCGCGCAGCCATCGCACGGCGGGGCGGCGGAACAGGAGTACGGCACGGGGAGCCGGTTCGAGCGTACTCATGGTGATTGCTCCCCGTGTTTCCCAGATGCCGTGCGCAGGACGGGACGCTAACACGTGGTGCACGGTGTGACGCCGTGCGGGTGGTGTGCGCGGGCGTGCGCTGGATTCCCGCTTTGTGCCTCGCGGTGACGCCCCCGCGTCGTACCGTGGTTGCGGCGTCGCAGATCTTGCCCCGGGCCTGGCCCGGTCGGCAGGCGGCCCGACAGTGGAAGGAGCCCCGCGCACCATGGACGCAAACGTGCCGCCCGAACCCTCCGCCGCGGTCTCCGGACGGATTCCGCTGGCCGTGGTCGTCGTGGACGGCGACGGGCTGGTCTCCCACTGGAGCAGCGGTGCCCGCCGGCTGCTCGGGGTGAGCCGGGAGGAGGCCGTCGGCAGCCCGGTCCTCGATCTGCTGCCGGTCGGCGGGGCCTTCCGCGACGAGCCGGACGCGCCCGGTGACGCCGACGACCTCGACGCCGGGCCGGTGCTGGAGACGTCGATCGGCGCCCGCGCGCCCTACCCCACGGCGGGCCGCGCCCACCTCTCCGACGCGCGGTGCGGACCGGTGGACGTCCTGTGGTGGGCCTACCCGCTCGTCGGCCCCGGGCCGGAACGGACCCTGCTGCTGATCACCGACACCGCCCGGGTGCCGGTCGGGGAGGCCGGGGACGGGCTGCGGGAGCGGGTCTACCCCGGCTTCGCCCACCACACCGAGTTCCCCGACGCCGACGAGCTCTCCCGCCGGCTGCCCGACATCCTCCCCAACATGGGCCCGGCCGGCAGCGCCCGGATCGTCTCCCAGGTGCTGGAACTGGGCTACCCGGTGCTGGAGATCAGCCACCACGACCGGGTCCCCGTCACCCCCGACTGGGGTGTGCCCCGCTACCTCCTGCGACGCGGCCGTCCCCAAGGGACCCGGCGGACGGACGCCGCCCGCCCGCAGCCGCACGTGCCCCCGCCCGCCGGGCCGGACGCCCCGGACCTGGAGTACGCGGCGGTCCGGGAACGCCTGGAGTTCCTCAACGAGGTCTCCGGACGCATCGGCACCTCCCTCGACCTGGAACGCACCATCCGCGAGGTGACCAGCGCGGCGGTGCCCCGGTTCGCCGACTTCGCCGGCACCCACCTGCGCGCCCAGGTGCTCGCCGGCGAGGGGTTCCCGGACGGCCCGCCGGACGTCACCACCGTCTGGCACCGCGTCTGGGTCGACCACAACGACGAACCCGGACGCTGGGACGACACCGTGCCGGTGGGCGAGGCCATCGCCTTCCCCGAACACACCCCGTTCTTCCAGTGCATGGTCACCGGCGAACCGGTGCTCATCCCGCGCATCAGCGACGAACTGGGTGACCGCATCTCGGCCCAGTTCGAGAAACGGGACCTGCGTCCGCTGATCAACGGGCGCTCCATCCTCGTGGTGCCGCTCAAGGCGCGCAACGTGGTGCTCGGCTTCATGGTGCTGCTGCGCCGCGGCGACCGGGAGCCCTTCAACGACATGGACCGCACCACCGGCGCCGAACTCGCCGCCCGCGCCGGGCTGGTGCTCGACAACGCCCGGATGTACACCTACCAGGAGAACGTCGCCGAGACGCTCCAGGACCGGATGCTGCCGCGCATCAGCCCGCGCATGCCCGGCTGCGACGTGGCCACCCGCTACCTGCCCGGCACCCGCCTGGGCAGGGTGGGCGGCGACTGGTTCGACACGATCCGGCTGCCCGGCTCCCGGGTGGCGCTGGTGGTCGGCGACGTGATGGGCCACGGGCTCAACTCGGCGGCGATGATGGGCCAGTTGCGCACCGCCGTGCAGACCATGGCCTCGCTCGACCTCCCGCCCGCCCAGCTCCTGCGCAACCTCGACGACCTGGCGCAGCGGCTCGGCGACACCTACCTGGCGACGTGCCTGTACGCGGTCTACGACCCGATCGGCTCGGAGCTGCTGCTGGCCAACGCCGGGCACATCCCGCCGGTGCTGGTCCGCGCCGAGGACGGCTGCAGCGAGCTGCTGACCCTGCCGACCGGGGCGCCGATAGGGGTCGGCGGGGTGCCGTTCGAAACGGTGGCGGTGCCGGTGGCGCCGGGAGACCGGCTGCTGCTGTGCACCGACGGGCTGGTCGAGGTGCGCGGCCAGGACATCGGGGTGGGCCTCGCCGCGCTGTGCGAGAGCGCCGCGCACCCGGCGGCCTCGATGGACGACGCCTGCGACGCGATCGTGCGCGCCCTGAACCCGGTCGGCGGACGCAAGGACGACGTGGCGCTGCTGATGGCCCGGCTCAACGGCATCCCGCCCTCCGACGTGGCCGCCTGGCGGCTGGAGCCCCGGCCCGAGGAGGCCGCCCGCGCCCGCTCGCTGACCCGCCGGACGCTGTGCGGCTGGGGGCTCGACGAGGCGATCGACACCGCCGAACTGCTGGTCGGCGAGGTGGTGGCCAACGCCGTGCGGCACGCGGACACCAGCCAGGTGGAGCTGCGTCTGGTGCGCGCCGACAGGCTGCTGTGCGAGGTGACCGACGACGACCACACGCTGCCGACGCTGTTGAGCTGCGGCACGGCCGACGAGTACGGACGCGGTCTGCGTGTGGTCGACAGACTGGCCCACAAGTGGGGTACGAGCCGGCGGGGCCGGGGCAAGACCGTCTGGTTCGAGCAGCCGTTGCCGCGCGCTTCCCGTGGCTGACCCGGCGGCTCCGGCAGGCAGGTTGGGCGGTCCCGGATCGAACACCTGGCAAATGATTGAATGAGGTACTTGTCGAGCTCCAACTGGGGGGAGTAGCAAGGGAATTGACGTGAAGTGCGAGCCAGTGGAGTGCGAATGAGCGTGTCCAGCCGATACCGCGAGGCGTGGGAGAGCTACTGGCGGGACACCTCGGACGAGCCCGGCGCGGCGGTCTTCGACTGCGACGCCGAGATGAGCGCCAAGCAGCACATGAACCTGTTCTCCCCGTTCGCCGACCCCGATCTGCCGGTGGTGGACCTCGGCTGCGGCACCGGCACCCAGACCCGGTACCTGGCCACCTGCTTCAGGCGCGCCGTCGGTGTCGACCTCTCGCACGCCGCGGTGGCCCACGCCCGGCGGGCCGACCCCGCCGGGGTCGCCGAGTTCCGCCAGCTCAACGCCGCGGACCCGGCCGCGGTGCGGGACCTGCACGACGCGCTGGGGGACGCCAACGTCTACCTGCGCGCGGTGATCCACCAGAGCGAGGCCGAGGCGCGCCCGGCGGTGGCGAGGGCCGTCGCCACGCTGCTGGGCAGGCGCGGGCGGGGGTTCGTGGCCGAGCTGCTCCCGCGGGCGAAAGAAGTGCTGCGCGAGGCGGCGCAGGGCCCGGGCGGCCCGCCGCCCAAGGTCGCGAGCGTGATCGAGCACGGCCTCACCCCGGCGGAGGCGGGCGACGCGGAGGTGCCGCGGCTGCTGACCGAGGCCGGGCTGACGATCCTGGCGCGCGGCGAGACCGACCTGGTGATGACCGAACACCGGGCGGACGGCACCCGGATCGACCTTCCGGCCCAATGGTTCGTCGTGGGATGTGAGAACTGATCGCATGGGCCCGAGTGTGGGACCCCGCAAGAGATCGCACCAGCCCTGTGGATAACTCCCCGGACTAGACCAATCGAGTTATCCACAGCCCTGGCGGGGAACTTGACCGCCGCGTAGCGTTCGGTGCCATGAAGATCCTCATCAGCGCGGACATGGAGGGCGCCACCGGCGTCACCTGGCCTGCCGACGTGCTGCCGGGCACCGAGCAGTGGCAGCGCTGCCGCCGGATGTTCACCTCCGACGTCAACGCGGCGATCGCCGGGTTCTTCGCGGGTGGCGCCGACGAGGTGCTGGTGAACGAGGCGCACTGGACCATGCGCAACCTCCTGCTGGAGGAGCTGGACGAGCGCGCCGAGATGATCACCGGTCGCCACAAGGACCTCTCCATGGTCGAGGGGATACAACGCGGCGACGTGGACGGGGTGGCCTTCCTCGGCTACCACACCGGCGCCGGCACCGAAGGCGTGCTGGCCCACACCTACCTCGCCAACTCCATCACCGGCGTCTGGGTCGACGGCGAACCGGCCGGTGAGGGACGGCTCAACGCGCTGGTGGCCGCCGAGTACGGGGTCCCCGTGGTGCTGGTCACCGGAGACGACCGCACCGCGCTCGACGCCCGGGGCTACGCACCGCGGGCCCGCACGGTCGCGGTCAAGGACTACGTCTCGCGGTACGCCGCGGTGTGCCGCCCGCCGGCCCGCACGGCCGCCGACATCACCACGGCCGCCAAGGAGGCCGCGGCGCTCGCCGTCCGCCAGGAACCGGCCCAAGCCGGACCGTTCACGGTGGAGATCGAGTTCGACGCCGCCCACCTCACCGGTGCCGCGGCCGTCGTGCCGAGCGTGGAGCGGTGCGGCGAACGGCGGGTGCGCTACACCGCCGACACCATGTACGAGGGAATCCGGTGCTTCAAGGCCGTGACCACGGTCGTTTCGGCAGCGGTGGAGGAGACCTATGGCTGAGACACCACTGACCCCGACGGTTACGGCCGCCTCCCGCCCCGGCGCCCCGGGCCCCGCCGACGGCCACACCCTGCGGCGCCCGTCCCCGCACCCCGGGCCCGACGAGGCCGCCCTGGCCGAGGTGGTCCGCTTCACCTCCGAGCTGATCAGGATCGACACCAGCAACCGCGGCGCCGGCGACTGCGTGGAACGCCCCGCCGCGGAGTATGTCGCCGAACACCTCGCCGACGCCGGGATCGAGCCGCTGGTGCTGGAGTCGGTACCCGGCCGGGCCAACGTGGTCGCCCGGATCCCCGGCACCGACCCGCTCGCCGGGGCGCTGCTGGTCCACGGCCACCTCGACGTCGTCCCGGCCGAGCCGGCCGACTGGAGCGTCCACCCGTTCTCCGGGGAGGTGCGCGACGGGGTGGTGTGGGGCCGCGGGGCCATCGACATGAAGAACATGGACGCGATGGTCCTGGCCACCGTGCGGGCCTGGGCCAGGCAGGGCCGCCGGCCCCGCCGCGACCTGGTGCTGGCCTTCACCGCCGACGAGGAGGACTCGGCCGCCTACGGCTCCGACTTCCTGGTCCGCGAACACGCCGCCCTCTTCGAAGGGTGCACCGAGGGCATCAGCGAATCCGGCGCCTTCACCTTCCACGCCGGACCGGGCATGCGGCTCTACCCGGTCGCCGCGGGGGAGCGCGGCACCGCCTGGCTCGAACTCACGGCCACCGGAAAGGCCGGCCACGGCTCCAAGGTCGACCGGGACAACGCCGTCGCCAAGCTCGCCGCCGCGATCGCCCGCATCGGCGAGCACCGCTGGCCGGTCCGGCTCACCCCCACCGTCCGCGCCGCCCTGACCGAACTCGCCGCGCTGCACGGCCTGCCGGCCCGGCTGGACACCGATTCGCCCGAGGAACTCGCCCGGCGCGTCGACGAGTTGCTCGCCGCGCTCGGCCCGGCCGCCGACCTCGTCGCACCCACCGTGCGCAACAGCGCCAACCCGACCATGTTCTCCGCCGGATACAAGATCAACGTCATCCCCGGCAGCGCGACGGCGCACGTCGACGGGCGCGTCGTGCCGGGAGGCGAGGCGGAGTTCGAAGCCACCCTCGACCGGCTCACCGGGGACGAGGTCGGCTGGAAGTACCACCACCGCGAGGTGCCGTTGCGGGCCCCGGTCGACTCGCCCACGTTCGCCGCGATGCGCGAGGCGCTGGAGCACTTCGACCCGGAGGGCCACGTCGTGCCGTACTGCATGTCGGGCGGCACCGACGCCAAGCAGTTCTCCCGGCTGGGCATCACCGGCTACGGCTTCTCCCCGCTGAAGCTGCCACCCGGCTTCGACTACCAGGCGCTCTTCCACGGCGTGGACGAACGGGTGCCGGTCGAGGCCCTCCACTTCGGGGTGAGAGTCCTCGACCGTTTCCTGACCCGCTGAACGACCAGTGCCGAGCCGACGAGCAGCACCGCCCGCCCCGGGCCGGAAGGAGAGCCGCAGATGACCGCCCGCACCGCCCCCTACGGCAGTTGGCAGTCCCCGATCGACGCCGCGACCGCCGCATCCCACGACGGCGGGCCGGAGTTCGTGGGGTTCGTCGGCGACGACGTGTGGTGGACCGAGCCACGCCCGGCCGAGGCGGGCCGGCGCGCCCTGATCCGGCGGCGGGCGGCCGGCACCCCGGGCAACGGATCCGGCGCCACCGAGGAGTCCGTGCTCCCCCCGCCGTGGAACCTCCGCAGCCGTGTCATCGAGTACGGCGGCGCCCCCTGGGCCGGAGCCGACCGCCCCGAGGGTCCGCTGATCGTCTTCGTGAACTTCGCCGACCAGCGGCTGTACGCCTACGAGCCGGACACGCCCGGAGCCGAGCCGTATCCGCTGACCCCGGTCGGCGAGGTCGGCGGCGGGCTGCGCTGGGCGGAGCCGCAGCCGCACCTGGACCGCGGTGAGGTGTGGTGCGTCCTGGAGGAGTTCACCGGCCCCGGCCCCGGTGACGTGCGCCGGGTGATCGCCGCGGTGCCGCTGGACGGATCGGCGGCCGGTGACCGCGCGGCGGTGCGCGAACTCACCGAGGACACCCACCGGTTCGTCACCGGTCCGCGACTGTCCCCGGACGGCCGGCTCGCCGCCTGGATCGCCTGGGACCACCCGCGCATGCCGTGGGACGGCACCGAGGTGCTGCTCGCCGAGGTCACCCCGGCCGGGTTCAAGGGCACCCGCACCCTGATCGGCGGGCCCGAGGAGTCGGTGGCCCAGGTGGAGTGGGCCCCGGACGGCACGCTGTTGGCCGCCACCGACCGGGACGGCTGGTGGAACCTGCACCGGGTCGACCCGCACAGCGGTGACGCGGTCAACCTCTGTCCGCGCCAGGAGGAGTTCGCGGGCCCGGCCTGGCGGATCGGGATGCGCTGGTTCGCCCCGCTGGCCGGCGGGCTCGTCGCCGTGGTGCACGGCCGCGGTTCGCAGCGCCTGGGCATCCTGGACCCGGCCAGTGGGGAACTCGCCGAGGCCCCGGGCCCGTGGACGGAGTGGGCGGCCACGCTCACGGTGCACGACACCCGGGTGGTGGGCGTCGCCGCCACCGCCACCACCGGCCGCGAGGTCGTGGAGCTCGACACCTGCACCGGCCACCCCAGGGTGATCGGCGCCGCCCACCACGACGTCGTCGACCCGGCGTTCCTCCCCGAGCCGGTGGAGCGCACCTTCACCGGCCCCGGCGGCCGGGACATCCACGCGCACGTCCACCCGCCCCGCAACCCCGAACACACCGCGCCCGAGGGCGAGTTGCCGCCCTACGTGATCTGGGTGCACGGCGGGCCGACGAGCCGGTCACCGCTCGTGGTCGACCTGGAGATCGCCTACTTCACCTCCCGGGGCATCGGGGTCGCCGAGGTCAACTACGGGGGCTCCACCGGTTACGGACGTGAATACCGCAACCGGTTGCGGGAGCAGTGGGGCGTGGTGGACGTCGAGGACGCCGCCGCGGTGGCCGAGGCGCTGGCCGCCGAGGGGACGGCCGACCCCGGGCGGCTGGCGATCCGCGGCGGCAGCGCCGGAGGGTGGACCACCGGCGCCGCGCTGACCTCGGTGGACACCTTCGCCTGCGGCACCATCCTGTACCCCATCCTGGACCTGACCGGCTGGTCGGCCGGGGGCGAGACGCACGACTTCGAGTCCCACTACCTGGAGTCGCTGGTCGGACCCATCGCCGAGGTGCCCGAGCGCTATCGGGAACGGTCGCCGGTGACCCGCACCGACCGGCTCCGCGTACCCTTCCTGCTGCTTCAGGGGCTGGACGACGTGATCTGCCCGCCGGTGCAGGCGGAGCGGTTCCTCTCCCGGCTCGCCGGACGCGGGATCCCGCACGCCTACCTCACCTTCGAGGGCGAGGGCCACGGTTTCCGGCGCCTGGAGACCATGGTGACCTGCCTGGAGGCCGAACTCTCCCTCTACGCCCAGGTCTTCGGCTTCTCCGCGCCCGACGTCCCCGAGCTGGAGCTGACGACATGACGGCGAGGGAGCTGGCCCGGCCGCGCAGACTGCGCCCCGGCGACCGGGTGGCCGTGGTCGCCACCAGCGGACCCGTGGTCCCCGAACGCCTCGACGCCGGGCTCGACGTGCTGCGCGGCTGGGACCTCGACCCGGTGCTCGCGCCCCACGCCCGCGGCACCGACCCGGTGCTGCCGTACCTCGCCGCGGACGACGCCGCCCGCGCCCGCGACTTCCAGCAGGCGTGGTGCGACCCGTCGGTGGCGGCGGTGCTGTGCGCACGCGGCGGCTTCGGGGCGCAGCGCGTGATCGACCTGCTCGACTGGGAGGCGCTGCGGGCGGCCGGGCCCAAGGTGCTGGTCGGCTTCAGCGATGTCACCCCGCTCCAGCGCGCGGTGGGGCACCGGCTCGGGCTCGCCTCGCTGTACGGGCCGGTGGTCGCGGGGGAGGTCTTCGTCAAGGACGACCCCACCCAGGAGCATCTGCGGCGCACCCTGTTCGCCCCGGAGACCGCCCGGGTGCTCACCTGCGCGGGGGCGCGGACGCTGGTGCCGGGTACGGCGCGCGGGGTCACCGTGGGCGGTTGCTGCGCGCTGCTGGCAGCGTCGATCGGGACCCCGGAGGCCGAGCCGGCGCCGGACGGCGGCATCCTGGTCCTGGAGGACGTGGGCGAGCGGCCGTACCGCCTCGACCGCATCCTCACCCAACTGCTGCGGTCCGGCTGGCTGGACGGGGTCGCCGGCGTCGTCCTGGGTTCCTGGCGGGACTGCGGGCCCTACGACGCGGTGCGGGACGTGCTGCTCGACCGGCTCGGCGGGCTGGGCGTGCCCGTCGTGGAGGAGTTGGGGTTCGGCCACGGCGACTCCAGCCTGACCGTGCCGCTCGGGCTGCCGGCGGTGCTGGACGCCGACGCGGCCACGTTGACGATGGAGATACCGGCGCTGAGCTGACGGGTGCCGGGCAGGCGGCCCGGCGAGACGGCGGCGCCGGTGCGAGGCCCGGCAGCCCTGCTCAGTCCGCCGCCGTCTCCACGGCGGCGTCCACGGGGCGGGCGTCCACGTCGCCGGTGTCCTCCTGCACGTCGGGGCGCTTGACCGCCAGGTAGGCGACGAGGAGCACGAACAGGACGAGTCCTCCCACGGTGACCGTGCCCGCCCCGAGGCCGATCCCTCCGCCTCCCTCCCCCTGGTCGTGGAGGGGCTTGAGGAGCCAGTCGGCCACCGAGGCGCCCAGTGGCCGCGTGAGGACGTACGCCGACCAGAAGGCGGTGACGGGATGTAGGCGCCCGCGGCGATGAAGGATCCACGGGATCACGATGGCGATGCCGAACAGCGCGATCGAGCCCACGAAGCCGAGGCCCAGCGTGCCGGCCGTGAAGTCGCCCGTCGCGGTGCCCAGGGCGAAGCTGCACATGACGGTCGTCCAGTAGAACCGCTCGCGTCGCCGCGTGGTGATGCTGTGAACCGAGAGCGTCCCTTCCGACCGGTACCAGAGCGCGAGGACGGCAGCGGTGGCAGCGGCGTAGCCGGCGACCACGATCGGCAGTGGCACACCGACGACGTAGGACACCACGTCGGCCGCGATCGTTCCGACGACGCCGACCCCGAGGATCGCGGTCCAGTAGGGGATCGCCCGGTAGCGGGGTGACCGGAACTGCCACACCAGCGTCGCCGCGAAGGCGATGACGGTGAGGATCAGGAGGATCCAGTGGCCGCCCGCGGCCATGTAGTCCGAGGCCGACTCCCCGAGGCCGGTCGTGAGCAACTTGACGGCCCAGAACATGGCGGTCAGCGCCGGCACCTTGGGGTAAGGGGCGCCGACACGGCGCTGAAGGTCGACACCGGTCACAACTGCTCCCCGGCACATATAAACCCGTTGCCGCCGGGCACAGGTGGGCTCGTCAACTTCCGTGCATCTACCACTGTTGGTCCCTCGAACCGGGGCGACCAGCCGTTCTGGCGCCTCGTCGGGAACGTTAGGTTCGACCGCGCTTCGATCGGTCGTACCGCGGGACGATCTCCGCACCGGCCGGTGGTACCGCGGTACCACCCGGCTCGTACGACCGCGTGCATCATGGACGGATGGCATCCGTGACCGTGGACGACGGTGTGGGCATGGGACCGCTGGTCGCCTGGCTGGGACAGGTCAGCCGCCGGTTGCGGCACGTCGACCGCGCGCGTCCGTGGGCGCTGGACACCGCGGTGGTGGTGCTGGTCTTCCTGGTGTTGTGCGTACCGGACCTGGTACGGGGAAGCGTCGTCTACTGCGACGACTCACGCTGGCGGCAGGTGGTGTTCGCGCAGTGCTCCAGGGCGGGCATTCTGGCCTTTCATGCCGGACTGCTGCTCCCCTTGTTCTGGTGGCGCCGGAGACCTGGCGTGGCCTTCGGTGCCGTCATGGCCGTGTTCCTGCTCCAGTGGTCGCGGAATGTCGTGCTGCGGGCGGACGTCGCCCTTTGCGTCGCACTGTTCAGCGTGGCTCTGCACGGGCGACCGCGGGAACTGCCGGTGGTGTGCGCGGCGTTGACGGGCGGAATGGTGCTCGTCGCGCTGCGTGTCTCAGGGGTCGTGCCCGTCTGGCACGCGCTGTTCTTCCTGCTGAGCACGGCGACCGCGCCCCTCGCGCTCGGCCTGGCGGTACGGATCCGCAGGGCCCAGCTCGCCGGGCTGCGGGAGCGGGCGGTCCAGTTGGAGATCGAGCGGGACCAGCGCAGCAGACTGGCCGCCGCCACCGAACGGGCCCGGGTGGCACGGGAGATGCACGACATCGTCGGCCACAACCTGTCGGTCGTCATCACCCTCGCCGACGCCGGGTCCTACGCCACCGACCTCGATCCGGCCCGCGGCAAGGAAGCGCTGCAACTCATCGCGGACACCGGCCGTCAGGCGCTCGGTGAGTTGCGACGCGTCCTCGGCGTGCTGCGCGAGGACGGCCCGCGCCGCGAGCCCGAGCTGAGTCCGCAGCCCGGCATCAGGGACATCGAGACGCTGTGCGCCGGCTTGCGCGCGGCGGAACTGGACGTCGTCCACCGGACTGCCGGTGACGTGGACGCCCTGGATCGCGGAGTCCAGTTGACCGTGTACCGCATCGCGCAGGAAGCCCTCACCAACACCCTGAAACACGCCGGCCCCAAGGCCCGGGTCGATCTCGCGATCCTGGTCGAGGAGACCCGGCTGACGGTCCGGGTCCAGGACACGGGCGGTCCGGGCCGGCCCGGACCGCCCAACGAGGAAGGACACGGCCTGGTGGGCATGAGGGAACGAGCCGCGCTCTACGGCGGGAACGTCAGCGCGGGCCGCACGGCCGACGGGGGCTGGCAGATGGAGGCCGTCCTCGACCTCGCGCCGCGGGACGGTGGCCGGTGACCACCGTGCTCGTCGTGGACGACCAGCCCTTGCAGAGGTACGGCTTCCGCGTCCTGCTGGAGTCGGTTCCCGGCACCGACGTCGTCGGCGAGTCGGCGCACGGGGCGGAGGCGGTCCGCATGGCCGCCGAACTGCGCCCCGACGTCGTGCTGATGGACATCCGCATGCCAGGGATGGACGGCATCGAGGCCACCCGCCACATCGTCGCCGCCGGCAACCGTTCGCGCGTCCTGGTGCTCACCACCTTCGACCTCGACGAATACGTCTACGCCGCTCTTAGGGCCGGTGCCAGCGGCTTCCTGCTGAAGGACGCGCGACCCGAGGAACTCCTGGCCGGCATCCGCGCCGTGGCCGTGGGCGACGCCGTGATCGCCCCCGCGCTCACCCGCCGCCTCCTGGACGCGTACATCGAGCCCGCCGCGCGCCACCTGAGCGACCCGGCCGAGAACCCGAGACTGAGCGCCCTCACCGGCCGGGAACTCGAAATCCTGGGCGCGATCGCCAAGGGCTGGACCAACAGTGAGATCGCGGCCCACTTCGTCCTGTCCGAATCCACCGTGAAGACCCACGTCGGCCGCGTCCTGGCCAAGATCGGAGCCCGGGACCGCGTACAGGCCGTCATCTTCGCCTACGACATCGGACTCGTCCGGCCCCGTCCCGAATGAGCCGACGCCGCGGGCAGCGCGACGCACCGCCGCGTCCGGGCGCCCCGGCGGAGCCGTCCCCGCCACGCGTTCCCCGCCATCCGGACCACATCCGTCCCGACAACGTTGGCACGGACCCTTGGGCAACGTGCGTCCCGGGGCTAATCTCCGCGCCATGAGACACGACTCCCGCTCGTTTCCCATCCCTTCGGAACCGGGTCGGCGGCCGGCCCGGCGGACGCTGCTGGGGGCTGCCGGCGCGGTGGCCGCGGCGGCGCTGACCCCGTGGCCGGCGTCGGCGGCAGACCGCACGGCCGACGCCTCGGACCCGGGTCCCGCCCGGACCACCGCGCTGCCCCCGGACCACCGCGTCGCCGCCGAGATCCGCAGCGAGTTCCTGCACGGCTGGCGCGGCTACACGCAGGTCGCGTGGGGGTACGACGAGGTACGGCCGGTCAGCGGGGGGCGCAACGACTTCTTCGCGCCGGGCAGGACGTTCGGGCTCTCCATCGTGGAGGCGCTGGACACGCTGTACGTGATGGGCGAGGACGCGGAGGTGGCCCGCGGCTGCGACTGGATCGAGGCCCATTTCGACCCGGCGCAAGACGCCGACGTGCACGTCTTCGAGGCGGTCATCCGGCTGGTGGGCGGCCTGCTCGCCGGGTACCTGGCGACCGGGCGCAAGCGGCTGCTGGACCGGTGCCGGGAGTTCACCGACCGGTTGCTGCCCGCGTTCGCCTCGCCCACCGGGATCCCGTACACCCACGTCAACCTGCGCACCGGGGCGGTGAGCGGCAGCAGCGTGCCGCTGGCCGAAGTGGGCACCAACGTCATGGAGTTCGGGCTGCTCACCCGGCTCACCGGCGACCGGCGTTACCTCGACGCCTCGATGCGGGCGTACCGGGCGGCGATGGCGCGGCGCACCTCGCTGGGGCTGCTCGGCACCTCGATCGACGCGGAGACCGGACGCTGGACCGATCCGGCGTCGGTGGCGCCCAACCCGCCGGTGGACTCGTTCTACGAGTACCTGTGGGGCGGCTGGGCGCTCCTCGGCGACCGGCGGCTGCGCGACTGGTACCGGTCGCTGACCTCGGCCATCCTCAAGCACCAGGCCGACACCGGCACCGGACACCTGTGGTTCCGCCAGGTGGACCCGGCCACCGGACGGCAGCTCGGCACCAGCCAGTCCGAACTCGCCTCGTTCTACGCCGGACTGCTCGGCAAGGGCGGCGACCCGCGGCACGCCCGCGCCTACTACGAGTCGTGGACCGCCGTCCTCGACCGTTACCCGGTGCTCCCCGAGGGCATCGACTACCGCACCCTCGCCGCCACCGACACGGGCAACCAGCTCCGCCCGGAGTACGTCAACTCCTCCTTCGACCTGTGGCGGCTCACCCGGGACCCGTACTACAAGCGCACGGCGTACCGGTACTTCACCGGCATGCGCGACCACCTCAGGGTGCCCGGCGGCTACACCATCGCCGCGGACGTGACCGCCTCGCCGATGCGGCTGGGCGACCTGACCCCGGCGTACTGGTTCGCCGAGAACCCCAAGTACCTGTACCTGATCTTCGCCGACAGCCCCCGGTTCGACTACCGCACCGGGGTGCTCTCCACCGAGGGCAAGATTCTCAAGGGGCTGCGCCGGCCGGGTCGTTGACGGCGGGACCGGCCGCGAGCCGCGCCCGGGCCTCCATCAGGGCGAAGCCCAGCAGGTTGAGCCCGGGCCAGCGGGCCGGATCGGCGGCGCGCTCGTCGTCCGCCGTGACGCCCGTGCCCCAGACGCGGTCCAGCGGGCTGGCCTCCACCAGCACCCGCGAACCGGTGCCCAGCAGGAACGCGCGCAGCGCCGGATCCTGACCGAACTTCGCGAGGTTGCCGGCCACC
The DNA here is from genome assembly GCF_000240165.1 of Streptantibioticus cattleyicolor NRRL 8057 = DSM 46488. Lineage (NCBI taxonomy): Bacteria > Bacillati > Actinomycetota > Actinomycetes > Kitasatosporales > Streptomycetaceae > Streptantibioticus > Streptantibioticus cattleyicolor. The sequence continues at coordinate 5,261,329 of NC_017586.1, forward strand.
ACCAGCTCCCAGCGGTGCCGCACCCACCGTTCCTCGTCGAAGCCGCGCACCTGGCGGCCGAGCGTCTTGGCCTCGCCGGGATGCCCGGCCGCCAGCACGCGGGCCGCCGTCTCCGCGTCCCCGGACAGCCGTGCCTTGCCGGCCATCATCCAGTGCTCGGCGGTGGCGTACCGCACGCCCTCCACCGTGAACGGCGACGGCCACCACTGGCTCAGGCAGCCCGGCCCCACACCGCCGTCCCGCCGGGGCCGGTGGCCCCAGAACATCAGATACCTCGGCCGCGCCCCGCGCGCGACCAGCGCCGCAAGCTCCGCCCGGTCGCGGACCGCCGCGCAGTCCCCCGTGATCTCCCGCATGCTCCGATCCTCCCAGAGGGGTACGACACCCCGCCCCCGGATTTCCCCCGGCCCCGGAACGCCGCCCCGCACGGCCGTCGTTCGGCACCGCTTCCGCCGTCCCAAACGCCCGCCTGGTAAAGACCGCGCCAAAACGGTCTCACTGGCGCGGCGGCAATGCGTCAAGGGGTCGATCTGTCGATGGAAAGACCTGTTCACCACCGGCCCGGACCGGGTTCGATGGGGCATCGGCAAGAGAGAGGGGCGGTCTTGGCCACCACCGTGCGTCGTACCAGCATCACCCTGTCCGCCGCGCCCGTCGGCCCGGACAACCCGCTTCCGGCGCTGGGCACCCCCGACGAGGTGCACCGGCTCGACGAACGCGAACGCGCCGCGCTCCCGGCCGACATGGCCCGGCAGATCGGCTACGCCCCGCTGCGTTCGGTGCTGCCGGTCCGGATCCGGGACGGTTACGGCCGCGACCGCGCGCCCGTCGCCGTGGACGCGCTGCGCATCGAGAACGACCGGGTGGCCGCCACCGTCCTGCCCGGCTACGGCGGCCGGGTCCACTCGCTGACGCACAAGGCGACCGGACGCGAACTGCTCCACCGCAACCCCGTGTTGCAGCCCGCCAACTTCGGCCTCGCCGACGCCTGGTTCGCCGGCGGCATCGAATGGAACATCGGCGCCACCGGACACACCACGCTCACCTGCGCCCCGCTGCACGCCGCCCGCGTGGTGGCCCCCGACGGCGGCGAGATGCTGCGGCTGTGGGAGTGGGAACGCCTGCGGGACGTGCCCTTCCAGGTCGACCTGTGGCTGCCGCACGGCTGCGACTTCCTGCTGGTGGGGGTGCGGATCCGCAACCCCCACCCGTACCCGGTGCCGGTCTACTGGTGGTCCAACACCGCCGTCGCGCAGACCCCGGGCACCCGGGTGCTGGTGCCGGCCGACCACGCCTGGCACTTCGGGTACGAACGCGCTTTGCGCCGCATCCCGGTACCGCGGTGGAACGGCGCCGACCGCACCTACGCCACCCGTACCGGACACGCCGCCGACTTCTTCTACGACGTGCCGGCCACCGCGCGCCCGTGGATCGCCGCCCTCGGCGAGGACGGCCACGGACTGGTGCAGACCTCCACCGCCGAACTGCGCGGACGCAAGCTCTTCGTCTGGGGGAACGGCACCGGCGGGCAGCGCTGGCAGCGGTGGCTGAGCGGACCGGACGGCGGCGACTACCTGGAGATCCAGGCCGGACTCGCCCGCACCCAGCTCGAACACGTACCGCTGGACGCCGGCGCCGAGGTGTCGTGGCTGGAGGCGTACGGCCCGCTGGAGGCCGACCCGGCCGTGGTGCACGGCGACGACTGGACGCGGGCGCGGACGGCGGTGGCCGAACGGCTCGACGCCGTACTGCCGGACGAGTGGCTGCGGGCCGCCGCCGCGGAGTGGTCCCGGTGCGCGGACACCGAGCCCAAGGAGATGCTGGCGGCCGGCTCCGGCTGGGGCGCCCTGGAGGTGCAGCGCGGCGGATACGAGCTGCCCGGGACGCCGTTCGGCGCGGCGAGTCTCGGCGCGAGCCAGCGCCCGTGGCTGGAGCTGCTGCACACCGGGGAGTTCCCGGACCGCCCCGGCCCGTTGATCCCGCTCGACCACTCGCTGGTCGCCCCGCACTGGCGCGACCTGCTGGAGGCGGCGCCCTCCGGCTGCGCGGCCGACTACCACCTGGGGGTGGCCCAGTGGTACGCGGGCGACCGGGCCCAGGCGGTACGCAGCTGGGAACGGTCGCTGCGGCACGCGGTCACCCCCTGGGCGCTGCGGTGCCTGGCGGTGGCCGACGCGGAGGCGGGCGAGCCGCGACGGGCCGCCGAACGGTACGCCGAGGCCTTCGCCCACGCCGCCGGCTCCGACGCCGACCCCGACCTCACCACGGCCGCCCTCACCGCGCTCGCCCGCGAGGCGGTGCCCGCCCTCCTGGCCGTGGGACGGGCCGACGAGGCCGCCGCGATACTGGAACAGTTGCCCGACGAGGTACGCTCCCGGGGGCGCTTCCGCCTGCTGACGGCGCGCACGTCGCTGGCCCGCGGGGACGCCCCGGCGGCCCGCGCCCTCTTCGACGCCGGTTTCGAGGTGGCCGACCTGCGGGAGGGCGACGAAGTGCTCGCCGAGACCTGGTTCGCGATCGCCGAACGCCTCGTGGCCGGCGACGGCCCGGTGACCGAGGAGACGCGCCGCCGGGCCAGGACCGAGCATCCGCTGCCGCCCCGCTACGACTTCCGCATGCGCCCCGCCTGAGCGTTCCGGCGTGCGTCGGCCGCCCCACCACCGCGCCCATGCCGTCCCGGCGGGAAGCGCCTCCGGCCGGCGGGGCGTCCCGCCGTGTGCGGTTCCGCGCGATCGCGCCGCGCCGCCGCGTCATACCGTCCCGGCGGGCCTCCCGGGGCGTTCCGGGACGTGCCGGTCGTCCCGTCTCGCCCTGTCCCGGCGGGAAGTGCCGCCGGGGCAGCGGGCGTTCCGCCGTGCGTCGCTGGGGCGTGATCGTGCTGTGTCGCCGTGCCGTGTCGTCCCGGCGGGGAAGTCTCCCGGGGGGCTGGGCGTTGCGGGGTTCGTCGGTCATCCCGCGCCACCCCGCCTCGGCCCGGGAGCCCCGCCGGGCCGGCGTTCCGCCGCGGTCGGTTCCGCGGGACCGTGTCCGCGCTGCCGGGGCCGACGGGAAGCCCCGCCCGACCGCCGGGGCGTTCCGGCGCCCCTCGTCCCGTCGCGCCCCGCGCCGCCCCGCCCCGCCCCGGCCGGGAGCCCCGCCCGACCACCGGGCGTTCCGGCGCCCTCCGCCGGGTTCGCCCGCAGGGCCACACCGCGTCACCCCTCCGGGTATCCGGAGCCCGCTGACTGGACGGGGGCGGTGTGCGGAGTGTTGACAGGGGGTCAGGGGATGGCCGAACCTGGCAAACGACCTTCTGGCAACGTTGTCACGAGCGCTGTCGCCGGGCCGGCGGTTGCGCCGGGGGCCGGTGTCGTCGGCTGTGCCGTGTGAACTCCGCATGCCGGCACGGCGACCGTACGTCAGGCACGTCATCCGTGAAGTCCCGACCGCATGGAGGCACGTGATGGCAAGATTCCGGCGCCGAAACGGGGCGCCAAGACCCGGGGCACGACTCGCCGGCGCCGTCGGTTTGAGCCTGGCCCTGCTGCCGTTCCAGGCTCTGGCCGGCGGCGTCGGCACCGCCGCCGCGGTGGCACCGCCACCTCTGGTGGGTGACCCCGCCTCGCTGGTCAACCCGCTGATCGGCACCTCGGGCGAGGTGGACACCTTCCCCGGCCCCGACATGCCGTTCGGGATGCTCCAGTGGGGCCCCGACACCACGCCGCACCGGCCGGACGGCGGCGGGTACGAGTACAAGGACGGCAAGATCTCCGGCTTCAGCCTCACCCACGTCTCCGGACCGGGCTGTCCGGCCGGCGGTGACGTGCCGATCCTGCCCACCAGCGGACCCCTCACCGGTTCGCTCAGCGACACCGCCGCCCCCTTCGGCCACGCCGCCGAGCACACCGGCATCGGCTACTACGGGGTCACCGACACCACCGGCGTCACCACCGAGCTGACCACCGCCACCCGCTCCGGCCTGGGCCGCTTCACCTTCCCCGCCGGAAAGGACGGCAACCTGCTGCTCAAACTGAGCGGCGGCGCCACCCGCGTCGACGGCACCCGCGCCCGGATCGTCAACGACCACGAGATCACCGGAGCCGTGAACAGCGGTCACTTCTGCGGTGCCGCCAACACCTACACCCTGCACTTCGACATCAAGTTCGACCGGCCGTTCCGGGCCAAGGGCACCTGGGTGGGCGGCACCGTCAACCCCGGGGCCACCTCGCTGCGGCAGGGCCGCCCCCGCCAGCAGGAACGCACGGCCCAACGCGCCGTCGCCGGGCCGCACTTGACGCTCCCCGACCGCCCGCAGCCCACCGTCCACGGCGCCCCCGCCCCTCGCACCATCTCACCGCCGGTCACCGGCGCCAACGGGGTGTACGTCAGCTTCGACACCGTGAAGTCCCGTACCGTCACCGCGGCCGTCGGGATCTCGTACACCACGGACGCGGCGGCGGGGCTCAACCTGGCGAAGGAGATCCGCGGGTTCGACTTCGCGAAGGTGCGCAAGGCGAACCACGACGCGTGGAACGCGGTGCTGCGCCGGGTGCGGATCGGCGGCGGAAGCCACGACCAGCAGGTGAAGTTCTACACCGCGCTCTACCACGCGCTGCTGCACCCCAACGTCTTCTCCGACGTGGACGGCGGCTACGCGGGCATGGACGGCCAGGTGCACAAGGTGTCCAGGGGCCAGCAGGCGCAGTACGCCACCTACTCGGGGTGGGACACCTACCGTTCGCAGACCCAGTTGATGGCGCTGGTGGCGCCGAGGACGGCGAGCGACGTGGTCACCTCCGAACTCAACGGGTTCGACCAGACCGGGCTGCTGCCCAAGTGGGCCCACAACAACGGGGAGAGCTACGTGATGGCGGGCGACCCCGGCGCCGCCATCATCGCCGACGCCTACGCCTTCGGGGCCCGGGACTTCAACGCCCGGCACGCCCTGGACGCCATGGTCTACCAGGCCACCAAGCCCAACAACGACCGCCCCGGCGAGGCCGTCCGGGACGCCATGGGCTACCTGCCGATCGACGGCAGGAACTGGGGCTGCTGCAACTTCTACGGGCCGGTCTCCACCCAGCTCGAATACGACAGCGCCGACCACGCGCTCGCTGCGATGGCCAGGTCGCTCGGGCACAAGGACGTGTACACCCGGTTCGCCACCCGGGCACAGGACTGGCAGAACGTCTTCAACCCGCAGACCGGATACCTCCAGGCGAAGCTGGCGGACGGGGAGTTCGCCCCCGGCTTCGCGCCGGGCACCTCCAACGGCTTCATCGAAGGCACCTCGGCCCAGTACACCCCCATGGTGCCCTTCAACCTCAAGGCGCTGATCGCGGCCCGTGGCGGTCCCGGGGCGTACAGCGCCTACCTCGACGGCCTGCTGTCGAACATCGCCCACCCCACCGGCGTCAACGCCGACCTGAGCAACGAACCCAGCCTGGAGATCCCCTGGGAGTACGACTACCTGGGCAAGCCGTGGAAGACCCAGGCGGCCGTGCGCCAGGCGCAGCTCCAGCTGTACTTCAACGCGCCCGTCGGGTCGTTCGGCAACGACGACCTCGGGGCGATGAGTTCCTGGTACGTCTTCTCCGAACTCGGGATGTATCCGCAGGTGCCGGGGGAGGACACCCTGGTGCTCGGCAGCCCGGGCTTCCCGCGTGCCGAGGTCGCCCTGCAAGGCGGCCGTACGCTGCGGATCAACGCCCCGCAGGCCGCCGACGACGCGCCCTACGTCCACCGGCTCACCGTCAACGGCCGCACCTGGGACCGTCCTTGGCTCAGCTACGCGTCGCTGCGCGGCGGCGCCACCCTGGACTACACCCTCGGCACCCGGCCGGACACCTCGTGGGCCGCGGCGCCGAGGTCCGCTCCGCCGTCCGACGCCACCGGGCAGCACGACGTGCTCGCCGCGGCCGGGCCCTCCGGGGTCGGGCTGGTGGTCGCCCCCGGGGCGAGCGGCACCGGCAGGCTGACGCTGACCGACATCGGTCCCCGGGCGGTCACCGTGCGCTGGCAGGCGCACCCCCCGGCCGGGGTGAGCGTGGACGCGGCCTCCGGCACGGTGCGGGTGCCGGCCGGCGGCAGCGCGGACGTGCCGGTGAAGGTGACGGCCGGCCACGACGAGGGGGTCTACCCGGTGCCGTTCACGCTGACCACCGACTCCGGGGCGGACCTGGGCCCGGCGGTGCTGCGCGTGGTGGTGGCCGGCCCCGGCGAGCTGTGGCCGTACTACACCGGTGAGGGCGTCTACCCCGACGGCGCGCGCTTCACCGGCGGCTTCGACGGCGGCGGCTGGGCCTACTCGCAGGACGCGCTGAAGGCCTCCGGGGTGACCTCGGGGAGCAAGCTGACGGTGAACGGCATCGGCTACACCTGGCCGACGGTGGCCTCCGGGCGGCTGGACAACATCGCGGCGGCCGGGCAGACGATCCCGGCGAACGGCCCGGCGGGCGCCACCCGGCTCGGTCTGCTGGGCGCGGGCACCAGCACCCCGACCACCGGCGCCGCGGGAGAGCTGACCATCACCTACACCGACGGCAGCACCGGCAAGGCCCCGGTGGTCTTCTCCGACTGGACGCTCAACGCCGGCCGTTCCAAGCCGGCCGCCGGCAACACCGTCGCGGTGACCACGCCGTACCGCAACACCGGCGACGGCAGCCAGGACAAGGTGACCACCGACGTCTTCGCGGTCGAGGTGCCGCTGGCCGCGGGCAAGCAGGTCGCCTCGCTGACCCTGCCGGCCGCGGCCTCGGGGACGATCCACCTGTTCGCCGTCGGCTACGGCGGCTGACATGACGCGACGTGTACGACCGGGAGTGACCGCTTCCGGTTGTACACGTCGCATGGCCGTCAGGTGGACGGAATGAATAGGCGCGTGCATGACAAGTGAACAATCGCCGCCGACGGGCAATAGTCGCGTCCGGAGGCTTCTGCGCCGCCGTGGGGTGCGCTTACCTCTGCGTAGCACTCGTGGCTACCCGCGAGTACGCCGACCCCCCACTCTTCCGCACACCCCGTGGAGGACCTCCCGTGCGCAGACCATCCCTGCTCGCCGCGTTCGTCTCCGCCGCCGCCGCACTCGCCTTCGGGCTCGGGGCCGCCCCGGCCGCCTCCGCCGCCGGCCAGAACTACGTGGCGCTGGGCGACTCCTACTCCGCAGGCGTCGGCTCCACCAGCGACTACCTCGACTCCTGCGACCGCAGTACGGCGGCCTACCCCTACCTGTACAGCCAGTCGCACGCGCTCGACTCGTTCAGCTTCCAGGCGTGCACCGGCGCCACCGCCCCCGACATCGAGAACAACCAGCTCGGCGCCCTCAACTCCGCGACCACGCTGGTCAGTCTCACCGACGGCGGCAACGACGTGGGCTTCTCCACCGTCATGACCGACTGCGTGCTCTACTCCGACAGCACCTGCCTGAACGCCATCAACTCCGCCGAGGACAAGGCGCGCAACCAGCTCCCCGGCATCCTCGACACCCTCTACGGCGACATCCGCTCCGCCGCCCCGGGCGCCCACGTGGTGGTGGTCGGCTACCCCGAGTTCTACGACCTGGCCAACTCCAGCGGCTGCGTGGGGCTCGACAACACCAAGCGCACCGCGCTCGACGACGCCGCCGACGTGCTCGACGGGGTGATCTCCGACGCCGTCTCCCGCCAGTCCGGCTTCACCTTCACCGATGTGCGCGGCGGCTTCTCCGGCCACGAGCTGTGCGACTCCAGCGCGTGGCTGCACTCGCTGAGCTGGCCGGTCTCCGACTCGTACCACCCGACCGCGAGCGGCCAGTCGGGGGCCTACCTGCCGGCCTTCGAGGCGGGTGTCTGACGGTTCACCCGAACGGCGGGCCCCGGAGGGGAATGATCACTTCCGGGGCCCGGTTGGGCTGGATATGAAGGCAATCGTCATGCATTCCTACGGCGGCCCGGACCACCTGGAGCTCGCCGACGTGCCGGAGCCCAAGGTCGGGCCGGACACGGTGCTGGTACGCACCCGGGCGGCCGGGGTCAACCCGGTGGACTGGAAGATCGGCGCCGGCCACCTCGACGCGATGCTCAACGTGTACTTCCCGTTCACCCCCGGCTGGGACCTGGCCGGGGAGGTGGTCGCCACCGGCCCCGGCGTCACCGAGTTCGCCCCCGGCGACGAGGTCTTCGGCTACGTGCGCCAGGACTACGTCCAGCACGGCACCTACGCCGAACTGGCCGCGGCCCCGGTGCGCACGCTGGCCCGCAAGCCCGCCTCGCTCGACTGGCGGCAGGCCGCCGCGCTCCCGCTCGCCGGGCTCACCGCCTACCAGTCGCTGCGCGAGGCGGGCGCCCCCGGCAAGGGCGAGACCGTGCTGGTGCACGCCGCCGCCGGAGGGGTCGGCACCTTCGCGGTGCAGATCGCGGTGGCCGCCGGCGCCCGGGTGATCGGCACCGCGGGCGAACGCAACCACGACTTCCTGCGCTCCCTCGGGGCCGAACCGGTGACCTACGGCGACGGCCTCACCGACCGGATCCGCGCGCTCGCCCCGGACGGGGTGGACGCCGCGGTCGACTTCGTCGGCGGCGACGCGGTGGCCGTCTCCCGCGCCGTCCTCGCCCCCGGCAGCGCCGCCCGGCTGGTCTCCGTGGTGGACGGCGCCGGCGTCACCGCGGCGGGCGGACGCTACCTGTGGGTGCGCCCGGACGCCACCGATCTGGCCGCCCTCGGCGACCTGGCCGACCAGGGCAAGCTCACGGTGCCCATCGAACGCGCCGTGCCGCTGGAGCGGACCGCCGAGGCCTGGGAACTGAGCGCCTCCGGCCACGTACGCGGCAAGATCGTGCTCACCGTGTCCTGACCCTGCGGGGTCACCGGGACGGCGGCCATGCGCGGCGAGACTTTACGGTCCGCCGCGCATGGCCGCCGCCTCCTCGGGTACGCGGCCCCACCAGTGGCCGGCGGGCGCCGGCCACGGTGACCCCTGACCCGAGGAGGAGACCTCATGACCGACCACATCCCCGGCGGCGACCCCAGCGTCGTGCAGAACGCGCTCCACCAGCTCGCCGCCGACCGGGAGGACGTCGTCGCCCTCGGCACCCTGGCCGCCAGCGACGTGCTGCTGCCGGTGCCGGACAACGTGCCCAGCCCCAACGGCTCGGAACCGCAGGAGATCACCCTGCCGGTCTTCGAGCAGAGCGACGGGGTACGCCTGGTGCCGGTGTTCACCTCCGAGGAGCGGATGGCGCTCGCCCTGCCGCAGGTGCACAGCTACCGCACGGTCCCGCTGGCCGTGCTCGGCCGCGGCTGGCCCGCCGACGACCTCGCGCTCTCCATCGACGCCGGTTCGCCCGACACGCTGACCGTCCAGGGCCAGGGGGTGCGGGCGCTGGCCACGCTCACCGAGGGCGGCTGAACTACGCCGGACGGTAGACCACCACGGCCCCCGCGGCCTTCCGGATGGTCAGCTCGGCCGGCGCGGGCGCCACCTCGCCGTCGTACGCGAGGTGGGTGCCCGCCGCCAGGCCGCCCACCCGCAGGCTGCGCAGCCTGCGGGCCGAGTACACCGGCGTCCGCGCCAGCCCCCCGGTCAGCGCCGCCGCCAGCAGCCGGGTACGGGCGAACCGGCCGCCGTCCACCACTCGCACGTCCAGCAGCCCGTCGGCGAGGTCGGCGCGGCGCGACGGTACCAGCCCGGCGCCCCGCCGGTACGCGCAGTTGCCGACGAAGAGCAGCCACACCCGGCGCTGCCGTCCGCCCACCACCACCGGCAGCGGACGCGCCGTACGCAGCACGTGCACCGCCGCCAGCACGCTCGCCGGCCAGCTCCCCAGCCGCCGCGACCAGCGCTCCCTGATCCGCACCAGCTCCGGGTAGGCACCCAGGCTGAAGGTGTTGACGAACGGGACGTGCCGTCCGTCCGGGCCGCTGAACCAGGCCAGGTCCATCGCGGTGGCCGAGCCCTCCCGCACCGCCCGAGCGGTCTCCTCCGCGGTCTCCGTGCCCAGGTCGAGGGCGAGGTGGTTGCGGGTGCCGCCGGGGAAGACGGCCAGCGGGACGTGGTGCCGGGCGGCGATCCCGGCCGCGGTGTTCACGGTGCCGTCGCCGCCGTGCACGCCCAGCGCGCCGCCGCGTTCCGCCGCCTGCCGGGACGCCTTCTCCAGCAGTTCGCGCAGGTCGTCGTCCTCGGTGGCCTCGACGACCTCGGCCCGCGGCAGCAGCTCGGCGAGGCGGACGGCCGCCGGGGCCAGCAGCGACGGGGTGCCCGAGGCGCTGTTGACCACCACGGTCAGCCCCTCGCCGTCCGGCAGCGCGGGCGCGGCCGGCGCCGGGTGCCCCGGCGAGGCCGCCCGCTCCTCGGCCGGGGCGGCGACCGGCACCACCGCGCGCAGCAGCAGCGCCGCGGCGGTGCCCACCGCCGCCCCGGCCAGCACGTCACTGGGGTAGTGCACCCCGGTGTAGATCCGGGAGAAGGCCACGGACGCGGCGACGGGGATCACCACCGGCGCCCAGCGCGACGCCTGGAGGGCCACCCCGGTGGCGAAGGCCGCCGCGGAGGCCGCGTGCCCGGACGGGAACGACGTGGTGAACGGCTGCCGGGCCAGCCGGCGCAGCACCGGCACCTCGTCCAGCACCGGCCGCGCCCGCCGCACACTGCGCTTGCCCACGGTGTTGACCACCAGCGACGCCAGCGCCAGCGATCCCACCCCGCGCAACGCCGCGCGCCGCCCGCGCCGTCCGCCGGCCACGGCGAGCGCGCCGGCCCCCGCCAGCCACAGCACCCCGTGGTCGGCGGCCCGGCTCAGCCGAGGGAGCACCGGCTCCGCCCCCGGCCACCGGCGGGTCGCCACCTGAAGGAAGAGCGCGCGGTCCCAGGCGCCGATTCGGTGTCCCATGCGCCGCGTCTACCCGCCGGTCGTCGCAGCATTCCTGACGGAGCGTCAGGTGATGTCGTGTCAGCACATCGATGCCGCCGCACGGACGAGTGTCGTGCGGCGGCACCGTGAACGGGGGGCCTCAGCGGCGGGCCCGCTCCGTGGAACGGTCGTTGGCCTTGCGGATGGCGTCGACCAGCTCGGACTTGGACATCCGCGAGCGGCCCTCCACGCCCAGGCGCTTGGCCACGTCGTACAGATGCTCCTTGCTCGCCCCGGTGTCGACGCCCTGGGCCGACTCGCCCCCGCTGCCGCGCGGACGGCGGGACCGCTCGTCGGACGGCCCCTTACGGCCGCCCTCCTTGCGCTCCCAGTGGTCGCCGACCTTCTCGTAGGTGTGCTTCAGCGCACCGTAGGCCACCCGGTGGGCGCGCTCGCCCTCGCCGTACTCGCGCACGGCCGAGTCATGGGCCTTGATCCAGGTCCGCTGTGCCTTGCTCTCCGAACGGCGGATGGTGTCCGGTAGTTCTTCCCGTCCCGGCATCGCTGTCACCTCCAGGTTCGCGGGACCGCCGGCGCCGGGCCGTCAGCGGTCGGGGTCGGCGGCGCTGATGTCGGCCAGCGCGGAGCCGGGCTCCTGCTCGCGGGCGAGGTCACCCAGGCTGACCATGCCCACCGGCCGGCCGTCCTCGACCACCGGCAGCCGACGCACCGCGTGCTCCCGCATCAGCCGCGCCGCCTGCTCGGCCGAGTCCCTGGGGCCGATGACCACCGGGTCGGGGGTGCAGACCGAACCGGCGCTCAGCCCGCTCGGGTCCACCCCGTCCGCGACCGCCCGGACGGTGATGTCCCGGTCGGTGACCACCCCCAGCACCGTGTCGTCACCGGCCACCACCACGTCGCCGATGTCCTGCTCGCGCATGAGCCGGGCAACCTCCACCAGGGAAGCCTGCGGGCGCACGGCGGTCACACCACCGGTCATCACGTCCTTCACCAGCGTTGCCATGTCGGTCATGACCTCCTCGGGTCATCCGTTCGTCGTCGTCGGGTCGTTGCTGCATCGCACGCCGCGTGTTCAGCGACGCAGCGCCTGGGTGACCTGCTGCACGTTCTGGTACGTGGTCTCCGGCGGCAGCCCGCTCACCAGCTCGGTGAGGGCGTCCGGGGCGTGCGCGCTCTCCAGGTCGCGCAGCAGCGTGCGGCGCTTGGCGGGGAACGCCTTGCGGCCCAGATGACGGGCGAGCTCGAAGCGGAGCGACTCCAGGTCCGGTGCCCCCGCCGAAACCGGCCCGGTGGTCACCGCCGGGTCGTCGTCCGCCCCCGGCTCCGGGTCGTGCCACTCCTCCACCCGGGTCGGGCGGCCGGAGCGGATCAGCCCCTGCAACTCGTGCTTCATCACGTCGTCCTTGTGGACGCTGAGCCGGTCGCTGCCTCGCTGCATGGTGTTTCCTCCCGGCTTGCGGTATTCGCTGCCTTGCGCCTTTCCCGGCCCGCGCCAGGCATTCCTGCCACCGGTCAGCTCGTGCCCATCACCTTGCGCACCGCGTCCCGGGTGCGGTCCATCACCGCCGCCACCGGGCCGACCAGCATGTTCTTCGCCGCCGACTCGGTACCCGGATGCGGATGGGTGGGCGCCACCGTCTCCGCCGCCCGTACCGCCTTGGCCATCGCCTGCAACCGGGCCGGGTCGCCGGCCTCCCGCAGCCGGGGGAACTCGTAGGTCTCCTCCGCCTCCGCGTGCGCCAGCACGTCGTCCTTGAAGGCGGTGAACCTGGTGACGAAGTCCGGCGAGTCCGGGTCGGCGTCCTCCAGCGCGCTCAGCGTGTGCTTGGCCGCCGCCTCCTCCTTCAGCCGGGCGGAGACCACCTGGTCGCCGCCGGCCACCGCGCGCCGGGCGTAGGGGTGGACCACTTCCTCCTCGGCGGTCTCGTGCACCGCCAGCAGGTGGACCAGCCGGCCGAACGCCGCCGCGCGCTCCTTGCCGGTGCGGGCCAGCACCTCGTCCATCAGGCGGCGGACCTCCTCGTGCTGCGACTTCAGCAGCAGCACCACGTCATTGCTCTCCGGCTGCTCTCCGACGGTGGGGTGCTCCGTCATCGTCGTCCTTCCTCCCGGTTCGTAACGTCTCGGGTGCGGCGGGTACCCGTACCGGCGGCGGCGACACCACGACACATCCGGTCGCCCGGCGCGGGTTTGGGCCGGCGGTGGACGGGGACCCGGGCGGCATCCGATGGGCTGATCGGAGTGGGAATGAGGGAAAGTGGGCGCGGGTCCTCACGGCCCGCGCCCACCTCATGCCCGGCATTACGATCACCGGGTGACCGCTGACTTCCTCGCCCGCGGCGAACGCGTCGCCATCCGCCGCCTCGCCCGCACCGACCGCGCCGAGTTCACCCGGCTGGCCAGGCAGAACGCCGAACAGCACCGCCCGTGGCTGTTCCCGCCCACCACCGACGAGGAGTTCGACACCTACTACGCCCGGCTCCAGGAACCGGTCCGGGACGGGTTCGCCATCTGCCTCGCCGACACCGGTGAACTCGCCGGCTACGTGACCATCAACAACATCGTGCACGGCGCCTTCCGCTGCGGCGCCCTGGGGTACGGCGGCTTCCTGCCCGGCCGGGGACTGGTCACCGAGGGCGTCGCGCTGGTGGTGCGGTACGCCTTCGAGCAGTTGGGGCTGCACCGGCTGGAGGTCAACATCCAGCCGGACAACGACCGTTCACTCGCGCTGGTGCGACGGCTCGGCATGCGCCGCGAGGGGTACTCGCCCGACTTCCTCTTCATCGACGGCGCCTGGCGCGACCACGAACGCTGGGCGATCACCGCGGAGATGCTGGAGCGGGGGTGACCCGCCGGCCCGCCTACCGCGCCGGCTCGGCCCAGCGCAGCAGCGCGCCCAGCCCGCCGGCCGGCGCCTCGGCCCCGTCCACCCGCAGCACCTCCGCCCCGGTGGCGGCGGCCGAACGCAGCAGCGCGTCGTCGGCCCGGGCCGGGGCGGGCCGGACCGCGCCCAGGTACGCGCTGTCGGTACGGCGGTCGGAGACCTGGTCGGGGTCGGTGCCCACCCACACCTCACGGGCCACGTCGGAGCCGTCGGGGTCGATCAGCAGCGCCGCGATGCGGTGTTCCCGGGCCGCCTCGACGAGCGCGGGGACCCCCTCGGCCGCCGCGGCCGGTCCGGCGCCGGTGGCCTTGGCCCGTTCGGCGCGGTAGCGCTCCAGCACGTCCAGGGTGTGTTCGCGCACCCGGTCGTGGCGCACCCGGTCCACGTCGTGGTCGAGCCGGCCGCGGTCGCCGGAGCCGGCCGCGCGGGAGCCGTGCTCGGACTCGGTGGTCACCGCCCGCACCGGTCCCGGGAGCCGCATCCGCACCTCGTGCCGGATGCGCGGATCGCCGGCGAGCACCACGACATCGGCACCGCACCGCCGCCACAGCCGGCTCAACTCCTCGGCGACCACGGTGGCGTTGCGTTCCCAGGTCTCCTCCACCGACCGGTCGAAGTGGTGCTCGGACCAGTCGGCGCTCGCCGTGCGGTGCACCGGCCACCGCTCGCCGGACACCTCACCCGCCGCGTGGGCGCCGGTGCCGGAACGCAACCAGAAGTCGGCGCCGGTGCGGTCCACCCGGGCCAGCAGGCAGGTCGGCTCCCGGGCCGCCAGCTCCACCAGCGGGGTCAGCCGGGGCAGCGCCGAGAAGTCCACCAGATCGGTGGCCGGCGCCCGCGCCAGCGGTACGTCCAGCACCACCTGGCCGGCGGTGGCGTACACCACGCGCCCGGCGGGTGAGCCGCCCGGCGCCGGGGTGGTCAGCGCCCGGTGGACCGCCTCCCGGGTCTCCCGGTCCGCGCCGTGCGCCTCCAGCTCGTCGCGGGCCGCGCGGGCCGCCAGCTCCCGTCGGGCGGCGGTGTCCTCGGCGGGCCGTCCGGTGGCGACGCAGACCGTGGCCCACGGGCCGGGACGGTCCAGCAGCGGGGCGGCGAAATCCAGCTCCATCGTTGCCTCCTGATCGCCGTATGGATGACCACGGCGCGGGTACCCGACGTTGCGGCGGCGACACGGATGACGCGGAGAAGGAGCGACCATGGCCGAGCACGACAGCGGTGTGCCCGCCGAGCGGCTGGACGACCGGGTGCTGCTGCGGGAGCTGGAGGCGATCCACCGGACGCGGCACGAGACGCTGCTGCACGGTTCGGCGGAGGCGCTGGCCACGCACACCGCGCGCATGCGGGAACTGGAGGCCGAGTATCTGCGCCGGCACCCCGCGCGGGTCCCCGCGGCCGGCCGCACCCGGGCCGGCGCCCGCGCCCGGGCCACCGAGGAGTAACGGCCCCGGATGGAACGCCCGAGCCCCGGCCGGCGCCTCCGAGGGCGCGCCGGCCGGGGCTCGCCGCGTCTCACACCACCCGGTACCGCGCCACGTCCGCCTCCTTCAGCGTCAGCCCCAGCCCCGGTTCACCGGAGGCGCCCGGGGTGACCGTCCCGCCGGTGGGGTCGAGCACCCCGTCGAAGAAGAGCGACTCGACGCGCACGTGGTCGTGGAACCACTCCAGATGCCGGGCGTTGGGCACGGCGGCGGCCACGTGGGCGTGGGCGTGCGGGGCGCGGTGGCCGGAGACGTCCAGGCAGTGCGCCCGGGCCAGCGCCGCCGCGCGCAGCCACTCGGTCACGCCACCGCACCGGGTCACGTCCACCTGGAGGCAGTCGACCGCGCCGGCCTGCGTCAGCCGGGCGAAGTACGGCAGGTCGTAGCCGTACTCACCGGCCGCCACGTCGCAGTCGAGGGCGTCGCGCACCACCCGCAGCCCGGCCAGGTCGTCGGCGGGTACCGGCTCCTCGAACCAGCTCACCCCGTAGTCGGCGAGCACCCGGCCGACCCGTACCGCCTGCTTGCGCGCGTAGGCGCCGCCCGCGTCCACGAACAACTCGGCGCCGGAGCCGATCATCTCCCGGGCGTGCCGGGCCCGGGCCAGGTCCCGTGCCGGATCGCCGCCCCGGTCCTGACCGATCTGGATCTTCACCCGCCCGATGCCGTGGCCGCGCACCCACCCCTCCAGCTGGGTCGCCAGCCGCACGTCCGGATACGTGGTGAACCCCCCGCTGCCGTACACCGGGACCTCGGCCACCGCCGACCCCAGCAGCGTGGCCAGCGGCAGCCCCAGCAGCCGTGCCTTCAGGTCCCACAACGCCAGGTCCACCGCCGACAGGGCGCACGCGACCAGCCCCGGGCGCCCGGCGTCGCGCACCGCGCGGCACATCGCCTCGTGCGCCGCCGGCACCTCCAGCGCCCCGCGCCCGATCACCTCGCCGGCCAGCAGCTCGTGCACCACCGCGCTCGTGGTGCCCGGCGCGTACGTCCAGCCCAGCCCGCTCACCTCGCCGCTGTACGCCCGCACCAGCACCACGCTGGTGGTGTCCCCGGCGGGGGAGTCGGTGGGCACCGCGTACGCCGACGCCTCCAGCCGCTCGACCACCGGCCCGCCGTCCGGCTCCGGCCACAGCCGCCCGTCGACCCGCCGCACCCGCCCGGCCCCGCCGCCTCCGTCCGTGCCTCGCATCCTGGGTCCTCCCTACGCCCGCACGCCGCGCCGGGCGCCTTCGATCAGCCGCTGCGCGGCGCGGTCGGCGAGCGCCATGATGGTCAGCGCCGGGTTGGCGCTGCCCTGGGTCGGCAGCACGCTGCCGTCGGTGATGTACAGGTTGGGCACGGCGTGGGTGCGCAGCCAGGGGTCGACCACCCCGTCCTCGGGGCGGGCCGACATCCGGCAGCCGCCGACCAGATGGGCGTAGCGCTCGATGGTCATCACCTCCGACGCCCCGGCGGCCCGCAGGATGTCCTCCATCACCCGGGTGGCGGCGGCCATCAACTGGTCGTCGTTGTCGCAGTGGCTGTGCGAGAACTCGGCGACCGGCAGCCCGTGGCGGTCGGTCTGGTCGGCGAGCGTGACCCGGTTGTCCGCCTGCGGCAGGAACTCGCAGAGCGCGCCGAGGGTGGCCCAGTGCGTGTAGTCGGCCATGTAGCGGCGCAGGTCGTCGCCCCAGTGGCCCTGCGCGGCGACGTGCTCGGCCCAGGTGATCGGCAGCGGCGAGATGGTCTGCACGGAGAAGCCGCGCCGGTACGGCTTGGCCGGATCGGTCTCGTAGAACGCCTCGGTGGAGGTCTCCGGCGGCGGCGCCTTGTACATGCGCACCGTCTCCTCGAACCGCCCGGCGGTCTGCGGCGCCCCCTGCACCATCACGTACCGGCCCACCTGGTCGTGGTCGTTGCAAAGACCGTCGGGGAAGCGGGAGTTGGCCGAGTTCAGCAGCAGCCGCGGGGTCTCGATGGAGTATCCGGCCACCGCGACCATCCGGGCCCGCTGGACGTACTCCCGGCCGTGGTCGATGTAGCGCACCCCGGTGGCGTAGCGGCCCTGCGCGTCGGTCTCGATCGCGGTCACCATGGAGTGCGCCCGGATCTCGGCGCCGTGCGCCAGCGCGTCGGGGACGTGGGTGATCAGCGGCGACGCCTTGGCGTTGACCTTGCAGCCCTGGAGGCAGAAGCCGCGGTAGATGCAGTGCGGCCGGTTGCCGAACCGCCCGTTGGTGATGGCCACCGGACCCACCCGGGCCTCGATGCCCAGCTCCGCGCAACCGCGCAGCATGATCTCCCCGTTGCCGCTCACCGGGTGCGGCGCGTACGGGTACGGGTGCGGGTCGCCCCACGGCCAGTACTGCCCGGCCACCGGCAGCTCGCGCTCCAGCCGCACGTAGTACGGCGCCAGGTCCTCGTAGGCGATGGGCCAGTCGGCGCCCACCCCGTCCTGGCTGCGGGTGCGGAAGTCGGAGGGGTGGAAACGCGGCGCGAACCCGGCGAAGTGCACCATCGAACCGCCCACGCCGCGGCCGGAGTTGTTGGCCCCCAGCGGTACCGGGTTGGCGCCGCTGATCACCCGAGGCTCGTTCCAGTACAGATGGTGCGAGCCGGCCTCGTCGCTGACCCAGTCGTGCTCGATGTCCCAGAACGGCCCGGCCTCCAGACAGACCACCCGCCACCCGGCGTGCGCCAGCCGCTGGGTGACGGTGGCGCCGCCCGCCCCGCAGCCGATCACCACGATGTCGACCTCGTCGTCCGGGTCGAACCGCCGCATCGACTCCAGCAGCCGCCGGTCGAACCGCCGGTCGTCGTCGGGCAGCAGCCACGCCGAGGCGTTGCGCTCCCGGACGTCCGCCTGCGACCGGGCGGTCTCGCGCAGCGTGTCGACGGCCGGGCGCAGCCACCCGGTCCCGCGGGTCCGTCCCTGCTTCACCGCGGCTCCTCCCACGGCTCGCGTGCCCCCAGGCCCAGCCGCAGATAGCCGCGCGGATAGGCGGGGCCGCCGAAGCCGATCTCGTCCCAGGCGTGCGGATGCGCGTAGTAGGCCGCGCACAGGTAACGCGTCCACAGCGACCACACATGGCTCGCCGGCATGCCGTACCACTCGTGGGAGCCCAGCTCCTTGACGTGGGTCAGCAGCCGGTGCTGGTCGCCGTAGCCGATCGCGGCGAAGCCGGTGCCCTCGTGGCGCAGGCGCGCGTCCTCGTCGAGCCCGGCCAGCGAACGCCGCCAGGCGTCGCCGTCCTCGGGCATGTCCCGGTACCGCCAGCCGTCGATCTGGCCCTCGGCGAGCCGCTGGTCGACCAGTTCCAGCACCGGCACCGGGCAGTCGTCGGGCAGGTCCAGCAGGTGGCCGGCGAGCGGGCGGGCCACCGCCACCTCGGGCGGGGTGAAGAACCGGGCGTCCGGCTGGGGGCCGAGCCGGGCCAGCACCACCCCGGCGGTCACCCGGTCCCAGTGGTCGGCCTGGTCCACCACCGAGCCGCCGCGCGCGGGGCGCCGTCGGCGCCGCGGGATGTCGTCGGCCATCTCAGCGCTCCCGCCGCAGCACCGAGGCGAGCAGCCCCATCCCGCCGACCATGGACATCAGCAGCGGCGCGAACAGCGGCGGCCCCATCTCCACGTTGTAGCGGGCCATCCGCCAGCCGCCGGGCTTCTGCGCGATGCCCCGCACATGCAGATAGGTGCCCTGCAGACCATTGGCCGCGATCGCCGCCGACGCCAGCGGCAACGCGGTGTGCGCCGCCCGCTCGCTGCGGAACGCCGCCACCCCGGCCGCCACCCCCACCGGACCGAGCAGCACCGGCCACCACATCACGCGGTTGCCGAACCCGGCCCGGTCGTGCTCCAGGTAGATCTCCGCCGCCGTGATCGCCGACCCGGCCGCGGTCAGCAGCGCCAACGACCGCTCCAGCCGCCCGTGGCGCACGTCCTCGGCGGCCCGCAGCGCGAACCGCGCGGCCCGTGCCTTCGTCCGCGTGGCGCCGGGGGAGCGGACCAGCCGGGCCGCCAGCCCCGGCAGCCGCGCGGCGGACGCGGCCCGGCTACTCACCGCCGCCCTCAACCCTGCTCACCCGCCTTTTTGCGGCCCGGCAGGAACTCCTGGACCTTCGCCTTCAGCCCCTGCTTGACCATGTCGCCCCGGTCGGCGTCGCCCTTGAGGATGGCGGCGGCGGTGGCCTCCATCTGGTCCCAGGTGGCGTGCGGCGGGATCGGCGGCACCGCCGGATCGGTGAGGAACTCCAGCACCACCGGCCCGTCGGCGTCGAGCGCGTGCTGCCAGGCGGAGACCACGCCCTCGGGCTTCTCCACCCGGATCCCGGTCAGCCCCAGCGACTCGGCGAAGGCCGCGTAGTGCACGTCCGGGATCGACTGCGACGGCAGGAACTGCGGCGAACCGCTCATCGACCGCATCTCCCAGGTCACCTGGTTGAGGTCCTGGTTGTTCCACACCGCCACGATCAGCCGCGGATCGCTCCACTCGCCGCGGTACTTGGCGACGGTGATCAGCTCCGCCATCCCGTTCATCTGCATCGCGCCGTCCCCGACCAGCGCGATCGCCGGCCGGTCCGGATGGGCGAACTTCGCCCCGATCGCGTACGGCACCCCGCTGCCCATGGTCGCCAGCGTCCCCGACAGCGAACCGCGCATCCGGCCGCGCATCCGCACATGGCGCGCGTACCAGTTGGCCACCGAACCGGAGTCGCAGGTGAGCACGGCGTCCTCGGGCAGCAGCGGATCGAGGGCGTGGGCGACCAGTTCGGGGTTGATCGGGTCGGCCGACTGCTCGGCCCGCCGCGCCATCACCCCGTGCCACTTCTCCACGCCCGCGATCACGCCCTCCTGCCAGCCGCGGTCCGTCTTCCGCTCCAGCTTGGGCAGCAGCCGCAGCAGCGTGGCTCGCGCGTCGCCGACCAGGTTGACCTCGTACGGGTAGCGCATCCCCACCATGTGCGGATCGAGGTCGATCTGCACCCCGCGCGCGCTGCCGTAGTCCGGCATGAACTGCGCGTACGGGAAGCTCGACCCGATGGTCAGCAGCGTGTCGCAGTCCCGCATCAGCTCGTAGGAGGGACGGGAGCCCAGCAGCCCCACCGGGCCGGTGACGTACGGGAGTTCGTCGCTGAGCACGTCCTTGCCGAGCAGCGCCTTGGCCACCCCGGCGCCCAGGATGTCGGCCGCCTGCTCCACCTCCGCGCGGGCCCCGGCGGCGCCCTGGCCCACCAGGATCGCCACCTTCTCGCCGGCGTTGAGCACCTCGGCGGCCCGGTCCACCGCGTCCGCGTCCGGCAGCGGCGACCAGCCGGACAGGCCCATGCTGGACGGCACCATCTTGAAGGCGTGGGTGGGCGGGGAGTACTCCAGCTCCTGCACGTCCGCCGGGATGATCACCGCGGTCGGGCAGCGCCGGGAGTACGCGGTGCGGATCGCCCGGTCCAGCACGTTGGGCAGCTGCTCGGGGACGTTGACGGTCTCCACGAACTCGGCGGCCACGTCCTTGTAGAGCGTGTGCAGGTCGACCTCCTGCTGGTACGAGCCGCCCATCGCGCTGCGGTTGGTCTGCCCGACGATCGCCACCACCGGGACGTGGTCGAGCTTGGCGTCGTACAACCCGTTGAGCAGGTGGATCGCCCCCGGCCCCGAGGTCGCCGCGCAGACCGCGACCTTGCCGGTGAACTTGGCGTACCCCACCGCCTCGAACGCCGCCATCTCCTCGTGCCGCGCCTGGATGAACCGCGGATCGTCACCGGCCCGGGCCCACGCGGCCAGCAGCCCGTTGATGCCATCACCCGGATAGGCGAACACATGGGTGATGCCCCACTCCCGCAGCCGGGCGAGGACGTAGTCGGACACCTTGGTACTCATCAGCGGCTCCTTCGCACGGTGGACGGGGCCCGGATCCACGCTCGCGGGTATCCGCCGACCGGCGGCGGAAACCTGTTGGGCTTACTGTCGGAGAGAAGGCAACGCACGCCGGGCCGCACCGGCCACCCGAGCGAAGGAGTACCGCCCGGCGCACCACGCAGACCGGTGCCCGGCCGGGCCGGGCACAGGACCAACGCATCCGTAAAGCGGAATGTTTGGGGGCCTTGGGCCCGGGCACGCGAACCTCCGTGCTTCGGACCGGAGGCACGCCCGTCGGGGCAGGTCACGCCTGCTCCGGCCGCGCGAGGGCACACCGGTCCGGGCGCCCGGATCCGGACGCAGGGCAGGCGCGGGAGAACGGCTCCAGGAGGGCCGGTCCCCCCGCCGAACGGTGGCCCAGCGGTCACAACACAACCCAACCCGCGCGGCATCGAGACTCCACCCAGCCAGGAGCCGAGGTCACCATGCGTCGTACCCCCGATTCCCACCCGGCCGGCCCCGCCAGGACCCGCAAGCGCCCGGCAGCCGCCACAGCCACCGCCACCGCCGCCCGTCACCCCGCCCGGCCGCACCGCGCCCGGCGCACCTCCCACCCGCACGACGACGCCCCCGACACCACCGACGCCTTCCGCCGGATAGCCACCCTGCCGGACGGCCCGGAACGGGACCGGCTGCGCAAGGAGGTGGTGGCGGCGTGGATACCCATGGCCGAACGCCTCGCCACCCGGTTCCGCAACCGCGGCGAGGCCGTCGAGGACCTCAAGCAGGTGGCCGCGCTCGGCCTGGTCAAGGCCGTCGACCGGTACGACCCGGAACGCGGCACCGCGTTCGCCAGCTTCGCGGTGCCCACCGTGGTCGGTGAGGTCAAACGCCACTTCCGCGACCACCTGTGGGGGCTGCACGTACCCCGCCGGGTGCAGGAACTGCGCAACCGGGTCCGTACCGCCCGCAACGACCTGACCCAGTCCATCGACGGACGCGGCCCCACCGTCGCCGAGATCGCCGAACACGCCGGGCTCAGCGAGGAGGAGGTGCTCCTCGGCCTGGAGGCGATCGACAGCTTCTCCACCATGTCGCTCGACGCCGAACTGCCCGGCTCCGACGGCTACACGCTGGTCGACACCCTCGGCCTGCCCGACCCCGGCATGGACGCCGTGGTCGACCGGGAATCGGTCAAACCCCGGCTGCGGCAACTACCCGAACGCGAACGCACCATCTTGTACCTGCGGTTCTTCGACGACATGACGCAAAGCCAGATAGCCCGCATCATGGGCATCTCGCAAATGCACGTCTCCCGGCTGATCAACCGAACCTGCGCCCGGCTGCGCGCCGAGATCCTGGCCGAGTGAGAGGCCCCGCGCCCGTGCCGGGCCCGGCACCACCGGAGGTGGCCGATGCGGTGGACCCCTGGCACCCCGGCCGCCCCCACCGATCCCGGGCTGCCGGTCCCGCCGTGGCTCGCCGAACGGCTGGCCGGCGCCGCGGGGCGGGCCCGGGCGGTGCCGGTCGGCGGCGCCCGCCTGGTACGTGAGGCGGCGGCCGGCTACTGGGAGCGGCGCGGACTGCCCACCACCCCGGAACGGGTGCTGCTCGCCCCCGGGCCCGGCCCGCTGCTGCTGGCGCTGCTCGCGGTGGCCGGCGGCGACCTGGTGGTGGCCCGCCCGCACCCCGCCTGGTACCCCGGGCCGGCCGCGCTGCTGGGCCGCCGGGTCCACCCGGTGTCCGCCCCGGCCGAATGCGGCGGCGTCCCCGACCCGGTGGCGCTGCTGGAGACGGTGCGCCGGGCCCGCGCCGAGGGCGGCCGGCCCCGGCTGGTGATGCTCACCGTCGCCGACGACCCCACCGGCACCGTCGTCCCGCCCGAACTGGTGCGCGAGGTGTGCGAGGCGGTCACCGACGCCGGACTGCTCGCGGTCTCCGACGAGACCTACCGCGACCTGCCGCACGACCCGCACACCGTGCTGCTCAGCCCCGCCGAGGCGCTGCACGGCCGCACCCTGGTCCTCACCGACCTCGCGGGCGCGCTGCTGCCGCCCGGCTGGCCCGCCGCCGTGCTGCGTTTCCCGCTCGAAGGGCCGGCCGCCGCCCTGGCCGAGCCGGTCCGCGCGGCGCTCGCCGCGCAGCGCGCCCACCCGGCCGCCCCGGTCGCCGAAGCCGCCCGCTACGCCCTGGCGGAACCGGCCACGGTACGGGAGCACACCGCCGCCGCGGCCCGGCTGCACGCCACGGTGGCCCGCGCCGCGCACCGCGTGGTCACCGAAGCCGGGGCGCTCTGCCCGCCGCCCGGGGCCGGCTTCCACCTCTACCCCGACCTCGGCGCGCTGCGCCCGGCCCTCGCGCCGCGCGGCGTCACCGGCGCCGCCGCCCTGGAGACCCGGCTGCCCGGTGCGCACGGCGGCCACCACTTCGGCGACGACCCGGCCGGACTGCGGGTCCGGCTGGACGTCCCCGCGCTGTACGGCGGTACGGACGGCGAACGCGCCGCCGCGCTGGCCGCCGCCGACCCGCCGCGGCTCCCGCATGTCGCCGAGGCGTTGACCCGGCTCCGCGCAGCCTTCGCCGAACTGACGACAGGGTGATTTACGGTCGTCGGGGCGCCCCCACATCCGCCCCGGACGATTGGAGCCGTGATGACCGATCAGGCCGACCCCCGGACCGAGCAGGGCGGATACACCACGGCACGGAACCGGCCCCGGCCCCTGGGGGAGCGGCGCCAGTGGCCGAGATCCTTCGCCGGCCGCCTCACCGGCCCGCTCCCCGGTTTCCTGGAGCTGGCCCAGGCCGGCCGGCCGGTCTTCCGGCCGCGCGCCGACCCCGCCCAGGTCGCCGCCCTGCCGTACGACCCCGCCCCGCTGCCCGCGGTCGGCACCGGCACCGTCGCCATCACCTGGGTGGGCCACGCCAGCTGGGTGATCCGCCTCGGCGGCCTCACCGTGCTCACCGACCCGGTCTGGTCGCGCCGCATCCTCGCCACCCCGCCCCGGCTCACCCCGCCCGGCGTGCCCTGGCGCGACCTGCCCGCCGTGGACGCCGTGGTCATCAGCCACAACCACTACGACCACCTCGACCTGCCCACGCTGCGCAGACTGCCGCCGCGCACCGCCCTGTTCGTCCCGGCCGGGCTGGCCCGCTGGTGCCGCCGCCGGGGCTTCACCTGCGTCACCGAACTCGACTGGTGGGAGTCGGCCCAACTCGGCGGCGTCTCCTTCGACTTCGTCCCCGCCCACCACTGGAGCAAGCGCACCCTGACCGACACCTGCCGCACCCTGTGGGGCGGCTGGGTGCTCACCGGACCCGACGGCCACCGGGTCTACTTCGCCGGGGACACCGGCTACGGCCACTGGTTCACCGAGATCGGCCGCCGCCACCCGGGGATCGACGTCGCGCTGCTGCCGATCGGCGCCTACGCCCCGCGCAACCTGCTGCGCACCGTGCACACCGACCCCGAGGAGGCGGTACGGGCCTGCCTGGACGTGGGCGCCCGGGCGATGGCCCCGATGCACTGGGCCACCTTCCTGCTCGCCGGCGAGCCCCCGCTGGAACCGCTGGCCCGGGTCCGCGCCGCCTGGCAGGCCACCGGACGGCCCCGTACCGACCTGTGGGACCTGCCGGTGGGCGGCTCCCGGGTGCTCACCGGCCCGTGACCCGCCCCGCCCGACGTGCACGAACGGTGAACCCTTGCGGAACTTAGGGTTCCATCCGGTGCACGGGGGCGTACGGCCCGCCCACGGCTGCCTAAGCTGAGCGCCGACGGCCACCCGGCGCACCCGGGCACCGGCCGACGCTTCGCCCGCACACCGCCAGGAGCCGCCGAGTGATCCGCCTGCCCGCCCCGCGCAGCCGCACAGGTCCGCTGGTCGCCGGGGGGATCGTGGCGGCCGGCGGGGCCGTCCTCATCGTGTGCGCCACGGCCGGCCACGCCCCCGTACCCGCCCGGACCACCACCGCCGCCCCGGCCGCCGACGGACTGCCGCACACCGCGATCCGCGTCACCGCGGGCAGTTGCGGCACCGGATGGAGCCGCCCGCACCCCGGGCAGCAGGTCTTCGACGTACGCAACGACTCCGCCGGGCCCGCCGAGGTCGACCTGTACGACCCGGCCACCGGAGCCGTGCTCGGCGAGGTGGAAGGGCTCGCACCGGGCACCACCCGGCCGTTGCAGGTCACCCTGGGCAGCGGCGCCTTCGCCTTCAAGTGCCTGCCCGACGACGGCGACGCGGTCATCGGCCCAACCGTCCGCGTCCCCGGCCACGCCGTCTCCGGCCCCGCCGCCGTCCCGGTCACCCAGCACGACCTGATCCCGCCGGCCATCGCCTACCAGAAGTGGATCGGCGCCCGCCTCGGCGACCTGGCCGACGCGGTGGCCACGCTGCGATCGGACGTCGACCGCGGCGACCTCGACGCCGCCCGCACCGCCTGGCTCCCGGCCCACCTGGTCTACGAACGCCTCGGCGCCGCCTACGGCACCTTCGGCGACGCCGACAAGGCGATCAACGGCACCACCGCGGGCCTGCCCAAGGGCGCCGACGACCCCGGCTTCACCGGCTTCCACCGCCTCGAACAGGGGCTGTGGCACGGCGAGTCGGCCGACCGGCTGCGCCCGGTGGCCGACCGGCTCGCCACCGACGTGGACACACTGCGCGACGGCTGGTCCCAGGCCCGGCTGGACCCGGCCCAACTCGGCCTGCGCGCCCACGAGATCCTGGAGAACACCGAGCGCTTCGAGATCACCGGCCGCACCGACTACGGCAGCGGCAGCAACCTGGCCACCGCCCGCGCCAACCTCGACGGCACCCGCACCGTCCTGGGCTACCTGCGCCCGCTGCTGACCACCCGCTACCCGGCGCTGCCCCGGCTCGACGCCCTCCTCGACCGGCTCCAGCACACCCTCGACAGCCACCTGACCGGCGGCCGGCCCACCCCGGTGGACGACCTCACCACCGCGCAGCGCGAACGCCTCCACGCCGACCTCGGCCAGGCCGTGGAACGCCTCGCCGACATCGCCGCCCTCTTCGACGTACGGAGGACCTCATGACCGCCCACGGCCGCCGCTGGTTCCTGCGCGGAGCCGCCGCCGCGGGGCTGGGCACGGCGACCGCCGCCGGCCTGGTCCGCGGGGAGCCCGGCGCCGCCGCGGCCCCGGCCCCGTCCGGCGTCCCCTTCCACGGCGTCCACCAGGCCGGCATCACCACCCCGGCACAACGCCACTCGGTGTTCGCCGCCCTCGACGTCACCGCCGACGACCGCGCCGCCCTGCGCGACCTGCTGCGCACCCTCACCGACCGGGCCCGCTCCCTGACCGCCGGCGGTACCCCGCCCTCCCTGGGGATCACCGCGCCGCCCGCCGACTCCGGCACCCTGGGCCCGGTGCTCCCCGCCGACCGGCTCACCGTCACCGTGGGCGCCGGCGCCTCGCTCTTCGACGACCGCTTCGGGCTGGCCGCCCGCCGGCCGCGCCGGCTGCGCCCGATGGACACCTTCCCCGACGACGACCTCGACGCCGCGTGGTGCCACGGCGACCTCAGCCTGCACCTGTGCGCCGACAACCCGGACACCGTGCTGCACGCCCTGCGCGACATCGCCCGGCACACCCGGGGCGCGGCCCAGGTGCGCTGGCGCGTCGACGGATACGTCGCCCCGCCCCGCCCCTCCGGCACCCCGCGCAACCACCTCGGCTTCATGGACGGCACCGCCAACCCCGACCCCGCCGACCCCCGCGAGATGGACCGGCTGGTGTGGGTCGGCCCGCACCAGGGCGAACCGTCCTGGGCCACCGGCGGCAGCTACCAGGTGGTCCGGCTCATCCGGATGCTGGTGGAGTTCTGGGACCGCGTCAGCATCAACGAGCAGGAACGCATCTTCGGCCGCCGCCGCGACACCGGCGCCCCGCTCGACGGCACCCGGGAGACCGACGCCCCCCGCTACGCCGACGACCCCAAGGGCGACGTCATCCCGCTCGACAGCCACATACGCCTGGCCAACCCGCGCACCCCGGCCACCGCCGACCAGCGCATCCTGCGCCGCGCCTACAACTACGACCGCGGCATGGACAAGGCCGGCGACCTCGACATGGGCCTGGTCTTCTGCTGCTACCAGCAGGACCTGGACCGCCAGTTCACCGCGGTGCAAAAGCGCCTGGCGGGGGAGCCGCTGGTGGACTACGTCTCGCCGTTCGGCGGCGGCTACTTCTACGCGCTGCCCGGCGTGCGGGACGGGGACGACTGGCTGGGACGCGCCCTGCTGGCGTGATCCGACACCCCGTGGCACGGCACCGGAGACCACACAAGGTCAAGAGGTGGTCAAGGGTTCTGTACCCTCTCCTGACCCGGTGTTCACCCCCGTGCCATCGTGGGCTTCCGAACGGCCGTACGGACACTGCAACATCACCGCTCGTGACGAGGCTTCACCAGAGCAATGGAGGTCCTGCCATGGTCGGCAGAGGCAAGGCGCCGGGCGTGCGGCGCCAGGCGGTTCGGTGGGCGGCGCTGGCCGGTGCCGCCGTACTGGCGGCGGGCGGCAGCGCCGTACCGGCGGTGGCCGCCGCCAACCACGGCACACCGCACGGCCGCACCGCCACCCCGGTGAAGCACCTGGTGGTCATCTTCGACGAGAACATCTCCTTCGACCACTACTTCGCCACCTACCCCAAGGCGGCCAACACCGACGGCACCCGCTTCAAGGCCGCCCCGGGCACCCCGAAGGACACCGCCAACCTGGCCAACGCCGGGCTGCTCAAGCACAACCCCAACCAGTACGCCCCCAAGCGCCTCACCCCGGCGCAGGCGATGACCTGCGACCAGAACCACGAGTACAGCGCCGAGCAGTACGCGTACCACGGCGGCAAGGCCGACCAGTTCGTGCAGAACACCGAGACCAGCAAGTGCTCGGGCAACCTGTTCGGCGAGCCCGGCCTGGTGATGGACTACTACGACGGCAACACCGTCACCGCGCTGTGGAACTACGCCCAGCACTACACCCTCAACGACCAGTCCTTCGGCTCCGCCTACGGCCCCTCGACGCCGGGCGCGCTGGAGCTGGTCTCCGGCCAGACGCACGGTGTCATCTCCGTCGACCCGGCCTCCGGCACCGAACACCCCAAGCAGACCGCCAAGCCGGACAAGTACACGGTCGCCTCCCCGAACGCCAAGGGCGTGGGCACCGTGATCAACGACCCCGACCCGGCCTTCGACGACTGCTCCGACAAGGACCACGCCAGCGCCAACGCGCTCGCCGTGATGACCGGCGCCAACATCGGTGACCGGCTCAACTCCCGAGGCGTGAGCTGGGGTTGGTTCCAGGGCGGCTTCCGGCCCAGCACCGCCTGGAACGGCAAGCAGGGTTCCTACGCCAAGTGCGGCGGCACCACCCACACCAACGTCGGCGGCGCCGCGGTGGAGGACTACAGCCCCCACCACAACCCGTTCGCCTACTACCGCTCCACCGCCAACCCGCACCACCTGGCCCCCGCCTCGGTGGGCGAGATCGGCCACGGCGGACGCGCCAACCACAACTACGACCTGTCCGACTTCGACGCCGTGGTCAAGGCGGGCAAGCTCCCCGCGGTGAGCTTCCTGAAGGCGGGCGAGTACCAGGACGGCCACGCCGGCTACTCCGACCCCGTCGACGAGCAGCACTTCCTGGTCAAGGAGATCAACCAGCTCCAGAAGTCGCCGCAGTGGAAGGACACCGCGGTCGTGGTCGCCTACGACGACTCCGACGGCTGGTACGACCACGTCTACGCCAAGCCGCTCAACGGCTCCAAGGACGCCACCACCGGCTCCGACGGCCAGGCCACCGACGCGCCCGGCTGCAAGGCCGGTCCCGCCCCGGCCGGCGGCTACGCCGACCGCTGCGGCCCTGGCACCCGTCAGCCGCTGCTGGTCATCTCGCCGTTCGCCAAGGTCAACAAGGTCGACCACACCCGTACCGAGCAGGCGTCCATCACCCGGTTCATCGAGGACAACTGGCACACCGGGCGCATCGGTGACGCCTCCTTCGACACCCGGGCCACCTCGCTGGCCGCCCTGTTCGACTTCAGGCACCCCAACAACAAGCAGGTGCTGCTGGCCGCCGACGGCTCGGTGACCTCGGTGCGGCCGATCCCGCCGGTGCACGGCCACCCGGGTGCCTCGGGTGACACCTCCGGCAACGCCCCGGTCGCCGACGGCGCCGCCACCGCCCAGCTCGCCGAGACCGGCGCCGGCTTCCCGGCGCTGCCGGTGGGCATCGGTGCCGCCGCGGCCGTGGTGGCCGGCGCCGGCGTGGGCGTCGCGGTCGCGGTACGCCGCCGCCGTACCGCCTGATCCGTCGGACCTACGTCAGGGGCACGTGGCCCACGGCCACGTGCCCCTGACGCGTACCCGGGCCTACTCGGCCAGCCGCGGCAGCACCTTGGTGCGGTAGAAGTCGAAGAAGCCGCGGTGGTCGTGGCCGATCTGGTTGACGTAGACGGTGTCGAACCCGGCGTCGGCGAACGCCCGCAACGTGGCCACGTGCTCGTCCACGTCGTCGCCGCAGGTGACGTTCTCCGCCACCCGCTCCTCGGTCACCAGGGTGGACGCCTGCTCGAAGTGGCGGGGGGTGGGCAGCACCTGGGCCAGCTCGCCGGGGAGCTGCTCGTTGGCCCACAGCCGGTGCGCGGTGCGGACCGCCTCCCGCTTGTCCGGCCCCCAGCACACCTTGGTGCCGCCGGCCACCGGCTTGTTGCCGCCGCCGCTCTTGCGGAACCGGGTCACCGCCTCCTCGTCCGGGAAGATGCTGATGTAACCGTCGCCGATCCGGCCGGCCATCTCGGTGGCGGTCGGGCCGAAGCCGGAGACGTCGATCGGCACCGGATGCTCGGGCACCGTGTACAGCTGGGCGTTCTCCACCGTGTAGTGCTTGCCGTGATGGGTCACCTCGCGCCCGGTGAACAGCTCCCGCATCACCGCGATGGCCTCCTCCAGCATCTCCAGCCGCACCGGCGCCGGGGGCCAGGCGTCGCCCAGGATGTGTTCGTTGAGCGCCTCTCCGCTGCCCACCCCGAGCCGGAACCGGCCGCCGAGCATCACCGCGCTGGTCGCCGCGGCCTGCGCGGTCACCGCCGGATGCATCCGGATGGTGGGACAGGTCACCGCGGTCTGCACCGGCAGCGAGGTGGCCTCCGACAGGGCGCCGATCACCGACCACACGAAGGCGGCCTGGCCCTGCTCGCGGTTCCACGGGTGGTAGTGGTCGGAGATCCACAGCGCCTTGAACCCGGCCTGCTCCGCCATGCGTGCCTGCTCGACCAGCTCCTTCGGCGAGAACTCCTCGCACGACAGAAAGTAGCCGTACTCGGTCATGGCCCGACCTCCTGGTTACGCGGGTGCCTGACCGGGCGCCGGTGCCCGGAAGATCCCGGCACGGGTTACCGCCCGGCCCGGGGGAAAACCTCCCGGTGGGGGATGCAGGAACCACGGACGGCGGTGCCCCGCGCGCAAACTTTTGCGGCCAGCCGCATGGCCCGCTGCACGATTCGCGGTGATTTGGCGCGCCCCGTCCGGCCGGGCACCATGGAGTCCTCCCTCCGCGGAGCACACCCCCCTCCCACGCCGGGTCCCCGTACCGCCCCGACCGGGCCGGTCACGGCACCCGGCGGCCTGCTGCCCGAAAGGCCACCGCACATGCACGACCCCGGCACCGGGGCCCGGTCCGCGGCCATCGCGACCGGCCCGGCACCGCAGGCCGCGTCCCGTCCGGCCGCCGAAACCGGCCCCGAGGACGCGCACCCCGTCCGCCGTTTCGGCCTCGTCACCGCCACCGCGCTGGTGATGGGCAACATCATCGGCGGCGGCATCTTCCTGCTGCCGGCCTCCGTCGCCCCCTTCGGCTCGCTGAGCCTGCTGGCCTTCGTGGTGCTCACGGTGGGGGCGATCGCCCTCGCGCTGGTCTTCGGCCGGCTGGCCCGCCGCGATCCGCGTACCGGCGGCCCGTACGTCTACGCCCGCGAGGCGTTCGGCGACTTCGCCGGGTTCCTTTCGGCCTGGTCGTACTGGGTGATGACGTGGGTGAGCAACGCGGCGCTGGCGGTGGCCGCGGTCGGTTACGTCCGGGTCGTCTTCCCCGGCCACTACCCGCCCGGCACCGATCTGGCCATCGCGCTGCTGGCGCTGTGGCTGCCGGCGCTGGCCAACCTGGCGGGCACCCGCTGGGTGGGGGCGGTGCAGATCGTCTCCACGGTGCTGAAGTTCCTGCCGCTGCTCTTCGTCGCCTTCGCCGGGCTGTTCTTCTTCGACCCGAAGAACCTCGGTGCCTTCGACCCGCACGGCGGCAACCCGCTGGGCGGCCTGTCCGCCGCGGCGGCACTGCTGCTCTACTCGTACGTGGGCGTGGAGTCGGCGGCGGTGAGCGCCGGCGAGGTCCGCGACCCGGCGCGCAACGTGGGGCGGGCCACCGTGCTGGGCACCATCGGCGCGGCCGTGGTCTACCTGCTGGGCACCGTCTCGGTCTTCGGCACCGTGCCCCACGGCGAGCTGGTGACCTCCACGGCGCCCTTCTCCGCCGCCGTCGACCACATGGTGGGCGGCCACTGGGGCGGCACCCTGATCGCCGCCGCCGCGGTCGTCTCCATCGTCGGCGCGCTCAACGGCTGGACGCTGATGAGCGCCCAGGCGCCCTACGCCGCCGCCCGCGACGGGCTCTTCCCGGCCCGTTTCGCCCGCCGCAAGCGCGGGGTGCCCACCTTCGGCGTGCTGGTCGGCGTCGTCCTCGCCACCGCGCTGACGGTGATCAACTACACCTCGGGCACCACGGGTGTCTTCAACGTGCTGGTGCTGATCACCACGTTCTCCGCCACCGTGCCCTACCTGCTGGCCGCCGCCGCCCAGCTGTACTGGCTCGCCGCCGGGGAACGCTCCCGGGTCAGCCCCGGCCGCTTCGCCCGCGACGTGGTGCTCGCCCTCGGTGCCTTCGCCTTCTCCATGTGGCTGGTGGCCGGTGCCGGGTACGCCGCGGTCTACCAGGGGGTGCTCTTCCTCTTCGCCGGGGTGCTGGTCTTCGTGGTGATGAAGGGCCGTACCCGGGCGAAGGCGGAGGCCGAGGCGGCCCCCGCCCAGGAGGTCTAGGCCACCGCCAGGATCTCCCCGTGGAGGATGGACAGCCAGCCGTCCTCCGCGCGCGCCCAGCGCAGCCAGCCGGCCGAGATGCGGCGCAGGTCCTCCCCGGTGGCGAGGCCGTCGCGCAGCGCCTGTTCGGCCATGGCCGACTTCAGGATGCGGTCGGCCCACATCCCGCCCCAGTGGGAGCGCTCCGCCTCGTCGGCGTGGCACCAGGTGCTCGCGCCCGCGGTGACCTCGGTGAAGCCGGCCGCGCGGGCCCAGGACAGCAGGCGGCGCCCCGCGTCCGGCTCGCCGCCGTTGGCCCGGGCGCACCGCTGGTACAACGCCAGCCACTCGTCCAGCTCGGGCAGCCGCGGATACCAGGCGAAGCCGTCGTAGTCCGACTCGCGGACGGCGACGATCCCGCCGGGACGGCACACCCGGCGCATCTCCCGCAGCGCCCGCACCGGATCGGCCACGTGCTGGAGCACCTGGTGGGCGTGGACGACGTCGAAGGAGTCGTCGGGGAAGTCCAGCGCGTGGACGTCGGCGGTGGCGTACCGGATGTTGGACACCCCGCGCTCGGCGGCGAAGGCGGCGGCGTCCTCCAGCACCCCGGCGGCCTCGTCCACCGCGGTCACCGTGCCCGGCGCCACCAGGGCGGCCAGGTCGGCGGTGATGGTGCCCGGACCGCACCCCACGTCCAGCAGGTCCATGCCCGGCCGCAGCCGCCCGATCAGATACCCGGCCGAGTTCTCCGCGGTGCGCCAGCGGTGCGACCGCAGCACCGACTCGTGGTGGCCGTGGGTGTACGTGGTCATCGTCCCAGCCCCTTCCGGAGGGATCGGCAGGTGAGGTGATCACTGTAGGAGGTGATCTCATCTACTGGGAACGGTGTCTCATACTTCGATACGCGAGGCGCGCGGCCACCCCGCCGACGGCATGACGAACCCCGACTCGTACGCCGTGATCACCGCCTGGGTACGGTCCCGCGCGCCGAGTTTGGCCAGCACCCGGGCGACATGGGTCTTCACCGTCTCCGGACCGACCCGCAGCCGGGCCGCGATCTCCCCGTTGGCCAGCCCCCGGGCCATCAGCCGCAGCACCTCGCACTCCCGCTCGGTGAGCCGTTCCCGCAGCCGCCGCCCCGCACCCTCCGCCGGGGCGTACCGCGCCGCCAGCCGGCCCACCGCGGCCGGGAACAGCAGGCAGTCACCGGCCGCCACCAACCGCACCGCGCTCACCAACTGCCCCGCGTCGGCCCGCTTGAGCAGGAACCCGGCCGCCCCCGCCCGCAGCGCCTGGTACACGTACGCGTCGTTCTCGAACGTGGTCACCACCAGGATCCGCGGCGGCACCGTCATCGACGACACCAGACGCTCGGTGGCGCGGATGCCGTCGACCTCGGGCATGCGCACGTCCATCAGAACCACGTCCGGACGCACCTGACGCACCAGCGGGACCACCTCGGCACCCGAGGCCGCCTCGCCCGCCACCGTCAGGTCCGGCTCGCACTCCAGGATCGCCCGCAGCGCGCCGCGGACCATCGCCTCGTCGTCGGCGAGCACCACGCGTACCGTCACCGCGCGGCCCCGCGCACCGGCAGGCGGACCGCCAGCCGCCAGCCGTCCTCGTCCGCCCCCGCCGCCAGGTGGCCGCCGAGCACCGCGACCCGCTCGGCCACGCCCCGCAGGCCGCGTCCGCCGCCGGTGCGCCGTCCGGCCGGGACGTTCCCCGGCACCGGATTGGTCATCTCGATCCCCAACTCCCCGTTGCCCGCCGTGATCCGCAGCCGTACCGGGACCCGGCCCGCGTGGCGCAGCGCGTTGCTGAGCCCTTCCTGGACGATGCGGTACGCCTCCCGGGAGACCGCGGGCGGCAGCCGGTCCAGGCCGGGCGGGAGCGCCGACCGGAGCCGCAGCCCGGCCGCCGCGGTGCGCTCCAGCAGCTCCGGCAGCGCCGCCAGATCCGGTCCGGCCACCGCCACCGCCTCGCCGTCCTCGCGCAACACGCCCAGCACGTCGTCGAGTTCGGCCACCGCGCGCCGGGTGGTCTCCTCGATCGCCGTCAACGCCCGCCGTACGTACGCCGGGTCGCGCTCCAGCAGCCGCCCGGCCGCCGTGGCCTGGAGGGTGACCGCGCTGAGCGCGTGGCCCACCGAGTCGTGCAACTCCCTGGCGAGCCGGTTGCGGGCCGCCAGCCGTACCGCCCGCCGTTCGGCGTCGGCCAGCCGTTCGGCGGCGGTCGGCCCGAGCAGCACCTGCGCCAGCCGGGCCAGCAGCGCCCCGGCCCCCGCCGCGGCCACCACCAGCAGCGCCAGCAGCGCGAGCGCCAGGCAGCCGGCCAGCCACGCCCGGCCGGACAGGGCCGCCGGGGTCCACGGCACGGGCCACCGCCGCCTGTCCGGCAGCACGGCCATGGCCGACAGCACCACCACGGCCGGTGGCACCGCCAGCGTCGCCCCGCTGACCAGGGCGCCCACCCCGGCGTGCAGCACGAACCAGGCACAGGTACGCCCCCGCGCCGCCCACGACCGGGCCGGCCCCGCCGTGATCCCGTCGGCCCCGCACAACGCCCGGGCCGCCGCCCCCTCCAGCGCCCGCACCACCGGGAACAACGCGGTCAGCGCGACCAGTGGCAGGGCGACCCCGAAGGCGACGAACGGTTCCACCACCGGTGAGCCGCCCCGGAACCCCGCCGTACGCAGGACCACCTCGGCCACCAGGTAGTACGGCATCAGCAACGCGCCGCCCAGGATCAGATGGACCCAGCGCAACCGCGCCCGGCGGCCCAGCAACGCGGTCACGCCCGGCGCCCCGCGAGTACCCCGCGCAGGGCTCCGGCGAGCAGCACCCCGGCGACCGTCTGCACCGCGTACACCAGTGTCATCGCCCCAGAGACCGACCCGCCGGCGCCGTCCGGGGCCGACACCACCCAGCAGCAGCCAGCCGCCCCACGCCGCCGTCGTCCCCGTCCCGCACCACGCGAGCGCCACCCATGGCACCGCCCGCCGGCCGTCACCGCACCGGAACACCGTCCACACCACCCCCACCGCACCGGCCACCACGAACACCGCGTAACCCGCCTCCAGCACCGCGACATCACGCCCCCGCCCGGCGATCCGCCCCGGCGCGAGCCCCGTGGTGGCCCCGCACGCCCACGCCACGTGCGCCACCGCGGGCAGCACCGCCGCCACCACACCGGCCACCGCCACCCGCCGCACCCCGGGCCGCACCGGACGCCCGGCCGGCGGCGCTCCCCAGCGTTCCCGCACGTACAGCACGAACAGCGCCCCGAGCGCCACCCCCTGTACCAGGAAACCGCCGTAGACCAGCACGAACACCCACGGGTCCAGCCACGGCACCTGCCGCGCCACCAAGGCCGGCCCCGGGAAGACCGCCGACAGCAGCGTCTGCACCGGCCACACCACGAACACCGGACCCAGCAGCCCCGAGGCGAGCCACGCCGGACCCACCAGCACCCATCCCGGCAGCCGCCTGCCCCACGGCCTGGTCAGGGCGACCGCGAGCACCACCACCGCGGCGTCCATCGCCACCGTCAGCGCGTTGACGGTGGCCAGCCGCGGATCCTCGTGGCGCAGCGCGCTGCCGGCCGGGATGCCCACGGTGCTGCCGGACAACCAGGCGACCTTCAACGCCAGGTAGGGGACGCAGGCGGCGACGGCGACGGTCACCAGCACGCGGCGCGGGGTACGGAACGCGCCGCGCGGTGCGGCGGCGGGGAGGACACCGGTCATGGCGTCCACCCTTCCGTCACCGGTGCCCCGGGCGCGTCCGGCCCGGTGACGACCTCGGTCCCCCGCGCGGGGGACCGGGGACGCCGCGTGCTCAGCCGGTGGTCGGGCGGTAGGAGTACACCGTGGTGGTGACCTTGCAGACGCTCGGCGGGACCACCTCGACCCGCAGCACCCCGGCCTTGGCGTCGTAGTCCAGCCCCTCGGCCTCGAAGGCACCGGAGCAGATGCTGCGTCGCGGGAGCTGGAGCAGGGTGCTGACGTGGCCGGTCACCGCGGTGCCGTCCAGCGGGTGCTCCAGGTCGACCTGGAGCAGGTCCTTGGCCGCGTCGTCGGAGCTGCACACCAGCCGGGTGGGGGAGACGAAGTCGCACCCCTGCACGTCGCTGACGGTGTGGTCCAAGGCGATCGGGCCGGCCTGGCGCAGCGTGCCGCCGGTTCGCGGGGTCGCCGGGTTGAGCAGCGGCGCCGGGAAGACCTCCAGCCGTGACTCGTCCCCCCACTCCCCGGAGACCAGCCACCGGGCGTCGGGGGAGACGGTGGCGAAGGAGTTGTTGAGCATCTCGCCGGGGTCCAGCGGGTGGGTGTACTCGTAGCGCTGACCGCCCGGTGTGGTCACCGCGAACATCTTGGCGGTGGCGGTGTCACCGCCCTGGTAGGCGTCGAAGACGTAGCCGCGCGCGATGTCCGGGTCGCCGATGTGGTTCCACCCCTGGGTGCGCAGGGACAGCGGGACGGAACCGAGGCCGCGGTAGAGCAGCGAGCCGTCGTCCCGGCTGGCCAGCCCCTGGCCGCCGGTGAGCGAGTTGACGTGGGCGGACCCGGACTCCACCCAGCCACCGGGGGAGGACGGCTGCGCGGCGGCGGCCCCGCCACCGGCGACGGACAGGCTCGACGCGGCAAGCAGCAGCGCGGCCAGACGGGTACGGGCCGTACGTATGGTCAAGGGGTCCCCCCGGGAAGCGGTCGGCACGAGCAGCAAGTGAGCGTAGGCCCTCCCCGGCCCGTCGAGCCACCACACCACGGCCAACCCGGCCGGAAACGGCCCCCGTTGACCTGCGGCGCCCTCCGCCGGCCGCGGACCGGAGCGGCCCGCGGAACCGGAATCACACCTCGTACGTCACAGCCACATGAAGCGACACACCCAGCGCAACGGACGACTCCTCCCGCTCGGCACCGGCCTGACCGCCGCCGCTCTCGCCGCGGTCGTGCTGACCGGCTGCGGCCACTCGGGGCAGGGCGTCGCCGACCCCGCCGCGCCGCCGTCCCCGAGCCCCTCCGCCCCCGGCACCCCGTCCGCCTCGGCCAACCCGCCGGGCGGCAAGGTCACCAAGGAGGCCATCGCGGCGCCGGTGAAGACCGGCCGGGACGACCGCACCCTGACCGTGGGCGCCGAGGAGGGCGGCTGCCGCACCGCGCGGCTCACCACGCGGGAGACCGCCACCCGGGTCACCCTCACGCTGGAACTCGCCGACCACCACAAGCCCGGCTCGGTCTGCCCCGACATCGCCCGGATGCGGCAGGTCAGCGTCACCTTGAAGGCACCGCTGGACGGCCGCGAGCTGATCGACGGCGCCACCGGCCACCAGCTCGCCGCCCCCGGACGCAGCTGACCCGGCGTCCAGCGCGCCACGACCACGCAGCCGCCCCGGAGCCCGTCCTCCGGGGCGGCCGTCGGACGGCCGGGACTTAGGGTCCTTCTGACGGATCTCCGCGGCGTCGCGACGCCCGGCACGCCCTCTCGCCGCACCGGCCGAAAGCCCAGGTACGCCCAGTACGAGGGCTTCCGGCCGGCACACCGAGAGCACGCACCGGACGCCGCTCCTTCTCCCACGGAGATCCGTCAGAAGGACCCTAGGCTCAGGCCCCCACGTCGAAGGTGTCCGGGTCCGGGCCCAGGCGCCGGCCCGCGTCGAGCCGCGCGAACTCCGCCAGGTCGGCGTCGTCCAGCTCGAAGTCGAAGACGTCGATGTTCTCCCGGATCCGGGACGGGGTGACCGACTTGGGGATCACCACGTTGCCCAGCTGGAGGTGCCAGCGCAGCACCACCTGCGCCGGGGTACGGCCGTGCTTCGCGGCGACCCGGGCCACCGTGGCGTCCTCCAGCAGCCCCCGGCCCTGGCCCAGCGGGGACCACGCCTCGGTGGCGATCCGGTGACCGGCGTGGAAGGCCCGCGCCTCGGCCTGCTGGAGCTGCGGGTGCAGCTCGATCTGGTCGACCGCCGGCACCACCGAGGTCTCGTCGAGCAGCCGCTTCAGGTGGTGGATCTGGAAGTTGGAGACGCCGATGGCGCGGGCCCGCCCCTCCTGGTGGATCTTCTCCAGCGCCCGGTACGTCGCCACGTACTCGTCGCGGGACGGCAGCGGCCAGTGGATCAGGTAGAGGTCGACGTACTCCAGGCCCAGCCGGGTCAGCGACTGGTCGAAGGCGCGCAGCGTGGCGTCGTAGCCGTGGTCGCTGTTCCACAGCTTGGTGGTCACGAAGAGTTCGTCACGCGGGACGCCCGACGCCGCCAGCGCCTTGCCGGTGCCCTCCTCGTTGCCGTAGACGGCGGCCGTGTCGATGCTGCGGTAGCCGGCGTCCAGGGCGTGGCCCACGGCGGTGAAGGCCTCGTCGTCCGGCACCTGCCACACGCCGAAGCCGAGCTGCGGCATCGCCACGCCGTTGTTCAGGGTGATTGCGGGGACCTTGCTCACGAGCAGTGGCTTCCTTGTCTGAATCGTCCTGCGTTCATGGCTCATTTTCGCGCATGCCCCGGTGCGGCCCGGCCACACCCTCCCCGTCCGCCTCACCCGTAGAGGGCGTCGATCTCCCGGGCGTACGCCTTCTCGATCGCCCTGCGCTTGAGCTTCAACGACGGCGTCAGCAGCCCTTGTTCCTCGGTGAACGGGGCGGCCAGCAGGCGGAAGGTGCGGATCGACTCGGCCTGCGAGACCAGGGTGTTGGCGGCCACCACCGCCCGGCGCACCTCGTTCTCCAGATCCTGGTCGCGCACCAGCTCCGGCGGGGTCATCGGCGGCTTGCCGCGCATCGTCAGCCAGTGCGCCACCGCGTCGAAGTCCAAGGTGACCAGGGCGGCCACGAAGGGGCGGTCGTTGCCCACCACCACGCACTGGGCCACCAGCGGATGGCTGCGCACCCGCTCCTCCAGCACCGCCGGCGAGACCGACTTGCCGCCGCTGGTCACCAGGATCTCCTTCTTGCGCCCGGTGATCGTCAGATAGCCGTCGTCGTCGAGCGCCCCGATGTCCCCGGTGGCCAGCCAGCCGTCCCGCAGCGTCTCCGCGGTGGCCTGCGGATTGTTCAGATAGCCGGCGAAGACCTGCCCGCCGCGCAGCCACACCTCGCCGTCGTCCGCGATGTGCACGGTGGTGCCCGGCACCGGCAGCCCCACGGTGCCGAACCGGGTGCGTTCCGGCGGGTTGGCGGTGGCCGCCGCGGTGCACTCGGTGAGCCCGTACCCCTCGTACAGGGTGATCCCGGCGCCCGCGAAGAACAGCCCGAGGCGCCGCTCCATCGCCGAGCCGCCGGACATCCCGTGCCGCATCCGGCCGCCCAGCGCCTCCCGCACCTTGGCGTAGACCAGCTTGTCGTAGAGCTGGTGCTGCACCCGCAGCGCCGGACCCGGCCCCGGACCGGTGCCGAACGCCCGCTGCTCCTGGGCCTCCGCGTAGCGCACCGCCACCTCGACGGCCTTCTCGAACACGGCGAGCCGCCCGCTCGCCTCCGCGCCGCGCCGCGCCGCGTGGAAGACCTTCTCGAAGACGTACGGCACCGCCAGCGCGAACGTCGGGCGGAACGCCGCCAGGTCGGGCAGGAGGTCCCGGGCGGCCATGCTCGGCTGGTGGCCCAGCCGGACCCGGCCGCGTACGCAGGCCACCTCCACCATCCGCCCGAAGACGTGCGCCAGCGGCAGGAAGAGCAGCGTGGACGCCTCGTCCCCGGGACGGGAGTGGAACACCGGCTCCCACCGGGCCACCACGTTGTCCGCCTCGGCCATGAAGTTGGCGTGGGTGAGCAGACACCCCTTGGGGCGGCCGGTGGTGCCCGAGGTGTAGATCACGGTGGCCACCGCGTCCGGGGTGACCGCGAGCCGGTGGCGCTCGACGACCTCGTCGCCCAGTTGCGCGCCGGCCGCCGTCAGCTCGGCCACCGCGCCCGCGTCCAGCTGCCACAACCGCCCCAGCTGCGGCAGCTGGTCGATCACCGCGCCCACCGTCATCGCGTGGTCCTCGTGCTCCACCACGCAGGCCACCGCGCCGGAGTCGTACAGCATCCAGCGCACCTGGTCGGAGGAGGAGGTGGGGTACACCGGCACCGGCTGGGCGCCGATGGTCCACAGCGCGAAGTCGAAGAGCGTCCACTCGTACCGGGTACGCGACATGATCCCGACCCGGTCGCCGAACCGGACGCCCTCCGCCAGCAGCCCCTTGGCCAGCGCCATCACCTCGTCCCGGAAGCGCAGCGCGGTGACGTCCCGCCAGCCGTCCTCGGTACGGCGGCCGAGCACGGCCAGCTCCGGCACCTCGGCGGCGTTGCGGAAGACGGCGTCCGCCAGCCCGCCGGCCTGCGGCGCCGTCACCAGCGGCGGGACGGTGATCTCGCGCAACTTCGCTCCTCGGGCGCGCCCCGCACGGCGCCTCGACGGTGGTGCTGCCGCCCGGCCGGACCGCGAAACCGCCGTGCCGGACGGGGCCCGTAAGCTACCCGATCCCGGCCGCCCGCGGGAGGCTCCCGCGGATCACGACAAGTCCGGCATGGCCGTCGGCGGTCCGCCCCGAAATCCGCCGTTGCGTCCGGAACGCCCCGGAAGCCGCCACCGGTGCGCCGGTTGTACCGGGCCGGGGATCTGCACCGAATCTTCCCCGGCCCCGCACGGTGGCGTTACACCTGGTAACCCCAGGGTTGACAAGGGGTGGTGGCGTGCCGGCCGGGGCTTGCCCGGTGCGTCGCCACTCGCCGTGCCGGGCGCCGCCACGGGGCGGACCCCGGCTGACGCGGCGCTACCGGTCCGCCCCGGCCCCGGCGGCCACCGGACGCGGCACGCCGCCGCCCGACCCGGCCACCGGAGACGGCGCGCCCGGCCGCACCAGCCACAGCACCAGCGCCCCGGCCACCAGGCCCACCCCGGCCGCGGCCCACGCGGCGGCGTCCAGACCGGAGGTGAAGGCGGCCCGCAGCACGTGGCCGGCGGCGGCCCGGTGCGCAGCCGGCACGTGGGCCAGCAACCGCGGTGCGCCACCGCCGGCCAGCGCCCGGGAGGCACCGTGCGGGTCCGGTACGTGACCTGTCAGCCCGTGCGCCATCCGCGAGGTGGCCAGCGCGCCGAAGAGGGCCACCCCGAGCGCGTACCCCAGCTGCCGGAAGGTGTTGACGGCGCCGCCCGCCATACCGGCCCGGTGCGGCGGCACCGACGCCAGCGCCGCCTGCGACAGCGACGGCGTCACCAGCCCCACCCCGGCCCCGGTCACCAGCAGCCCTGGCGTGGGCGCGAACCACCCCGACCCGGCGCCCAGCCACGCCTGCCCGGCCGCCCCCGCGGCGATCAGCAGCAGCCCGCAGCCCACCGTCAACCGGACCGGCACCCCGTGCAGCAGCCGGCCGCCCACCGCCGCCACCACGAACGACGCCCCGGCCAGCGGCACCAGCACCAGCCCACCGGCGAGCGGCGAGAACCCCAGCACCGTCTGGAGCCATATCGAGGTGTACGGCAGCAGTCCGAACGCCGCCGCGTTGAGCGCGAACGCCGCGACCATGACCGCGGTGAACGACGCGCTGCGGAACAGCCGCGGATCCAGCAGCGGATGCTCCGCCCGCCGCTCCGCCAGCCAGAACGCCGCCAGCGCCACCACGGCCACCGCCAGCACCCCCAGCGTCCGCGCCGAACCCCAGCCGATCGCGTCGGCGCGGATCACCGCGTAGGTCGCGGTGCCGGCGAAGAGCGTCCAGGCCGCCGTCCCCGCCACGTCGACCCGGCGTCCCGCGGCGCCCCGGGACTCGGTGACCACCCGCAGCGTCAGCGCCACCGCGGCCACGCTCACCGGCAGGTTGACGAAGAAGATCCACCGCCAGCCCAGGTCCTCGGTGAGCACCCCGCCCAGCACCGGGCCGAGCGCCGCCGCGGCCCCCGAGACGGCGCCCCACACCCCGAACGCGACCCCGCGCTCCCGGCCCTGGTACGCGGCGCCCAGCAGCGACAAGGTGGTGGCGAACATCGCCGCGCCGCCCACCCCCTGCAACGCGCGCATCGCCACCAGCATCCCCGCGCTGCCGCTCAGCCCGCAGGCCAGCGACGCCGCCGCGAAGACCACCGTCCCCGCCGTGTACACCCGCCGCCGGCCGATCGCGTCCGCCGTGGCCCCCGCCCCCAGCAGCAACGCGGCCAGCGCGAGCGCGTAGACGTCGACCACCCACTGCAGACCGTCCAGCGACGCGTGGAGCCCCGAGGCCATCTCCGGCAGCGCCACCGTCACGATCGTCACGTCCAGCAACAGCATGAACGTCCCCAGGCAGACCGCCACCAGCGGCCACCACTTGCGCATTCCTCGTCCCATCCCTCTTCCGCCCCGCACGCCCGCCACCGCGGCCCGGCGCGGACGGCACCGGCAACGTCTTCTCCCGTACGATCGGCTGCCGACGCCGATACGCCCCAGCGAACGGCCCTCGCGCGCCGGAATCCGACATCGTGGAAGGGGGAAGCGGTGGTATCCGAGACCGTGGACCAACTCGACCGGCAGCTGCTCCAGGCGCTCCAGCTCGACGGACGGGCACCGTTCAGCAAGATCGCGGAGGTGCTCGGGGTCTCCGACCAGACCGTCGCCCGCCGCTACGC
This sequence comes from Streptantibioticus cattleyicolor NRRL 8057 = DSM 46488, assembly GCF_000240165.1. Taxonomy (NCBI): domain Bacteria; kingdom Bacillati; phylum Actinomycetota; class Actinomycetes; order Kitasatosporales; family Streptomycetaceae; genus Streptantibioticus; species Streptantibioticus cattleyicolor. Next base: position 5,304,017 of record NC_017586.1, read on the forward strand.
CAAGCTGTGCGCCCACGGCGGCCTGCGCGTCCTCGGGCTCGCCGACGAGGCCCGGCTCGGCCGCACCAACTGGATCCTGCGGCTGAGCTGCACCCCGGACGCCGCCGAACCGCTGGCCACCGCGCTCGCCCGGCGCCCCGACACCCGGTGGATCGGGCTGATCTCCGGCGGCACCGAGGTGCTGTGCGTGATGGCCGCCCGCACCACCGAGGACCGCGACACCCTGCTGCTCGACAAGATCCAGCGCACCCCGCGGGTCACCGCAGTCCGCGCCCACTGCGTGCTCCACACCTTCTACGGCGGGACGCTCGGCTGGTACACCAAGTCCGACGCCCTCGACCCCGCGCAGGTGGCCGCGCTCACCCCGCCGCCGCCCGAGCCGGTCGGCGAACCGGTGGAGCTGGACCCCGCCGACGAGGCGCTGTTCGCCGCGCTCTTCCAGGACGGACGCGCCCCGGTGACCGAACTCGCCCAGGCCACAAGGGTGTCGGAGTCCGCGGTACGCCGCCGGCTGGACCGGCTGCGGAGCACCGGCGCCCTCGTGATCGACGTGCAGTTCGACTCCGTGTTCGTCGGCTACGACACCAAGGCGTCGCTGTGGCTCACCGTCACCCCGGCCGCCCTCGGCGACGTCGGCACCGCGCTCGCCGCCCACCGCGAAGTGGCCTTCGCCGCCGCCGTCTCCGGCCCGGCCAACGTCGTCGCCACCGTCCTGTGCCGCGACACCCACGCCCTCTACCGCTACCTCAGCGACCGCATCGGCCCGCTCGACGGCGTCCAGCACGTGGAGACCGCCCCACTGCTGCGCCAGGTCAAACGGCTGACCTACGAGAACCGGCGGGGCGGCGGCGTCAACGCGCCGTGGTGAGCGGGGGACGGGCGTGCAAGCGGTCCCCGGCCGCCAGGATCGCCCGGGAGAGCGCGTCGGCGGCCTGCTGGGCCGCCATCGCCTCCGGCGCCGCGGACCGTGCCCGGCCGCGCAGCAGCACGAACTCCACCCCGCCCAGCTCCGGCAGGAACGACCGGGCCGGCAACGGCCGCAGCCCCGGCGGCACCAGCCCCTCGGCGTGCGGCACCACCCCCAGCCCGGCCAGCGCCGCCGCCCGCACCCCGCTCAGCGACCGGCTGGTGCACACGATGTGCCACGGTCGCCCCGCCTGCTCCAGCACCTCCAGCGCCCGCGCCCGGGTGATGCTCGGCGGCGGATAGACGATCAGCGGCACCGGACGCTCCGGGTCCAGCCGCAGCCCCGCGCCGCCGATCCACGCCAGCCGGTCCCGCCACACCAGCCGGCCCGGCTCCGCCCCCGTCGACCGCTTGCCCAGCACCAGATCGAGCCGCCCCTCGGCGAGCTGCCGGTGCAGGGTGCCGGAGAGCTCCACGGTCAGCTCCAGGTCCACCTCCGGATGGTCGCGCCGGAACCCCTCCAGGACCTCCGGCAGCCGGGTGAGCACGAAGTCCTCCGAGGCGCCGAAGCGCAGCCTGCCGCGCAGCCGGGTGCCCGCGAAGAACTCCGCGGCCCGCACGTTGGCGGCCACGATCGTGCGGGCGAACCCCAGCATCGCCTCCCCGTCCTCGGTCAGCGCCACCCCGTGGGTGTCCCGCACGAACAACTGCCGCCCGGCCGCCTCCTCCAGCTTGCGCACATGCTGGCTGACCGTGGACTGCCGCACCCCCAGCCGGTGCGCCGCCTGCGTGAAGCTCAGCGTCTGCGCCACGGCCAGGAACGTCCGCAACTGCGTGGGATCGAACACCTGCCCCACCCTACGCCCGTCCATCGCAAACCGTGATGGCAGTAACCACGGTGAACGTACTTCACAATCACCAGGCCGCCCGCGAAGCTGGCGGCAGGAGGCCGTACGGGTGACCGGCGGCCGGACGGACGACGGACCGACGGAAGAGAGGCCATGGCACGCATCGCGATGCCCACGTGGCTGCCCATCGACCCCTACATCGCGGTGCTGGTCGCCACCGTGGGACTGGCCGCGCTGCTGCCCGCCGAAGGCGGTGCCGCGACGGCGGTGGGCGGCGCCTCCACGGTCGCCGTCGGGCTGCTGTTCTTCCTCTACGGCGCCCGGCTCTCCACCCGCGAGGCGGTTGCCGGGCTGAGCCACTGGCGGCTCCACCTGACCGTGGTGGCCAGCACCTTCGCGCTCTTCCCGCTGCTCGGGCTGGCCGCCCGCGGGCTGGTGCCGCACGTGCTCACCCCGCAGCTGTACACCGGCCTGCTCTACCTGTGCGTCCTGCCCTCGACCATCCAGTCCTCGATCGCCTTCACCTCGATCGCCCGCGGCAACGTCTCGGCCGCGATCTGCGCCGGAACGTACTCCAGCCTGCTGGGCATGGTGCTCACCCCGCTGCTCGCCGGGGTGCTGCTGGACTCCGGCGGCGCCGGGTTCTCCGCGCACGGCCTCGCCGACATCGGCCTCCAGCTGTTCGCGCCGTTCCTCGCCGGACAACTGCTGCGCCGCTGGATCGGGCCCTTCATCACCCGGCACAAGAAGGTCCTCGGCCTCGTCGACCGCGGCTCGATCCTCCTGGTGGTCTACACCGCGTTCAGCGAGGGCATGGTGCAGGGCATCTGGCACCAGGTGACCGTGGCGCGGCTGCTGGTCCTGGTCGGCGTGGAGGCGGTGCTCCTCGCGCTGGTGCTGACGGTGACCTCCGCCACCTCGCGGCGGCTGCGCTTCGGCCGCGCCGACCGCACCGCCATCGTCTTCTGCGGCTCCAAGAAGAGCCTCGCCAACGGGTTGCCCATGGCCAGCGTGCTCTTCGGCGCCCACGCCGGGCTGATCGTCCTGCCGCTGATGCTGTTCCACCAGATGCAACTGATGGTTTGCGCGGTGATCGCCAAACGATGGTCCACTGCCGGGGACGACGGCGGGGAAGGTAGCCTGCCATCGGAACGGTCATCGAACCCCGACGCCCAGGCCCGCCCTGTCACCGCTTGAGGAGAACCCGTGATCCGCGACCTGTTCACCCCCACCCACCTGCTGATCGTCGTGCTCATCGCGATCGTCCTCTTCGGCGCCAAGCGACTGCCGGACACCGCCCGCGCGCTCGGCAAGTCGCTGCGCATCCTCAAGGCGGAGACCAAGGCCATGCGGGACGAGACCCCGGCGGGCGAGCAGCAGACCGTCAAGGGCCAGGTGGTCGACGGCGCCCCGGCCGCCGCCCAGGCCCCCGGCCAGGCGCAGGCCACCGCCAAGCAGCCGGAGCCGCAGGCGCACTGACGCCCCCGGTCCCCGGCGCATCAGCCGCGGGCCGCCGCAGTCGGCAGCAGTACGCGGTGCTCGCCCGCGTACACGTTCATCGACGCCCCGCGCAGGAAGCCGACGAGGGTCAGCCCGCTCTCGGCCGCCAGGTCCACCGCGAGCGAGGACGGCGCCGAGACCGCCGCGAGCACCGGGATGCCCGCCATCACCGCCTTCTGCGCCAGCTCGAACGAGGCTCGGCCGGAGACCAGCAGGACGCTTCCGGACAGGGGGAGGCGTCCTTCCTGGAGCGCCCGGCCGACCAGCTTGTCCACCGCGTTGTGGCGCCCCACGTCCTCCCGTATGTCCACCAGCTCGCCCCGCTCGGTGAAGAGCGCCGCCGCGTGCAGTCCGCCGGTGCGGTCGAAGACGCGCTGGTCGGCGCGGAGCCGTTCGGGCAGCGACGCCAGCACCTCGGGGGTCAGCCGCACCGCCGGGTCGTCCGCGATCGGCCGGCGGGCCGTCGTCCGCACCGCCTCCAGGCTCGCCTTGCCGCACAGCCCGCACGACGAGGTGGTGTACACGTTGCGGGCCAGCCCGCTCTCCGGCACCGGCACCCCCTCGGCCAGCCGGACGTCCACCACATTGTAGGTGTTGGAGCCGTCCCGGGTGGCCCCCGCGCAGTACACGATGGACGCCAGCTCCTCCGCCGCGCCCAGCACGCCCTCGCTCACCAGGAACCCGGCGGCCAGCGCGAAGTCGTCCCCGGGCGTGCGCATGGTGACCGCCAGCGGCTCCCCGTTCAGCCGGATCTCCAGCGGCTCCTCGGCCACCAGCGTGTCCGCCCGGTGCTCCGCCCGGCCGTCCCTGATCCGCAGCACCCGGCGCCGCTCCGTGACCCGTCCCATCCGATCAGCCCCTCATCCCTCGCTCAGGCGTACGCCCGTGCCCCGATGATCCCACCCACCCCTCCCACCCGCCCCCCGCCCACCGGACGGATCCGCAGGTGAAACCCACCCCGAAACCTTGGTATCGTTGTCCTGCCGCCGCGGGGAAGCCCGCGGGGAGCGCACCTGAGTCCGGGTGGCGGAATGGCAGACGCGCTAGCTTGAGGTGCTAGTGCCCGTTAAGGGCGTGGGGGTTCAAGTCCCCCCTCGGACACCGTGAAAACCCCAGCCGAGCTGGGGTTTTTCTTGTTGATCCCGTTGGCGGAGCCGGCCCACCGGGGCGCGGTCGCGGGGGACCCTTCGCGACGTACCTCGCCCCGCCGCCCAACCCCGCGCGGCGAGCCGCTAACGTCCCGATCGGCGGCGTGCCGAGGGCCATACGCCGCGCCTGCCGGGGCGGCCGGCGTGGCGGGGTTCGTCGTCGGCCGGCCAGTAGGGCGGGATGTCGCGGCCCGGCTGGTAGTGCGGGCCCTGGCGGATGTGGTGCACCACCACCGCCAGGTCCACCACCGCCACCAGCGCGATCGCGCCGAAGAAGCCGGCCCACCCCGGTTCGCCGGCCGCCGCGAAGCCGCCCGCCGCGGCCAGCGCCCACACCAGTCCGAACAAGGTCAGCGCCACTCGCAGCCGCAGCGGACTGCGGGCCCGGGTCGGTTCGCTTCCGGTACGCATGGCGGGCCACCTCCGCCCCTACGGCTACCCCCGGCGAACCGGGACTACCGTGATGTACCCGGAGAATCGGGCGAGTGGAGGACGGTGTCCAGCACCCGCGACCACTGGGCCACGATCGCCGCCCGGCGCGGGCCGTCGTCGCTGAGCAGGTTGGCCAGGCCCAGGCCGCGGGCCATGTCCAAGGTGCCCTGGACGGTCTCCCGCACCCCCGGCACCCGTTCGTCGGCGCCCAGGAACTCCACCGCCAGCCGGTGCGCCTCCCGGCCCATCCGGGCCTCCAGCGCGGTCACCCGGGGCCGCAGCTGGGCCTCGTCGGCCGCCGCCACCCACAGGTGGAGCGCCGCCCGGAACAGCGGTCCGGTGTAGATGCCCACCAGCGTCTCCACCACCGCCCGGGTCCGTACCGCCCCGGCCGCGGGCAGCGTGCGGGCGTGGCCGCGCAGATCCGCCAGCCACTCCTCGGCCACGTGCTCCACGGCCGCCGTGAACAGGTCCTCCCGGGTGGGGAAGTGGTGCTGGGCGGCGCCCCGGGAGACCCCGGCGCGCTCGGCGACCGCGGCCACCGTGCTGCCGCCCCAGCCGTGCTCGGCCAGGCAGGCCACCGCGGCCTGAAGCAGCCGCCGCCGGGTGGCCCGGCTGCGGTCCTGCTTGGGCGCCCGGGCCGCCGGACGGTCCAGCGGGACCCCGCCGCCGCTCACCGCCGGCCCCCCGCGGCCGGTCCACCGCCGCCGTCGAGGGACCAGGCCGGGGCGCGCCGCTCCAGGAACGCCCGCATCCCCTCCGCCGCCTCCGCCGAGGCGAACAGCCGCGCCGACCGATCGGCCAGCTCCGCCGCGTCCCGGTCGAAGGCGCGCAGCACCCGTGCCGTGGTCAGCCGCTTGGACTCGGCCAGCCCCTGCGGGGAGGCCGCCCGCAGCCCGGCGAGCACCTCCGGCAACGCCTCCTCACCCGCCGTGACCAGCCCGATCCGCACCGCCTCGGCCACCGGGAAGACCTCCCCGGTCAGGTAGTAACGGGCCACCGCGCGCGGCTCGGTGCGCTCCAGCACGGTCAGCGAGATCACCGCCGGCGCCAGCCCCAGCCGGGACTCGGTGAACGCGAAGGTGGCCGCCGGTCCGGCCAGCGTGATGTCGCAGGCGGCCAGCAGCCCGAGTCCGCCCGCCCGGACGTGGCCGGTGGCCACCGCGACCACCGGCTTGGGCAGTTCGACCACCGCCCGCAGCAGCGCGGTCAGCTCACGCGGGCCGGTGGGCGCCGGCTCGCTCAGATCGGCGCCGGCGCAGAAGGTGTTGCCGGTGTGGGTGAGCAGCACCGCCCGGGTGTCCCGGTCCTCCGCCGCCGCGGCCAGGCCCTCGTGCAACTCGCCGACCAGCCGGGCCGACAGGGCGTTGCGGTTGTGCGGGGAGTCCAGGGTCAGCGTGGTGATGCCGCGTTCACGGTCGCGGCGGACGAGGGGAGCCTCGGGCATGGGCCTTCCTGACATCGGCGGTATTCAGTAGGACTTGGGCAGTCCGAGCGTATGGTGCGACACGAAGTTGAGGATCATCTCCCTGCTCACCGGGGCTATCCGCCCGACCCGGGAGGCGGTCAGCAGCGAGGCGAGGCCGTACTCGGCGGTGAGCCCGTTGCCGCCCAGGGTGTGCACCGCCTGGTCCACCGCGCGGGCCCCGGCCTCGGCCGCCGCGTACTTGGCCATGTTGGCCGCCTCCCCGGCCGCCAGGTCGTCCCCCGCGTCGTACAGGAACGCCGCCTTGCGGGTCATCAACGCCGCCATCTCCAGAGCGATGTGCGCCTCGGCCAGCGGATGAGCGATCGCCTGGTGGGCGCCGATCGGGGTCCGCCACACCTGCCGGGTGCGGGCGTACTCCACGGCGACGGTCAGCGCGTAGCGCCCCAGGCCCAGCGAGAACGCGGCCGTCATGACGCGCTCGGGGTTGAGCCCGGCGAACAGTTGCAGCAACCCGGCGTCCTCGTCGCCCACCAGCGCCTCGGCGGGCAGCCGCACCTCGTCCAGGAAGAGCTGGAACTGCTTCTCCGGCGCCGCGATCTCCATCTCGACGGGCCGGAACTCGAAGCCCGGGGCGCCGCGTTCGACGATGAACAGGCAGGGCTTGAGCTTGCCGGTGCGGGCGTCCTCGGTGCGGCCGACGACCAGGGTGGCGTCGGCGATGTCGACACCGGAGATGAAGACCTTGCGCCCGGACAGCAGCCAGTCGGTGCCGTCCCGGCGGGCGGTGGTGGTGATCCGGTGCGAGTTGGAGCCGGCGTCCGGCTCGGTGATGCCGAACGCCATCCGCAGCGAGCCGTCGGCCAGCCCCGGCAGCCAGCGCCGCTTCTGCTCCGGGGTGCCGAACCGGGCGATCACGGTGCCGCAGATCGCGGGGGAGACCACCATCAGCAGCAGCGGCGCCCCGGTGGCCCCCAACTCCTCCAGCACGATGGCGAGTTCGCTGATGCCCGCGCCCCCGCCGCCGTACTCCTCGGGGATGCTGACCCCCAGGTAGCCCAGTCGGCCGGCCTCCCGCCACAACTCGTCCACCGGGCGGCCGGCCTTGACGGCGGCGGTGAAGTAGCCGCGGCCGTAGCGCTTGCCGAGGGCGGCCACCGAGGCGCGCAGGTCGCGGTGCTCGGCGCTCTCCACCAGGGCGTTGCCGAAGGTGACGCTCATGGGGTGTGCTCCTCCTCGGTGACGACGGCCAGGACGGTCCCGACGTCCACCTGCCGGCCGGGCTCGGCGTGCAGTGCGCGCAGTACGCCCGTGGTGGGCGCGCTGACCAGGTGCTCCATCTTCATCGCCTCCAGCCACACCAGCGGCGTTCCGGCCGCGACCGGTTCGCCCACCGCCACCTCGGCCACCCGCACCACCGTCCCCGGCATCGGTGCCAGCAGCGAACCGGGCGCCGTCTCGGCCACCGGCTCCGGGAAACGGGGCAGCGCGGTGAAGGCGAAGGCGCCCAGCGGCGAGTCGACGTACACCCGCTCGCCGTAGGCGGCGACGGCGAACTCGCGGCGCACCCCGGAGGCGTCGAGCACCACGCGGTCGGGGCCGGCGGCCACCACGGTCACCCCGGGGTGGTCCTCGGCGGCCGTGCCGTGGCGGGTGTACCGGTAGCGCACCCGGTGCTCGGTGCCGTCCGGGTCGGCGCGGTAGCACCTGGTCCGCGGCTGGGAGGGGACGTTGCGCCAGCCGCCGGCCCGGGCGGTGACCCCGGTGCCGCGGCGGGCCCGGGCGGCGTCGGCGAGCGCGGCGGCCAGGGCGGACAGCCCGGCGTACTCCGCCCGCCGCGGGTCCGGCGCGGTGAGCGCGGCCCAGTGGTCGGTGAGGAACCCGGTGGTCGGCCGTCCGGCGGCGAACTCGGGGTGGCGCACCACGGCCACCAGCAGCTCGCGGTTGGTCCCCGGGCCGTGCAGCCGGGCCCGCTCCAGGGCGTGGGCGAGCCGCCGTACCGCCTCCGGCCGGGTCGGGGCCCAGGCGATCACCTTGGCCAGCATCGGGTCGTAACGGGTGCCCACCGTCTCGCCGGGGCCGACCCCGCAGTCCAGCCGCAGCCCGGCGGCGGCACCCGGCGGGCAGCCGAACTCGCTCACCGGGCCGGGCAGTTCGAGCCGGTGCACGGTCCCGGTCCGCGGACGCCAGTCGTCGGCCGGGTCCTCCGCGTACAGCCGGGCCTCGATCGCGTGGCCGCGCGGGCGCGGCGGAGCGCCGGACAGCCGGGCGCCCTCCGCCACCCGGATCTGCTCGGCGACCAGATCGAGCCCGGTCACGCACTCGGTCACCGGATGCTCCACCTGGAGCCGGGTGTTCATCTCCAGGAAGTACGCCCGGCCGTCCGCCGCGACCAGGAACTCCACGGTGCCGGCGCCGGTGTAGCCGATGGCCCGGGCCGCCGCCACCGCCGACTCGTGCAGCGTGCGCCGCACCCGGTCCGGCAGCCCGGGCGCCGGGGTCTCCTCGACGACCTTCTGGTGGCGGCGCTGCACCGAGCAGTCACGTTCGCCCAGCGCCCACACCGTGCCGTGCGTGTCGGCGAGGATCTGCACCTCGATGTGGCGCCCGCCCTCCAGATACGGCTCCAGGAAGACCTCGCCGTCCCCGAAGGCGGACGCGGCCTCCTGCCGGGCCGCCGCCAACTCCGCCTCAAGGGCGCCGAGTTCGCGGACGATCCGCATGCCCCGGCCGCCGCCCCCGGCCGCCGCCTTCACCAGCAGCGGCAGCTGCGCCCCGGTGACCGAGGCCGGGTCCACGCCGGCCAGCAGCGGCACCCCGGCGCCGGCCATGATGCGTTTGGCCCGGGTCTTGGACCCCATGGCCTCGATCGCCTCCGGCGGCGGGCCGATCCACGTCAGCCCCGCGTCCCGTACCTCCCGCGCGAACGCGGCGTTCTCCGACAGGAACCCGTACCCCGGGTGCACCGCCTCGGCGCCCGCCGCCAGCGCCGCCTTCACCAGCAGGTCACCGCGCAGATACGTCTCGGCCGGCGCGCTGCCCGGCAGCCGTACCGCCGTGCCGGCCTCGCGTACGTGGGCGGCGCCGGCGTCCGCGTCCGAGTGGACCGCGACCGTGGCGATGCCCAGGTCACGGCAGGTGCGCACCACCCGGCGGGCGATCTCGCCGCGGTTGGCCACCAGGATGGAACCGATCACCGTCGCACCCCTCACATCCGGAAGACACCGAAGCCGCCGCGCACGCCCTCCACCGGCGCGCTGTGCGCCGCCGACAGACACAGCCCCAGCACGGTGCGGGTGTCCCGGGGGTCGATCACCCCGTCGTCGTAGAGCCGGCCGGACAGGAACAACGGCAGCGACTCCGCCTCGATCCGCTGCTCCACCATCGCCCGCAGCGCCGCGTCGGCCTCCTCGTCGTACGGCTTGCCGCGCGCCGCCGCCGACTGCCGGGCCACGATCGACAGCACCCCGGCGAGCTGGGCCGGCCCCATCACCGCCGACTTGGCGGTGGGCCAGGCGAACAGGAACCGCGGCTCGTACGCCCGCCCGCACATCCCGTAGTGGCCGGCCCCGTAACTCGCCCCGATCAGCAGCGAGATGTGCGGCACCCGGGAGTTGGCGACCGCGTTGATCATCTGGGCGCCGTGCTTGATGATGCCGCCCTGCTCGTACTCCTTGCCGACCATGTAGCCGGTGGTGTTGTGCAGGAAGATCAGCGGGATGTCACGCTGGTTGGCCAACTGGACGAACTGCGCCGCCTTCTGCGACTCGGCGCTGAACAGCACCCCCCGCGCGTTGGCCAGCACCCCCACCGGATAGCCGTGCAGCCGCGCCCACCCGGTGACCAGGCTCGGCCCGTACAACGGCTTGAACTCGTCGAACTCCGAACCGTCCACCACCCGCACGATCACCTCACGCGGATCGAACGGGGTCCGCAGGTCCGGCGGTACGACGTCCAGCAGCTCCTCGGCGTCGAAGAGCGGCTCGGGGTAGTCGTCGGCGGGCGGCGGGCCCTGCTTGCGCCAGTTGAGCCGGGCGACCACCCGGCGGGCGGTGCGCAGCGCGTCCGGCTCGTCCAGCGCGAAGTGGTCGGCGAGGCCGGAGACCCGGGCGTGCATCTCGGCGCCGCCCAGCGACTCGTCGTCGCTCTCCTCCCCGGTGGCCATCTTCACCAGCGGCGGCCCGCCCAGGAAGACCTTGGAGCGCTCCTTGACCATGATCACGTGGTCGGACATCCCCGGCACGTAGGCGCCGCCCGCCGTGGAGTTGCCGAAGACCACGGCGACGGTGGGGATGCCGGCCGCCGAGAGCCGGGTCAGGTCCCGGAAGAGCGCGCCGCCGGGTATGAAGATCTCCTTCTGGCCGGTGAGGTCGGCGCCCCCGGACTCCACCAGGTTGACCACCGGCAACCGGTTGGCCAACGCGATCTCGTCGGCCCGCAGCGCCTTCCTCAGCGTCCACGGGTTGCTCGCCCCGCCGCGCACCGTCGGGTCGTTGGCGGTGATCAGGCACTCGGTGCCCTCGATCACCCCGATGCCGGTGACCAGCGAGGCGCCCACCGGGTACTCGCTGCCCCAGCCGGCCAGCGGGGACAGCTCCAGGAACGGGGAGTCGGGGTCGACCAGCAGCTCGACACGCTCCCGGGCGAGCAGCTTGCCGCGCCCGTGGTGGCGCTCGGTGTACTTGGGGCCGCCGCCGGCCAGCGCCTTGGCGTGCTCCGCCTCGATCTCGGCGAGCTTGGCCAGCACCGCCGCCCGGTTCTCCGCCGCGGTCACCGGCGCTCCTCCCGGCGCGGGGCGCGGCCGGCGCCCGGCGGGCCGGCGAACGCCTGGGCGACGGTCAGCCACCGCCGCGCGTCCGGACCCTGGGCGCGCACCGCGAGGTCGTCGGGGTGGCGGCGCCGGGTGACCAGCAGGCAGAAGTCGAGCGCCGGGCCGGTCACCCGCTGTACGGCGTCGGGCGGCCCGAAGGTCCACGACCCGCCGCCGGGCGAGGTCAGCTCGACCCGGAACTCCTCGTCCGGCGGCGTCAGTTGGTGCGCGGCGAAGGCGTAGTCGCGGGCCCGCACCCCGATCCGGGCCACATGGCGCAGCCGCTCGGTGGGGATCCGGTGGACCCCGAGGGCGTCGGCCACGTCCTGCCCGTGCGCCCAGGTCTCCATCAGCCGGCCGGTGGCCATCGAGGCGACGCCCATCGGCGGCCCGAACCACGGCAGCCGGACCCCCGGCTGCTGGGCGCGCAGCACGCCGAGCAGCCGGGCGCGGCCGGACCGCCAGCGGGCCAGCAGTTCCCCGGGCGGCTCGGCGGCCCCGGCCCGCGCCGCCTCGTCCACGAAGCCGGCCGAGGCGGTGAAGGCGTCCCGGGTCCGCGTCACGAAGGCGTCCGGATCCGTGGCGGAGAGCACCGCCTGCTCGTCGGTCCAGGCCAGATGGGCGATCTGGTGGGCGATGGTCCACCCCGGGGCCGGGGTCGGCGCCGACCAGCGGTGCGGTGCCAGCCCGGCGACGAGCCGGTCGAGCACGTCGCCCTCGTCCCGCAGGTCGTCCAGTACGGCGGCGGTCGGCGTGGTACCCGGTTCGGTCACGTGTGCCCCTCGGGGGAGGTCGGGTCGGCGGTCGTGGTCGGGTCGGCGCTGCGGGCAGCGTGGCACCCGGCAGCGGAACAATCAAGCGTGCTTGCATGATTTTTGGCCAACGCCCGCCGCGGTGATCGAAGATCGGACGACGCTCGTCGGCCGACACCCAGGGGTGGGAGAAACCGTGCACACACTCGACGCCGTACAGGTCTTACAGCTCATACCCGTCGCCGTCGCCGCCGGCTGGATCGACGCGGTGGTCGGCGGCGGCGGACTGCTCTCCACGCCCGCCCTGCTGGTGGCGCTCCCCACGGTGCCCACCGCCACCGTGCTGGGGACCAACAAGCTCGTCGCCATCACCGGGACCACCTCGGCGGCGGTCACCTACACCCGGCGCACCGGGGTCGACTGGAAGTTCGTCGGACTGGCCGCCGCCGTCGCGCTGCCCGCCGCCTCCGGTGGCGCCCTGCTCGCCACCACCCTGCCCAGCACCGTCTTCCGGCCGGTCATCATGGTGGCGCTGCTGACGGTCGGCCTGTTCGTCACCCTCCGGCCGGACTTCGGGCGCACCCACACCCCGGTCCGGATGACCCCCGGCAAGGCCACCGCCGCCGCCGTGCTCACCGGGGCCTGCATCGGCTTCTACGACGGCGTCATCGGCTCGGGCACCGGCACCTTCCTGATCATCACCTTCCTGCTGGTACGCGGCGCCGACTTCCTGCACGGCTCGGCGATGGCCAAAGTCGTCAACGTGGGAACCAACCTCGGTGCCCTGGTCGTCTTCATCGTGCAAGGCCATGTCCTGTGGCCGCTCGGCGCCGCCATGGCCGTGGGGAACGTCACCGGAGGCGCACTGGGCGCCCGGATGGCCCTCAAGCGCGGGGCCTCCTTCGTCCGGTACGCCCTGCTGGTCGTGGTGGTCGGGCTGTGCGCCAAGCTCGGTTACGACCAGTGGGGGTGACGGGCAACCGCGCCGGACGGCTCGCCGCCGCCGGTCAGGGCGGCTATGGTCGCTTTGCGGAGACTGCGCAATCGCATCAGGGGTAGGCGCCCTGACGCCTCCTTTGCCGTTGAGAGGATGACGTCGTGGCCGTGTTCCTGCTCGGAATCGGCGCCGCGTGCTGCTTGGGGGTCGGCTTCGTCCTCCAGCAACGGGCGGCCCAGCGCGCCCCGTTGGCCGACTTCCTCTCCTTCCGGCTCCTGCTCGACCTGCTGCGGATGCCGCAGTGGCTGCTGGGCATCGCCGCCATGGTGGCCGGCCAGGTGCTCGGCGCGCTCGCCCTCGCGCACGGACAGGTCTCGCTGGTCGAACCGCTCACCGCGACCAACCTGCTGTTCGCCATGGGGCTGTCACGCTGGCTCAGCAGGCAGCCGCTGGGCTTCAGCGGCTGGAGCGGGGTCGGCCTGCTCGCCCTCGGCGTGACGTCGTTCATCGTGGCCGGGCGCCCGTCCGGCGGCGGGGTGGCGGCCGGCCCGTTACGGCACTGGCTGCTCTTCGGCACCGTGGTCGGCGCCGCGATGCTCCTGACCACGCTGGCCAGGCGGCTGCGCCCGACCCTGGAGGCGGCCGTCCTCGCCCTCGCCGCCGGGCTGCTCTACGGGCTCCAGGACGCCCTCACCCGGATCTGCGGCCAGCTGGTGACCTCCGAGGGAGTCGCCCCGCTGCCGGTGCACTGGCAGCCGTACGCGGTGGTGGCCATCGGGCTGACCGGGCTGCTGCTGGTGCAGAGCGCCTTCGAGACCGCGCCGCTGCGTGCCTCGCTTCCCTCGCTCACCGCCGCCCAGCCGCTGGCCGGCATAGCCTGCGGGATCGGCTTCCTCGGCGACCGGCTCCAGGTCACCACCGGCGCGCTGGCCTGGGAGGTCGCGGGCCTCGCCGCGATCGTGGCCGGCATCGTCCTCCTCGGCCGCCACCGCTGCCTGCCCGAAGGCCCCTCCGCGCAGCGCCCGGAGGAACCCGCGGTGGGCCAGCGCGCCGGGCTGTGACCGGCCCGGCCTACCGGCGCCCCGGCGGAACGTACACCGACCACCCGGCGACCACCGGCGACCCGGTGAGCGCCCGGCGCCGCCAGCCGGGCGCGTAACCGGGCGCCGGACCGCCCGGCGGCACCAGGACGGCCACCGCCTCGTGCTCCGCCGCCCGCACCACCTCCGGCCCCGACGCGGCCGAGGCGTCGCTGCGCGGGTTGCCGGTGACCGTGGAGGCGCAGCCGGCCTGGTACGCGATCGGCTGGGTGTCGCCGGCAAGCAGACACGGCGGACGCACCCCCGCCCGCCGCACCGCCTCCGCGAGCGCCCGGTACTCCCCGGTGTTGCGCTTCGCGGAGGCGATCTGCCGGTGCAGGATCCGCTCCTGCACCCAGCCGTGGCCCGCCAGCAACGCCACCGCGACCACGGCCGCCGCCAGCCGGACGGGGGTGCGCCCGGCCCGTACCCACGCCGCCCCCGAGGTCAGCAGCGCCGCCACCGGCAACGCCAGCAACGCGTACGCCGGAAGCAGGAAACGCGGCGCCGAGTAGGAGATCAGGAAGAGGTACGGCACCGACAGCGACACCGCGCACGCCACCGGCAGCACCGCGGTCGCCGCCCGCCCCGCCCGTACCGCCACCACGGTGCCCACCACCGCCAGCACCGCCAGCGCCGGCCACCACGCCGCGTCCACCGGCGCCGGATAGCGCGTGTCGCAGGGACGGCACAGCAACGGGCCGTCCACGCTGCGCAGGGCGTTGGCCAGGTTCCACGACCACCGCATGCCGCCCTCGATCGCGCTGGAGTCGGCGAGCCGCTCGGTCACCCCGCCGAACCGGACGTACGCCTCCACGACCCACTCCGCCAGCCCCGCCAGCGCCCCGGCGACCACCGCCGCGGCCACCCGCCACCGCCGCCACGGCCGCACCACGGCCACCGCCACCAGCAACGGCAGCGCCAGCCACGCCCCGTCCGGCGCCCGCACCAGCGTCGGCCACGCCACCGAGAACGCCAGCCCGGCGAGGACCGGCGCCCCCGCCCGCTCACCGCGTACCGCCCGCAGCAGGAAACCGGCCGCCGCCACCGCCCCGAAGGCCACCCACAGATTGGGCATTATCTGCGGGCCGTACTCCACGCTCACCCACAACGTCCCGAACAGCAGCGCCGCCACCGCCGGCGTCCAGGCGCCCAGCAACGGCCGCCACACCGCGAACGCCGCGTACAGCGCCAGCCCCGACAGCACCGTCAGGAAGACCCGCAGCACCGCCGGGTCCGAGGTGAACAACGCCACCGGAGCCCCCAGCAGCGTCACCCCCCGCGACCGCGGCGCGCTGAACCACGCGGCCGGGGCGCGCGGATCGACCTGCGAGAAGTAGATCGACTCGTCCCAGGCGAGCGGGTGTCCGGGGGCGGCGAGCAGCAACTGCGCCAGCGTGTAGCACAGCGCCGCCGCGATCAGCGGCCAGCGGTTCGGACGGCGCACGCCTGGCGCGCCGACGGACGCGGCACGGTACGCCAGGCTTCCGGCGACGGTCATGGGACGGCTCCTGTCGGCGGGGTGAACCGCTGCATTCTCGCCGACCCGGGTGAACGCCTCGTCACCCGCCGCCCGCGCTACCGTCCGAAGTGGTCCATCGGGAGCGCGTCGGAGGACAGCATCTCCTGGGTGAACGGGGTCACCAGCTCGGTCAGGCGTTCCACGGCGTCCTGTCCGAGGTGGCGGTAGGGGGCGAAGGCCAGCCGGTCGGTGTCGGCCTCGATCGCGCGGCGCAGCTCCTGCCCGTGCTCGGTCAGGTCGCCGGCCTCGTCCAGCAGCCCGCGCTCCCGCAGCCGGTCCTCGGCGTCGGCCCACTGCCGCGCGGTCCACCCCCGGGTGGTCTGGAAGAAGTGCGGGGTGAACCCCTTGCCGGTCGCCGAGTGCGTCACCAGGGCCTCCAGGCCGTCCAGCTCGGCCTGGACGAGGGCGGCGATGTGGCCGTCACCGCGGTGCTCACGCAGCAGGGTGACGGCGTGCCACAACGCCAGGTGCGGGGCGTCGGGGGCCGGCAGGTCCGCGTTGGCCGCGTACAGCGGCCTGCCCGGCCGCTCGCACGCCTCGGTGGCCCGCAGCGCCAGCTCGGCGGTCTCCGCCATCCGCCGCGAGGCGATCACCTCGGGGCCGAGCAGCCGGGTGAGGTACTTGTCGGTGATCCGCACCCGGGTCTCCAGCACCCGCTCGGGGGCGGCGGCCTGCCAGGCGCGCGGGATGTGGTGCCCCACCAGCGCGGGGCTGAAGTTGTAGAACGTGGCCGTCACCACCCCCGCCCCCACCGCCCCCATCGGCGCGGCCCGCCCGGCGAAGTAGGCCATCGACCCCGCCTCCAGCCCGAGCGCGGCGAACTCCTCGTCGTGCTCCGGGGCGAAGTAGAAGGCGGAGTGGAGCGGGTTGAGGGCGTTGTAACAGCGGCGGGAGGCCCGTAGGGAGAGTGTCGTCATGCCGTCACATTACGGTCACGCTCGCGCTGGCGGTCAGCCATTACCTCCTCGGGGTTCGCCAGATTCCGCTCTCGTCGTGGCTGGCGTCAGGGATGTTTCCCCCCGCCCACCCGTGGCTGTGTTCGTACAGTGCGGGATGCGCACTGTCTGCCTGGGTTTCCGGGGGCCCTCCGGGGTGAGGGTTCGCTCGCGCTGGCGGTCAGCCATTACCTCCTCGGGGTTCGCCAGATTCCGCTCTCGTCGTGGCTGGCGTCAGGGATGTTTCCCCCCGCCCACCCGTGGCTGTCATCGCATAGCGCGGGGTGCGCACTGTCTGCCTTGGTTCCCGGGGGCCCTCCGGGGTGACTCCTCGCTCCCCGTATCCGCCAAGGCTGGGCTCCGGCTGCTGGGTCGCTGCGGGGACACCCCTGCACGCCCCCGTTCTGTTGCGTTCCGCGCTGCGGCACGGAGGGGGTGAGAAAAAGATCGGGGTGACCCCAACCTCCTATCTCACCCTCTCCCGCGAAGAGAGGCACCCGCACGACGGCGGAAGGGGGTGTGTCGGGGGTGTCCCCGCAGCGACCCAGTAGCCGGAGCGCAAGTGTGGGGGATACGGGGAGCGAGGAGTCACCCCCGGCGCGCCCCCGACCCCGTACCGGCAATAGGCGAAGCCCCCGGTGCCGAACCAAACCAAAACCCACCCCCACCCCCCACCGGGCAGGGGCGAACGGGGGCCACCCCGGAAACCTGGAACGGGCGAACCGGCCACGGAGGAATGGTTGGCCGCCAGCGCTGGCGAAGCGTTAGGAGGGCCAGGTGAAGTGGGGTGGGCGGCGTTCGAGGAAGGCGGTGACCCCTTCGGTGCGGTCGTCGCTCAGCCGCGCGTGCTCGCGCCAGCGGCGGACGACTTCGTCGTCCGCCACACCCCGTACCGCCATCGCGGTGAACTCCTTCGCCGCCGCCTGGGTCAGCAGGGACCGACCGGCCAGCGTGGCGGTGAGGGCGGCGACGCGCGCGTCGAGGGCGGGGGCGTCCCAGACCTCGTCGACGAGTCCGGTCCGCAGGGCGCGCTGCGCGTCGATCAACTCGGCGGAGAACAGCAGGTACTTGGCGGTCGACGGCCCGACCAGGCCGACCAGGCGGCGGGTGGTGGAGGCCGGGTAGACGATGCCGAGTCTGGCCGGGGTGACCCCGAATCGCGCGTCGGCGGCGGCCAGCCGCAGGTCGCAGGCGGCGGCGAGCTGGCAGCCGCCGCCCACGCAGTAGCCGCGGACCACGGCCACCGTCGGCTTGGGAAAGGCGGCCAGCGCCTCCTCGGCCTCCACCGCGGCGTGCTGCGCGCCGTCGCCGCCGTCCCGCAGCCCCGCGATGTCCGCCCCGGCGCAGAAGGTGCCGCCCTCGCCGGTGAGTACCAGGACGCGTACCGACCGGTCGGCGGCGAGCCGTTCGAGCAGCGGGGGCAGTTCCCGCCACATCGTCAGGGTCATGGCGTTGCGCTTGGCGGGGTTGCTGATCGTGACGACGGCGGTGGCGCCGTCCTGGGCGGTCAGCAGGCCGGGCTCTGTCATGCGTGGGTCCTCCTGGCCGGTGGGAAAGGGGAGTTCGGTGGTCGGCGGGATCCTAACGGGCGCCTCCGGCGGATCGGCGGGCGCTCCCGATCGGCTACCCAGCGTGACGGACCGGTGGTCGCCGAAAGGACGCAGAGTGTCGCAGAATCGTTCCGCCGATCACCGCGTACGATCCTCGCCACACCAAAAGGCGTCAAAAGGTACAGACTTACGGTCTCCTGGCCGACCGGACCGCTCGGTGCGACCACCATCGGGGAAGCCAGGCGGTTCCGCCCGCGTCCCCGCCCGGGGCGCACGGCGGTCCGCGGGGAACGTCACATGAGGACGGTTACGTCATGGCGGTCAGCGGGAGAACCCCGCACGATCCGGTCCCGGCGCCGTCGGCGCGCCCGGCGGACGGCTCGCCCGCGCCGGGGAGCGTTCCGCCGCCGTACCGGAGCGGGCCCGTGCACGGAGCGGCGGGCGCGGCCTACGGGCCCCCGCCGCCGGGACCGCGCGCGGCGGACGAGCGGTCCGGCCCCGGGCGCGGGGACGGCACCGGGCCGGCGCACTGCCCGTACGCGGGCGTATGGCGCTACACCGTCCCCGCGGTGGACTCCACGGTGCCCCGGCTGCGCCACACGGTGCGCGAGCTGCTGCTCGCCCACCGGGTGCCGGCCGCCCCGGAGACCGTGGACGGTGTGCTGCTGATCCTGTCCGAGCTGGTCACCAACGCCGTGCGGCACGCGGCCGTGCTCTCCCCGCTGGTCACCGCGGAGGTCGCGGTCACCGCCGGCTGGGTGCGCGTCGCGGTGGCCGACGACCACCCCTACCGGCCCAAGGCGCTCCAGGCCGACCACGCGCGCACCGGCGGACGCGGACTGCTGCTGGTGAAGGCGGTCACCGCGGAGGCGGGCGGGGTGTGTGACGTCGAGCACACCGCGGCGGGCGGCAAGGTCGTCTGGGCCGCGCTGCCGCTGTGACCGGCGGTCACCAGCCCGCCGACGCCCCGGTCAGCTCCCGTACCGCGGGCAGCGCCGCGTCCAGCACCGTGCCGAACCACGCCGACAGCGTTGTCGTCCCGCGCAGCTCGGCCAGCTCGGCCGGGGTCACGAAGACGGTCTCGCAGACCTCCTCCGGATCCGGCCGCAACGGCGCCCGTACCACCCCGACGAACAGGTGGTTGAACTCCTGCTCCACCAGCCCCGACGCCGGATCGGGATGGTTGTAGCGGACGGTGCCGGCCTCGCGCAGCAGGGCGGGGGCCGCCCCCAGCTCCTCCGCGGTGCGCCGGGCGGCGGCCACGAACGGCGCCTCACCGGGGTAGGGGTGACCGCAGCAGGTGTTCGACCAGACCCCGGGGGAGTGGTACTTCCCCAGCGCGCGGCGCTGCATCAGCAGCCGGCCGGCGTCGTCGAAGAGGAAGACCGAGAACGCCCGGTGCAGCCGCCCCGGAGGCTGATGGGCCGAGAGCTTCTCGGCCGTGCCGATCGTCACGCCGGCCTCGTCCACCAGCTCCAGCAGGATCGCTTCTCCGCTGTCGCCCCCGAGGGGCGCGTCAGCCGCGGTGTCTGAGGTCCG
Organism: Streptantibioticus cattleyicolor NRRL 8057 = DSM 46488; assembly: GCF_000240165.1. Taxonomy (NCBI): domain Bacteria; kingdom Bacillati; phylum Actinomycetota; class Actinomycetes; order Kitasatosporales; family Streptomycetaceae; genus Streptantibioticus; species Streptantibioticus cattleyicolor. The sequence continues at coordinate 5,323,401 of NC_017586.1, forward strand.
GCCGGTTGCGGAACTGATCGGCATGGCCATCCTTTGCTGTCGACGTACGAGGCGCGAGGGGCCCGCCGACGCGCGGCGGGCAGGCCCTCAGTCTGCCGCACCCCCGGTCACCCCCATACCCTGCACCCCGCCGATCACCCCCGATTCGGCAACTCGCGCGGTCACCGGCCACCGCGAGTGCGCGCCGGAGCGCCCCGCCCGCTACCCTCTGCGGGCCGGACCCCTCGGCCCGGCTGCCCTCGGCTCGCCTCAGGGCAGGGGTGAACGTTCCCCTCAGGGGTGGGGTGAACGTGCGGTGAACGCGCACCCCGGGGGATCCGATAGCCTCAGCCGTCGAGCCCGCTCCGAACCCGCCGGGGCGGGAGCCGCCGCACGGCGGCCACGGGGGGCCGACGCCACGCGGGGCAGCGCCTTCGTCATCAGGGAGTGAGTTCGTCTGACGACCGCCATCCTCACCGGCCCGCCGGTCGCGGCCTCGCCGCTCGATGACGACCTGCGCGCCCTCGGCTTCGACGTGGTACGGGCCGACGGCCCCGGCGAGCTGGCCGACCGGCTCGCCGCCGTCCCCGCCGGCGCCCGGGTCGCCGTGGTGGACCCGCGGTTCGTCGGCCACCGGCACGCCCTGCGGCTGGCCCTGACCGACCCCCGCTTCCCGGCCGGCGCGGTGCCCGGCGCGCTCGGCGTGGCCCCCGAAGGGCGCCCCGCCCTGCAGCGCGCGGTGACCTCGCTCACCCGCCCCGCCCCGGTGCCGGCCACGAGCGTACCGGCGGGCTCCGGAGCCCCCGCGCCGGCCGCCGCCGACGCCACCGTGCCCGCCCAGACCCGTACCTCCCGGCCCCGCCCCACCGACCTGCCCGGCGTCCTCGCCGAGCGGCTGGCCGACGCCGGGGTCGCGGTCCACCAGGTCGACCTCGGGGTGCTCACCGCCACCGTCCCGGCCGACGAGGCCGCGCGGACCGCGGCGGCCGAGGCGGTCGCCGCGGTGGACGACGAACGGGTCCGGCTGCGCTCGGCGGTCAAGTCCCGGGACGGCTTCTTCACCACCTTCTGCATCAGCCCCTACTCGCGCTACCTGGCGCGCTGGTGCGCCCGCCGCGGGCTCACCCCCAACCAGGTCACCACCGCCTCGCTGCTGGTCGCCCTGGTCGCGGCGGGGTGCGCGGCCACCGGCACCCGGCCCGGCTTCGTGGCCGCCGGGGTGCTGCTGATCGCCTCCTTCGTGCTGGACTGCACCGACGGCCAGCTCGCCCGCTACTCCCTGCGCTACTCCACCCTCGGCGCCTGGCTGGACGCCACCTTCGACCGGGTCAAGGAGTACGCCTACTACGCGGGGCTGGCGATCGGCGCCGCCCATATGGCCGGCCACCACGACGACGTGTGGGCGCTCGCCCTGGGCGCGATGGTGCTCCAGACCTGCCGGCACGTGGTCGACTTCGCGTTCACCGAGGCCAACCACGACGCCACCGCCAACACCAGCCCCACCGCCGCCCTCTCCGACCGGCTCGACAGCGTCGGCTGGACGGTGTGGGCCCGCCGCATGATCGTGCTCCCCATCGGCGAACGCTGGGCCATGATCGCCGTGCTCACCGCGGTCACCACCCCGCGCGTCGTCTTCCTCGTGCTGCTGATCGGCTGCGCGCTGGCCGCCTGCTACACCACCGCCGGCCGGGTGCTGCGCTCGCTGACCCGGCGGGCCCGCCGCACCGACCGGGCCGCCGTGGCCCTGGCCGACCTGGCCGACAGCGGTGCGCTCGCGCGGCTGCTCGCGCGCCCGGTGCGGGGGCTCCCGCCGTTCGGCGCGCCGGCGTGCGCCCTGCTCGGCTCGGCGGTGGCGGTGGCCACCGCCTGGCTGGCCCCGGCGGGCAGCTGGTGGCCGGTGCTCGGCGCCGCCTGCTACGTGGTGATCTCCGGGATCGCCGTCGCCGCGCCGCTGAAGGGGGCGCTCGACTGGCTCGTGCCGCCGTTCTTCCGCGCCGCGGAGTACACCGTGATCCTGGCGCTCGCCGCGCGCTCCGGCGTACCCGGTGCGCTTCCGGCGGCGTTCGGCCTGGTGGCGGCGGTCGCCTACCATCACTACGACACGGTGTACCGCATACGCGGCGGCACCGGTGCGCCGCCGCGAGCCCTGATCCGGGCCATCGGCGGGCACGAGGGGCGGTTGCCGGCCGTCACCGTGCTGGCCGCGCTGCTCGCGCACACCCACGCTCTCACTACGGCGCTGGCGGCCCTGGCCGGGATTCTGGCGCTGGTGGTGCTCACCGAGTCCATCCGTTTCTGGATCTCGGCCGGAGCACCCGCGGTACACGACGAAACAGGAGAACCCACATGATCGGCCTCGTGCTGGCGGCCGGCGCCGGACGGCGTCTGCGCCCCTACACCGACACCCTGCCGAAGGCCCTCGTCCCCGTCGACGGCGAGACCACCGTGCTCGACCTCACGCTGGGCAACTTCGCCGAGGTCGGTCTGACGGACGTGGCCGTGGTCATCGGGTACCGCGGCGAGGCCGTGCGCGAGCGCCAGGCCGCGCTGGAGAAGAAGTACGGCGTCAAGCTCCACCTGGTCGTCAACGACAAGGCCGAGGAGTGGAACAACGCCTACTCGCTGTGGTGCGCCCGGGACGTCCTCAAGGAGGGCGTGATCCTGGCCAACGGCGACACCGTCCACCCGGTCTCGGTGGAGCAGACCCTGCTCGGGGCCCGCGGCGCCGGGCGCGAGATCGTCCTCGCCCTCGACACGGTCAAGAAGCTGGCCGACGAGGAGATGAAGGTCGTCACCGCCGACGGCCAGGGGGTGCGCCGGATCACCAAGCTGATGGACCCGGCCGAGGCCACCGGTGAGTACATCGGCGTCACCCTCATCGAGCCGCAGGCCGCCGAGGCGCTGGCCGACGCGCTGAAGGCCACCTTCGAGCGCGACCCGCAGCTGTACTACGAGGACGGCTACCAGGAGCTGGTGAACCGCGGCTTCCAGGTCGACGTCGCCCCGATCGGCGAGGTCTCCTGGGTGGAGATCGACAACCACGACGACCTCGAGCGGGCCCGGGAGATCGCGTGCCAGTACTGACCCGGCTGATCCCCTCGCCGGTGGTCGTCGACATCCGGGGCGGCGCCCTGGACGACCTGGCGGGGCTCCTCGCCGACCAGCGGATCTCCAGCTCCGGCAAGCTCGCCGTGGCGATCAGCGGCGGCTCCGGTGCCGCCTTGCGGGAACGGCTCTCCCCGGCGCTGCCCGGCGCCGACTGGTACCCGGTGGCGGACGGCACCATCGACTCCGCCGTCAAGCTCGCCGACGCCATGCGCGGCAAGCACTACGACGCGGTGGTGGGCCTCGGCGGCGGCAAGATCATCGACGCCGCCAAGTACGCCGCCGCCCGGGTCGGCCTGCCGATGGTCGCGGTGGCGACCAACCTGTCGCACGACGGCATCTGCTCGCCGGTCTCCATCCTCGACAACGACAACGGCCGCGGCTCCTACGGGGTGCCCACGCCGATCGCGCTCGTGGTCGACCTGGACGTGATCCGGCGGGCCCCGTCCCGGTTCGTCCGCTCCGGGATCGGCGACGCCATCTCCAACATCTCGGCCATCGCCGACTGGGAGCTGTCGCACCGGGAGACCGGCGAGCCGATCGACGGGCTCGCCGCCGCGATGGCCCGGGCGGCCGGCGAGTCGGTGCTGCGCCACCCCGGCGGCGCGGAGGACGACGGCTTCCTCACCACGCTCGCCGAGGGCCTGGTGCTCTCCGGCATCGCCATGTCGATCAGCGGTGACACCCGGCCCTCGTCCGGCGCCTGCCACGAGATCAGCCACGCCTTCGACCTGCTCTTCCCCAAGCGGTCGGCGCTCCACGGCGAGCAGGTCGGCCTCGGTGCCGCCTTCGCCATGCATCTGCGGGGGGCGGCCGAGGAGGCGGCCCAGATCGCCGAGGTGCTGCGCCGGCACCGGCTGCCGGTGCTCCCGGGCGAGATCGGCTTCTCCGACGAGGAGTTCGTCTCCGCGGTGGGCTTCGCCCCGCAGACCCGCCCCGGGCGCTACACCATCCTGGAACACCTCGACCTGGACACCGACGCGATCAGGGATGCGTACGCGGACTATGTCAAAGCCATCGGTAGCTGAACTGCGCCCGGTCGTCCACCCGGCCGGTGTCAAGGACCGGCGCAGCGGTGAACACTGGGCCGGGCGCATGTACATGCGGGAGATCTCGCTGCGGATCACCCGTCAGCTGGCGCGCACCCGGGTCACGCCCAACCAGCTGACCGGCCTGATGACCGTCTGCGGTGTGCTGGCCGCCCCGGCGCTGCTGGTGCCGGGGATCGGCGGCGCCGTGCTCGGGGTGCTGATGGTCCAGCTCTACCTGCTGCTCGACTGCGTCGACGGCGAGCTGGCGCGGTGGAAGAAGCAGTTCTCGCTCTCCGGGGTCTACCTGGACCGGGTCGGGGCCTATCTGTGCGACGCCGCGGTGCTGGTCGGCTTCGGCCTGCGCGCGGCCGACCTGTGGGGCTCCGGGCGGATCGACTGGCTGTGGGCCTTCCTCGGCACCCTCGCCGCCCTCGGCGCCATACTGATCAAGGCCGAGACCGACCTGGTCGGCGTCGCCCGGCACAACGGCGGGCTGCCGCCGGTGAAGGAGGCGGCGGCCGAGCCGCGTTCGTCCGGGATGGCGCTGGCCCGCAAGGCGGCCTCGGCGCTCAAGTTCCACCGGCTGGTGCTGGGCATCGAGGCGTCCTTGCTGATCCTGCTGCTGTCGGTCGCCGACACCGTCCGGGGCGGGCTGTTCTTCACCCGGCTCGGGGTCGCGGTGCTGGCCGCGATCGCGGTGCTGCAGACGCTGCTCCACCTGGTGTCCGTCCTCGTCTCCAGCAGGCTGCGGTGAGCGCGGCCGGCCTGCGGCTCGGCGCGGTGGTGCTCACCATGGGCGACCGCCCCGCCGAGCTGCGCGCGCTGCTGGAGTCGGTCGCCAAGCAGGACGGCGAACCGGTGGCCACCGTGGTGGTCGGCAACGGCACCCCGCTGCCCGAACTCCCGCCCGGCACCCGGACCGTGGAGCTCGCCGAGAACCTCGGCATCCCGGGCGGGCGCAACGTCGGCGTCGAGGCGTTCGGCACCGGCGGCGAGGAGGTCGACGCCGTCCTCTTCCTCGACGACGACGGCCTGCTGGCCCGCCAGGACACCGCGGAGCTGGTCCGGGCCGCCTTCGCCGCCGACCCCGGGCTGGGCATCATCAGCTTCCGCATCGTCGACCCGGTCAGCGGCACCACCCAGCGCCGGCACGTCCCCCGGCTGCGGGCCTCCGACCCGATGCGCTCCTCGCGGGTGACCACCTTCCTCGGCGGTGCCTGCGCGGTGCGCACCGCGGTGCTGCGGCAGGTCGGCGGGCTGCCGGACGAGTTCTTCTACGCCCACGAGGAGACCGACCTGGCCTGGCGGGCGCTGGACGCCGGGTGGTCCATCGAGTACCGGTCCGACCTGGTGCTGGAGCACCCGGCGACCCCGCCGAGCCGGCACGCGGTCTACCACCGGCTGGTGGCCCGCAACCGGGTGTGGCTGGCCCGGCGCAACCTGCCCGCCCCGCTGGTCCCGCTCTACCTGGGCACCTGGATCGCGCTGACGCTGGCCCGCCGCCCCGCCCCGGCGGCGCTGCGTGCCTGGCTGGGCGGGTTCAAGGAGGGCTGGGCCACCCCCTGCGGCCCGCGCCGCCCGATGAAGTGGCGTACGGTTTTCCGGCTGACCCGACTGGGCCGACCTCCCATCATCTGACAAGCTCGGATGGACAAGCATCGGGCGCAGCCGGGATCCCGCCCCGGCGACGCGTCATTGAGGACGAAAGTGTCAACTGTGAGCGATACCACCCACGAGGGCACGGTCGCCGTGAGCACCGCACCGGCGCCCTCGCCGGACGACGGCCTGAGTCCGGGCGAGCTGGCCGAGAAGTACGGCCTGTCGGTGAGCGGCGCCCGGCCCGGCCTTCCGGAGTACGTGCGCCAGTTGTGGGGCCGCCGGCACTTCATCGCCGCCTACTCGATGGCCAAGCTGAGCGCGCAGTTCACCAAGGCCCGGCTGGGCCAGTTGTGGAACGTGATGACGCCGCTGCTCAACGCGGCGGTCTACTGGCTGATCTTCGGCGTGCTGCTCGGTACCGACCACGGCATCGACAACTTCATCGCCTATCTGGTCACCGGCATCTTCGTGTTCACCTTCACGCAGTCCTCGATCCTGGCGGGGACCCGGGCGATCTCCGACAACCTGGGCCTGGTGCGCGCGCTGCACTTCCCGCGGGCCTGTCTGCCGATCTCGGTCACCCTCATCCAGCTCCAGCAACTGCTGTACTCGATGGTGGTGCTGGTGGCCATCGTGCTGATGACCGGCGAGGTCCCGCAGATGTCGTGGCTGCTGATCATCCCGTCGCTGCTGTTGCAGTCGGTGTTCAACATCGGCGCCGCGATGTTCGTCGCCCGGGTGGGCAGCAAGCTGACCGACCTCACGCAGCTGATGCCGTTCCTGCTGCGCACCTGGATGTACGTCTCGGGCGTCTTCTACAGCATCAACAACGTCGCCAAGCACCTGCCGCACTGGGTGTCGGTGGTGCTCGACGTCAATCCGGCCGCCGTCTACATCGACCTGATGCGGTACGCCATGATCGACAGCTTCACCTCGGCGCAGCTGCCGCACCACGTGTGGATCGCGGCGGTGGCCTGGGCGGCGGTCGCCGGTGTCGGGGGCTTCGTGTTCTTCTGGAAGGCTGAGGAGCAGTACGGCCGTGGCTGAGACCAGCGCCGGACCGGCGCAGAGTAAGGACGGGGCCCGGGTGCCCACCGTCATCGTGGACGACCTGCACATCGTCTACCGGGTGCACGGCGCCGGCAGCGGCAAGGGGAGCGCCACCGCGGCCCTCAGCCGCATCGTGCAGCGCCGGAACTCGCCGAGCGTGCGTGAGGTGCACGCGGTGCGCGGGGTGAGCTTCGTGGCCTACCGGGGCGAGGCGATCGGGCTGATCGGCTCCAACGGCTCGGGCAAGTCCACCATGCTGAAGGCGATCGCGGGGCTGCTGCCGGCCGAGCGCGGCAAGGTCTACACCGACGGCCAGCCGTCGCTGCTCGGGGTCAACGCCGCGCTGATGAACGACCTCACCGGGGAACGCAACGTCATCCTGGGCGGCCTGGCGATGGGCATGAGCTACCCCGAGGTGCGCGAGAAGTACCAGGACATCGTGGACTTCTCGGGCATCAACGAGAAGGGTGACTTCATCTCGCTGCCGATGCGTACCTATTCCTCGGGCATGGCGGCCCGGCTGCGGTTCTCCATCGCGGCGGCCAAGCGGCACGACGTGCTGATGATCGACGAGGCGCTGGCCACCGGCGACCGGTCCTTCCAGAAGCGTTCCGAGGCGCGGATCCGGGAGTTGCGCAAGGAGGCCGGCACCGTCTTCCTGGTCAGCCACAACAACAAGTCGATCCGGGACACCTGCGAACGCGTGCTGTGGCTGGAGAAGGGCGAGCTGCTGATGGACGGCCCCACCGAAGAGGTGCTGCGCGCCTACGAGGAGCACACCGGCAAGTAGTCCGGCGCCGCGGAGCCCAAGTGGGCCGCCGCGCCCGCCTGTTGGGACCGCCGCCGGCGTCCCGCGGCCCCCGCCGATCCGTTCGGCGGGGGCCGCGGGTGCGACGTGGGCCAACTCACGTGTCGGCAGGGAACATTCGGCGGCGATTCGTTGTTAGGGCCCAAGGGCGCCCCGGGCGGGCGACCCCGCCGTACGCGGCTTCGCTGTACGGCGTACGCTGGAGCAGTGCTCACCGCCGTGCCGCCGGCGGTCCTCCGGCCTGCGGAGGTGACCGGCTCGACGGGCGGCGGACGACGGAGCGGAGGGCGATACTGGGTGCGGCGTGTCCGAAATGGGAAGATCCTGGGGATCGGTGTAGAACGGGGGATGTGGCGGCCATGACTACTGGGACCATCCAGCTCCGAGGCACGTCCGCCGCCCGTCCATGGGGCCACACGTGGTGACCGCGCGGACGGCGCGCCCGCGCCGGGCGTCGCCCGCCGGGGTGAGCGAGGGCGACCACGCCGAAGCCGCCGCACAGTCGCGGGCCGTCCTCGACAAGGCCGCCCGGGAGAACTTCCCGGTGGCCCCCTTCTTCCTCCCCCGCGCCTGGCGTGACGACCTGATGGCCATCTACGGCTACGCCCGCCTGGTGGACGACATCGGCGACGGCGACCTGCCGCCCGGCCGGGACGACGCCCGCTGGCTCGGGCTGCCGCCCGACGCGGCCGATGACCGCCTCGCCATGCTGGACGCCTTCGAAGCCGATCTGCGCAAGATCTTCACCGGTGGCACCCCCGGCCACCCGCTGCTGCGCGCGGTGGCCCCGGTAGTGGCCCGGCACCGCCTCACCCCGGAGCCGTTCCTCGGCCTGATCGCGGCCAACCGCCAGGACCAGCTGGTCCGCCGCTACGCCACCTACCAGGACCTCCTCGACTACTGCGAGAACTCGGCCAACACCGTCGGCCGCCTCGTGCTGGCCATCACCGGCACCAGCAGCCCCGAGCGCGTCCGCCGCTCCGACGCGATCTGCACCGCGCTGCAGATCGTCGAGCACCTCCAGGACGTCGCCGAGGACCTCGCCCGGGACCGCGTCTACCTGCCGGGTGAGGACATGGCCCGGTTCGGTGTCACCGAGGCCGACCTCGCCGCCCCCACCGGGGGCGCGCGGGTGCGTGCCTTGGTGAAATTCGAAGCGGAACGCGCCCGCGATCTGTTGAATGAAGGCACCCCGCTGGTGGGTAGCGTCCCGGGCAGGCTCCGGCTGCTCCTCGCCGGATTCGTGGGCGGGGGCCGTGCCGCTCTCGCCGCGGTGGCCGCCGCCCGGTACGACGTCCTCGCGGGGTCGCCCAAGGCCACCAAGCTCGGACTGCTGCGCGAGGTGGGATCCACATTGCGAAGAGAGGGGTGAGCCGGACCGTGGACGGTTCCGCACACTTGTCCGCGCCGGTGCTCGCTGCGTACCGGTACTGCGAGACCGTGACGGGGCAGCAGGCCCGCAACTTCGCGTACGGCATCCGGCTTCTGCCCACCGGCAAACGGCAGGCGATGTCGGCCCTGTACGCCTTCTCCCGGCGCGTCGACGACATCGGCGACGGCGACCTCGACCCGGCCGCCAAGCGCGACCGGCTGACCCGCACCCGCGACGTGCTCGCCCGGGTCCGGGCCGGCGAGGTCGGCGATGACGACACCGACCCGGTGGCCCTCGCGCTCGCCGACGCCGCCCGCCGCTTCCCGCTGCCGCTGGACGGACTCGACGAACTCATCGACGGCGTGCTGATGGACGTACGCGGTGAGACCTACGAGACCTGGGACGACCTGAAGGACTACTGCCGCTGCGTGGCCGGCGCCATCGGCCGCCTCTCGCTCGGTGTCTTCGGCACCGTCCCCGGCGCCGTGGGCACCGAACGGGCCGCCGAGTACGCCGACACCCTCGGCCTCGCCCTCCAGCTCACCAACATCCTGCGGGACGTACGCGAGGACGCCGGCAACGGACGCACCTACCTGCCCGCCGAGGACCTGGCCAAGTTCGGCTGCTCGGCCGGGTTCGGCTCACCGGTGCCGCCGGCCGGATCCGACTTCACCGGGCTGGTGCACTTCGAGGTCAAGCGGGCCCGCGCGCTCTTCGCCGAGGGCTACCGGCTGCTGCCGATGCTCGACCGCCGCAGCGGTGCCTGCGTCGCCGCCATGGCCGGGATCTACCGCCGGCTGCTGGAACGGATCGCCGCCGACCCCGAGGCGGTGCTGCGCGGCCGGGTCTCGCTGCCCGGCCACGAGAAGGCGTACGTGGCCCTGCGCGGCCTGACCGGTCTGGACACCCGGCGACAGGCCGCCAGGGGGCGCGCCTGATGCTCCCCGCACCACTGCACCGCCTCGCCGTCCCGCGCCAGGCAACCTGGACGCGGGCGTTCGCGTCCCTGACCTCGCCGGCCCCCGTCCGAGGGGCCGCGCACGCGGAACGGGGGAGGACATGACCGAGCATCCGGCACCGGCGGGGACCGGCCACCCGGCACGGGGGAGCGCCGTGGTCGTCGGCGGCGGCCTGGCCGGCACCACCGCGGCCCTCACCCTGGCCGACGCCGGTCTCGCCGTCACCCTGGTCGAAGGCCGCCCGCGCCTGGGCGGCCTCGCCTTCTCGTTCCAACGCGACACCGCCGTCGGCCAGTTGACCGTCGACAACGGCCAGCACGTCTTCCTGCGCTGCTGCACCGCCTACCAGTGGTTCCTGGACCGGATCGCCGCTGCCCATCTGGTCACCGTGCAGGACCGGATGGACGTGCCGGTGCTGGACGCGCGGCGGATGCGGCTGGGCCGGCTGCGCCGCGCCAACCTGCCGGTGCCGTTCCACCTGGCCGCCTCGCTCGCCACCTATCCCCACCTGAACCTCGCCGAACGGGCCACCGTGGGCCGCGCCGCGCTCGCATTGCGCGGGCTCGACCCGGCCGACCCCGCGCTGGACGCCACCGACTTCGCCGGCTGGCTACGGGCCCGCGGCCAGTCCGCGCGCACCGTCGAGGCGCTGTGGGACCTGGTGGGCGTGGCCACCCTCAACGCCCCCGCCGACCAGGTCTCGCTGGGCCTGGCCGCCAAGGTCTTCAAGACCGGGCTGCTCTCCGACCCCGGCGCCGCCGACATCGGCTGGGCCACCGCGCCGCTCGGCGACCTCCACCACGACCGGGCCCGCGCCGCGCTGGACGCCGTCGGGGTCCGCACCGTGCTGCGCGGCCGGGCCGGCGCCGTCACCCGTACCCCGGACGGCGACTGGCAGGTGGAGGTCTCCCGCGGCCCCGGCCGCGGCGAGGTGCTCACCGCGGGCACCGTGGTGCTCGCCGTGCCGCAGCGCGAGACCCGGGCGCTGCTGCCCGAGGGGGCGCTGGCCGACCCCGACGCCCTGCTGCGCATCGGCACCGCGCCGATCCTCAACGTTCATGTGGTCTACGACCGCCCGGTCCTGCGCAAACCGTTCTTCGCCGCGGTGGGCACCCCGGTGCAGTGGGTCTTCGACCGCACCGTGACCTCCGGGCTGGCCCGGTCGTCCGCCGGGCGGGGCGGCCAGTACCTGGCGCTGTCGCAGTCCGCCGCCGGGGCCGAGATCGACCTGCCCGTCGCCGAGCTGCGTACCCGTTACCTGCCCGAGCTGGCCCGGCTGCTGCCCGCGGCCCGCGGCGCGACGGTGCGGGAGTTCTTCGTGACCCGGGAGCGCACCGCCACCTTCGCCCCCACCCCCGGGGTGGGGCGGCTGCGGCCCGGCGCGCGCACCCGGGAGCCCGGGCTCTACCTGGCCGGCGCGTGGACCGCCACCGGGTGGCCCGCCACGATGGAAGGCGCCGTGCGCAGCGGCCTGCAAGCCGCCCGGGAAGCCCTGGCGGCGCTGGGCCGGCCCGCTCCCCACCCGGTAACGGAGGCCGCATGAGCAACACTCAGGAAAGCAGAGGAGAACACGTGACCCCGGCTCACGAGCAGGCCGTCCTGCCCGCGCCACACACATCCGACGTCCCGGCGCTGCTGGAACGCGGGCGGACGCTGGCCACCCCCGTGCTGCGCGAGGTGGTGGACCGGCTCGCCCCGCCGATGAACACCGTTGCCGCCTACCACTTCGGCTGGATCGACGCCATGGGCCGCCCCACCGAGGGGGACAGCGGCAAGGCGGTGCGTCCGGCGCTCGCGCTGCTGTCCGCCGAGGCCGCCGGCGGGCCGTGCGAGGCCGGCATCCCCGGCGCGGTCGCCGTGGAGCTGGTGCACAACTTCTCGCTGCTGCACGACGACCTGATGGACGGTGACGAGCAGCGCCGCCACCGCGACACGGTGTGGAAGGTGCACGGCCCGGCCCAGGCGATCCTGGTCGGCGACGCGCTCTTCGCGCTCGCCACCGAGGTGCTGCTGGAGGTGGGCACCGCCGACGCCGGACGGGCCACCCGACGGCTCACCACGGCCACCCGTAAACTGATCGACGGTCAGGCCCAGGACATCTCCTTCGAGCACCGGGAACGGGTCACCGTCGCCGAGTGCCTGGAGATGGAGGGCAACAAGACCGGCGCCCTGCTGGCCTGCGCCTCCTCCATCGGCGCGGTGCTCGGCGGGGCGGACGACGCCACCGCGGACGCGCTGGAGGCCTACGGCTACCACCTGGGCCTCGCCTTCCAGGCCGTCGACGACCTGCTGGGCATCTGGGGCGAGCCCGCGGTCACCGGCAAGCAGACCTGGAGCGACCTGCGGCAGCGCAAGAAGTCGCTGCCGGTGGTGGCCGCCCTGGCCGCCAAGGGCCCCGCGGCCGAGCGGCTGGGCGAACTGCTCGCCGCCGACGCCAAGAACCCGGAGATCGACGACTTCAGCGAGGAAGAATTCGCCACCCGCGCCGCGTTGATCGAAGAAGCGGGCGGCCGGGCCTGGACCACCGAGGAGGCCCGCCGTCAGCACGCCACTGCGCTGGACGCGTTGAACGGGGTCGTGATGCCCGAGGAGATCAAGCAGTGCCTCTTCGCGCTCGCCGACTTCGTGGTGGTACGCGAGAGATGACAACAACGCACGACCGGAACTGAATCTGCCTGATCGCAGTCGCCGGCCACGCGTCACCCCGACGCCGGCCGACGGAAGCCCCACCAGCGCAGCGCCACACTGCAAGAAGGGGAAGCCATGACAGCGACGACCGACGGAAGCGCGGGAGCGGTACCCCCGCGCGTGCCATCGGCCAGTGAACCCGACCCGACGACCCCCGTGAGCCACACCCTGGTGGCCGGGGAGAAAGCCCGAGCGGTCCCGCTCGAAGAGGTGGCGGCCCGCACCGCGGAGCGTGCCACCGCGAGTCTTCTGGCCTCCCAGCACCCCGACGGATGGTGGAAGGGAGACCTGGAGACCAACGTCACGATGGACGCCGAAGACCTGATGTTGCGTCAGTTCCTCGGTATCCAGGACGAGAAGACCCTCACCGCCGCTGCCCGCTGGATCCGTTCCCAGCAGCGCGAGGACGGCACCTGGGCCACCTTCTACGGCGGCCCCGGCGAGATCTCCACCACCGTGGAGGCGTACGTGGCCCTCCGGCTGGCCGGGGACGAGCCCGACGCGCCCCACATGGCCGCCGCCTCGGCCTGGGTACGCAAGGAAGGCGGCATCGCGGCCTCCCGGGTCTTCACCCGGATCTGGCTCGCCCTGTTCGGCTGGTGGCGCTGGGAGGACCTGCCCGAGCTGCCGCCCGAGGTGATCTACCTGCCCAAGTGGGCCCCGCTGAACATCTACTCGTTCGGCCAGTGGGCCCGGCAGACCATCGTGCCGCTGACCGTGGTCGGCGCCCACCGGCCGGTGCGCCCGGCCCCGTTCACCCTGGACGAGCTGCACACGGACCCGGCGGTCCCCAACCCGCCGCGGCCCGCCGCGCCGCTGACCACCTGGGACGGTGTCTTCCAGCGGCTGGACAAGGCGCTGCACGCCTACCGCAAGGTCAACCTGCGCCCGCTGCGCCGCTCCGCGCTCAACACCTGCGCCCGCTGGATCATCGAGCGGCAGGAGAACGACGGCTGCTGGGGCGGCATCCAGCCACCCGCGGTCTACTCGGTGATCGCCCTCCACCTGCTCGGCTACGACCTCGACCACCCGGTGATGCGGGCCGGCCTGAAGTCGCTGGACCGTTTCGCCGTCTGGTACGAGGACGGCAGCCGGATGATCGAGGCCTGCCAGTCCCCGGTGTGGGACACCTGCCTGGCCACCATCGCCCTCGCCGACGCCGGGCTCCCCGCCGACCACCCCGCGCTGGTCAAGGCGGCCGACTGGATGCTCGACGAGCAGGTCGTACGGCGCGGCGACTGGTCGGTGCGCCGCCCCGAACTGCCCGCCGGAGGCTGGGCGTTCGAGTTCGAGAACGACAACTACCCGGACACCGACGACACCGCCGAGGTGGTGCTCGCCCTCAAGCGCGTCGACCACCCCGACCGGGCCCGGATGCGCACCGCCATCGACCGCGCGGTGCGCTGGAACCTGGGCATGCAGTCCAAGAACGGCGCCTGGGGCGCCTTCGACGTGGACAACACCAGCCCGTTCCCCAACCGGCTGCCGTTCTGCGACTTCGGCGAGGTCATCGACCCGCCGTCGGCCGACGTCACGGCGCACGTGGTGGAGATGCTGGCGGCCGTCGGCATGGCCGACGACCCGCGGACCCTGCGCGGCATCGAGTGGCTGCTGACCGAGCAGGAGACCAACGGCTCCTGGTTCGGTCGCTGGGGCACCAACTACGTCTACGGAACCGGCTCGGTGGTGCCCGCCCTCGTCACCGCGGGGCTGCCCGTATCCCACCCGGCCATCCGGCGCGCCGTCGCCTGGCTGGAGAGCGTGCAGAACGCGGACGGCGGCTGGGGCGAGGACCAGCGCTCCTACCCGGACACCGGTTGGGCCGGCCGCGGCGCCTCCACCGCCTCGCAGACCGCCTGGGCGCTGATGGCGCTGCTGGCGGCCGGCGAACGCGACGGACGCGCGGTGGAGCGGGGGATCCGCTGGCTCGCCGAGACCCAGAAGGAGGACGGCTCCTGGGACGAGCCGTACTTCACCGGGACCGGCTTCCCGTGGGACTTCTCCATCAACTACCACCTGTACCGGATGGTGTTCCCGGTCACGGCGCTCGGCCGCTACCTCAACGGCGAGGCACTGGCGCGTTCCGGCGGCGAGTTGGAGCAGGCCGCCTGATGTCCGGTTCACGGGCCGACCCGGCCCACACCGGGCGGCGTGCTGCCCTGACGCCACCCGCCGCACCGCGCACCGGCCCCCTGCTGCTGGTGTGCGCGCTCCGCATCGAGCAGGCCGCGCTGCGCCGGGGCGACCGCTCCGGCGCGGCCGGGCCGGTCGCCGTCCTGCGCGCCGGCATGGGTCCGCGGGCCGCCCGCCGTTCGGTGGACGCCACCTTGCGCGACGACGCCGCGCTGCGCACCGCCGCGGTGCTGGCCACCGGCTTCTGCGCGGGGCTGGCACCCGGCGTGCGCCCGGGGGACGTGGTGGTCGACGACCGGTCCACGCGGGCGACGGCGCTCGCCGCCGCGCTGGCCCGGCTCGGCGTCACCGTCCACACCGGGCGGATCGCCGGCTCCGACCACGTGGTCAAGGGCGCCGAACGCCACGCGCTGGCGGCCGGCGGGGCGCTCGCGGTCGACATGGAGTCGCACGCGGTGCGTCAGGCCGCCCGCGCGGCCGGCCCGCGTCCGGTGGCCGTCGCCAGGGTGGTCGTCGACACCCCCGAACACGAACTGTTGCGTATCACCACGCTCCGCACCGGAATCACCGCGTTCAAGGTGCTGAGCAGCTCTTTTCCTGCCTTTCTCGATTGGCACCGCTCTACCGCGCTCCCTGGGAGGTGAGCCAGATGGCCATGCCGCTTCGACAGACCGTCCGGGTCGGAACCTATCTCTTTGAACAGAAAATGCTCCGCAGGCGTGAGAAGTTCCCGCTCATCGTGGAACTTGAGCCGTTGTTTGCCTGCAATCTCAAGTGCGAGGGATGCGGCAAGATCCAGCATCCCGCCGGGGTGCTCAAGCAGCGCATGCCGGTGGCCCAGGCGGTCGGGGCGGTGCTGGAGTCCGGCGCCCCGATGGTCTCCATCGCCGGCGGCGAGCCGCTGATGCACCCGCAGATCGACGAGATCGTGCGCCAGCTGGTGGCCCGCAAGAAGTACGTCTTCCTGTGCACCAACGCCATGTTGCTCCGTAAGAAGCTGGACAAGTTCACCCCGTCCCCCTACTTCGCCTTCACCGTGCACATCGACGGACTGCGGGAGCGCCACGACGAGTCGGTGGCCAAGGAAGGGGTCTTCGACGAGGCGGTCGCCGCGATCAAGGAGGCCAAGCGGCGCGGCTTCCGGGTGACCACCAACTCCACCTTCTTCAACACCGACACCCCGCAGACGATCGTGGAGGTCCTCGACTACCTCAACGACGACCTGAAGGTGGACGAGATGATGATCTCGCCCGCCTACGCCTACGAGAAGGCCCCGGACCAGGACCACTTCCTCGGCGTCGAGCAGACCCGCGAGCTGTTCCGCAAGGCGTTCTCCGGCGGCAACCGCCGGCGCTGGCGGCTCAACCACAGCCCGCTCTTCCTGGACTTCCTCGAAGGCAAGGTCGACTTCCCGTGCACCGCCTGGGCGATCCCCAACTACTCGCTCTTCGGCTGGCAGCGCCCCTGCTACCTGATGAGCGACGGATACGTGCCCACCTACAAGCAGCTTGTCGAGGAGACCGACTGGGACAAGTACGGCCGCGGCCGTGACGCCCGGTGCGACAACTGCATGGCCCACTGCGGCTACGAACCCACCGCTGTCTTCGCCACCATGGGCTCGCTGAAGGAGTCGCTGCGCGCGACCCGCGAGACGGTGGCCGCCAACCGGAGCTGACCCATGACCCAGACCGTTTCGCTCGGGATGCCGTCCGTGCCGCTGAAGCTGGCCGATCGTCGCAGGAGCCGTCAGATCCAGGTCGGGTCGGTGGCGGTGGGCGGGGACGCTCCGGTGTCGGTGCAGTCGATGACGACGACGGTGACGGCGGACATCGGTGCGACGTTGCAGCAGATCGCGGAGTTGACGGCGGCGGGGTGCCAGATCGTGCGGGTGGCGTGTCCGTCGCAGGACGACGCGGACGCGTTGCCGGTGATCGCGCGTAAGTCGCAGATTCCGGTGATCGCGGACATTCATTTCCAGCCGAAGTACGTGTTCGCGGCGATCGATGCCGGGTGTGCGGCGGTGCGGGTGAATCCGGGGAACATCCGGCAGTTCGACGACAAGGTCAAGGAGATCGCGGCGGCGGCGTCGGCGGCGGGGGTGCCGATCCGGATCGGGGTGAACGCCGGGTCGCTGGACAAGCGGCTGCTGGAGAAGTACGGGCGGGCGACGCCGGAGGCGTTGGTGGAGTCGGCGTTGTGGGAGTGCTCGCTGTTCGAGGAGCACGGGTTCCGGGACATCAAGATCTCGGTGAAGCACAACGATCCGGTGGTGATGGTCAACGCCTACCGGCTGCTGGCGCAGAAGTGCGACTACCCGTTGCATCTGGGTGTGACGGAGGCGGGGCCGGCGTTCCAGGGGACGGTCAAGTCCGCGGTGGCGTTCGGTGCGCTGCTGGCGGAGGGGATCGGGGACACCATCCGGGTGTCGCTGTCGGCGCCTCCGGCGGAGGAGGTCAAGGTGGGGATCGCGATCCTGGAGTCCCTCGGCCTGCGGCAGCGGCGTCTGGAGATTGTGTCGTGTCCGTCGTGCGGGCGTGCGCAGGTGGATGTGTACAAGCTGGCGGACGAGGTGACGGCGGGGCTGGACGGTCTTGAGGTGCCGTTGCGGGTGGCGGTGATGGGGTGTGTGGTCAACGGTCCGGGGGAGGCGCGGGAGGCGGACCTTGGGGTGGCCTCGGGCAACGGCAAGGGGCAGATCTTCGTCAAGGGTGAGGTGATCAAGACCGTGCCGGAGTCGAAGATCGTGGAGACCCTGATCGAGGAGGCGATGAAGATAGCCGAGCAGATGGAGGCAACCGGTGCCGCCCAGGGCGAACCCACCGTGATCGTGGCCTGACTGCCGAACAGCCCGCGACAGCGGGTCAGCCCGGGAGACACAGGGAAAGGAGCCCCATCGTGTCGTTGTTGGAGAGCATCCGAGGTCCGCGCGACCTCAAGGCGCTTGCCGCCGACCGGCTGGACGAACTCGCCGGTGAGATCCGGCAGTTCCTGATCAAGGCAGTGGCCCGCACCGGCGGCCACCTCGGGCCCAACCTCGGCGTGGTGGAGCTGACCATCGCCCTGCACCGGGTCTTCGACTCGCCCGCCGACCGCATCCTGTGGGACACCGGGCACCAGTCGTACGTGCACAAACTGCTCACCGGGCGGCAGGACTTCTCCAAGCTGCGCGGCAAGGGCGGCCTGTCCGGCTATCCGTCACGTGCCGAGTCCGAGCACGACGTCATCGAGAACAGCCACGCCTCCACCGTCCTCGGCTGGGCCGACGGCCTGGCCAAGGCCAACCAGTTGCGGCGGCGCAGCGACCACGTGGTGGCGGTGATCGGCGACGGCGCCCTCACCGGCGGCATGGCCTGGGAGGCGCTCAACAACATCGCCGCCGCCAAGGACCGTCCGCTGATCATCGTGGTCAACGACAACGCCCGGTCCTACGCGCCCACCATCGGCGGCCTCGCCAACCACCTGGCCGCGCTGCGCACCACCAACGAGTACGAGTGGCTGCTCTCCCTCGGCAAGGACCTGCTGCAACGCACCCCGGTGGTGGGCAAGCCGCTCTACGAGTCGCTGCACGGCGCCAAAAAGGGGTTCAAGGACGCCTTCGCCCCGCAGGGCATGTTCGAGGACCTGGGGCTGAAGTACCTCGGCCCCATCGACGGCCATGACATCGATGCCGTGGAGTCCGCGCTGCGCCGGGCGAAACGCTTCAACGGCCCCGTCCTGGTGCACTGCCTGACGGTCAAGGGCCGCGGGTACGCCGCCGCCGAGCAGGACGAGGCCGACCGCTTCCACTCGGTGTCCGCCATGGACCCGCTCACCTGCGCCCCGCTCACCCCGTCCGCGGGGCGCTCGTGGACCTCGGTCTTCGGCGACGCCATGGCCGAGCTGGGCGAGGAACGCGACGACGTGGTCGCCATCACCGCCGCCATGCTGCAACCGGTGGGGCTGGCCAAGTTCGCCGAGCGCTTCCCGGAGCGCGTCTACGACGTGGGCATCGCCGAGCAGCACGCGGCGGTCTCCGCGGCGGGCCTGGCCACCGGCGGCCTGCACCCGGTGGTCGCCGTCTACGCCACCTTCCTCAACCGCGCCTTCGACCAGGTGCTGATGGACGTGGCGCTGCACCGGTGCGGGGTCACTTTCGTACTGGACCGGGCCGGGGTCACCGGGCCGGACGGCGCCTCCCACAACGGCATGTGGGACATGTCGATCCTCCAGGTCGTCCCCGGCCTGCGGATCGCCGCGCCGCGCGACGCCGAGCAGTTGTGCAGCCAGCTGCGCGAGGCGGTGGACGTGACCGACGCGCCCACCGTGATCCGCTTCCCCAAGGCGTCGGTCGGCGAGCCGCTGCCCGCCCTGGACCGGATCGGCGGGCTCGACGTGCTCCACCGCGGGCAAGGCCAGGACGTGCTGCTGGTGTCGGTGGGCACCATGGCCGACACCTGCCTGTCGGCCGCGGCGCTGCTGCGCGAACGCGGCATCGGCGTCACCGTGGTCGACCCGCGCTGGGTCAAACCGGTGGACCCGGCGCTGGCACCGCTCGCCGCCGAGCACCGCCTGGTGGCCGTGGTGGAGGACAACGGGCGCGCCGGCGGTGTCGGCGCCGCCGTGGCCCAGGCGCTGCGCGACGCCGACACCGACGTCCCGGTACGGGACTTCGGCATCCCCGACCAGTTCCTCCCGCACGCCAAACGCAGCGAGGTCCTGGCCGATCTGGGGCTCACCCCGGCGGAGATCGCCGGACGGATAGGGGCGACACTGTCCCGTATCGACGCCCGGTGCGCCGTGGGGCGGGGCGTGACGCAGAAGGAGGAAGCCGATGGCCGACGTTGAGGCCGCCCGGGACAAGGGGTTCGAGCTGGGCCGGCTGCTGGCCGAGCGGGGCGCGGAACGGTACGAGCTGCACAGCAGACACCTCAACCACCAGCTGCCGCGCATGCTGCACACCATCGGCTTCGACAAGGTCTACGAGCGGGCCGAGGGCGCCTACTTCTGGGACGCCGACGGCAACGACTACCTCGACATGCTGGCCGGCTTCGGGGTGATGGGCCTGGGCCGCCACCACCCGGTGGTCCGCAAGGCGCTGCACGACGTGCTCGACGCCGGGCTGGCCGACCTGACCCGGTTCGACTGCCCGCCGCTGCCGGGGCTGCTCGCCGAGAAGCTGCTGTCCTACGCGCCCCACCTGGACCGGGTGTTCTTCGGCAACAGCGGCACCGAGGCGGTGGAGACGGCGCTGAAGTTCGCCCGCTTCGCCACCGGCCGGCCCAGGGTGCTGTACTGCGTCCACGCCTTCCACGGGCTGACCACCGGCTCGCTCTCGGTCAACGGCGAGAACGGCTTCCGGGACGGCTTCGCCCCGCTGCTGCCGGACACCGCGATCGAGCTGGGCGATCTGGCCGCGCTGGAGCGGGAGTTGAAGCGCGGTGACGTGGCGGCGCTGATCGTGGAGCCGATCCAGGGCAAGGGGGTGCACCCGACCCCGCCGGGGTTCCTGCGCGCCGCCCAGGAACTGCTGCACAAGCACAAGGCGCTGCTCATCGCCGACGAGGTGCAGACCGGCGTCGGCCGCACCGGTGACTTCTTCGCCTACCAGCACGAGACCGGCGTCGAACCCGACCTGGTGTGCGTGGCCAAGGCGCTCTCCGGCGGCTACGTACCGGTCGGCGCCACCCTCGGCAAGGACTGGATCTTCAAGAAGGTCTACTCCTCGATGGACCGGGTGCTGGTGCACTCGGCGAGCTTCGGCGCCAACGCCCAGGCGATGGCGGCGGGGCTGGCCACCCTCGCGGTGATGGACGACGAGAAGGTGGTGAAGAACGCCCGCCGCACCGGCGACCTGCTGCGCGGCCGGCTCGCCGCCCTGGTGGACCGCTACGAGCTGCTGCACGACGTGCGCGGCCGGGGCCTGATGATCGGCATCGAGTTCGGCCGCCCCCGGTCGCTGAAGCTGCGCAGCGGCTGGACGATGCTCCAGGCGGCCCGCAAGGGGCTCTTCGCGCAGATGGTGGTGGTGCCGCTGTTCCAGCGGCACCGCATCCTCACCCAGGTCTCCGGCGACCACCTGGAGGTCATCAAGCTCATCCCGCCGCTGACCATCGGCGAGAAGGAGGTCGACCGGTTCGTGGCCGCCTTCACCGACGTCATGGACGACGCCCACAAGGGCAGCGGACTGATGTGGGACTTCGGCCGCACCCTGATCAAGCAGGCGGTCGCCAACCGCTGAACCGGCCGTCCGGCAGGGGCGTCAGGACAGCCCGCGGCGGGCCAGCAACGGCTCGATCCGCGGGCTGCGTCCGGTCAGCCGCCGGAAGCACTCCATCACATCCGCGCTGCCCCCCTTGGCCAGCAGCTCCCGCCGGAAGAGCGCCCCGGTCTCCCGCAGCGGACCCGGGCGGCCGGTGAACCACTCGACGGTGTCGGCGTCCAGCACCTCGCTCCAGATGTACGCGTAGTACCCGGCGCTGTAGTCGCCGCCGAAGACATGGGCGAAGTAGGTGCTGCGGTAGCGCGGCGGGATCAGCGGCAGCGCGACCCCGGCCGCCTCCAGCGCCGCCGCCTCGAACGCCTCCGGGTCCCCGGGGTCGTCCCCCGCGCCGAGGGTGTGCCAGGCCCAGTCGAGCGCGGCGGCGGCCAGGTACTCCACGGTGGCGAACCCCTCGCCGAAGCGGCGCGACTCCTCCAGCGCGGCCACCAGGTGCCCGGGCAGCGGCTCACCGGTGAGGTGGTGGCGGGCGTACCGGGAGAGCACCTCGGGGCGCAGCATCCACACCTCGTTGACCTGCGAGGGGTATTCGACCACGTCGCGCGGGACCCGGGTGCCGGAGAAGTACGGGTAGCGCACGTCGGAGAAGAGGCCGTGCAGCGCGTGGCCGAACTCGTGGAACAGGGTGCGCACCTCGTCCAGGGTGAGCAGCGTCGGCTCGCCGTGCGGCGGGCGGGCGATGTTGAGGTTGTTGACCACCACCGGCCGCTGGTCCAACAGCCCCGACTGCGGGACGAGTTGGTCCATCCAGGCGCCACCGCGCTTGCCGGGGCGGGCGTAGAAGTCGGCGAGGAAGAGGCCGAGCGGGGCGCCGTTGGCCTCCGTCACCTCGAAGACCCGCACGTCGGGGTGGTAGCCGGGCAGGTCGTGGCGTTCGGTCAGCCGCACCCCGTACAGCTGCTCGGCGGCGAGGAACACCCCGTCGGCCAGGACGCGTTCCAACTCCAGGTAGGGACGCAGGGCGGCGGCGTCCACGGTGTAGCGGGCGCCGCGTACCCGCTCGGTCCAGTAGGACCAGTCCCACGGCTCCAGGGGGCGGCCGGCCGCCTCGGTGAGCGTCGCCTCCTCCCGCCGGGCGTTGGCCACCGCCGGCGGGATCAGCCGGGCCAGCAGCGAGCCGACCGCCTCGATGGTGCCCGCGGTCATCTCCGCCACCACGTAGGCGGCGTGGCTGGGGTACCCGAGCAGCGCGGCGCGCTGGGCGCGCAGCCGGGCGATACGCGGCACGATCTGCCGGTTGGACTCCCGGCCGCGGCTGACGGAGGCGGTGAAGAGGCGTTCGCGGGCGGCCGGGTCGTCGAGCTGGGCGAGTTCGCTCTGGTTGGTGAAGAGCTTCAGCCGGATCGCGTAGCGCCCAGGGTGCCCCAGCGACTCGGCGCTGAGCGCGGCGGCGGCCACCGCGTCCGGGGCGAGCCCGCGCAGTTCGTCGGCGGTGTCGAAGAGGACGGTGGCCGCGGCCGTGTCGGCGAGCAGGTTGCGTTCGAAGGTGGCCGACAGCACGGCCAGTTCCTCGTTGAGCCCCCGCAGCCGCCGCTGGCCGGCGTCGTCCAGCCGGGCCCCGGCCCGTACGAAGTCGGTGTGCACCCGCTCCAGCAGCCGCAACGAGGCGTCGTCCAGGCCGAGTTGGTGACGCTCGCGGTGGAGCGCATCCAGCCGGGCGAAGAGCCGGCGGTCGAGCAGGACGGCGTCACGGTGGGCGGCGAGCCGCGGCCGGTACTCGGCGTCCAGCCGCTGGATCTCCTCGGTGCTGCCGGTGGCCGCGTGGTTGCCGAAGACCGCCTCCACCCGGCGCAGCAGGGCCCCGCTGCGCTCCAGGGCGACCACGGTGTTCTCGAAGCTCGGCGGGGCCGGGTCCGCGGCGATCGCCGCCACCTCCGCGAGCTGCTCGGCCATCCCCCGGTCGAACGCGGGGGCGTAGTGGGCGGCGGTCAGCTCGGCGAAGGGCGGCAGTTCGTAGGGGAGCCGGCTGCGGGTGAGAAGCGGGTTCGTCATCCGACCGACCCTATGGTCGGGCGTCCTCCAGGAACAGGTCCCGCAGCCGCTCGCGGCGCTCCTCGGTCAGTCCCAGCCCCTCGGTGAGGTAGCGCTCGGTGGAGCCCCAGCGCTCGTCGATGGTGTCGAAGGCGGCGGCCAGGTATTCCGCCCGGGCCTCGAAGAGCGGGCCGAGCAACTCCATCACCTCCGGCTGGGCCAGCGGGTGGTCCGGGTTGGCGCGCCGGATCCGGTAGCGCCGGTGGGCCTCGTTGCTCAGCAGGTAGTCGGCCTCGATGACGTCCCGTTCCACCCCCAGGGCGAGGAGGATCACCGCGATCGAGGTGCCGGCCCGGTCCTTGCCGGCCGCGCAGTGCAGCAGCACCGGCACCGCCTCGTCGGCCAGCAACGCCAGCAGCCGGCCGTGCTCGGCGGTGCGGGTGAGGATCAGCGACCGGTAGGAGCGGGTCATCCGGGCCGCCGCCCGGCCCTCCCCGAGCGCCGCGCGCAGCGCCGACAGGTCGCCGTCGCGCACCACGCGCCAGAAGTCGGCGCCCTCGGCCGGGTCGTTGAGCGGCATGTTGACGTTGCGCACCCCGGGCAGCTCGACGTCCGGGCCCTCCAGCGCGATGTCGGCGGAGTTGCGGAAGTCGACGACGGTGTGCAGCCCGAGGGAGGCGAGGAAGGCCGCGTCGGACTCGGTGGCGTGGGCCAGGTGGCCGCTGCGGTACAGCCGCCCGTACCGCACCCGGCGGCCGTCCGCGGTGGCCGCCCCGCCCACGTCGCGGAAGTTGCGGACCCCGGTCAGCTCGGGCTCGGGCTGGGGCGGCACGGTCTGCGGCGTCTGCTGGGTCACCGGCACTCCTTCGACGACGGCCGACGGTACTGGTCACCGCCGAACTGGCCACAGCCGACCATACGACAGTGCGACCGAGGACGTACCCGGCGGTACGCGGCTCGTCCCGGCCCGTCCGCAAACCCCGAGTGGGATGAATCACGCCTCGTCAACCCCTGGTTACGGTGGCGTAGGTCACGCCGGCGGGAGGAGGATGTGGCGAGTGGCTGATGTGAACATTCCTGACCCCTCCCGTGCGTCGGGTGCGCCGGGCATCGGGTCCTACGCGGCGATCGGCGACAGCTTCACCGAAGGGGTGGGCGACCCCGGTCCCGACGGCGTCTTCGTCGGCTGGGCCGACCGCCTCGCCGCCCGCCTCGCCCAGCAGCGCCCGGACGGTGACTTCCGCTACGCCAACCTCGCGGTACGCGGCCGGCTGCTCGACCGGATCGTCGCCGAGCAGGTGCCCGACGCCATCCGGCTCGCCCCGGACCTGGTGACCTTCTGCGGTGGCGGCAACGACATCCTGCGCCCCGGCACCGACCCCGACCAGGTGGCCGAGGTCTTCGAGGGCGCGGTCGCCGGGCTGGTCCGGGCGGCCGGCACGGTGGTGATCGCCACCGGGTTCGACACCCGGGGCGTCCCGGTGCTGGGCCGGCTGCGCGGCAAGATCGCCACCTACAACGCCCATCTGCGGGCCATCGCCGACCGGTACGACTGCCCGGTGCTCGACCTGTGGTCGCTGCGTTCGGTGCAGGACCCCCGGGCGTGGAGCGAGGACCGCCTCCACCTGTCGCCGGCCGGCCACGAGCGGGTCGCCCGGCGCGCCGCCCAGGTGCTCGGCCTCGACGTGCCCGATGACCCCGACAAGCCCTGGCCGCCGCGCCCCTACCGCACCCCCGCCGAGGTACGCCGGGAGAACATCCAGTGGGCGCGCACCCATCTCGTCCCGTGGATCGGCCGCCGGCTGCGCGGTGAGTCCAGCGGTGACCATGTGGAGCCCAAGCGGCCGGAGTTGCTGCCGCTGTAACGGCCGCCGGAACACCGGCCCGGTCCCCGGACGCGACGTGCGACCGGGGACCGCGGCTTCTCAGTCCTGGCCGCCGCGCGGTTCGCGGGAGAGCACCGCCCACACCACCCGGCCGTGGCCGTCGGCGCACGGGTGGACGCCCCAGGTCTGGGCGAGCGCGTCGACGAGCAGCAGGCCGCGCCCGCCCTCCTCGTCGAAGGCGGCGTCCTTGGCGTGCGGTTCGGAGGCGCCACGGCCCTGGTCGGCCACCTCGAGGCGCAGCAGATGCGTGGTGACCCGCAGGGCGCAGGCGATCCGCGTGCTGTCGCTGTACCGGACGGCGTTGGTGAACAGCTCCGACAGGATCAGCCCGGCGTCGTCCCCGACCTCGCCCTCCACACCGCGCGCGGCGAGCAGGGTTCGCAGCCTGCGGCGGGCCTCGGCCACGCAGGCGCCCAGCGCCGGCAGGTGGAAGACGTCCATCGGGTTGTGCGCGCGGGGTCCGGTACGCGAACCGGCGGCCGGCTCGCGGCGCGGCTGCGCACCGGTCACTTCCGGGCGCATCGGGTCCGTGCGCGGCCGGGCGGGGAAACCGGCCGGGCGCTCCAGGCGGAGAGCGTCATGGGAGAGGGCCACCGGGCCACTATGCGCGCAGCGCGGAACAGATGGCAAGATGCGTTCTGTAATTTGCAGAACGCTCGGGACAGATCTGTCCGCGCTGACTGACGGCGTGCCAGACTGCCTGCGATACAGGCGAGTTGGCGTTGTGCCGTGGTGAGCAGGAGAAAGGGGCTGGGCGTGGCGGACTCCCGGGCGGGAAGCGCACCCACCGTGCTGCGCGTGGTTCTCGGCAAGCGACTCGCCGAGTTGCGGGAGCGGGCGGGCATCGGCTACGAGGCGGCGGCACGGGCGCTGGACGTCACCCACGCCACCATCCGCCGGATGGAGAAGGCCGAGGTCGGCCTGAAGATCCCGTACGTCGAGAAGCTGCTGCGCACCTACGGGGTCACCGACCCCGAGGAGGTCGAGAGCTTCCTGGCGCTGGCCCGCGAGGCCAACAAGCCCGGCTGGTGGCACCGTTACCGTGACGTGCTGCCCGAGTGGTTCAGCGCCTTCGTCAGCCTGGAGGGCGAGGCGTCGCTCATCCGCGCCTACGAACCGCACTACGTCCCCGGTCTCCTCCAGACCGAGGACTACGCGCGTGCCGTGCTGCGCGCCGGGCTCCCGCACGCCCCGGCCGAGACCATCGAGCGGGGCGTCTCGCTGCGCATGGCCCGGCAGCGGCTGCTCACCCGGGATCCGGCGCCGCCGCTGCTGTGGGTGGTCATGGACGAGACGGTGCTGCGGCGCCCCATCGGGGGACCGGCGGTGATGCGGGCCCAGATCGACCGGCTCGTCGCGGCCTGCGCCATGCCCAACGTCAGGCTCCAGGTGATGCCGTTCGCCGCCGGCCCGCATCCGGCGATGTACGGACCGTTCCACATCTTCCGGTTCGAGATCCGGGAACTGCCGGACGTGGTCTGTTCGGAGAACCTGGTGGGGGCCGTCTACCTCGACGAACGGGACGACGTGTCGGCCTTCCTCGAAGCGCTCGACCGGATGTGCGCGCAAGCCGCGCCGGCACACAGCACCGAGGCCGTCCTCGGTCGCATTCGCAAGGAGATCTAGAACCCATGGATCGCGGTTACCCGGGCCTGCCCGACCGGATTTACAACGGCATGCCCGCCAAGGAACTCGGCACCGAAGGCTGGCGCAAGCCATGGAGCGGCGGCAACGGCGGCAGCTGCGTCGAGGCGATGAAGCTGCGCGACGGCCGGGTGGCGCTGCGGCAGTCCACCGACCCCGACGGGCCCGCGCTGATCTACACCTCGCGGGAGATCGAGACGTTCATCCAGGGCGCGAAGGCCGGCGAAGCCGACTTCCTCCTCACCTGACGCCGGGCCGGCCCGTCCGGCCCCGCGCGCCTTTCGACCGGCAGCACACCGAACGCGGCCGCGCCCCCGCGCACCGCACCAGGACCGAATGGAGGACGGCGTGAGCGAGCAAGGCTTCAGCGCCGACCAGATAGACACCTCACGGCCGCACCCGGCCCGGATGTACGACTACTACCTGGGTGGCTGGGACAACTACGAGGTCGACCGGCAGGCCGCCGAGCAGGTCATCGCGATGGCCCCGGAGGCCCCGGCCAGCGCCCGCGCCAACCGCGCGTTCATGCGGCGCGCCGTGCGCACCGTGGTGCGCGCCGGGGTGCGCCAGATCATCGACGTCGGCACCGGCATCCCCACCTCGCCCAACACCCACGAGGTGGCCCGGGAGATCGACCCCGGGGTACGGGTGGCCTACGTCGACAACGACCCGATCGTGGCCACCCACGCGGGCGCCAAGCTCACCAACACCGGCAACGCCGCCTTCGTCCTCGCCGACACCCGCGAGCCCAAGACGATCCTGGAACACCCGGTGGTCCAGGAGCTGATCGACTTCTCCGAGCCGGTGGCCCTGATGCTGGTGGCCGTGCTCCACTTCGTCAAGGACGAGGAGGACCCGGCCGGCATCCTGGCCGCCCTCACAGAACGGCTGCCCAGCGGCAGCCACCTGGTGCTCACCCACGGCACCGCCGACTTCCACCCGGACGCCGACGGCGACGCCCGGGACGTGTACAAGAACGCCACCGCGCATCTGACGCTCCGCGGCTACGACGCGTTCCTGCCCTTCTTCGACGGCTTCGAACTCCTCGAACCCGGCGTCGTCCAGGTGCCGTTGTGGCGTCCGGACGGCCCGCCGCCGCCCGCCGAGGAGCTCCAGCGCATCGCGTTCTACGGCGGTGTCGGCGTCAAGCCGTGAGGTCCTTGGCGAACCAGTGGTCGGCGTAGCGCTTGGGGTACGGCGCGGGGATGGCGGCGTACCCGGAGCGCGCGTACATCGCCCGCGCCTCGGTGAGGTCGTCGCGGGTGTCCAGACGCAGCGTGGTGGCGCCGAGCACCTCCCGGGCCGCCGTCTCCGCGGCGGCCAGCAGACGGCCGCCCAGCCCGCGACGGCGGGCGCCGGCGGCCACGTAGACACGGGTCAGCTCGGCGGTACCCGGCGAGAGCAGGTGCACCCCGGCGCAGCCGGCCGGCTCGCCCGCCCGCCGCGCCACCAGGAAGACCCCGTGCGGCGCCACCAGATGGTCGCTGGGCTCGTCGGCGAGGGCGCCGTCGATCTCCGCCGCCGTGGCCGGCCGCCCCTCGTGCTGGCGGTAGTAGCGGTCGACGATGTCACGGTAGTAGGCGCGCAGCAGCGCCGCGGAGTCCGGCGCGGCCACCGGTTCGGGCGCGACGACCAGGGCGCCCGCCGGGGATGAGGTGGTCATGCGCGCGATTGTGCCCCGGGGCCGGCCCCGGGCGCGCGCCGATGACCGCCGGGCTCAGTGGCCGTGCCTGGAGCCCAGCTGGAACAGCAGGAACAGGAAGGCCGCGAACAGGTGCGACCCGGCCAGGTAGACGGCGATCCGGAACCACAACGCCCGGTTCTGCCAACGGGTGTTGAGCGCCTTGATCTGCGGCTGGTCCTCCGGGACCGGTACGGGGGATTCGGGCATGACGGGACCACCTTCCGGCGGACGGGGACGACGACGGGCGGGCGGGGCGGGCGGCGGCTCAGTGCGGACGGCCCGGCCGCTCCACGCAGAGCGCGCCCGTCGGGGACTGCAACAGCGTGTGGACGAAGACCAGCTCGACCCCGTCGGCGGAGACCGCGGCCAGCCGGTGCGGGGTGAGCGAGTCGAAGTGGGCGGCGTCGCCCGGATCGAGGAGGTGGACCCGCTCGCCCAGGGTGAGCCGCAGCCGCCCGGTGAGCACGTACAGCCACTCCTCGCCGGGATGCACCCGTACCACGGAGTCCTGCACCGCGGGCGGGATGTGGACACGCAGCGCCTGCATCGCGCGGTCCGCCCCGCCGACCCTGCGGTAACTCCAGCCGCCCGCCTGGCCGGACTCCAGCCGGCCCGCCCGGACCACCGGGTCCCGGGTCGCCGGCTCCTCCCCGAGCAGCTCGGCCACCGTGGTGCCGTATGCTCGGGACAGACCCAGCAGCACCGGCAGCGACGGCTGACGGCGGTCGGTCTCCAGCCGCGACAGATGCGCCGGCGAGAGCCCGACCCGGGCCGCCGCCGCCTCCAGCGTGAGCCCGCTGCCCCGCCGCCGCTCGCGCAGCCTGGCCCCCAGCCCGGTCACCTCGCCGAACGAGGGGGACGGCCCGGCGTCCGGCGGCGTGCTGTCGTTCATGGCTCCAGTGCACACCCCTCATGCCCCACAGGCAAGAAATTTGCCTCAAAGGCAATCCCCTCAGCGGGGCGCCGTTGACCAGCGCGTTCCCGGGCCGGGAGGCTGTCCCCGCACAAGCGGCGCACAACCCAGGGGGAGGACCACATGCCCAAGGACGCGGTGGTGATCGGCGGCGGACTGGCCGGAATGCTCACCGCCCGGGCACTGCTCGGCCACGCCGACCGGATCACGGTGCTGGAACGCGACCGCTACCCGGCCGGCCCGGTCTTCCGCAAGGGCGTACCCCAAGCCCGCCACCTGCACATCTTCCTCAGCGGCGGCCACGACGCGCTGGAGACGCTGCTCCCCGGCACCGGCGCCGCGCTGCGCGAGGCCGGCGCCCACCGCCTCGACATCCCGCGCGACCTGCTCACCCGGATGCCCAGCGGTTGGCAGCGCCGGATCGACGACCCCAGCACCTTCATGCTCTCCTGCACCCGGCCGCTGCTCGACGCGGTGGTGCGCGACCGCGTCCTCGCCGAGGCCGGCGACCGCATCCAGATGCTCCAGGACACCACCG
Organism: Streptantibioticus cattleyicolor NRRL 8057 = DSM 46488; assembly: GCF_000240165.1. Lineage (NCBI taxonomy): Bacteria > Bacillati > Actinomycetota > Actinomycetes > Kitasatosporales > Streptomycetaceae > Streptantibioticus > Streptantibioticus cattleyicolor. Next base: position 5,353,017 of record NC_017586.1, read on the forward strand.
TCACCGGACTCCTCGGCACCGCCCACCGCGTCACCGGCGTCACGGTACGCACCAAGGACGCCGACGCCACCGAACGCGAACTGCCCGCCACCCTCGTCGCCGACGCCGCCGGCCGCACCTCCCGGGCCGCCCAGTGGCTGGCCGCGCTCGGCCTGCCCGAACCCCGCCTGGAAGTGGTCGACTCCGGCCTCGCCTACGCCACCCGCGCGCTGCGGCTGCCCCAACCGCCCGACGCGGCCCTGTACATCCAGCCGGCGCCCGGCAACCCGCGCGGCGGCGTACTCGTCCCGGTCGAGGACGGCATCTGGCTGATGACGCTCTACGGCGTGCGCGGCCACCACCCGCCCACCGACCCCGAAGGCTTCCTCGCCTTCTCCGCCACCCTCGCCCACGGCCGCGTGCACGACCTCGCCAAGGGGGCGGAGCCGGCCGGCCCGGTGCACGGTTTCCGCGACACCGCCAACCGCCGCCGCCACTACGACGCCCCCGGCGCCGTCCCCGAGGGGTTCATCGCCGTCGCCGACGCCGCCTGCACCTTCAACCCCGTCTACGGCCAGGGGATGTCGGTGGCCTGCCAGGGCGCCCTCGCGCTGCGCGCCGTGCTCGACGGCACGCCGCTGGACCGCCCCGGCTTCGCCGCCACCGCCCAGCGCGCGGTCAGCGCCACCGCCCGGTCCGCCTGGGCCATCTCCAGCGGCGCCGACCGCCCCTACGTCCCCGGCGCCACCGACGCCCTCGGCCTCGCCGACCGGGTACTGGGTCGCTACTTCGCCCGGGTGACCGCCCGCGCCGCGATGGACCCGGTGGTGCGCGCCGCCTACCACCACGTGCTCTGCCTCACCGCCCCGCCCACCCGCCTGCTCGCCCCGCCGGTCGCGCTGCGCGCCCTGTTCACCCCGGCCCGCCGCGGTCTGCCGGACCCGCCGTCGGTGGTGGAACGCCGGTAGGCCCGGTCGCCGGAAGCGCGCCTGCCCCGCGACGGCCAGGGGGCGTCGGCCTAGACGCCGGCCGCCGTCGCGCGCAGGCGGGCGTGGAGGTCCTGGTGGGGGACGCCGGGCGGCAGCCAGGCTTTGCGGATCTTGGCGACCACGGTGTAGTTGGCGTCGCAGACGTTGGCCAGGGGGGATTCGACCGCCTGGGTCACCAGTTGGTAGGCGTCCAGCTCGGACAGGCCGTAGTCGCGGGCGAGCCAGCGGACCAGGTCGAGTTGGGCGATCCGGAAGGCGTCCTCCAGCGGCCGGGCCGAACCGGTGGAGATCAGATGGGTGTCCGACTCCAGCCGCGGCCACGGCGTGCTCACCCCCTTGAGCAGCTCCACCACGACCACGGTCTCCATGGCGCACTCGACCGCCACCCCGCACGTCTCGCCCTCGCCCTGCCGGGCGTGTCCGTCGCCGAGCGCCAGCATCCCGCCCTCGACGTTGACGCCCAGGAAGCACGTGGTGCCGACGCGCATCTCGGGCGTGTCGAGGTTGCCCCCGTGCGCGTCCGGCACCAGCGAGGAACGCACCTCGAACCCGGCCGGGGCCACCCCGACCGTGCCGTGCATGGGGTCCATCGGCAGATCGACGGTGATCTCGCTGTCCCGGGCGGTGAACCGGCAGACGCGGCGCGCGCGGTCCAGCTCCCACAGCCACACCGCCTCCGGCAACGGCGGTTGCAGCGTCGCCGTGGTGGCCGTCGAGGTCAGCGCCCCGAACAACGGCACGGTGCTGGAGGCCGCCCAGTCCCGGGCCGGCTCGATCGAGACGAAGTGCACCGCCAGGGTGTCCCCGGGCTCCGCGCCCTCGACGTGGAACGGCCCGGTGAGCGGGTTGAGGAACGGAAACCGGCACACCTTGGACACCAGGTCGTCCCGGGTGCGCACCCGGCCGCCGAAACAGTCCTCGGTGAACACCTCCAGCACGGTGCCCGGCGTGATCCGCGCCACCGGCGGCACCCCGCCGAACGTCCATGCGTAGCCGTCCGCCGCCGGCCGCACCGTCACCCTGCGCGTCATGCCCGTTCCCCTTCCGCCGCGTCCTCGTCCAGATGGATCCGCCCCGCCGCGGCCAGCCGGTCCGGATGCCGCCGCCCCACCACCGCCAGCACGACCACCCCCAGCAGCAGCCAACCGCCCACCACCGCACCGGCGTACGAGGCCGGCGGCGCCGTCCGGACGACGAACGGGAAGACCGGCAGCCCGGCCGCCGTCAGCAGCGCCGGGGTGAACACCGCGATCGCCAGCAGCGGGCACACCAGATGCGGTACCGGACGCAGCCGCGGCGTCCCGCGCCGCATGAAGTACCCCGCGCAGGCGACCCCGGTGACCAGGTAGACCCCGATCACCACGATCACGATGACCGTCGCCACCAGCACGAACGCGGTGGCCGGCGAGTAGCGCAGCCCCAGCGCCGAGGTCACCCCCACCGACACCGCGAACTGCGCCGCCACCGCCGCCACCGGCGACCGGAACCTCGGGTGGACCACGGCCAGCAGCGGCGGGAAGACCCCGATACGGCCGAAGGCGAACGCCGTGCGGGTGGAGACGTTGGCGCCCGCGTTGGCGTTGGCCAGCGTGGAGTTGACCACGGCCAGGAAGACCAGCAGCCACCACACCCCGGACAGCGAACGGGCCACCCCCTCCCAGGAGGCGGCGCCGGAGGTGCCGAAGGCGGCCATCCGGCCCGGCCCGTAGTACACCGTCATGGCGTAGCTGGTGACCAGGTAGACCGCGCCGATGGCCACCGTCGCCCCCAGCACCGCCAGGCGCACCGTGCGCCGGGGCGCGCGCGCCTCCTCGGCGAGCGCCGCCGCCGCCTCGAACCCGGCGAAGGCGAGCACCGTGTACACCGACCCGGCGACCACCCCGCCCGCGCCGCGGTGGCCGGGCGGGGTGTGCGCGGTGGTGAAGACGCTCACCGTGTTGTGCGCCCCCGCCTTGACGATCAGCAGCCCGGCGAGCGCCACGAAGACCGCGAGCTCGAAGGCGCCGAGCACGGTGCCCAGCCACGCCGAGGCCCGTACCCCGCGCACCCCGGCCAGCGCGATCACCACCGCCCCGGCCAGCGCCCACGGCCACCACAGCCCAGCCGGATATCCCGGCCACCGCTCGTGCAGCGTGTCGGCGGTGGTGAAGCCGAGCTGGAGCAGGAGGAGGACGGGCACCAGGGCCTGCGCGAAGACGTACCCCCACGCCACCAGGAAGCCGGCCGCCGGGTGGATGCCGCGCGCCGCGTAGGTGGCCAGCGAGCCGGCCGCGGGCAGCTGACGCGCCAGTTCCCCCACGCACACCGCCGCGAACAGGCAGCCGACCAGCGCCGCCGCCACCGACAGCGGCAACGCGCCGCCCGCGAAGGCGGCACCCGAGGGGATCGACGCGGCGATCGCGGCGGCCGGGGCCATCGCGGTGACGCTCTGGAAGAGGACCTCCCGCAGCCCGACCGCGTCGCGTCGCAGCCCCTGCGCCGCCCGCGCTCGTCCGCCCACCGTGACCCCTTGCCAGCCGAACCGGCGAGAACCGTACGGCGGTTCAGGCTAGGCGGCGTCCGGCCTTCCGGGGAAGGGGGCCGCGGGGGTCAGGCGGCGGCCACCGCGCGCTGGTACAGGGCGCCGATGTCCCCGTCGAAGTAGGCGCTGTACGAGACGTCGTCGGTGCTGCCGCCCTCCTCGTAGCCCCCGATGACACCGATCACGGTGTCGCCGCCGGTGACCCACGGGCTGCCGCTGGTGCCGCCGCTGTAGGCGGTGCAGGCGATCCGCAGCTGGCCGGCGGTGAACGGCGAGATCCGGTTGACGCAGGTGATCGGGGCGTCGCCGTCGGCCGGGTAGCCGGTCAGCCGCACGGTACGGGTGGTGTCGGCGTCCAGGCCCAGCCGGTAGCCGCCCAGGACGTCCTGCACCCGGCGGCCGTCGAGCGGCTGGACGGTGACGAAGGCGACGTCGAGGTCCTGGTCCTGGCCGGCCACCCAGCGCGGGTCCAAGGTGGCCTTGCCGAGCTTCCACACCCCGTAGGGGGCCTGCCCGTCGTGGTAGCCGGGCACGAAGAACAGGTCGTCGGTGCTGCCGCTGACGCAGTGCGCGGCGGTGACGATCAGGTCGCGGGTGGCGCTGCCCACCACGGCGGCGGTGCAGTAGTGGTCGCCGTCGGAGGAGACCGGCCCGTGGAAGATGGCGCCCACCCGGGCCACCGAACGGGTGGTGTGCAGCGGGTGCGAGGTGCCCAGCGCGGAGGCGGAGCCGCTGAGCGCGGCGGCGCTGGCGGTCGAGCCGATCGACACGATCACCAGCCAGGAGAGCAGCAGCGCGATGTCGCGCCAGGCCCGGCGGGAGCGCAGGGCGCGGCCGATCCGGCTGTGCCGGTTCCGCGGGTGCTGCCTCGACATACGCGGTGACCCTTCCTGCCGGTGGCGGGGCTGGTGGCCGGTGAGGGCAGGGCGGCGGCCCTCGGCGAAGACCATGGCGGACGACTATGAGAAACGGCTGTGAAGGCTCTCAGAGACGGGTGATTCCGCACCGGTGACTTCCGCGGCCGGGCCCTGTGAGCGGTGATTGTGGAGGGCGTGCTCCATTCGGCGCAACCCGCGGCGCCTCATGCACAGGGAGCGCACAGCAGACGCATGGGAAGCGCCACGGAAAGTCCGCTTCCGTACCTTTCCCGGTCCGGCGCGCGTCCGCCCCCGCACCGGCCGGACCGGCTGCCGCGCGGGACGTCGTGGCCCATCGGCCCCTGTGACGGATGATCGGCCAGTGACGCCCCGCCCGCATCCGCAGCGGCCGGCTCCCCGCGCGGGAACCAACCGCGCACAGCGGGCGTTGGTCACGGTAGGCGGAGGAAAGGGGCAGGCGATGGCCAACCGAGGTGCGTACGCCGTGGGCGGTGTCGCGGTGGCGCTGGTGCTGATATGGCTGCTGCCGCTGTGGGCGGCCCTGCTGATCATCGTCGGGGTGCCGGCCGGCGGCTATCTGCTGCTCGACCCCGCGCAGCGGCGGAGGCTGCGCAGGGTGGGCCGCAAGGAGCTGCGCCGCTGACCCGGCGGTGACGAGCACCACGGCGGCGCTGTGGTGCCGCCGTTGTGCCGTCGTGGTCCGCCTCGTGGTCGAAGGGTTCACCTGGCGCGGGAGTTCTGCCACCCTGGCGGGGTTGATCACGTGCGCCGGAGGGACCGCGTCCGGCGCCGCGCCCGCGTTGGGGGAGAGTCCGTGAAACGTCGCGCCGCCGTCCTCTCGGCCCTCGCCGCGGTGCTGGCCGCCACGACGGCGGGCACCACGCTCACCGCCACGGCGCACGGCGGCCGTCCCGCCCCCGCGCGCCACGGCACGCTGCTCGACGCCGTACCGCGCAGCGGCGTGCTGCGGGTGTGCACCACCGGTGACTACCTGCCGTACAGCCACCGCGACCCGAAGACCGGCGACTACCGCGGCATCGACATCGACATGGCCCGCGACCTCGCCCAAAGCCTCGACGCCAAGGCCGAGTTCACCCCGACCACCTGGTCCGGGATCCTCGGCGACCTCACCGCCGGCCACTGCGACATCGCGATGGGCGGCGTCTCCGTCACCCTGCCCCGGGCCCGCGCCGCGGCGTTCAGCGAGCCGTACCGCACGGACGGCAAGACCCCGATCACGCGCTGCGCGGACCAGGACGACTACACCACGCTGGAGCGCATCGACCGCCCCGGCGTCCGGGTCGTGGTCAACCCCGGCGGCACCAACGAGGCGTTCGCCCGGGCGCACCTGCACCGCGCCACCATCGTCGTCCACCCCGACAACACCACCATCTTCGACGAGATCGTGGCCGGCCGCGCCGACGTGATGATCACCGACGCCAGTGAGACGCTCTACCAGGCCAAACTGCACCCGCAGTTGTGCGCCGTCCACCCCGACCACCCGTTCACCTTCGCCGAGAAGGCCTACCTGCTGCCGCGCGGCGACCGGGAGTTCGAGGACTACGTCGACCAGTGGGTGCACCTGCGCACCCACGACGGCACCTACCAGCGGTTCGCCGCGCCCTGGCAGTAGGCCGGGAAGGACCCGTCAGGCCAGCGTCAGCCAGGCGAGGCTGCCCAGCCCGGCCAGGGTGCAGTAGACGGCGAACGGCGTCAGGGTGCGGGTCTCGAAGTACTTGGTCAGGAAGCGTACGGCCACGTACCCGGCGAGGAACGCGGCGACGCTGCCGGCCAGCACCTGGCCGCGGATGCCGTTCCCGGCGGGGCCCAGCAGCGCCGGCACCTTCAGCAGCGCGGCGGCCCCGATCACCGGGGTGGCCAGTAGGAACGCGAAGCGCGCGGAGTCCTCGTGGTTCATCCCGCGGAAGATGCCGGCGCTGATGGTGGAGCCGGAACGGCTGATGCCCGGGCACAGCGCCAGGATCTGCGCGGCGCCGATCCAGGCGGCCTGGCCGAGGGTGAGCTTGGTGATCCGCCGGTCCGAGAGCACCTCGGGGTCGAGGTGTTCCTCGCCCGGTGCCACCGACGCCCCGGCCCGCCGCCGCCCGGTGCCGCCGCGCCGCAGCCGTTCGGTGACGTAGAGCACGACGCCGTTGAGCGCCAGGAAGCAGGCGGTCGGCACCGGTTTGCCCAGCGTGCTGCGGAAGACCTTGTCGAGCGCGAGGCCGGCCACGCCGACCGGGATGGTGCCGGCGATCAGCAGCCAGGCGAGGCGTTCCTCGACGGTCCGGATGCGCCGCCGGCGTATAGAGCTGAACAGGCCGCCGATCACCCGCGCCCAGTCCCGCCGGAAGTACACCACCAGCGCCAGCGCGGTGGCCAGGTGCAGCCCGATGAGCACGCTCAGATACGGCGAGCCCTCGGCGGAGACGTCCAGGTCCTGCTTCCAGTGGCCGCCGAGCAGCGCGGGCAGCAGGATGCTGTGGCCCAGGCTGGAGACGGGGAAGAGCTCGGTGACCCCTTGCAGCAGTCCGACGCCGACGGCTTCGGGGTAGGTGAGGACGGACATCGACGGCCTTCGCTCGCGGATGACGGAACCCGCGGAACGTCCGCCGGGCAAGCAGAAAGTACTACAGGCGGAAAACGCCACCCAGTGGAGGAAAAGGAGTTCACCTGCTGGTTTGTCCCCGTTCACCCGGGGAGTCGGGCGGTGGCGCCGGGTCCCTCCTGGCCGGCGAGGAGGCGGTGGAGCAACTCCTCGTCCTGCGGGGTGAGTTCGGAGACGAAGCGGGAGAGCACGGCGGCCCGGTCGGGGCCCTGCTCCAGCAGCGAACGCATCTGGTCGGCGGTGTGCGTGGCCGCGTCGGCGACCGGGGCGTAGGCGTAGCCGCGGCCCGCGCGGTGCCGGGTGAGCACGCCCTTGTCGTACAGCCGGGACAGGATGGTCAGCACGGTGGTGTAGGCGAGTTCGCCGGGCAGCTCCTCGTTGACCTGCGCCGCGGTGCGCGGTCCGTCGGCGGCCCACAAGGCGGCCAGCACGGACGCCTCCAGCTCGCCGTTGGCCCTGCGGCGGCGTCGTGCCCCGCGCTCGCTGCCGCGCCTCACCCGACCGCCCTCCTCGTCGTCCGTGCCCTGGTGCCGGGGTCGGCCGGGGTTCGCCCGTCGTGGCGCCCGGCACGGCACCTCGCGGGCAAACCCTGGCCGACGCGGCACTAACCATTTCCGGTCCCGCGATACAACCCAGCAATCTACTCCTTCTCGTAAAGCCTCGGTGTCACGGCGGAGTGGGCCGGAATCAACTACTACACGTTGTAGAGTCTCGCGTGTCCGCACCGGACCGGCCCCGCATCCGGCCGGTCGCGTCGGTCGGTGGCGCCGTCGTGCGCCCGTGCGGTGCCGCCCGGCACGCATGTCTCCGGCCGGCCGCGCACGCGGCGTCGTCCCCAGACCACGGAGGCAAGGTCGGTCGTGTCCCATACCCGCAACCCCGGCGGTCCCGCGGGTGCCGCCGCCGGCCGCATCGTGATCATCAGCGCGAGCGTCGGCGCCGGCCACGACGGCGCCGCCGGCCAACTCGCCCGCGGGCTCGCCGCCCACGGTCTCACCGTCGACCGGCACGACTTCCTCGACCTGCTGCCGCTGCGCCTCGGTCGCGCCGTACGCGGCGGCTACCACCGGCTGCTGACCCACGCCCCCTGGGCCTACCAGCGGATCTACGCCGCCACCGAACGCGACGGCACCGGCCGCCTCACCGAGGCCGTCCTGCGCACCGCCCGGCGCCGCACCCTCGCCGTCCTGCCGCCGGACACCCGGGCCGTCGTCGCCACCTACCCGCTGGCCGGCCAGGTACTGGGCGCGCTGCGCCGCACCGGACGGCTGACGGTTCCGGTGCTCACCTACCTCACCGACTTCTCCGTCCACGCGACCTGGGTGGCCGACGGCGTCGACACGCACCTGGCGGCCCACCCGATACCGGCCGCCCAGGCCGAGGCACACGGCGCCGCCCGGGTCGAGGTGACCGGACCGGTGGTCGACCCGCGGTTCACCCGGGCCACCCCGGCCCTGCGCGCCGCCGCCCGCGCCCGGTTCGGGCTGCCCGCCGACGCTCCGCTCGCCCTGCTGGTCGCCGGCTCCTGGGGGGTCGGCCCGATCGAGCGGGCGGCCACCGAGATCCGGGACCGCGGCGCCGCCGTCCCCGTGGTGGTCTGCGGACGCAACCGGGCGCTCGCCGACCGGCTGCGCGCCCACGGTGTCCCGTACGCCTTCGGCTGGGTCGACGACATGCCGGCCCTGATGCACGCCGCCGACGTCCTGGTGCAGAACGCGGGCGGGCTCACCTCGCTGGAAGCCTTCGCCGCCGGTCTGCCGGTCGCCTCCTACGGCTGCATACCCGGCCACGGACGCACCAACGCGGCGGCCCTGGACGCGGCCGGCCTCGCGGTGTGGATCCGCTCCCCGGACGACCTGCGGCCAGTGCTCGCCGAACTCCTCCACGGTCCGCGCGGGAGGCGCCAACGGGCCGCGGGCCGGGCGCTGTTCACCGGCGACACCGCGCGGGAGGCCGGTGGACACGGCCGGTTCGCCCGGCGGGCCGCTCCGGTCGCGGGCCCGGTCGGCGCGGTACTGGACGCGGCCACGCGCCCGGTCCTCGCCCCCGTCCCGGCGTCCGCCGCAACGCGCCCGGTGCGGGCCGCCCGGCGCCGCCCGCAGACGCGTACCGCGCTCGCCCTGGCCGCCGTCCTCGCCGCCGCCGTGCTGGCCGGGCCGGAGGCCGCCGAGACAACCGTGGCCAGAAGCGGGTTCCATCTGCTGTACGCGTTCGTACGCTGAGGTGCCACGGCACCGAGCCCGAGGTGCCGCCGCCACGGTAACCCCACCCCGCGAGGAAGAACCGCATGTCCCGCTCCCCCCTCGTCCCGCTCGCCAAGGCCGGGCTGGCGGCGCTGCCGGTGCTGGCCGCCGCGCACGCCGCGCCCGTCGTCTCCACGTTCGGCCCGCTGCGCAACCGCTGGATGCCCCGGCTGTCCGGCCACGGCCGCCCCGACCACGTGGCGCTCACCTTCGACGACGGCCCCGATCCGCTCTCCACCCCGCTCTTCCTGCGTGCTCTGGAGGGCCTCGGGGTGAAGGCCACCTTCTTCGTCCTCGGGTCGATGGCCCGCCGGTCTCCCGGGCTGCTGCGGGAGATGGCCGCGGCCGGCCACGAGATAGGCGTCCACGGCTGGCACCATCGTCCGCTGCTGCTGCGCGGCCCGCGCGCCACCCACGACGACTTCGCCCGCGCCCGCGACGAGGTCGCCGCCATCACCGGCGAGCGCCCCTCGCTCTTCCGGCCGCCGTACGGGGTGATGTCCGCCGCCGCCCACCTCGCCGCCCGCCGCCTCGGCCTCACCCCGGTGCTGTGGACGGCGTGGGGCGAGGACTGGACGCGCCGGGCCACAGCGCACTCGGTGTACCGGACCGTCGCCGCCGATCTGCGCGGCGGGGCGACGGTCCTGCTGCACGACTCCGACTGCACCTCGGCGCCGGGGGCGTGGCGCTCCGCGCTGGGCGCGCTGCCGATGCTGCTGGACACCTGTGTCCGGCGCGGCCTGGAGGTCGGCCCGCTGCGGGAACACGGGCAGCCGTGGGCCGAGCACGCCTGCGCCCTCCGCCGCCGGCCCGCGCTCCGTAACCTGGCGGTGTGACCGACGAGCTCTTCCCCCGGCCACGCGCCGAGATCGCCCCGGGCGCGGTGCACGTCCCCGGCTGGCTCGGTCCGGACGAGCAGCGGCGGTTGCTGGCGGACTGCCGCGCCTGGGCGAGGCCCCCGGCCGGGCTGCGTACCGTCACCATGCCGAACGGCGGCCGGATGTCGGTGCGTTCGGTCTGCCTGGGCTGGCACTGGTACCCCTACGGCTACGCCCGCACCGTGGTTGACGGCGACGGGGCGCCGGTCAAACCGTTCCCCGCACCCCTCGGCGACCTGGCCCGGCGCGCGGTGACCGAGGCGTACGGGGAACCGTGCGCCGAGCCGTACGACATCGCGCTGGTCAACTTCTACGGCGAGGGCGCGGCGATGGGGATGCACCGGGACGCCGACGAACGGTCCGCCGCCCCGGTGGTCTCCCTCAGCCTGGGCGACGCCTGCGTCTTCCGGTTCGGCAACCCCGGCACCCGTACCCGGCCGTGGACCGACGTCGAGCTGCGCAGCGGCGACCTGTTCGTCTTCGGCGGCCCCTCCCGCCTCGCCTACCACGGCGTCCCGCGCACCCGCCCGGGCACGGCCCCGCCCGCGCTGGGGCTGACCGGCCGGCTCAACATCACGCTGCGGGTCAGCGGCCTGCCGGGGTGACCGGGCCCCACCCGGCGGAACACCACATTCCGCCCGCCGCGCCCGTCCGACCTGTGACAACGGCTCCACGAACGGGTGAACGAAGAGCCGATACGGAACACTCGCCGCCGATCGTGCGTTGGAGGCGGCATGACGGGAAACGACGAGCGCCGAGAAGCGCTGCTGCGCCTGCTCACCGAAGTCGACGGCGGGGTGCTGGTCACGCTGAAGAAGGACGGCCGCCCCCAACTCTCCAACGTCAACCACGCCTACGACCCCGACCAGCGCCTCATCCGCGTCTCCATCACCGACGACCGGGCCAAGACCCGCAACCTGCGCCGCGACCCCCGCGCCGCCTACCACGTCACCAGCGCCGACCGCTGGTCCTGGACGGTCGCCGAGGGCACCGCCGAGCTGACCCCGGTCGCCACCGACCCGCACGACGACACCGTGCGGGAACTCGTCGACCTCTACCGCGCGGTACGCGGCGAACACCCCGACTGGGACGACTTCCGGGCCGCCATGGTCCGCGACCGCCGCCTGGTGCTCCGGCTCCCCGTCGAGCACGTCTACGGCCAGCCCGCCGCCGGCCCGCGCCCGGCCCCCGCCAAGCCCTCCGGTGAGCGGGAGGGCGACGCGTGACCGCCCCCCGCCCCTACGCCTTCGGCGCCGAACCGTCCGGCGCCCGCCTCGCCCGCATCCGCCGCTCCCCGCACTTCTCCGGCGACGCCTTCGTCAACCCGCCCGGCCCCGTCCACCAGCCCCCGCACGGCCCCGGCTGGGGCATGCTCCGCTCCCAGCTGCGCAAGGCCGAACGGATACGCCGCCGCCCCGCCGCCCCGGTCCCGGTGCACCCCTGCACCCTCGCCGACCTCGCCGCGCCGCCCGCGTCCGGACTGCGGCTGACCTGGCTGGGCCACTCCAGCGTGCTCGCCGAGATCGACGGACGGCGCGTGCTCTTCGACCCGGTGTGGGGCGAGCGCTGTTCCCCGTTCGCCTTCGCCGGGCCGCGCCGGATGCACCCGGTACCGGTGCCGCTCGCCGAACTCGGGCCACTGGACGCCGTGGTGATCTCCCACGACCACTACGACCACCTCGACCTGCCCACCATCCGCCAACTGCTGCGCACCGACGTCACGTTCGCCGTCCCGCTCGGCGTCGGCGCCCATCTGGAACGGTGGGGCGTCCCCGACCGGCGCGTCGTCGAACTGGACTGGCACGAGTCGGCCACCCTCGCCGGGCTCACGCTGACCGCCACCCCCGCCCGCCACTTCTGCGGCCGGGCACCCCGCAACGCCCAGCGCACCCTGTGGGCCTCCTGGGTGGTCGCCGGCCCCGAGCACCGGGTCTTCCACAGCGGCGACACCGGATACTTCCCCGGCTTCGCCGACATCGGCCACCGCTACGGGCCGTTCGACGCCACCATGATCCAGATCGGCGCCTACAGCGAACTGTGGGCCGACATCCACATGACCCCGGAGGAGGGGCTGCGCAGCCACCTCGACCTGTCCGGCGGCACCCCGGCGGGCACCCTGCTCCCCATCCACTGGGGCACCTTCAACCTCGCCCAGCACCCCTGGGAGGAGCCCGCCGAACGCACCGTGGCCGCCGCGCGGGCGCACGGCGTCCGGTACGCCGTCCCCGTCCCCGGCCGCCCCTTCGAACCGGCCGGCCCGCTGCCCACCGCCCCCTGGTGGCGCGCGGTCGCCGCCCCCGCCCCCGAGCCCCGCGCCACCGCCGCGCCGGCCCCCGTCCCCGTTCCCGTCCGGGAGCCGGGTACCTCCGGCGGCGCGGGCATACCGGCGACCGGGGGCGCCCCGGTGTGAGCCCTCGCGGGGCGGGCCGTCCGAGGGTGGCGCCCGCCCCGCCGCGTCATACCCGGAGCCGACTGCCGTCGGCGAAGGCCACCGTCACCTCCCCGCCGGAGACTCCCACGCGGGTGCCCCGGGCCGCTGCCGCCGTCCCGGCCTCGTCCACGGGTTCGCCGGTGAGCCGTACCAGGGTGACGTGGACGCTGTGCCCGCCGGGGTGGCGTCCGGTGGCCAGCCAGGGGGTCGCGGAACAGGGGCCGACGGCGTTGGCGTCGGTGTGCCGTACCACCCCGGCGCCGTCCCACCCGTACACGCCGACGACCACGCTGGTCAGCCCGTCGGCACGGCGCACCAGCGCCCAGCGGTCGCCGTGGACGGCGGCGGGCGGCCGGTCACCGGCGACCGCGTGGCCGCCCTCGCGCACCGTCACCCCGGCCGGCGCCCGCACCCGGTGCACCCGCACCTCCCAACCCCCGTGCACCACCGAGGTGGTGGCGACGGGGTAGTCGGCCGCGTCCCCGGGCAGCCGTGCCGCGTACCAGGACGAGGCCCGGCGGCCGCGCACCGCCAGCGGACGCACCACGGTGCGCCGGGAGGGCGTGCCGTCGGCGGCCACCAGCGCGATGTGCCCGTCGAGACGGTGACGCCAGGCGTGTTCGGCGCTCTCCGGCGCGGTGGAGGTGGAGTAGGCCAGCTTGGCGTAGTGCGGATCGTCGGTGGCCGCCTCGGGCCGGGCCGGGTCGTTGTGGTCGCTGCCGTGGTTGAGCAGGCGCACGATGCCGTCGGCACGGGTGGCGTGCAGCAGCCACCCCGGCACCGGCAACGCGGTGACGCGGTCGCCCGATTCGACCGGCAACGGCGACTCCGGCGCCGTCCACACCGGGTCCTCCGGCGGCAGCAGCAGCCCCAGGAACGCCTTGCCCGCCCAGTACGGCGAGGCCGGTCCCGAGTACGACTGGGTCACCGGTGGGAACGGCCGGTACCACCCCGGCGTCAGCAACCCGCGCCCGTCCGGCACCCCGCGCGCCCAGAAGTGCCGCACCGCCCCCGAGGCCAGCCGCCGGGTGCGCCCCGGCGGCAACGGCGTCGCCCCGGCCAGCGCGCCCAGCCACACCGGGGCGACCGCCGCGAACCGGTAGGCCAGCGACCGCCCCTGGTGCACCGGCGCCCCGTCCGCCCCGAAGAAGTGCTGGTAGTCGTCGAGGAACCGGCGCAGCCGCGACCGGTACGCCGCCACCCGCCCCGCATCCGCGCGCGGCCCCGCGATCCGCGCCCACAACAGCGGGTACAGATGCATCGCCCACGCCGCGTAGTGGTCGAAGTTGCGGCCGTCCCCGTCGGTGTACCAGCCGTCGCCCAGGTACCAGTCCTCGACGCGGTCCAGCCCCGCCTCGATCTCCGCCCGCCGGTGCGGCCCGCCCACCGAGGCCAGGAACTCCTCGCCGACCACCTGGAACAGGCGCCAGTTGTTGTCGTGCGTCCGGTTGCCGACGAAACCGGCGAGCCAGTCGGTGACGCGCTGCCGGACGGCGTCGTCGAGCCGGTCCCACAGCCACGGACGGGTCTCGTGGAGCCCGACGGCGATCGAGGCGGCCTCCACCATCGGCTGCGAGCGTGCCGTCAGCGGCGGCCACCGCTCACCGCCCGCCGGATCGGTCCCGGCGGCCAGCCCCCTCGCGTACCGTTCGAGCAGCGCCGGCTCCACGGCGCCGCGTGCCCCGGCGATCCGGAACGAGGCCAGCAGGAACGACCGGGCGAACCCCTCCAGCCCGTCCGAGAGCGCCCCCGAGACGCTCGGCCGCCCCGGCAGCCGGTACTGGGCGAACCCCGGCGACGCGTACGGCACCAGCGCCGCCAGCAACCGGTCGGCCAACGCCTCCCAGTGCGCCCTCGTCCACCCCGTGAACGGCGACCGCTGCCGGTCCTCCTCGGGCCACGCCACAGCGCGCTCCCTCCCGTCCTGGACGGAAAGCGCTTACCGCCCGCGCGCGCCAGTCTCACGCACGCCGGTGTCCGGGGCAAGCACGGGGACGGGGGAGGGGCGGCGCGCCGGTGTGGTGGTGTCCGGGAGGTCGTGCCCCGGACGCGTCCACCCGGATGCGGGGCCGGGGCGCGCTCGCCTCTGGGCGCGGCACAACCACCGGTCGCGGCGGCCCTCTTCACGGCCCGGCGGACGCGTGGCATGCTCACCGCGTGGCGGACACGCTGTGGCACCGGCTTCACATCGACCTGTCGCGGGTCGCCGCGGCCCTGTGTCGGGCCGGGTGACAGCGAACGGCAGTGACCACCCCGACGTCCCGAGGAGTCCGTCATGACCGCCGCACCGCACGACCACGCCGGCCGGCCCGCCCCCGACCCCACCCTCTACCGCACCCCGGCCGACGCCATCGCCGCGCCCGCCGAGACGCTCGCCTACGTCGTCGGCTTCGACCCGGCGGCCCAACGGCCCGACGCGTTGTTCACACTGGACACCGACCCCAGCTCACCGTCCTACGGGCGCGTGCTCCACCGCGCCGAACTCGGCACCCTGGGCGACGAGTTGCACCACTTCGGCTGGAACGCCTGCTCCAGCGCGCTCTCCCACACCGGCCACCACCACCCCGAACGCCGCTACCTGCTCCTGCCCGGCCTGCGCTCCTCCCGGATCCACGTCTTCGACACCGCCCCCGACCCCGTCCGGCCGCGTCCGGTCAAGGTCGTGGAGGCGGCCGAACTGGCCGCGAAGGCCGGCTACTCCCGCCCGCACACCCTGCACTGCGGCCCGCACGGCGTCTACCTCTCCTGCCTGGGCGGCGCCGGTGCCGACGGACCCGGCGGGGTCGCCCTGCTCGACCACGAGACCTTCGAGGTGCGGCGCCCCTGGGAGAGCGAACGCGGCCCGCAGCACCTCGCCTACGACATCTGGTGGCACCTGACCGCCGGGGTGGCCGTCACCAGCGAGTGGGGCACCCCCTCCATGGTGGAGAACGGCGTCGACCCCGAACTCCTGCTCGCCCGCCGGTACGGCCACGCCCTGCACTTCTGGGACCTCGACACCGGCCGCCATCTGCAACGCGTCGACCTCGGCGACCGGCACCAGATGGTCCTGGAACTGCGCCCCGCCCACGACCCCGGCCACACCTGGGGGTTCGTCGGCGTCGTGGTCGACGTCGAGGACCTGTCCGCCTCGGTGTGGCTGTGGTACCGCGACGGCGACCGGTTCGCCGTCCGCAAGGTCGTCACCCTCCCCGCCGAACCCGCCGACCCCGCCCTCCTCCCGCCCGTGCTGCGCCCGTTCGGCGCCGTCCCGCCGCTCGTCACCGACATCAACCTCTCGGTGGACGACCGCCGGCTGTACGTCTCCGCGTGGGGCACCGGCGAACTCATCCAGTACGACGTCAGCGACCCGCACCACCCGCGCCGCCTCGGCTCGGTGCGCCTGGGCGGCATCACCGGACGCCACCCCCACCCCTCCGCGCCCGCCACCGGGCTCACCGGCGGACCGCAGATGGTCGAGGTGAGCCGGGACGGCCGCCGCGTCTACCTGACCAACTCCCTCTACCGTGCCTGGGACGACCAGTTCTACCCCGACGGCATCGACCCGTGGCTGGTCAAGCTGGACACCGACCCGGACCGCGGCGGCCTCACCGTGGACCCCGCGTTCTTCCCGCACGGCGCCGACTTCGCCGGGCTCCGCGTCCACCAGACCCGGCTCGCCGGCGGCGACGCCTCCTCGGACTCCTACTGCTTCCGGTGACGCCTCCCACGCCGGGGAAGGCCGGCCGCCCCGCCACGGGTGCCGGCCCGCCGCCCCGGCTCCGTCACGACACGATGTCCTTGGCCCGGAAGCCACGTATCGCCAGCGCGACGAAGACCACCGCGAACGACAGCGACACCGAGGCGCCCTTGACCATCCCCGTCCACTCCGCGCCGGGCTGGAGGAGATCGGCCCAGGCGTACTGCCAGTGGGTGGGCAGGAATTGGCGCAGCGAGCCCAGCGCGGTGATCGCGTCCAGGATGCCGGAGAGGATCGCGGTGCCCACCGCGCCGCCCACCGCGCCGAGCGGGGCGTCGGTGACCGTGGAGAGCCAGAACGCCACCCCGGCGACGGCGAGCTGGCTGACGAACGCGTAGACCGCGGCCACCAGCAACCGCCCGGCGGCCGTACCCGCGCCGAGCTCTCCGCCGGCCGGCAACCGCAGGTCGGACCAGCCGTACGCGGCCGTGCCCACCGCCAGCGCCACCAACGGCAGCACCACCACCGCGACCGCGCTGAACACCAGCGCCACCAGCCCCTTGCTCGCCAGCAGCCGCCCGCGCGGCACCGGCGCCGCCAGCAGGTACCGCAGCGACGACCAGCCCGCCTCCGCCGCCACCGTGTCGCCGAAGAAGAGCGCCACCGGCACGGTCAGCAGAAAGCCGCTGGAGACGAAGAGCACCGCGAAGGCGAAGTTGGGGCCGGAGGAGGTGGCCACCGCGATCAGCGAGGGCACGTTGCCGCGCCCGGAGGGCGTGCCCCCGATGGCGAACGCCGCCCACACCACCACCGGCAGCAGCACCATCACCGCCGCGGTCACCATCGTCCGCCGCCGCAGCAACTGGCGTACCGCCTCCACCCGGAACGGCAGCGTGCGCCCCGCCCGGTAGCCCACGGCGCCGGCCGCCCCCCGCTCCGTGGCCGCGGACCCCGACTCCGGCGTGCCCGGCGCGACCGTGGATCCGCTCACGCCGCACCTCCGATCAGTGACAAGAACGCGTCCTCCAGCCGCCGGTGCGGACCCACCCGCTCCACGGCGACCTCCAACCGCAGCAACTCCGCGAGGAGTTCGGGCACGGTCATCCCCTCCAGCCGGATCAGGAGCCCGTCCTCGGCGGCCTGTGCGAAGGCCACTCCGGCGAGCCCGGCGACCTTGGCGGCGGTCGCGGTCAGCGTGCCGGCGTCCGCCCCGGCCACCCCGACGGCCAGCAGCGAGCCGTCCCCGGTGATCTCGGCGACCGGGCCCGCCGCGACCAGCCCGCCCTTGTCCATCACCACCAGATGCGTGCAGCTCTGCTCCACCTCGGAGAGCAGGTGGCTGGAGACGATCACGGTGCGGCCGGTGGCCGCGTAGCGGGTGACCATCGCCCGCATCTCGCGGATCTGCGGCGGGTCGAGCCCGTTGGTGGGCTCGTCGAGTATCAGCAGATCGGGCAGGCCCAGCATGGCCTGGGCGATCGCCAGCCGCTGCCGCATGCCCTGCGAGTAGGTGCGCACCGGGCGGTCGAGCGCCTCCCCGAGCCCGGCGATCTCCAGCGCCTCCGCCGTGTGGGACTCCGCTGCCGGGCGGCCGGTGGCCCGCCAGTACAGATCGAGGTTGGCCCGGCCGGTCAGATGGGGCAGGAAGCCGGATCCCTCGACGAACGCGCCGACCCGGGAGAGCACCGGCGCCCCCGCCGTCACCGGCCGGCCGAAGATCTGGATCTCCCCGGCGTCCGGACGGATCAGCCCCATGATCATGCGCATCGTCGTCGTCTTGCCCGCGCCGTTGGGGCCGAGCAACCCGACCACCTGGCCCCGCGCCACCTCGAACGACACGTCCCTTACCGCGTACCGGTCCGCCGCGCCGCGGTAGCGCTTGGCGAGCCCGGAGACCCGCAACGGCACGTCGCCGTCGGCGGGTCGGGGCGGCGCCACGGGGTCCCCGGCCGCCGCGGACCGGCGACGCCGTACGCGTCCGGTCAGCAGCAGTGCCGCCGCGACGGCCACCGCCACGGCGGGCAGCACCCACACCCACACCGGGATCCCCGGAGTGCCGGTGGTCAGCGCCGGATCGGTCGGCACCACCAGCCCCGGGGCGTCCCCGGCGAGCGCGACCCGGTACGTCGCGGGACGGACGGGGGAGGAGTAGGCGAGATCGGTGGCGGAGAAGACCAGGCGCAGCCGGTGACCGGCGGCGAAGGAGTGGTCGACGGCGGGCAGGGTGACGGTGACCGTCCGGGCGCCCTCGCCGTTCCCGGACCCGCCCGGCCCCGCGCCGGTCACCCGCAACGGCGCGGCGAGCTGGTGCGGCAGGCTCGCGCGGCCGTCCGGACCGACGTCGTACACCTTGCCGAAGAGCACCGCCTCCCCGTCCGGGGCGTCGGAGCCCACGGTGATCCGCACCTGGGGCGAACCGGTCATCCGCAGCGGCTCCGTCAGCGGTGCCGTGTCGAAGACGGCCTGCTGGCCCGGGAAGTCCAGCGAGACGCCCTGGCCCAGTGAGGAGAGCGCGGAGAGCGCGCCGACGCCGGGCAGCGCCGAAATGGCGGGCGGGTCGCCGCCGGCCGGGTTGGACACGTTCTGCGGGCCGCCGATGAGCACCAGTTGACGCCGGCCGGTGCCGTCGAGCCCCGGGTAGCGGCCGGCCGTCGCGCCGCGCAGCACGGTGTCACCGGTGGTGGTGTCGATGCCGCCGGCGCGGGTGACCCGGAACGCCGGGCCGGTGGCCGCGCCGGTGTGCTTGAGGTAGTGGTCGAACCAGGCGGTGACCCGGGCGTCCACCCGCGCGCCCTCCGGATCGCCGCCGTCGTGTCCGCCCGCCGTCCAGTCGACCGCCACCGGGGCCCCGTTGGCCGCGATGGCGCGGGCCGCCTCGTCGGCCTGGCCGAGCGGGAAGAGCGAGTCGTTCTGCCCCTGGAGGAGGAGGGTCGGCACCTTGATCCGGTCGCCCACGGAGGCCGGGCTGGACCGGGTCAGCAGCCGCACGGCGGCCTCGTCGGCGTGGCCCTCCACGGCGACCCGCTGGTACATCGCGCACAGCTCGGCGGTGAACCGGCAGGAGGAGGCCGCCGCCGTACCGCCGTAGGACCCGGCCACCGCCCCGGCGAGCCCGGTGGTGCCGGTCCCCGGTGCGCCGCCGGGTGCGCCGGCCCCGCCGCCGGGGCCCGTCCGGCCGGCGGCACCGCCCGTACCCGGGGCCGTACTCGGCGCCGGGCCGGCCGGGCTGCCCGCGGAGGCGGTGGTGAAGAAGATGCCGGACCACAGCTTCTTGAAGACGCCGGAGTCGGCGGGCTCGGCCCGGGCGCCTTGCGGGAAGAGCGACTCGGCCAGGTTCCACCAGGTGATCTGGGGCGCGATGGCGTCGACGCGCTTGTCGTACCCGGCGGCCAGCAGCGCGATCGCCCCGCCGTAGGAGGCGCCGGCGATGCCGACCCGAGGGTCGTCGGGGCCGTCCAGCTGGACGTCGGGGCGGTGCCCGAGCCAGTCCACCAGCCGCCGTACGTCGGCCACTTCGCGGTCGGGGGCGTCCAGCCCGATGGCTCCGGTGGATCTGCCGAAGCCCCGGGCCGACCAGGTGAGCACCGCGTACCCGGACCGGGCCAGCTGCTCGGCCTGGCCGGTCATGTCGTCCTTGCTGCCGCCGAACCCGTGGGCCAGCAGCACCGCGGGGCGCCGGCCGGGCCCGCCGGAGGTGAAGAAGGACGTGTCGATCCGCACCGTGCGTGAGCTGCCCGGGGTCTCCGGCATGGCCAGCATCCGGTCCTCCCGGTGCACCGGGGCCGGCTGCCCGGCCACCGCGAACGAGACGGCACCGCCGGTCAGCACCGCCAGCACCGCCACGAACGACAGCACCAGCCGGCGGCGCGGGCGCCGGAATCTGCGCGGGGCGTGAGCCATGGGGCCGTCCTCGGTTCGTCGGGTCCGGAGTGTCCTGAGGCGGGCACCTCTTCGCACACCAGTGCGCCTGTCGACGATCACGCCAACGTTCCCGGTCCGGCCCCCGTTCCCGGACGCGCCCACAGGACGCCGTTTTCACCCGGACGAGGGGGTCGGGCATCCGATGTTGACGCGCCTCCCGGCCGCACGGCCACCTCCCCCGCGCCACCTCGCCTGTACCGTCGTCACCACCACCCGGCCCGCCTACCGACCTGGAACCCCATGAGCCTGGCACGACTGGCAACCGTCCCGCCCACCGGCCGATTCGGCCTCGGCCTGGCCGCTGTCGGGCGCCCCGGCTACATCAACCTCGACCGCGACGCCGACCTGCCCGCCGACCGTTCCGTGCCCGCCATGCGCGAACGCGCCCACCAACTGCTGGACGCCGCCTACGCGCAGGGCATCCGCTACGTCGACGTCGCCCGCTCCTACGGCCGCGCCGAGGAGTTCCTCGCCGACTGGCTGGCCGACCGCCCCCACGCCCACGACGTGGTGATCGGCAGCAAATGGGGCTACACCTACACCGCCGACTGGCGCACCGACGCCGAGGTGCACGAGGTCAAGGACCACACCACCGCCACCTACGACCGCCAACTCCCCGAAACCCGCGCCCTCCTCGGCGACCGCCTCGACCTCTACCAGGTCCACTCGGTGACCCCCGACAGCCCCGCGCTCACCGACCGGGCGCTGCACGAACGGCTCGCCGCGCTCGCCGCCGACGGCGTCACCGTCGGCGTCTCCACCAGCGGACCCGCCCAGGCCGAGGCGATCCGCGCGGCACTCGCGGTCACCGTGGACGGCCGACGGCTCTTCGGCAGCGTCCAGGCCACGTACAACCTGCTGGAACCCTCCGCCGGCGCCGCGCTCGCCGAAGCGCACGACGCCGGGGTCACCGTCATCGTCAAGGAGGCGATGGCCAACGGCCGGCTGGCCGGACGCGACACCGACGACCCCGGCACGCGGCTGCTGCGCCGGATCGCCGCCGAGGCCGGGGCCACCTGCGACACCGTGGCCCTCGCGGCGGTCGCGGCCCGGCCGTGGGCGGACGTCGTGCTCTCCGGCGCCGCCACCGTTCCGCAACTGCGCAGCAACCTCGCGGCGGCCCAGGTGCGCCTGCGACCGGCCTGGCTGCAACAGCTCGCGGCGCTCGCCGAACCGGCCGAGGTCTACTGGCGGCACCGCTCCGGCCTGCCCTGGCGGTGACCGGGGCGGATCACCCCAGGGTGAAGACGGCCTCGACCGGGTAGTGGTCGCTGGGTGCGGCGCTGTCCAACTGCCCCTGGCTCCAGCCGCTCTGCGGGTCGAAGTCCACCGTGACGCGGGGCAGCGCGGCCGGTACCGGCCGGCCGGGCGCCCGGAGGTACCCGAGGTAGTCCAGGTCGTCGCGGTAGTCGACCGGGAAGTCCTCGACCCCCGCCATGTACCGGCACCAGGCCGACACCGAGCAGTCCATCGTGGTCCGCGCCGCCGACGGATCGGTGGCCGGGGTACCGAGCACGCCGCCCACCGCGTCCTGGGCGTCGGCGTGGTCGCCGCGCGCCTGGCCGTGCAGGTACTCGACGTTGAGGTCCCCGCCGATCAGCACCGGCGCAGAGGCGCCGGCGATGCCGTCCACCCAGCCGCGGATCTCCCGCAACTGACCGAGCCGGGTGGCCTGCGTGGTGGCGGTCGGGGTGTTCGACTGGTCGGCCTGGAGGTGGGTGCCCACCACCCACGCCGGGTGCCCGTCCTTCTCCACGCGCACCAGCGCCGCGCCCTTGTTGGCGTCGTAATCCCACGTCCCCGACGTCGAGTTGGTGAAGACGTGCGCGTACTGCGCGGTGATCGGGTACTTGGACAGGATCATCGTCCCGCCGTTGATCACGAACGGCGAGTTGGAGCAGTTGCCGCTGACACCGGTCCAGCCGCCGCCCGAGCAGACCTGGCCCACCACGGGCGTCCGGTACGGGTAGAGATCGGCCAGCCCGGCCGAGATATCGTCGGTGGCGGTGTGGTTGAACAGTTCGTCGAGGACGACCACGTCGGCGTCGTGCTCGCGCACGATCGCCTCCACGACCGGGGTGCGCCGGGCGGCCTGCTCGTTCTGCGTCGAGTCGACGATCGCGGTGCCCATGTCGACATTCCAGGCGAAGACCGAGAGCGTGGGCGCGGACCCCGCCGGTACCGTCCCGGCCGTCGCCGGGGTGGCACCGGCGAGGAGCGCGGCGGCCACGCAGGCCGCGGCGGCGAGCAGGGAGCGTCGTACGGACACACAAGCCTCCGATGATCGGGCGGTTCCCTTTCGGCCGGGGGAGCCCCGGGCCGGGGACGGCAGGCGGACGCTAGCTACCGCTCAGTACGGTGAGGGGAACGCCAGGTGGTTGCCAAGCGGCCGGACGGCCAAGCCTTGGCCAAAGCCCCCGGGGCCGCCCACGCCGCACCCCGTCCTGTCCGGCTGTCCGACCCAGCCGATACGCTCGGGGGGTGGGCAATGACATGGCCGGACCGGAGAACGCGGACCCGCACGACCCCGAGCCGGGGGACGCGGCACACGACGGGCCGGAGGGAACGGGCGACGGCGCGCCCCGACCCGCCCCCGCCGCCCCGGTGTTCGAACGCGGCACCGACGGTCCCAAGGTCATCATGGCCGGTGTGGACGGCACCGAGTCCTCCTGGCGGGCCGCCGCCTACGCCGCCGGACTCGCCCGTCGCCAGGGCTCGCTGCTGGTCATGGTGTACATCCAGCCGCTCGCCCTGGCCGGCTCGCCGGGGCTGACGCTCTCCATGGCCGAGACCACCTCGGAGATCGCCGACGAGATCGCGGCCCAGGCCAGGGCGGCGGCCGAACGGCTCAGCTCGGTCCACCGGGTGCGCTGGGAGTTCCGCACCTTCCCCGGCGACCCCTTCACCGGCCTGGTCAAGGCCGCCGACGACCTGCGCGCCGACGCCGTCGTGGTCGGCGCCTCCGAGCAAGCCGGCCACCGCTTCATCGGCTCGCTCGCGGTCCGGCTGGTCAAGACGGCCCGCTGGCCGGTCACGGTGGTCCCGTAAGGGTTCCCCGCCGGCGCTCGGTGACCGTCCATGAGGCTCCGGGCGCGCCGAGCGCGGGAAGCCGGTGACGCGGGCCGTTCAGCGCAGGAACCCGGTGATCCGCTCGCGCAGCCCGGCCGCGTCCAGCCCGTGCGCGGCCACGTGCTCGCGCCACGTGCCGTACCGCCGCAACTCCTCGCGCGCCGTGCCCAGCCCCAGCACCCGGTGCGGAACGTCGGCCAGCGCCTCGGCGGCGAAGGACACCGAGGTCCCGGCCAGGTACGGCTCGACCAGCACCACGTCGGCCGCGTCGGCACGCCCCACCTCGGCACGGAGCCCCTCGGCGTCGAACGGACGCACGGTCGAGGCGTACAGCACGGTTACGTCGAGCCCCTCGACGGCCTCCCGTACCGCGTCCAGCATCGGTCCGACGGCCACCACGACCCCGCGTCCGCCCTCCCGGACCCGCTGGAAGTGCCCGGGGGAGATGGGCAGCGCCTCCCGGTTCGCGTGCTCGCTGAGGCGTACGTACACCCGGTTGTCGCCGTCCGCCGCCGCGTGCCGCAGCAGCTCCTCAGCCTCGTCCGGGTGACCGGGTACGTGGACGGTCCAGCCGTCCAGCGTGTCGAGCAGCGCCACGTCCCCGGGCCCCTGGTGGGTACGTCCGCCCGAGGCGATGTCGTACGAGGCACCCGAGCTGACCAGCACGGCTCCGGTGCCCTGGTGGCCCAGGTCCAGCTTGACCTGCTCGAACGGGCGCTCCACCAGGAAGCTGGCGAAGGTGTGCACGATCGGCCGCATCCCGCTCAGCGCCAGCCCGCCGGCCACCGAGACCAGCAACTGCTCGCGGATGCCGACGTCGATCACCCGGTCCGGGTGGCGGGCCGCCCCCTCCTTGAGCCGGTCGGAGGAGATCACCGCGAGGACGGCCGCCAGCCGCGGGTCCTCGTCGAGCAGCCGGGTGGTGACGGCGGTGAAACGTTCACGCATGGTGTCCATGGATGGTCCTCGGTGTGAAGCGGCAGGGGGGAGAGGGAGGGAGCGTCCGGGGTGCTGGCAGGCGTCCCCGGTGGTTCATGGCGTTTCCGGCGTGCTCGGCGTTCAGGCGTACTTGGGCTCGACCCGGGCGACGACGGCGTGCGGACGCCCCGGGTGCGGCGCGGTGAACGCCTCGTACAGCGCCTCGTGGTCCCGGCCGTCCACGGTCACCGCGGACCAGCCCTCGACCTCGAACCGGGAGGCGAGCCCGCCCCGCCAGCCGTAGGTCGCCGAGGCGTTGTCGACCGCCACCACGTGCAGCCCCTCCAGCCCGACCGCGCCGGCGAAGGCGATCGCCTCGTGGTTGCTGCCCTCGTCCATCTCGGCGTCGCCGACCAGCACGAACGTACGCGCGGCCCGCCGCTGGGCCTTGAGCCCGAGCGCGGTGCCGACCGCGATCGGCAGCCCGTGCCCGAGCGACCCGGAGGCGATCTCCACCCCCGGCACCAGCAACCGGTCCGGGTGGTGGCCGAGCGGCGAGTCGAACGTGCCGAACCCCGGCAGCCACTCGCGCGGCACGAACCCCTTGGCGGCGAGCACGGCGTAGTACGCCATCGGGCCGTGCCCCTTCGACAGCAGGAACCGGTCCCGGTCGGGCGCGTCCACCGTCTCCGGCGAGACGCGCAACACCCGGTCGTAGAGCACCCACAGCACGTCCAGCGTGGACGTGGCGGCCGGCCCGTGCTTCTCGTCACCGGTCATCAGCGACATCAAAGCGGGCAGCTCGGCGTAGCCGGCGGACGGGTTACGGGGGAGGGCGAACGACGATGTCGAAGTCATGCGCCGATCTTGCAACTTCAAGTTCCCTTGAAGTCAAGGGCTATCGTGGGCCCCATGCCGAAGCCACATCCGCAGGACCGCCTCACCATCGGCGAGCTCGCCGCCCGCAGCGGCCTGGCCACCTCGGCGCTGCGCTACTACGAGGAACTCGGCCTGCTCCAGGCCGAACGCACCGCCGGCGGCCAGCGCCGCTACCCGCGGGCCACGCTGCGCCGCCTGGCCTTCATCCGCGCGGCCCAGCAGGTCGGGCTCTCCCTCGACGAGACCCGCGAAGCCCTCGCCCGCCTCCCGGAGAACCGCACCCCCAACGCCACCGAGTGGGCCGCCGTCGCCCGCTCCTGGCAGCGCCGCATCGACGCCCGCATCGCCGAACTGGAAGCGCTCCGGGGCCGCCTCCTCGGCTGCGTCGGCTGCGGCTGCCTCTCCCTGACCCGATGCGCCATCTACAACCCCGCCGACCAAGCCGCCACCCGCGGCCCCGGCCCCCACTTCCTCCTCGGCGACCCCCCGGACCCGTCCGATCACCCTACGCGACGGTAGCTTCACTCCGCACCCCCCACTCCCGGGGCTGCGCGCGAACCACCCCCGAAGTGCGGTATTGTTCTTCTGCGCGGTCAGCCGGGAGAAAACCCCGGCCGAACGAGCACCGGGACGTGGCGCAGCTTGGTAGCGCACTTGACTGGGGGTCAAGGGGTCGCAGGTTCAAATCCTGTCGTCCCGACGGTGCTGAAGGCCCGCTGAGTTGGGAGAGATTCCCAGGTCAGCGGGCCTTTCGCGTGTCCGGGGATGGGTCGGTGTCGGCGGCTTCGGCGGGGCGCCGGCTGGGAGCGTGGTGGGAGCCCTCTGGGAGCGCTCGTGCTCCCAGAGGGCTCCCTGGTGCGGTGGTGGTCAACGGGGTCCGGTTTGTCCGTCGTCCGTTCTGGTGGATGTAGGGCGCCGTTGCGAGCCGTTGCTGGCGGTCGTCAACTGTTGGCGTCAACGGTCACCCTGATGTGGGTGGGTGCTGGGTGCGTCGAGAGGCGTAAGAGCCCCTTGACGGGTTCGAGGGGCTGGTTGTCGGTGGGAGCGTAGTCATAGGACGGCCGGGCAATGGTGGCCGGTTGCGGCTTGGTTGTGAAGAGTCGCAGCTCAACCGGTCGCGGGAGTCCTTGCGTTGTGCTGAGGCTGAGTCCAAGACCGGGTAAAGCCCCTTGGCGTTTCCCGCAGACGGGGCACTCCCGGGCCGGCCGGGCGGTAGACGGCGGTTCCGCGCTGTGGGGCGCTGCTTTCGGGGGCGTTGGACGGCCTATTGGTAGTGCTGGCGTGGTGGGGGGCTGGTCGCTGTGCATGCTGTGGTGTGTGGGATGAGGCGGTCTTGCCTCGGTGGTTGATGGCAAATAAGCAACGGGGTGAGCGGCGGACACTGTAGCGCTGAAGTGTGTTGTGGGAGGCCGTGTTTGGGCGGGTGGTGTGTTTGCGTGTGGGCGACGGTTTGGACTCCGTAGTGTGAACCCGTGATGGTGTGGTCGGCAGTCGTGGAGGATCTCTAACCTCGCGCTTTCACGAGGTGGAGTGTCCGAGGCTTGATCAAATAAGCGGAGAGTGCTCGTGACCTGCAACGATGGGACTCGTCTAAGGGCTGTCCCGTAACTGCTGGTCACGGGTGAGATGATCTTGCTGTGTCTGGTGTGATCACGGCGTCTGAGCCCTCCTGGATAGCCCCGTTCACTGGGCTGAGCCCGCGCCAGTTCGGCAAGCTGATCACCGCGCTCCGGCGTGAGGGTGTGGACCCGGTGCGCAAGGGTCGGCCATGGAGCCTGCCGCTGGAGGACCGCGTGCTCCTGATCGCCGCGTACTGGCGGACGAACCTGACCCTGCGTCAACTGGCCCCGCTGTTCGGGGTGTCCAAGTCGGCGGCCGACCGCATCATCGACCACCTCGGGCCCGCGCTCGCGCTCCAGCAGCGCAAGCGGTTCCGCAAGGACACCGTGCTCATCGTGGACGGCACCCTCGTTCCCACCCGTGACCACACCATCGCCGAGCAGTCCAAGAACTACCGGTACTCCACCAACCACCAGGTCGTCATCGACGCCGACACCCGGCTCGTCGTCGCGGTCGGCCGACCAGTCGCAGGCAACCGCAACGACTGCAAGGCGTGGGAGCTGTCCGGCGCGAAAGACGCCGTCGGCAAGACCACGGTCATCGCAGATGGCGGCTACCGGGGCACCGGCCTGGTCATCCCGCACCGCCGCGAGAAGGGCCAGACCGAACTCCCGGAATGGAAGGAGGAGCACAACGCCTCCCACCGCAAAGTCCGCGCCCGTGTAGAGCACGTCTTCGCCCGGATGAAGGGCTGGAAGATCCTTCGCGACTGCCGGCTGAAGGGCGACGGCGTCCAGCACGCCATGCTCGGCATCGCCCGCCTGCACAACCTCGTCCTTGCCGGGT
Organism: Streptantibioticus cattleyicolor NRRL 8057 = DSM 46488; assembly: GCF_000240165.1. Taxonomy (NCBI): domain Bacteria; kingdom Bacillati; phylum Actinomycetota; class Actinomycetes; order Kitasatosporales; family Streptomycetaceae; genus Streptantibioticus; species Streptantibioticus cattleyicolor. Next base: position 5,380,416 of record NC_017586.1, read on the forward strand.
GACGCAGAAACCAGCAGGCCACCAGACCCGTCAGAGATCATTTACGGGACAGCCCTTAGGGAGGAGCCGGAGAGCGTTCTGCGCTCACGCCGCACGACGCGGCCCTGCATGTCGTACTGAAACGGGTGCGTCCCGCCATGCGCAGCAGGGTGCCGGTGTAGTGGCGGTCGCCCTGCCGGTCGGCGGTGAGGCCCACCTCCGACGCGGCCCATTCGGCAGCGGTGGTGTTCTCGCAGGTGTCGTAGGAGTACCGCTCCATGCGGTCGCCGTGCCGCTTCTCGGTGATCCGGCCGCCCGCGTCGAAGTCGTACGTGACGGTTCCGGTGGCGCTGTCGCGGACGCCGGAGAGGAACCCGTCGGGCGCGGTGGGCGAAGTCGGCTCGGTGGTGGCCGGCGGTCGCCTACCGGCCTGGCCGTACGGTCCGGCTGGCGACTCGGTGCAGTGCGTCCCACTCCTGGGAGGTGATGTCCGTCGCACCGACCTGGCACCCGATCTCGCGCCCCGCTTGGTGGTAGCTGAACGCGAGCGTGTGTCCAGTCATGTGCAGGACGGTCGGCTGGTCGTCCGCGCCGTACTCCCAGCGGCTTGCCGCACCTGACGGCAGGCGCTGCTCCGTCCGGTGCCCGACCGCGTCGTAACGGCTCTCCACACTGTGGCCGCCGACCGTTTCGAGGAGCACCCGGCCCAGTGGATCGCGGTCGATCACCAGCTCAGTGTCGGGGCTCGTGGCGCGGACCAGGCGGTGGGCCGGGTCGTAAGCGAAAGCGGTCACGACACCGTCAGTGTTGGCCTGTTGCAGCCGCACACCAACCATGCTCCCCGCGGTAACAGGGAGACAGTACGGCGTACCAACCTCACGGCCTTCCTGCCAGCCATGCGCGGTCCTCACCAGGAGCCCTTACTCGGCAGCAACGACATGCACGCGCACGGCAGTTGCCGACGCCGGCCATCGACACGACACGTCGCACGAAGCCACAGAGTGAACACCAAGCCGCTCCTGGACGTCCACCGCGTTAATCGTTCCTGAGTGACCGTCAGTGATGCATGCCTGTTACAACTTCCAGACGTTTTCCGGCGAACCCCTTACGGCCCGGGCGCGTCGTAGGTCACACAGGACGCACCTGTCACGGCGGACGCCGGTGCGGCGGTCAGGCCGGCTGGCCGGCATCTTCGTTCCGCTCGCCGTGACAGTGTCGTCACCCGCCCACGACGACAGGACCAGCTCACGTGAACGCGATGTCTTCTCCGGCCGTGCCCTCGTTCGAGACCATTGATGACATACGTCGGCGTTTCTTCCCCGTGCGGCTTCCGGGGGCGGGGAGCGGGGTCGGGAGGTGTGTCGATGAGGCGACGTTCAGGGAGGCGGTAGGGCAGATCTACGCGTCCGTCTTTCCGGACCGGGATGCCTATCCGTACCAGCCCAAGTCGCAGGAGCTGGTCGCCGAGTACCGGAGTCTGCACCAGGAGCGGATCCTGATCGAGGATGCCGACGGGAAGTTGATGGGGTGGCTGAAGGGGCGGATGGCGGACCCTGACACGTTCTATCTGGGGACCAGCGGGATGCTGCCGGAGTACCGGACGCAGCGGATCGCGGCGTTGTGCTACGCGAAGCTGTTGGAGTACCTGCGGGCGCTGGGGTACGAGCGGGTGACCTCCGAGCACCACCCGAGCAACCGCACCGCGATGATTTTCCAGCTCAAGCACGGTTTCAGCATCGAGGGCATGAGCCTGGACGAGCGCTGGGGACCGATGGTGAAGATGGTGCGCTTCTTCGACCAGGACCGGCAGGCCGAGTTCGACCGGCGCTTCGGCTTCGAGCAGTACCCGAAGGGCATCTGACCCGGCCACCCCGGGTACGGGAGCCGTCCCGGGGTGGCGTCCACGCCCCGCCCCCCCCACTCAGCGATTTGACGAGGAAGCGTGCACATCACCTATCTGCTCGCCACCAGCAGCAACGCCATCTACGACGGGAAGTACGGCCAGCGCGGGCGCTACCACACCTACGGCCAGCAAAGCTTCGTCCTCGACCTGGTCGCGACGATGAGCAGGGCGGGGCACACCGTACGGCTCGTCGTCGACGCGCTGTCGGCGTTCGCCCTGACCTCGACGTTCCGGGGCATGGACGGTGTCACCCTGACGGAGGAGGCCGATCCGTCGGCCAAGACTGATCTGATCCTGGTCGACGAGGTGCACGACGAGATGCTGATGGGTTTCGACGCGCACGTACCGGCGTTCAGGATCGTCCATCACGCGGGGCGTCGCTCGTCCGACTACCTCGTCTCGCGCTGTGAACGGTTCCTGTGCATGACGGAGAACGCGCTGGCGCTGCAACGCGAGTATCTCCCCGCGGAACAGGCGGTCCTCGTCCACCAGGGCGTCGACCTGGAGCGTTTCCCCGCCGTCCTCGACAAGGGCCGCCCGGCGCGACCGCGGGTCCTGCTCTACTGCCGGCTGGACTCCGGACGCGAGGCACTGCTCGGCCGGATCGTGGAGAACATCGACCGCGAGGAGTTCCTGGTGTACGTGGCCGGTGACGGCCCGGGGTTCTGGGACTTCAGCGACCGCTTCGGCAGCGAGATCGTCCTCATCAACCACGTGCCGTGCCAGTCGATACCCAACCTGCTCGGGGAGATGGACGTGGTCATCTCGCTCGGGCGCGGCGCGATGGAGGCCATGGCGACGGGGATACCGACGCTGTGCGCGGGCCACCGCTACGCCGGACCCATCACGGCCGACAACATCGGCGACCTCATGCGGTACAACCTCACCGGCGTCGGCAGCGACCGGGACCCCTCCCTCGTCATGACCGACATCCGCGAGGCACTGGCCGGTGACCGGCACGTCGTGCGGGCGCTGGCGGAGGAGCGGCTGTCGGCCGATGCCTTCATGGAGACCGTCTCCGACCTGTACGCGCGGGCCGCCGGATGACGGACGGCACCGCCGCTCCGACAGCGCACGGGACGACCGACACGCCCCCCGACGCGCGACCACCTCGGCTCTTCGCGTCCCGCAACCCACGGCTGTACTACGCCGGGCTGGTCTTCTCCCAGGTCGGCACCAACACGCAACTCGTGGCGCTGGGTTGGTTCACGTACCAACTCAGCCACGACGCACTCGTGCTCGGTGTCGTCAGCGCGGCGCCGATCCTCACCATGCTGCTGCTCAGCCAGGCGGGCGGGGTGGTCGCCGACCGCTTTCCGCCGCGCCGGGTGCTGCTGTGCACCCACTCGCTGCTCGCCGTGCTGACCCTGCTCCTCGGTCTGCTGGCGCACAGCGGCTCACTTCGGGTGTGGCATCTGGTGGTCAGCGCGCTGTGTGTCGGCGGTGTCAACGCGATCGGTCTGCCGACGGAGCAGGTCTTCGTCTCGGAGGTCGCGGGGGACGCCCTGCTGAAGAAGGCGGTCACGCTCAACAACGTCGTCCTCAACCTGTCGTTGGTGGTCGGCTCCAGCGTGGCGGGACCGCTGATGGGGGCGGTGGGCCTGGGCGGGGTCGTCCTGCTCAACGCCGGGTCCTACCTGGTGATGCTCACGGCACTGCTGCTCGTCCGCCCGGCGCAGCTCCACGCCCGCCCCCGGCAGCCCGGCAGGCGCCCCCGGGTGCGGGGCGCGTGGGGGTACGTGCGGCACAGCCCCGGTCTCACGTTGCTGCTGCTGGTCATCGGCATCGTCGGCCTGTTCGGCACGAGTCTTCCGTCGCTGCTGCTTCTGCTGTGTTCCGGCGAACTCGCGGCGCGGGCCGGGGCGTACGGCATCCTGCTCGCCGTGGTCTCCGTCGGTTCCCTCATCGGGGCCTTGCTGACGTGGCGTACCAAGGTGGTGTTGTCCACGGTGCTGGGGAGCAGTCTGCTGCTGGGGGTCCTGGAACTCGTCACCGCCGCCATGCCGTCGCTGCCCACCCTCGGTGTGGTGCTGCTGCCGGTCGGGGTGGTTTCCCTGGTTCTGCGGGCGGGACTGCTCAGTCTGGCGCAGTTGCAGACACTGCCGGAGTTCCGGGGCCGGGTGATGGCGGTGTTCCAACTCGTCTACCGGACGGGGTGGTTCCTCGGCACGCTGATCGCGACGTGGCTGGCGCGGACGCTGGGGCCCCGTCCGGCGATCGCGTTGGGCGGGGCGGCGGTGACGCTGCTCGTCGCGGTGGTCGTCGTGGTGATGACCGCGTTCCGCGCCATGTCGGTGTCGCTGGTCGCGCGGCGCGTTCCGCGGGTCAGCTTCGCCCTCGCGCCGGAGCCCGAGGGCCGCCACCGGCGCACCCCGCGCCACATGGCGGCGGATACCTGACCCCGGGCCCGCTACGCGGGGCAGCGCGTATCGGCCGCCGGGCGGTGTCCGGTCAGGAGGAACTCGGTCACCGCCCGGTCTCCGCAGGCGTTGCCGTTGGCGAGGTAGGAACCGTGTCCGCCACGGTCGACGGTGACCAGGCGGGCCCGGTCGCCGAGGGCGGCCCGCATGCGCAGGGCGCCGAAGTAGGGCGTGGCCGGGTCCCGGAGGTTCTGGAGCATGAGGATGTCGGAGGGCCCGTGCGAGGTGATGCGGACCGGCTCGTCCGCCGGAGCGGTGTGCCAGAACGCACAGGGGGTGATGTTCGCCGGCTGCCCGGCGGTGAGGGGATGACGGACGCGGTCGGCCGCCACGGCGCGGGCATAGCCGCGGACGTCACGGGGCCAGCGCACGTCGTTGCAGAGCGTCGCGGTGAACACGGAGGCGTCCCGGTCCGGCATCGGTGTGGTGTATCCGGCGGGCAGGGCGGGTGTGGTGCGGGGGTCTTCCACCGACTTGACCAGCCGGGCCAGCCAGGGGAAGTTCACATCGCTGAAGAGTGCCTGCTGGACGGCCTGGCGCAGGACGTTGCCGGTGAACGGCCGGTGCGCGGTGGTGGTCGCCCGGGGCGTCCGGTCCAGCCGGTCGGCGAGGGCGAGCACCTGCGGCCTGACGTCGGCGGCGTGCCGGGCGAGGCGCAGCCCGTCGCGGTCGCGCGCGGGATCGGCGGCCCAGCGGGCGAAGTCGGGGAACCGCTCGTCGGCGGCGGCTGCCGTGTTGGCGGTCCAGGCGCGTCCCACCCGCGCCGGATCGGGGTCGTCGGTGCTGTCGAGCACCACCCGGTCGGTGCGTCCGGGGTGCTCCTGCGCGTAGACGGCGGTCACGTACGTGCCGTACGACACCCCGTACATCGACAGCTTCGCGGTCCCGAGGGCCTGGCGGAGGAGTTCGATGTCGCGCACCTCGTTCGCGGTGGAGTAACCGCGCACGACGGCACCGCCGTTGCGGGCGCAGGCGTCGGCGATGCGCCGCGAGCGGGCGACGCTGTCGCGGATGTCGCCGCCGGGGCCGGGCCAGTCGCGGAGGTTCATCACGTCCCGGTCGGCGGCGCTCAGCCCGCAGCCGGCCGCGGTGGAGGCACCGGTGCCGCGCGGGTCGAAACTGACCAGGTCGTAGGCGCCGTGCAGCGCCTCGCGCAGCTTGGGCCCGTTGTGGGCGAGCGATTCGACACCCGAGCCGCCCGGGCCGCCGGGAACGACCAGCAGGGTGCCGCGCCGGGCGGCCGGACCGTCGCCGACCAGGCGGCTGACGCGCAACGTGAGACGGGCGCCGTGCGGATTCCGATGGTCGACGGGGACGGAGAGGTCGGCGCACTGCTGGGCGTCGGGGCCGCCGGGTTGGGCGCACGGCTGCCAGGAAAGTGCCGTCGCCGACGCGGGGCCTGCGGCGGTGAGGCATGTCGCGCCGAGTGTCAACGCGCCGAGCAGCGCGGCCAGTTGGTGCTTCATCGTTGCCTCCAGGCTTCGGGGGATCGGCGGTCGGCGGTGGCGTCCGGGTGCCTCGCGTGACGCCCGGGTGGCCGGTCGGCCACCGGAGCCTTGCCGTTCAGCCACTGTGGCCTGGAACGGGCCCGCCCGCGTCCCCCGTTGACGGGTTCGCCTTCCCCCGTACGGGGGAGGACGCGCGCCGGGCCGTCCGTCCCGTTCCGCCGGCGTCAGCCGGCGAGCCCCGGGCGCCGGTCGCGGACCGGGCTGACCGATTCGAGGGCGGCGCCGAGGCGGAGCACGGTGGGCTCGTCGTACCAGCGGGAGACGAGCTGGACGCCGATGGGCAGGCCGGTGGCGGTGGCGTGGAAGGGCAGGGAGAGGGCGGGCAGGCCGGTGAGGTTGAAGGGAACGGTGGCGCGCATGATGCCGCGCGCGGGTACGGTCACCCCGTCGACCTCGAACGAGGAGCGGGCGAACGGCGGGGCGGGGATCGGGCAGACGGGGCACAGCAGGGCGTCGTACCGCTCGAAGTATCCGGCGAAGAGGGAGCTGAGCGAGTCGACCCGGTGCTGTGCGTCGAGGTAGTCGGCCATCGGCACCCGCGGGGCGTCGAGGGTACGGCGGATCACCCGGTGCAGTTCGGATTCGCGGCCGGCGGTGACCCGTTGGAAGTAGGGGACGACCTCCGCGGTGAACAGCACGGCGCTCAACTCCGTGGCGTCGACGGCCTCCAGCGCGTCGAGCGGTGCCGGTTCGACGGCGCAGCCCAGCTCCCGCAGCGCCTCGGCGGCGGACGTGACGGCGGCGGCCACCTCCGGGTCGACCGGGCCGAACGCGGGGGCGCAGGCCCAGCCCACCCGCAGTCCGGCGAGCGACGCGGGGCCGTCGGCGGTGGCGTCGAGCGGCGGTGCGTGGTGTACGTGGCCGTCGACGCCGTCCGGGCCGGAGAGCACCGTGAGGGCTGTGGCGATGTCCCGGACGCTGCGGGCCATCGGTCCGACGTGCCAGTAGCGGCTGGGGACTTCGGGCCAGTGGCCGGTGACGGGGATCCGTCCGCGGGTTGCCTTCAGGGCGGTGATCCCGGTGTGGTGGGCGGGGCCGCGCACCGAGATGGCCACGTCGCTGCCGAGGCCGAGGGGCGACATCCCGGCGGCGATCGCCGCGGATTCGCCGCCGCTCGACCCGCCGGGGGTCCGTTCGGTGTCCCAGGGGTTGCGGGTGAGGCCGAAGAGCGCGTTGTCGGTCTCGGTCCAGTAGGAGAACTCCGGGAGGTTGGTCTTGGCCAGCGGTATCCCGCCGGCCGCCCGCAGTCTCGCCACCGATGTCGCGTCGGCCACAGGGACGCGGTCCCGGAAGAGCGCCGAGCCCCGGGTGGTGGCGGCCCCCGCGACGTCCAGTGAGTCCTTGACGGTGAACGGGACGCCGTGCAGCGGCCCGACCGGCTCTCCGGCCGCCACGGCGGCGTCCGCGTCCCGCGCCGCCGCGAGCCCCTGCTCGGCGAGTACGGCCACCACCGCGTTGAGTTCCGGGTCGACCCTCTCGATCCGTTCCAGGTGTGCCCGCGTCACCTCCACCGCGGACACCTGCCGCGTGCCGATCAGCCCGGCCAACGCGGTCGCGTCCAGCCGGCACAGTTCGTCCCCGCCCATCACACCCACCTCCTGAAGGCCCCCGTGGACCACCATCCTGCACGGTGTCGTTGTATAGGTAAACCATCGTGGTCGGGGTGGCACGGGGTTCTCCCGCGCTGGCCCATCACCACACCGCACCGGACCACCCCCGCCAACCTCACCTTCCCGCGTCGAGGAAGGCGGCGATGTCGTGCCGGGTCGGGTAGTCGGGCAGGGGGGCGGGGCGGTCCTGGAGGAAGGCGGTGACGACGGCGAGGGCGCGTTGGTCGTTGTGGTCGAGGCCGTTCCACATGTGGTGTCCGACGCCGGGGAGGTACTGGGTGCGCCGGATGGCGGGGTCGGCGGCGAGGACGGCGGTCTCCCAGCGGCGCACCTGGGAGGAGCACTCGGCGAGCATCAGCATGGCGGGGACCCGGGAGCGCCCCAGCCGGGGGGCGATGGAGGGGGAGTCCTGGACCGTTCGCTGGACGCGGAGGCTGGCGGCGGGGCTGAAGGAGAAGTTGCGCGGGGTGTCTTCGACCGGGATGCGGTGGGCGTCGCGTGCGCAGTAGTCGGAGGCGGTGTCGCTGCCGAGGTCGGTGGCGGTGAACGCGTTGTCGCCCTCGGCCTGGCCGATCAGTCCGGTGTCGGGGGTGAGGAGCCCGAGTCGCATCAGGCCGAGTCCGACGGCGTAGCGCGGGGTGGTGGTCGAACGGGGGCCGGCCGGCGCGGGGGCGAGGCCGCGTGCGGACGGCCGGCCCAGGTGGCCGGTGAGCCGCGCGGTCGGGCCGTCCATGGGGCCGGGTTCGGCGATGACCGCCCGGTGCAGTCGCGCGGCGGCGTCCGGATCGGCGAGGGCGCGGGTGAGGACGACCGCGCCGGACGAGAAGCCGAGGACGTCGGCCCGGCCCTCGCCCAGGCGGTCGACGAAGGCGGCGAGGTCGCGGACCGATCGGGAGATCGTGTACCGCTCCATGGGGAGCAGGTCGCTGCGTCCGCCGCCGGCCTGCTCGTAGGTGTACACGTCGTACCCCGCCGCCGCCAGCAGCCGCAGGAACCGGTGGTCGAGCAGTGAAATGCCGCGTACCGGGCCGCCGTTGAGGTAGACCAGCGGGACGGGGTGCCGGGGGCCGGTCCCCGAGGGCGGGTAGTGGTACACCGCGACCCGGCTGCCGGTGGCCAGGTTCCAGTGCTGCGTGGCCACGAACGGCAGGGCGGGCGGAAACCGCCGGGCCGTGGGCACGGTGGGCACGCAGACCGACAGCGTCAGCGCCGCGGCGACGGCCACCGGCACCAGCGGTGCCGACCGCGCCCGCCCCGCCCGCCGCCGACCCCGCCACAACGCCGCGACCACCGCGACCCCGAGAGCCACCGACCACGCCACGAGCCCGGAGCCGGCCCCGTCCGTGAGCACGATCGACGCGAGGAAGACGACGGCCACCGCCACCACGGCGGCGAGCGCCGCCAGTAAACGGCCGGCGGTACGGAACGGACGCGGGACGAACGCGGGCATGGCTGACCCCTTGACGGTCGCGGGAGTTTCAGAACACTGTTTCAGAACGATGTTATCAGTGCGCTGCGTAGGCTGGCCCCATGGGAAGGCCGAGGACCAACGACGACACCGTCAAGGAGCGCCTGGTGGTGTGCGCGACCGAGATGCTCGCCACCCGGCCGAGGGAGTCGGTCACGGTCCGTGCCCTGGCCGCCGCCGCCGGGGCGTCGACGACCGCGGTGTACTCGCTCTTCGGCGGCAAGGACGGGCTCATCGCGGAGGTGCGCGGCAGGGCGGTCGCGGGGCTCTTCCATGACCTGTCGGCGGTGCCGGCCGGCGACGACCCGCTCGCCGACCTCTACGCGCTCGCCGTCGCGTACCGGCGCTGGGCCGGTGAACACAGCCACCTGTACACGGTGTTGTTCGGCGGGGTGCAGTCGTTCGACCCGTCGGGCGCGGTGGGTGCCGCCGATCCCGTCCGGCCGCTGCTCGACGCCATCGACCGCGCCCTGGCCGCCTCCGTCCTCGCCGGTGACGTCACCTCGATCGCCCTGTCGGTCTGGGTGACCCTGCACGGCCTGGTGACCCTCGAACTGGCCGGTGCCCTCGACGCCGCCATGGCCGAGGCCACGTTCCGTACGACGGTCCACGCCACGCTGCGCGGCTGGGCGACACCGGCGGTCTTCCGCGGGCTGCGGGAGGCGGACCCCGTCCGGTGAGCCCCGGCGGACGGGCGGGAACGACGGGGGGACGCCGCCCGTTGGACAGGTGTGGAGCTGAAGATGCGAGCGGGGCACCGGGGAACGGGCCCGGGGGCGATCACCCGGGACGGCTGCGCGGTCGAGCTGTACTCACGGTTGCCGGTCAGGGGTGAGCCGGACGTCATCGCCGCAGCCGTGCCGCCCGGCTCGCGCATACTCGAACTGGGCTGCGGGGTGGGCCGGATGACCCACCCGCTCGTAGCGCGCGGGTTCACGGTGACCGTGGTGGACGAGTCCCCGGAGATGCTCGACCGCGTCCGCGGAGCGCGTACGGTGTGCGCCCCCATCGAGGGGCTCGACCTCGGCGAGACGTTCGACGTGGTGCTGCTCGCCTCCTGCCTGGTGCACGCCGGGGACGTCGAGGTGCGCCGGGCGCTGCTGCGTACCTGCGTCGGCCACCTCGCGCCGGACGGCTGCGTGCTGATCCAGCGTGAGGGCGAGGGCTGGCACACCGACGTGCCACGGGAACGCGTCGACCCGCACGGCTACACCTTCCGTGTCGTCTCGGCCGAACCGGTCGGCGACGGCGTCAACTCGGTCCACGCCGTATACGAGTTCCCCGACGCCACCTGGACCCAGACCTTCCTCGCCCGTCCGCTGACCCGGCCCCAGTTCGAGGCCGCGCTCGCCGAGACCGGGCTGAGGGTCGACGCCTACCTCACCGACGACCGGACCTGGGTACGGGCGGTCCGCGCGGCCTGACCGGTCGGGTGCGTCGTGCCGTCCGGGCCGGGCCGGGCGGGGACGGGACACCGCCGTGCCGTTCGAGGTGCTGAGGCCGGTCGGGGTGTCGTAGCCGGGTCCGGCGGTGCAGAAGTACGCCGGTTTGCAGCTTCCGTTGTTCCCCTGGGTCACGTCGTTGAGGGAACCGGCGTGGGCGTAGGGGTAGGACGCGGGGTTGGAGCCGGCGGCGGGGGCACCGGCGTCCGCGTAGACCCCGGCGACGATCGGCGTGGCGGCGCTGGTGCCGCCGTAGACGCCCCAGCCCTTCTCCTGGTAGCTGTCGTAGACGGCCTCGCCGTGGCCCGGGTCGGCCGACGCGGAGACATCGGCCGCGATGCGCTTGGCGCAGCCGGTGTCCTTCTGCCAGGACGGCTTCGGCTCGTACGCCGAGCAGCCGGAACCGGTGCCCTCGCCCGGCTTGGTGTTCCAGACGACCTCGTTCCAGCCACGGGAGTTGGACGCCCGGACCAGTGAGGTGCCGCCGACCGAGGTGACGTACGGGGAGCTGGAGGGGTAGCCGACGCCCCAGGAGTAGTCCCAGTCACCGCTGCCGGCGACCACGGCGACGCCGGGGTGGTCGTAGTAGTCCTTGTCGTACGTCGGGTCGGAGGAGGACTCCTTCCATATGTAGCGCCCGCCCCCCGTGACCACCTCACCACACGAAGGACGACGGACCATGGTGAAAGCACGCCTGAAATCGGCGACTTCGGCGACAGCGAGGGCCGCGCTGGCCGCGGTGGTGACCGCGGTACTCGCCGGAGCCGGTGTCGCCACGGCGGCCGGTGGGTCGCAGCCACCCGCCGGCCACCACCGCGCCGGCTCCGAACCGCGCAACCTCGACCAGCTCAAAGCCCAGGTCAACGCCTACTACAACGGCTACCAGGACCCTTCCGGCCACCACCACATCGGCCCCGACAGCCGATGGGCCGCCGATGTGACGGCCCGGATCGCCCAGGCCAAGAGCCGTACGGGGTGATCGCGCGGGATGGGCCGGTCGGTGCACGGGCAGGTCGATCGCCCGCAGTCCGGAAGGCGCCCGGTCTACGTGGTGACCAAGGACGGGGCGGTACGCGCCATCGGCCGCGCCGACGCCAGGGTCCGCTGGACCGTCCGCACCCCCGTCGGCGTCCACACCGACCCCGGCCCGGTCGGCGCCACGGCCCCGGGACGCCTGGTGGTCAGCACCCGGAAGGGCGCCGTCGCCGCGTTCGACACCGCCGACGGACGGACCGTGTGGACGCTGCCGCACCAGTCCGACAGCCTCGTCCGCCCCACCGTCGACGGCGGCACGGTGTACGTCAGCGGCACCTCGCTCACCGTCCGCCGGGCCGCTGACGGCAAGGAGCTGTGGACGGCCCACGGCGAGGACGCGGCCTACCACCAGCCGGTGAGCTGCGGCCCGCCGACCGTCCTCGCCGCCTTCGGCGCGTGGCCGTGGAAGCTGAAGGCCGCCACCGGGCAGGAACTCTGGGCCTCCCACGCCCCCGGCGGCGCCGTGGGCGCTGGACGACGCCGTCAAGAGCGCGACCGACCTCGACACCGCCGACGCCGCCGACGGCCTGCCGATCTGGACCTACCGCCTCCCCGAGGGCGACCGCCACTGGCTGACCGGCGACGGCAACCGGGTGTTCGTGATGTGCGACGACCGGCTGCCGGCGCTGCCGGTGTTCTGGTGCCGCGCCGGTCAGGGTCCGCCCGGTGAGGAGCGGCGTCCGGCGCGGTGCCTGGCAAGGCGCCGGACGCGTACGAGGTGACGCACGGGCGCGCCGGTGATTGGCTGGAGGGGCGGGCCCGCGGTCCGTTCCGACCGTCGTCGTGAGAGGCAGGAAGTGATGGAGCCGATCCCCTCCGGCCACCCGGGCATGATCGTGCCGGTCGGGCACGTCGAGCCGGTGCCCCGCCGGATCCGCGGCTTCGTGGCCGGCCGGCCGGTGTTCGACACCGTGCGGGCGCGGTACGTGTGGCTGTGGCCCGGCTATCCGCAGTACTGCGTGCCGTACGAGGACGTCGCCGACGGGGCCCTCGCCGACGAGGGGCGCGACGACAACCTGGAGGTCGGGCAGGGCCGCCGCCACACGCTCCGGCTGGGCGCGCTGTCCCGCCCCGGCGCGGCCTGGCGGTGGGGCGACGACGCGCCGTCCGGCGTCACCGGTCACGTCACCTTCCGCTGGGAGGCCGTGGACGCGTGGTTCGAGGAGGACGAGGAGGTCTTCGTCCACCCCAGGAGCCCGTACACCCGGGTCGACGCGCTGCGGTCGGGGCGCCCGGTCCGCGTGACGCTCGACGGGGTGGTGCTCGCCGACGCGCCGTCGTCGGTGATGGTCTTCGAGACCGGCCTGCCGACCCGCTACTACCTCGACCGGGTCCACCTCGACTGGACCCGCCTGCACCCCACCGCGACCGTCACCAACTGCCCGTACAAGGGACGCACCACCGGCTACTGGTCGGTCACCACCGACCGGGGCACCTACCCCGACCTCGCCTGGTCCTACGACTTCCCCACCCGGCAGCTGTCCCCCGTCGCCGGACTGGTCGCCTTCTACAACGAACACGTCGACATCGACCTCGACGGCCACCGGGTCCCGCGTCCGGAGCCGGTCAGGCGTCCTCCAGGGTGAGCGAGGCGGCCAGCGCGTCGGCGACGGGGGAGTGGTAGACCGCGGCGAGTTCGCGCAGCCGCCGCACCTCGGTGGGGAAGTCGAAGTCCAGCTCGGGGGAGGGCGGTTGGGCGGCGGCGGCCGGGGCGGTGACGGGCGCGGCCCCCGTCAGCTTGGCGGCACGGGCGGTCCGCAGCCACAACGCCTCGGCCAGCGCCGCGCGTTGTGCGGCGGGCAGGTCGGCGCGCTCGGCGGCCCGGCGGGCACGGTCGCGTACCTCCTGACCGCCGTAGGCGGCCAGGACCAGGGCGGCGTCGCGGATCTCGATGACCCGCCGGTGCAGCCGGATCCGCGGGCCGCGGCTGACCGGGGCGTCCAGCACGACGTCGGGGACGGCCTCGGTCAGCGAGGACCACAGCGGACGCAGCCGGCGCAGCGACCGCCGGTCGCGCAGCGAACGCAGCAGCACGCCCACCGCGGGGATCGAGTTGCCGACGATGATCAGGGTGATGGCGCTGTACTCGACGACGTCCGCGACGGCGTTGGCGGTCACGTCGTCCAACGGGAAGGCCAGCCGGGTCAGATGGACCGCCAGGTGCGCCGAGCGGAAGAGGCTGTAGAGCGCGCCCAGTGCCGTACCGGTGCCCAGCACCCGCAGCCCGACCCGCAGCGACCCCGCGCCGGCGTGGCGGCCGTAGCTCCAGAACAGCCAGGTCGCCACCGACATCGCCACGCCCAGGTAGCCCAGGAAGACCAGGCAGTATCCGGTGCCGGGCAGCGAACCGATGCTCGCGTCGAAGAAGTTGTCCGCCTCGGTGGCCCGGGGCGTGGCGGCGAACAGCACCGTCATCCCGGCCATGGCGACCGCGGCGAACGCCAGCAGCGGCGGTCGGCTGCGGCGCACCGCGGCGGGCCGGGCGATGGAGATGACGAAGTCCAAGATGGCCGCCGAACCGGCGATCCCCAGCAGGTTCTTGCCCAGCGTGGCCAGGTTGTGCACGCCGGTGTCGAGGTCGGTGACGCGCTGGATCTCCGGCACGCCGAGGGTGGAGGCGGCGGAGATGCAGGCGAACGCGACCCACAGCGCGCGCTGCCGCGCCACCCGCACCGCCGACGGCAGCCGCCAGAAGGTGACCGCCCACAGCATCACCAGGACGACGATCTTGGCCGTGCTCATCGGCGGCGCACCGGATGCCCGAAGGCGTCGTTGAGGCGGGCCAGGACGTCACGCGCCTGCCCGGACGCCGAACGGGCCTCGTTGCGGCTGGCCTTCTCCAGGATCAAGGTGGCCAGCGTCTCCGCCTCCCGCTCCTGGCGGCTGGCGAACTTGGTGCGCCCGAGCAGGGCGGCGATGCGGGTGGCCGACAGGCCGATCTCCTCGTCGACCGGTTTGGCTGCGGCGGCGGTGGCGCGGACCCGGGCGGCCTCGGCGCGCAGGATGTCGGCGACCGGCAGGTCGGGCCGGTCGGCACCGGCGACGGACTTGTGGGTGCGGCCCAGGATGCGCTGGAAGTGCCGTTCGGCGGCGGCGACCTCCTCCTCGGTGGCGTCCTCGGCGACGTCGAGTTCGGGGGCCACATGGCCCAGCAGCATGTGGGAGATCTCGTGCAGCACGATGTGGACCTTGAGGATGTCGGCCGCCCCGGCCTCGTAGAAGACCAGGTCGGCGACGTCCAGGCCGATCCAGATGCCGCACGGGAGATCGGGGTCGGGCGGGCCGTCGAGCGGCAGCAGGAGGAGCGGGCGGCCCCGCTGTTCGGCGATGTTCCGGCAGAACGCGTCGAGCTCGAACGGCTGCGGGATGGCCAGTTGGCCGGCGACGGCCGCGCACTGGCTCTGCGGGCGCCTCCACCGCCTCATGGACTACCTCACCGCATTTCAGGCACCGTCCGGGAAGACGGGACCAGGGCTTGGTTCGTCAGGGGAACGGTGCAACCGCTTTTCGCCTCGCGGCAGCAGCATATGCAACGCGGCCCGGGCACGCCCCGGCCGGGCCCGTCGTGGACCCGTGGGCGGCCTCCGTCCGCACGGCCGGTGTGACCTTCGCCTCAGCTTCTGCGGCGTCTGGCGCGTCCGGGGCGGCCCGGGTCGACGTCGGGCAGGCCCTCGGCGGTGCGGAACCCTTCCACGATCCCCTTGATGCCGCGCAGCGACTTGGCGGACAGGCCGCTGAGGCGGAACGCCACCGCGCGGACGTCCTTGTCCTCCAGGACGTCGGCGAGTTCGTCGCCGGCCGAGGCCCGGTCGACGTCGTCCTTGATCTCCCGGATGCGGGACTCGACGGTGTCGAAGACGGCCTCGTCGAAGAAGATGGAGACCGGCACGCCGAAGAAGTTGGCCAGGGCGCGCAGCGAGTCCACCCCGGGGTTGGTGACCTTGCCGGTGCGGATGGCCTGGATCGTGCCGTGCGAGACGGTGGGGTCCCCCTCCCCGGCGCGCTCCTTGATCAGCTCCGCGATCTCCGCGTAGCTGTAGGAGTCCCGCCCCTTGGGATGGATCTCGCGCATCAGGTAGTCGAGTACCTGGGCGATCGTACGTTGACCGGTCGGGGGTTTCTCACCCATCGCCGTGATCACTACTCCTCGCCCTGTGGGTTGCCGTCGTCGAGTGCCGGAGCGCTGTCATTATCCACTTTGCTAGATGAAGAGTGCTACCGGGGCAAGATCCCCTCTATCACGCTTGACGGGTTCCGCACCGTCGCGCCCTCCATCGTGCTCTCTAGAAGATTAGACGTATCGCAGTTGCGCACCACCGGGGGGCATCTGGTCTACTAGATGCGCGGGGGACGTCGGCGCACGGCCACGGGGGTGTCGTGCGCCGACGTGCAGAGCTGGACCGGGGGAACGGGCGGCGGACGCCTCGTCGGCGTCGCGGAAGACGGCGGCCCGGAAGAAGCCGGAAAAGGAACGGACCCCGCTGACGGGGGAAGCAGCGGGGTCCGCAACCAGTATGGCATATGCCGAAAAGACGTCGCGCGCCGCGCGGGACGTACCCCGCGGCGCGCGACGCCGACGACAGATCCGGGGCGCACCCCGGACGGGTAAGGGCTAGGCGCTCTCGCGCTGCTCCTCGGCCTTCTTCTCCTTCAGCCGCGCGGCTTCCTTGCGCACCTCGGCCTGGGTGGCCCGCTCACGCCGCAGCCACTCGGGGTCCTCGTCCTTGAGGGCGTCGATCTGCTCGGTGGTGAGCGGCTCGGTGACGCCGCCACGGGCGAGGCCGGAGATGGAGACGCCGAGCTTGGCGGCGACCACGGGGCGCGGGTGCGGCCCGTTGCGGCGCAGCTCCCGCAGCCACTGGGGCGGATCGGCCTGCAGGGCGTTGAGCTCGTCGCGCGAGACGAGGCCCTCCCGGAACTCGGCGGGGGTGGCCTCCAGGTACACACCCAGCTTCTTCGCCGCGGTGGCGGGCTTCATGGTCTGGGTGCTCTTGTGCGACGTCATGGAGTCAAGGATATTCGAGCGCGCGGGGTGGCCCGACCGGCTCCGGCCGGGCCGTGCGGCGCGGGACCCCGGGATATCCTGGCCCGGTGACAGGCTCCGACGCACCCTCCTCCTTCCGGCTCGCCTACGTTCCGGGCGTGACCCCCGCGAAGTGGGTGCGGATCTGGGACGAACGGTTCCCCGGCGTCCCGCTGGAGCTGACCCAGGTCTCCGCCCAGGACGCGCCCGGCGTGCTGCGGCGCGGGGAGGCCGACGCCGGGCTGCTGCGGCTGCCGGTCGACGGCACCGACCTCAGCGCCATCCCGCTGTACACCGAGACCACGGTGGTGGTGGTCCCCAAGGACCACGTGGTGGCCGCCGTGGACGAGGTCACCGCCGACGACCTCGCCGACGAGATCGTCCTCCACCCGCTCGACGACACCCTCACCTGGGAACACCGCCCCGGCCGCCCCGCGATCGACCGCCCCGCCACCACGGCCGACGCCGTCGAGCTGGTCGCCGCCGGGGTGGGCGTCCTCGTCGTCCCGCAGTCCCTCGCCCGGCTCCACCACCGCCGTGACCTCACCTACCGGACGGTCACCGACGCGCCGCAGTCGCGCGTCGCCCTCTCCTGGCCGGAGGCGGCCACCACCGACCTGGTGGACGACTTCATCGGCGTCGTCCGCGGCCGGACCGTCAACAGCACCCGGGGCCGCCGGGCCGCCGCCGGACAGCAGGAGCAGAAGAAGACACCGCCGAAGGCACAGCGCAAGACGCCGCGCCCGGCCCGGCCCACCGCGGGCGGCACCGCCGGACGCGGCGCCAGGACCCCCCGGCGCGGCAAGCCCCGCCGCCGTTCCTGACCCCGGCGGCCCCGGCCTGCCGGGAGGCGGAAAATACCCGGACCCGGGCGGTGCCGCGGTGGCATGCTGGCGGCGTGAACGGACCGGAGATCCGCGTGAGTTTCGCCTCCGAGCTGGGGGTCTTCGTCGCGCGGGAACGGCGCCGGGGGCCGGCCCGCCGCGTCACCGACGGCACCTCCAGCCTCGGCCACCTGGTGGAGTCGCTGGGCGTGCCGCTCACCGAGGTCGGCCGGCTGCTGGTGGACGGCCGCGAGGCGGACGCCGCCCACGTGCCGGCCGCCGGTGAGTTCGTGCGGGTCGGTGCGGTGACCCGGCCGCAGACGGTGCCGGGGGCGCCGCTGCGTTTCCTGCTCGACGTCCATCTGGGCACGCTGGCCCGCCGGTTGCGGCTGCTCGGGGTGGACGCCGCCTACGAGAGCGCCGACATCGGCGACCCGGCGCCGGCCGCCCGGTCCGCGGCGGAGCGCCGGGTGCTGCTCTCCCGCGACCGCGGCCTGCTCAAGCGCCGTGAACGTGGGCCGGCGCCTACGTCTACAGCAGCCGGCCCGACGAGCAACTGCGCGACGTGCTGGGCCGGTTCGCCCCCACGCTCGCCCCGTGGACCCGGTGCACCGCGTGCAACGGGTCGCTGGTGGCGGCGGACAAGGACGCGGTACGCGACCGGCTGGCGCACGGCACCCGCCGCACCTACGACGTCTTCGCCGCCTGCCCGGCCTGCGACCGGGTCTACTGGCGCGGCGCCCACCACGCGCGGCTCCAGGCGATGGTCGCCGCCGCGCCGGCCGAGTTCGGGACCCCGGTCGGCTGAGGGCGGGCGGACCGCGGTGGTTCACCGGTGCCCGGCCAGCTCCTGGAGTTCGCGGTAGCCGTGTTCGTCGTGGCGTACCCGCACCAGCGCGTCGACCAGGCGCACGTACTCGCGGTCGTCGGCGGCGAGACGGCGCAGCGCACCGGCGTCCTCGCCGAGGCCGAGCCGGTGCGCCGCGTCCAGCGCCTTCTTGTCGGCGAACGGCAGCAGTTCGTCCCAGAGCACCTGGACCTCGCGGCAGAAGGCGTCGACGACCCCGTCGTCCACGTCGGCGAAGTGGCGGAGCAGTTCGCGTTCGCGGACCGGGTCGTGTCCGGCGTCCTCGCGCAGGCCGCCGAGGTCGCCGCCGTGGTCTTGCTGGAGGTGGAGGGCGGCGTCGGTGACCGCGGTGGCGATGCCGGCCGCGTCGCCCTCGGGGTAGCCGGCGTCGCGCAGCGCGTGGTCGATCCGGTCGCGGCCGGCTTCCAGCACCCCGCCCGCGGTGGACCACCGGTGACCGCGCAACTCCTCGAAGGTGCGCACGGCCGTGCCCGGCGCGACCCGGGCGTTCACCAGCGCCGCCAGCTCCAGCATCTGGTAGAGGGCGTGCGGCTGCTCGCGCAGGTGGATCTCGGCCTCCTCGGCGAAGCTGCGTTCCCCGTAACGCTCCAGCAGCGCCCGGGTCACCTGCTCACGGTCGGTCGCGGTCATCGCCGGCCACCTCCGTCCCGTCCGCCGTCGTGCCGGTTCGGTGGGCCGGGTGCCCGCTTACGGACCCGGCCACACCTGCCGTGGCGGTGCCGGGGTCAGGCCCGCTCCGGCGCGCACTCGTACAGCGTCCCGCCGCCGCCGAACGCCTGGGTGGTGGTCACGCCGTACCGGGCGGAGGGCACCGCGGCGCAGTGGGCCCGGACCCAGGTGCGGACGCGGCCGGTGGCGCCCGCGGTGCCGCCGCGTCCGGGGAAGCCGCCGCCGGAGCCGGAGAGCAGGACGAAGCGCAGTCGGCCGCCGCGGACCAGGGCGGTGAAGTCGCCCGGTGAGGGGTGGGGGACGGAGCCGCTGAAGCCGCCCATGGGCAGCACGGTGTCGCCGGTGGCCAGGATGTAGGGGGAGGCGGCGTTCCAGCCGTCGGTGGCCAGGACGTAACGGGCGCCGCCCTGGCGGGACTTGACGTACGCGTACAGCTTGCGTTCGTCGGCGGTGAGCCGGGTGGTGATGTCACCGCCGGGTCCGCCGCGGGAGGCGCCCGCCGCGCCGGGGACGGCCCTGGCCCGGCCGCCGCCCATCGCCGAGGGGCCGGCGCCGGCGTCGAAGGCGCTGCCCGCGTACGCCGGGTCGAGCACCGAGGCCGACCAGGCGACCGGGGTGACCACCGCCCCGGCGAGACCGGCCAGCACCCCGGCGGTCACCAGCCTGGACCGGGTGCGCCGGGTGACCCGGCCCAGCACCATCGCGGCCACCCCGGCCAGACAGGCCGCCGCCGTCAGCCACTTCAGCCACGGCAGGAAGTCCGGGTGGAACGAGGACAGGTACCAGCTCCAGACCGCCTCGGCGGCCACCGCCACCGGCAGCGCCCAGCCCCGGGGACCGCCCGCCCGGTAGGCCCGCCGCATCAGCACGGCGCCGGCCGCCGTCAGCGCCGCCAGCGGCGGGGCCAGCGTCGCCATGTACGCGGTGTGCGGGATGGAGCCCATCGCGCTGAACACCACGCCGACCACCACCAGCCAGCCACCCCACAACACCAGCCCGCCCAGCGTCCGGTCACCCCGCCCGGCACGCCGCCGCCACCACACCCCGAGCACCAGCGTCAGCAACGCGAACGGGTACAGCCAGCCGATCTGCGGCGCGAAGCGGCTCTGGAAGAGCTTCAGCCAGCTCGGCCCGGCGTCCATGCCTCCCGGCCCGCCGCCCGGAGCGCCCGGCCCGCCCCGGCCACCGGCGAACGGCCGCGCCGAGCCGGTGCCTTCGCCGGTGCCGCCGTTCCTCGCCGCCTTGCCGCCGCCCGCCGGGAAGACGCCGTTCCCCGGTGCCCGGGTGCCGGGGAACGGAGCACCGCCGAAACCGCCGGCCCGCCACGACGCCGTACCGCCCGGACGCGTCCCCCGCGCCGCGCCGCCGGACCCCGTCGAGGCCACCGAGCCGGGGACGTGGATGCCGAAGCGTTCCAGGCCGTTGTAGCCGAAGACCATGGCGAACGCGCTGTTGTCGGTGCTGCCGTCCACGTACGGCCGGTCCTTGGCCGGGACGACGGTCATCATCACCACCCACGACAGCGACACCGCCAGGCAGACCACCCCGGCCACCAGCAGGTGGCCGACCCGGCGGCGCAGCCGCACCGGCGCCGCCACCAGGTAGGCGGTGGCGAGCGCGGGCAGCACCATCCACGCCTGGAGCATCTTGGCCTGGAACCCCAGCCCCACCCACACCCCGGAGAGCACCAGCGAACGCAACCGGGCGTCGAGCAGCGCGCGTTGGGCGCAGTCGGCCGCCATCACCAGGCAGAACGTCAGGCCGCCGTCCTCCATGGAGTGGCCGAACATCGAGGCCACCACCGGGGTGCAGGTGAACAGCGCCGCCGCGGTGATCCCCGCCACCGGCCCCGCCCAGCGCCGCACCACCCGGTGGAGCACCAGCACGCAGATGACGCCCTCGACGCACTGCGGCAACGTCACCGACCAGGCGTGGAAGCCGAACAGCCGGGCGGAGAGCGCCTGCGGCACGAAGGAGCCGGGGATCTTGTCCGGGGTGATGGTGGCCCCCGGGTCCATCGCCCCGAACAGCAGCGCCTTCCAGCTCACCGACATGCTCTTGACGGCGTCGGAGTAGTACAGCGCGAAGCCGGACGAGGTGATGTTCCACGCGTACAGCACGGCGGCGACCACGGCCGTGGCCAGCAGCGCGGGGCGGGCCCACGGCGGCTGGCCGGCCGGCGAGCGCCAGAACCGCCAGGCGGCGCCGGGCCGCCGACTCGCCGACCGCGACGGCCGGCCGGCCCGCGGACAAGGATCGGCAACGGTCGCGGACACCACGAACACCTCCGGGATGGCGGGGAAGCGGGCCCGATGTGTGGCGGCCGTCCCGGCCGCGGCCCTGGATCACCGTAGACCGGCGGTGGATGAGAAAGGTCTGGTGCCGATGAGGGTCCGATTAATTTCGCCCCGCGGTGCCTTCGCGGTTCAGTCCGGGTGCCCGGGCGACGTGCCGGCACGGGTGTCGGGGAGCAGGTAGACCGCGTCGGCGTGGCGGGCGAGGGCGTGGTCGTGGGTGATGAGCACGGTGGTGCGTCCGGCCATCAGCCGTTGCAGCGGGCCCAGTACGTTGGCCGCCGCGCGGTCGTCGAGGCCGGCGGTGGGTTCGTCCAGGACGAGCACCTGGGTGCCGCGCAGGAACGCCCGGGCGATGGCGACGCGCCGGGCCTGTCCGCCGGAGAGCTGGAAGCCGTTCTCGCCCACCACGGTGTCGTAGCCGTCCGGCAGCGCGGTGATGAAGGCGTGCGCGTCGGCGTCGCGGGCGGCCCGGGTGATCTCCGCCGGGGAGGCGTCCGGGCGGCCGTAGGCGATGTTGTGTCCGATGCTGGCGTGGAACAACTGGGCCTGCTGCGGCAGCAGTGTGACCGCCTGCCGTACCGCCGTCACCTCCATGTCCCGCAGGTCCACCCCGTTGAGCCGCACCGCCCCGCCCAGCGGGTCCATGAACCGCACCAGCAGCTTGGCCAGCGTGGACTTGCCCACCCCGCTCGGCCCCATCACGGCGAGCACCTGACCGGGCGCCACCGTGAACCCCACGTCGTCCAGGACCACGGTGCCGGGGTGCGAGGGGTAACCGGCCCGCAGGCGCTCGCAGGTCAGCGTGGCCGGCCCGGACGGCGGCGGGACGGGACGGGCGGGGGCGGGCAGCGGGGAGCGGACGCGCAGGAGTTCGAGGACCCGTTCGGCGGCGGCGCCGGCCGCACCGACCATGGTGACCAGGCCGGACAGGGTGCGTACCGGGCCGAAGAGCTGGGTGAGGAAGGCGGCGAAGGCCAGCAGTCCGCCCAGGGTGAGCGCGCCCCGGGAGAGTTCGAAGGCGCCCAGGCCCACCACGGCGAGCCCGCCGACGACCTCCAGCACGTCGAGGACGGCCGGATAGAGGAAGCCCACCCGGGCGGTGGCGAGTTCGGCCCGCATCAGCGAGCGCCCCTCCTCGTCCACCCGGGCCACCTCGCGGTGCTGCTGGTTGTAGGCGTGGCTGAGGCCGGACAGCGCCAGGCTCTCCTCCAGCACCGCGGTGAGCGCGCCGTTGCGGCGGCGTGCCTGCCGGGACAACTCCTGCACCCGGCCGCCGAACCGGCGGGCGGCGACGGCGAACACCGGGGCGGTGGCCAGCGCGGCCAGCGCCAGTGGCCAGCTGAGGTAGAAGGCGGCGGCGACCGAGAACACCATGCTGATCACCGCGGTGACGAACTGGATCACCCCGGAGGCCACCAGTTGCTCGACCCGCTGGACGTCGGAGGTGATCCGGGCGACCACGTCACCGTGGCGCCGGGTGTGCAGGGTGTCCGGCGGCAGGGTGTGCAGATGGGCGGTGATCGCGGTGCGCAGCCGCAGGATGAACCGTTCGGCCACCCGGGCCGTGGTGTAGTCACCGGCGAAGGCGGCGACCCCCGCGGCGGCGGCCAGCCCCACCATGGCCCCGGCCAGCGGCCAGAAGGCGGCGAACCGCCGGGGCACCAGCACCTGGTCGATCAACTCCTTGAACAGCCAGATCGACACCACCTCACCGGCCGCCCCGGCGACCATCAGCAGCGCGGCCACCGGCAGCCAGTACCGGTCGGGCCGCACCCACGGCCAGAAGCGGCGGAAGACCGCCGACGGTGATTCGGCGGGGGAGACGGCCACCGGGCCGTCGTCGGCGTAGGTGTGCCGGGGCGCCGCGTGCCTGCGGCGCGGCCGGTCGGCAGGCTCGGTCACGTCCGGTCCGCCGCCGGTGCCCCCGGCGGGCCGTACGCGGATCACGTCCACCACGTCGCGCACCTT
This sequence comes from Streptantibioticus cattleyicolor NRRL 8057 = DSM 46488, assembly GCF_000240165.1. Classification (NCBI taxonomy): domain Bacteria; kingdom Bacillati; phylum Actinomycetota; class Actinomycetes; order Kitasatosporales; family Streptomycetaceae; genus Streptantibioticus; species Streptantibioticus cattleyicolor. Next base: position 5,403,430 of record NC_017586.1, read on the forward strand.
CCGGACAAAGAGGTCGGGGACCGCCGGAAGGATCCGGGGCCCCCTGGGTCAGATGTTCCGCGGCGGTCAGTAGTACCCGTAGCCGCCGTACCAACGGTCGTAGCAGCCGTGGTGGTGGTGATGGTGGTGACGGTGGCGACGGAAGAAGTCGCCCCGGCCACGGCCGTATCCGCGTCCGAAGAACGATCCGAAGAATCCCATGGTGACCTCCCTTCCAGGGTTCGTCGTTGGGCGAGTTGCCGTCGCGTCGGCCGCCCGTGCGGGGCGTCGGCACGACCTCACCCAGCATACGTACACCCCACATATACGGACAAATTGGGGCAGTGTTCACCGTTGGCCGGCCGAATTCTTCTGCGAGGGCACGGTGATTACCATCCGCACTTGTACGGTTGCCCAACGTACTGTCCGGGCTTGACTGATGATGCGTCAGGTTTGTCCGGGCGCCGGTCTGCCGAGGATTACCGCGCGCACGGCACGGCCGCAGGCACCGGCCAGGTCACGACAGGGAGGCGGCGGATGGCCCGAACCGGACCCTCGGACGGCACGAGGCGGCCCGCCGACGACGGCCCCGCGGCCGGCCGGCGCCCCGAGGAGCGCTCCACCGCCCCCGGGCTGCGCCGCGCCTCGCTGGGCCCGCTGGGCGTCCTCGCCATCGCCGTCTCCGCCATCTCGCCCACCACCTCCGTCTTCCTGGTGTACGGCTCGGCGCTGCGGTCGGCCGGCACCGGGGTGGTGTGGGCGTTCGTCATCGGCGGGGTGATCGCGCTCGGCATGGCGCTGTGCTACGCCGAGGCCGGTTCGCTCTTCCCGTCGGCGGGCGGCGCGTACACCATCGTCCACCGGGCGCTCGGCCCGGTGGCCGGCGGGGTGACCAGCACGCTCTTCCTGCTGCTCGGGCTGGTCTCGACCGCCTCCATCCTGGTCGCCTCGGCCACCTACGTCTCCTCGCTGGTGCCCGGCGGACTCCCCGTCGGATGGCTGGCGCTCGGCATGATGGCGCTGGTCACCGCGGTCTCGGTGGGCAGGATCTCGCCGGCCGGCTGGGTGGCGGGCGGCATGCTCGTCCTGGAACTCGCCGTCGTCCTGGTCTTCACCGCGGTCGCCTTCGGCCACGCCGCGCACGGCGTCCACCCCATCACCCACCCCGTGGTCGTCTCGCACGGGGCGGCGGGCCCGGTCGGCGCGGCCGGGCTGCTGGCCGCCGTGGTGCCCGCGCTCTTCGCCTTCAACGGCTACGACTGGCCGCTGTACTTCGCGGAGGAGGCCAAGGGGTCACGCCGGACCGGGCCGCGGGCCGTCGTGGTGGCCGCCGTCCTCGCCGTGGTGGTCGAGGTGCTCGCGGTGATCGCCGCCACCGGCGCCGTCGGCGACCTCGGCAGGGCCACCGCGGACCCCTCCCCGCTGGCGTTCGTCGCCCACCAGGTGCTCGGCCCGGCCGGGGCCGACGTGCTGATCGCCGGCGTCGCGCTGGCCATGTTCGACACCGGCCTCGCCGCCAACCTCGGCTACGCCCGCGTCTACTACGCCGCCGCCCGCGACGGGATGCTCCCCGGCCCGCTCGGCCGCTTCTTCGGACGGGTCTCGCCGCGCTCCCGGGTGCCGGTGCGCGGCTTCCTGTTCCTCCTGGCCGGCAACGGGCTGCTGTGCGTCTTCAGCTCGCTGGACGACCTGATCACCTTCACCGGCGTCATGATCGTCATCGTCTATCTGCTGGTGGCCGTCTCTGCGCTGGTCTGCCGGGTACGCCGGCGCGGGGCGCGGCCCCCGTTCCGCATGCCGTGGTGGCCGCTGCCGCCGCTGGTCGCCGTCGTCGGTGTGGTGGTCGCGCTCAGCCGGCAGGACCCCCGCGACCTGCTGACCGCCTTCGGCCTCGCGGCGGTCGCGGCGGCCGGGTACGCGGCCGTACGGCACCGGCTGCCGGCCCGGGCCCGGCCGCGCGAGGACGACGGCGCGCCGTGACCCGGGCCGGGAGGCGTGCCGGGCTCACCGCCGACGCCGCGCCGCCGGCCGGTCGGTGCACAGCGACCAGATCACGAAGAGCCCGATCGCCACGGTGATGACGGCCCAGGCCGGCTGGTAGGGCAGCCACCCGACGTTGACGACCACCACCGCCGCGGCCAGCGCCACCCCGACCGCCCGCGCCCACGCCGCACCGGCGAGAACGCCCCACCCGACGGCCACCGACAGCACCCCGAGGGACAGGTGGATCCAGCCCCAGGTGACCGGGTCGAACCGGAACAGGTAGTCACCGATGGCGGCGTAGACGTCGTCGCGGGCGATCCCCGCGATGCCGCCGAGGACGCCGAGCACGCCGTCCACCAGCATCAGCACCCCGGCGAAGACCGTGCCGCCGGCCGCCCACACGCTCGGGCGCCGCGTCGTGCCCCGGCCGCTGCCCCCACTCCCCATGGCCGCTCCTCCCGCAACCGTGGCCCTGGCCGCATTCCCCCGCCCAACCAGCCGTTTAGGAGCGGGAGGTGACGGTCATTACGATCTGCGGGTGATCACCAGACGACGATCCGCGGCCGGCCTGCTCAGCATGCTGGCCGCCTTGACCATGCTCGGCGCACCACCCGCACAGGCCGGGGAACCCGGCGCCAAGGAACCGCCCAAGGTCGAACTGGTCCTCGACGTCAGCGGCTCGATGCGGGCCCAGGACATCGACGGCCGCAGCCGCATATCCGTGGCCCAGCAGTCCTTCGACGAGGTCGTGGACGCCCTCCCGGACGAGACCCAGCTGGGCATCCGCGTCCTGGGCGCCAAGTACCCCGGCGAGGACAAGGCACTCGGCTGCCAGGACACCCAGCAGATAGCCCCGGTCGGCCCGGTCGACCGCACCGAGGCCAAGACGGCCATCGCCACGCTGCGGCCCACCGGCTGGACCCCCATCGGGCTCGCCCTGCGCGCCGCCGCCAAGGACCTGGGCAGCGGGGAGACCACCCGCCGGATCGTCCTCATCACCGACGGCGAGGACGACTGCGCCCCGCCCGACCCCTGCGACGTCGCCCGCGAACTGGCCGCGCAGGGCACCCACCTGGTGGTCGACACCCTCGGCCTCACCCTGGACGACAAGGTCCGCCGCCAGCTCACCTGCATCGCGGACGCCACCGGCGGCACCTACACCGCCGTCCAGCACCAGAGCCAGCTCACCGGCCGGCTCAACCAGCTCGTGGACCGCGCCAAGGACACCTACCGGCAGACCCCCTCCCAGGTCTCCGGCACCGACGGCTGCGACCACGCGCCCATCCTCACCCCCGGCGTCTACACCGACCGGGAGCGCTTCGCCGAGCACCGCTGGTACCGGGTGCCGGTCCAGCCCGGCCAGGAACTGCGGGCCTCGGTCTCGCTCGCCCTGGACCGGCCGCTCAACCCCGACTACGGGGTGCTGCTGCGCGCCACCGCCCCCGACGGCCGGGAACTCGTCCGGGGCACCGACGCGGGCAGCGGACGCACCGACGTCCTCTCCGCGGGGCTGCGCTGGTCCGGCCAGGAAGCCCCGGCCGCCACCCCCAGCGCCTCGGCGACCACCGCGCCCGACGGCACCGCCGCCACCGACACCGTGGCCGCGCACACCGTCTGCCTGGTGGTCAGCAACTCCTTCTCCGCCCCGGCGGGCGTACGCACCACCCCCGGCATGCCGCTGGAGCTCACCGTGGACGTGGTGCCCTCGTCCGCCGGTCCGCACGGGCCGGACCTGGGCCGCGGCTGGCTGCTGCTGCTCGTGCTGGCGGTCACCGGACTGCTGGCCGGCCTGATCTTCGGCTGGCTCGCCCGCTGGCGGATCGCCGTCTGGAGGGAGAACTGACCATGCGCGCACGGACAACGGCCGCCCTGACGGCCGCCGCCGCGGTCACCGTACTGGCCACCGCGGGGCCCGCCCTCGCGGACGCCACACCCACCCCGTCCGCCTCCGCCTCGGCCGGCGGCGACACCACGGTCACCACCGCCGGCACCTCGTTCCTGACCGCCACCACCATCCGCCCCGGCCAGCACGCCGAACTGGCCGCCTCCACCGGCGACTACCTGTACTGGTCGTTCGCCGCCGCGGCCGGGCAGACCGACCACGTCACGGTGGACATCACCCTGCCCCCGGCCGCCGACCGGCACGGCGAGGCCACCTGGACCGTCGAGGTCTTCGACGGGCTCCGCCGCCGCCAGGCGTGCGCGGCCGGCGCGCAGACCGTCACCGCCGACACCGGCGACCAGTCGGTGGCGCTGGACTGCACCTTGCGGCAGATCCGCTCGTGGGCCGAGCCGTGGTCCGGCGACCCACTGCCCGGCACGTACTACCTGCGCGTCTCCGCCACCGACCTGCCCGAGCAGGACCTCGGCCTCGCGGTACGCGCCCAGGTACGGCTCACCGCGAAGAACGGCGACGGGCAGCCGGACGGCGCCTCGCTGAAGGAGCCGTTGTCACCGGCGGTCAACGCCGGTGCCACGGTGGCCCCGGACACCGCGGTCTCCGCGGCCCCCTCCGCCGCCGCCTCGGCGCCCAAGCCGGTGGCTCAGGCCAAGGGGTGGTTCGCCTCGCTGTCCACCCGGTGGCTGTGGACCGCGGCCGGCGGGGTGCTCGCCGCGCTCGCCGGGGTGGGCGGCTACACCCTCACCCGCCACCCGCGCCGCTGGTTCTCCTGAACCCCGGCCGGGCCGCCCACCACCGGGCGGCCCGGCCCCTCACCCCTCGACCACGCCGTCCACGTACACCCAGGCGCCCTCGTGGCGGCTGAAGCGGCTGTTCTCCCGCATCTCGCCACGGCGCCCCCGCTCGGTGTACTCGGCGCGGAACTCCACCGTGCCCTCGGTGTGGAACGCGCTGCCGCCGGTGGTGCCCAGGATCTCCAGCCGCGTCCAGCGCACCCCCGGGGCCGGCTCCACCGCCGGCGGCCGGGTGTCCGGATGCCAACTGCGCAGCAGATACGCCTCGTCGCCCACCGCGAACGCGCTGAACCGCGAACGCATCAACTCCTCCGCGGTGGCCGCCCGCGCCGCCCCGCTGTGCAGCCGCCCGCAGCACCCCGGATACCCGGCACCGCTGCCGCACGGGCACGACGCCGGGGCCGGCGCCGCCGCCGGGCGGGACGGTCTCGGTCGGGAGGTTCTCTTGCCCATGCGTCCATTGTGGGGTCCGGTCTCGCGGCGGCCGGGCCCGGGATGACGGCACGGCGTGGGTCACAGGTCCCGGTGGGTCACCAGGTCGGCGATGAGGTCCAGTGCGCGGGCGCCGGTGGGGGAGGGGCGGGCGGCGGACAGTTCGGTGCGGGCGAGTTCGCGGCGGCGGAGCGCTTCCCGGTGCGCCCAGTCGCCACCGCCGGCTTCCCGTACCAGGCGGGCGGCTTCGGGGATCCGCGGTTCGGCGAGGGGACCGCGGCCCCGGTACAGCTCGCCGAGGCGGTCGGCGGCCGGGGTGCCGGCGGTGAGGGCGGCGACCACCGGCAGCGTCTTCTTGCGCCGCCGCAGGTCGGCCCCGGACGCCTTGCCGGTCACCGCCGGGTCGCCCCAGATGCCCAGCAGGTCGTCGACGAGCTGGAAGGCGAGGCCCAGGTGGTGGCCGAAGCGGCGCAGCGCGGCGACGCGTGCCGGCTCCGCGCCGGCCGCCAGCGCCCCGAGCGCGCCCGCCGCCGCCAGCAGCGACGCCGTCTTGCCGGCGGCCATCGCCACGCACTCCGCCAGCCCCACGTCGTCGCGCCCTTCGAAGGTCAGGTCCGCGCTCTGCCCGGCCACCAACGCCCGCAGCGCGTCGCTCAGCTCCCGCGCCGCCGGATACCCGCCGGCCACCAGGTCCCACGCCGCCGCCAGCATCGCGTCCCCCGCCGACACCGCCCGCCGGGCGCCGAAGACCGACCACGCGGTGGCCCGGCCGCGCCGGGTACGGTCGCCGTCCATCACGTCGTCGTGGACCACCGAGAAGTTGTGCACCAGCTCCACGGCCGCCGCCACCGGCACCGCCTCCGACACCCGCCCGCCCAGCGCCCGCGCCCCCGACAGCACCAGCGCGCCCCGGATGCCCTTGCCCCAGCCCACCTGAGTGGCCCGCCCCGCCTCGTCCCACCAGCCGAAGTGGTAACCGGCCACCGTACGCACCGGCGCCGCGAACCGGGCCACCGCGGCGCGCAGCTCCGGCTCGGTGAGCCGCCGCGCCCACCGCAGCAGCTCCCACGCCTCGTCGTTCGCACTCCCCGTGGCCGCCGTCAACGCTCCGTCCTCGCCGGTACACCGGACGGGCGGACCCGCCGTGCCGTCCGCGCCGTACGTTGCCGGTTACCCGGGCGCGGGCACCGCAAGCACGGCGGAAAACGGCTCGCGGGTCCCCCGGGCGGGCGCCGTAGAGTCGGGGCATGGCAACAGAGGAAGGGACGACGGGCACCGTACGCGTCGACAGCTGGATCTGGTCGGTGCGCCTCACCAAGACCCGCTCGCTGGCCGCTGCGGCCTGCCGGGCCGGCCACGTCCGCGTCAACGGGGAACGGGTCAAGCCCGCGCAGCCGGTGCGCGTCGGCGACGAGGTCCGCCTGTACCACGCCGGACGGGAACGGGTCGTGGTCGTCTCCCAGGTGCTCCGCAAGCGGGTCGGCGCCCCGGTGGCCGCCACGGCGTACGTCGACAACAGCCCGCCGCCCCCGCCCCGCGAGGAGACGCTCGCCGTCCCGGTGCGCGACCGCGGCGCCGGACGGCCCACCAAACGCGACCGCCGCGAGATCGAGCGGCTGCGCGGCCGGATGTTCCCCGGCGGCGTCTGATGGCGGACGACGAGGCGTTCGCCCGGCGGGTCGCCGACCGCCTGGCCGGGCTGCCCGGGGTCACCGCGGTCGCCCTCGGCGGCTCCCGGGCCCTGGGTACCCAACGACCGGACAGCGACTGGGACTTCGCCGTCTACTACCGCGACGCCTTCGACCCGGACGACCTGCGGGCGGTCGGCTGGCCCGGGCAGGTCTCGCCGGTCGGCGGCTGGGGCGGCGGCGTCTTCAACGGCGGCGCCTGGCTCGACGTCGACGGCCACCACGTGGACGTGCACTACCGCGACCTCGCCGACGTCGAACACCAGTGGGCGCGCGCCCGGAGCGGTGACTTCGACGTCGAGCGGCTGCTGTTCCACCTGGCCGGCATCCCCACCTACCTGGTCGTCGGCGAACTCGCGGTCAACCGGGTGCTCCACGGCGAACTCCCGCGCCCCGGCTACCCGGACGAGCTGCGCCGCACCGCACCGCGCCGCTGGTGGTCCGACGCCCGGCTCACCCTCGGCTACGCCCGCGCCGCGCACGCCGCACGCGGCCACCTCACCGACTGCGCGGGCGCCGTCGCCACCGCCGCCTGCCAGGCCGCCCACGCGGTCCTCGCCGCCCGGGGCCGCTGGGTCACCAACGAGAAACGCCTGCTCGCCGACGCCGGACTGCGCGAGGTGGACGCCGTCCTCGCCGGCCGCACCGCCACCCCCGCATCGCTGACCGAGGCGCTGGACGAGGCGGAGGCGCTGCTGGAGACGGCGGTGGAGACGGCGACCCGGCGGTGAACGGCCGGGCCCGACGCCGCCACCCCGCCGAGCCGGCCGCGGCCACCACCACCGCCAGCACCCCGGCCCACTGCGGCCCGGCCAGCCGCTGCCCCAGCGCCACCAGCCCCAGCAGCGCCCCGACGGCCGGCTCCAGCGCGCACAACACGGCGAACAGCCGCGGCGGCATCCGGCGCACCGCCAGCAACTGCAACGAGTACGGCAGCACACTGGCGACCACCGCCACCACGGCGGCCCGCGCCAGCACCCCCGGGTCCAGCAGCCGCGCGCCGGCCCGCACGACCCCGTACGGCAGGGACAGCAGCGCGGCCCAGGCGACCGCCAGCGCGAGCCCCTGACCGCCCGGCAGACACCCGGCGAGCCGGCGGCCGAGCAGGATGTACCCGGCCCAGCAGCCGCCCGCCAGCACCGCGCACCCCAGCCCCACCGGGTCCAGCCGCCCGCCGAAGCCACTGAGCGCCACCACCCCCGCCGCCGCCAGCGCCGCCCACAACAGGTCCGCCGGGCGGCGTGAGCCGCACAGCGCGACGGCGAACGGACCGGCGAACTCCAGCGTCGTCGCCGCCCCCAGCGGGATCCGCGCCAACGCCTCGTAGTAGCCCAGGTGATGCGCGGCGAGCAGGGTCCCGGCGGCCACCACGACCAGCCCGCCGCCCGCCGTGGACGGACGCCCCGGCCGCCACACCGCGACCAGCACCACGGCCGCGATCAGCAGCCGCAGCGCGACCATCCCGGCCGCGCCCACCACCGGGTACGCCCCGGCGGCCACCACCGCCCCGCCCTGCAACCCCAGCACACCCGCGACCACCAGCACCGGCCCCGGAACACCGGTCGACCCCCGCCCGATGACCTCCTCCTCCCACCGCCACGTCGCCGGGAGCCTGGTAGCCTCCCTACGTCCACCACAACCGACGCGATCCGCAGCCGCCGGCCCGTCCACCAGGGCTGCGACGCGGGCTCGGGCCCGCCGCACGGCGGACCCCGGGGGCGGGGGATTCCGTACCGGCAGGGGGTGGGCGCGGCGTGGTCTTTTCCCGGGCTTTACCGGGCGGGGTCACCCCTTGACCACGCCGAGCGGTACGAGGCGGGCCACCTTGCGGCACAGTCCCGCCCCCTCGGCGGCGGCCACCACCTCGTCGACGTCCTTGTACGCCTGCGGTGCCTCCTCGGCGAGGCCGCGCCAGGAGGAGGCGCGGACGGCGACGCCGTGGGCCTCCAGTTCGCCGCGGAGCCGGTGGCCGTCGATCTCGCGGGCCGCGCGGTGGCGGCTGCGGACGCGTCCGGCGCCGTGGCAGGTGGAATGCCACGCGTCCCCGTCGGCCACGCCGGTCAGCACGTAGGAGGCGGTGCCCATGGTGCCGGGGATCAGCACCGGCTGGCCCACCGCGGACAGGTCCGCCGGCAGGTCGGGGTGGCCAGGCGGCAGCGCCCGGGTGGCGCCCTTGCGGTGGACGCACAGCAGGCGCGGGGCGGCGTCCTCGCCCACCGGGTGCCTCTCCAGCTTGGCCATGTTGTGCGAGATGTCGTAGACCAGGTCGAGCCCGCAGCCGACGCTCTCGGCGAAGGCCCGCCGGGCCGCCTCGGCGAGCAACTGCCGGTTGGCGCGGGCGTAGTTGGCGGCGGCTGCCATCGCGGCCAGATACGCCCGGCCGGGCCCGGAGTCCACCGGGGCGCAGGCGAGCTGGCGATCGGGCACCTCGATGCCGTAGCGCGGCATGACCGGGTCCATCGCCCGCACGTGATCGGTGCAGATCTGGTGGCCCAGGCCGCGCGAACCGCAGTGGATCATCACGCAGACCTGCCCCGGCGCCAGCCCCATCGCCCGCGCCGCCGCCGCGTCGTGCACCACGTCGACCGCCTGCACCTCCAGGAAGTGGTTGCCCGAACCGAGGCTGCCGACCTGGCCCAGCCCCCGGTCGACGGCGCGTTCGCCCACCTGGCCGGGGTCGGCGCCGGGCAGCGTGCCGCCGTCCTCGCAACGTTCCAGGTCGCGGGGGACACCGTGGCCGCGTTCCACCGCGTAACGGGCGCCGTGCGCCAGCACCTCGGCCAGCTCGGCGCGGCTGACGTGCCACACCCCGCCGCGTCCGGCGCCGCGCGGCACCCGCCGCCCGAGGCCGTCCATCAGCCGCTCCAGCCGCCGCCCGAGCCCGTCCCGGTCACACCCGGCGGCCAGCAGCCGCACCCCGCAGGAGATGTCGAACCCCACCCCGCCGGGGGAGACCACACCGCCCTCGGCGATGTCGGTGGCGGCGACCCCGCCGATCGGGAACCCGTACCCCCAGTGCACGTCGGGCATGGCGTAGGAGGCGGTGACGATGCCGGGCAGCGTGGCCACGTCGGCCACCTGCTGGAGCGCCTGGTCGCCGGAGGCCTCCGGCAGCAGCCTGCGGGTGGCGAAGACCACCCCCGGCACCCGCATCGCGCCACGGCGCGGGATGCGGTAGCGGAACGGTGTCTCGGCGACCGCCTCGGCCACCATGTGTTCGGCCGGCTTCACGGGACCTCGCCTCCCTCGCCCCCGGTCACACGTCCAGCGTCACCGCGCACCGCCACCCCGAGGGGCCGCCGCCGAACTCCAGCCGGTGCCAGGTGACCGCCTTGGGTACGGCGCCGGTGACGGCCAGCGAGGCGGCGTCGGCCATGGCCAGCCGGACCCGCAGGCCCTCCGGCAGCCAGGTCACCTCGGTGGCCACCGGCACCTCGCCGGCGCTGTCGAGCCGGTAGACCACCTCGTCGAGCAGGGCGACCAGCCGGTCCTCGGCGCCCGCGCCGCCCAGCTCGACCAGGTGCTCGCGCGACGGACGGGCCCCGGCCGGGTCGGCGAACGCCTCGACGGTGGCGGCCACCGCCTCGGCCAGGCAGCCTTCCCGGGTCGGGGCCCATGCCTCGATCCGCAGGTCGGCGGTGTGCGGCAGCGCGCGGTGGCCGCGCTCCGCGCGGTCCCGGCCGGACGTGGGGTCCGCCGCCGTCATCACCGTGTGTCCGTTCCGTGTGCCCGTCCGGTGTCGTGTCCGTCCTCTGTGCCCGGTCGCCTGCCCGGCCGTGCCCGTTCCATCCGTGTTCCGTGGCGGGCCGGGCGCACGGCGGGCGCGGATCAGGTGGTGTAGCCGGAGTTGAGGTCGACGTAGCCGGGTGTGAGGTCGCAGCCGTAGACGGTGAAGCCCGCGTCGCCGATGCCGAGGCCGACCCGGATCACCACCTCGGAGCCGGACAGGTAGCCACGGGCCGCCTCCAGGGCCGCGTCGTCGGGCTCCTGGGGGTACATCGGCAGGTCACCGTAGGCGATGGTGACCTTGGCCGGGTCGATGGACGGGTCGTCGTCGAGCTTGCCGATCGCCATGGCGACGCGTCCCCAGTTGGGGTCGGCGCCGTGCACCGAGGTCTTCACCAGCGGGGAGTTGACGACCACCTTGGCCACCCGCTTGGCCTGGGCGGCGTCCCGGGCGCCGGTGACCCGCACCTCGATGAGCTTGGTGGCGCCCTCGCCGTCCGAGGCGATGTCCCGCACCAGCGTCAGCGCCCCCTGGTACAGCACCTCCTCGAAGCGCGCCGGGTCCACCGGTCCGGCCAGCCCGTTGGCGAAGACGGCGGCCGTGTCGCTGGTGGAGGTGTCGGTGTCGATGCTGAGCGCGTTGAACGTGCGGTCCATCACGCGGCGGAAGAGGGCGTCCAGCTCGGGCGCGGGCACGTCGGCGTCGGTGAAGAAGAAGGTGAGCAGGGTGGCCATGTTGGGCTCGATCATGCCCACGCCCTTGGCGATGCCGACCAGGACCGCGTCGCCGCAGCGCAGCCGGACCACCTTGGGGCGGGTGTCGGTGGTCATGATCGCGGTGGCCGCGGCGTCGTAGTCGGCCGGGTCGAACGGCCAGGACAACTTGGCGATCCCGGCGCGGATGCCGTCCATCGGGTACGGGCGGCCGATCACCCCGGTGGAGCCGATCACGAGCTGTTCCGGCGCGATCCCGGCCTTCTCGGCGACCAGCCGCCGTACCTCGGCCGCGTCGGCCTCCCCGGTCGCGCCGGTGGCGACGTTGGCGTTGCGGGAGATCACCACCATGCCCCGGAAGTCCTGCGCGGCGGCCGACGCCCGGCTGAGCGTCACGCTCGGACCGGCGAACCGCGACCGCGTGAACACCGCGGCCGACACCGCGGGCACCTCCGACACCACCGCCGCGAAATCGTCGGCGTCGTCCTTCAGCCCCATGTTGGCCGTACAGGAGCGGAACCCTTGCGGCGCGAGCAGGCTCATCTGCGCTTCCCTTCCCGGTCGTTGCGTCGTCCCATCTCTCCGACGCGGCACCGCAGAACGGTAGCGCATATCCTTACTCCATTGCGCATGGATATGCGCATCCTCCCCCCGAACGGCCCCGCACCGCCGCCACGCCTCCGGTTCTGAGACGGTGGACCCATGCGTACGAACGATGGCGCCGGGCGGAGAGGACTCGGCCCCGGGGTGGCCGGGGGCGCCGGAGACCGGGCCGCCGACGGTTCCCGCGGCCCAGTCGCGGGGCGTGGCGCGGGCCGGGGCGCCGGGCATGCCGGGGATGCCGGCGTGCAAGCCGCCGGGGGCGCCCGGGCCGCGTGGGGGAGCGGACCCGAGGCGACCGGGGGTCGGGCCGCCTGGCGGGCGGATAACCGGACCGCCGGGGGCGCCGGGATCGCACGGGCCGCCGGGGGTGTCGGGGGTCGGGCGGCCGGGGGTTTCCGCGGCCTTGTCGCGAGCCGGGCCGCCGGGGGTTTCCGCCGCCCGGTCACCGGGCAGGCCGCACGCCGGGATGCCGGCGCACAAGCCTCCGGGGGCTCCGGGACCGCCCGGGCGACCGGCGATGCCGGCCCGCAAGCCTCCGGGGGCGCCGACGGGCAAGCCGCCGGGGGTGCCCCGGCCGCGCGGGGGCACCGGGGTGGGGGGCGGGGGCCTTGGCGGCGACGGGGGGCGTTGCGGCGGCGCCTCGCGCTGATCACCTCGGCCACCGTCGCCCTCGTCCTCCTCGGCGCCTGCGCCGCCGCCTTCGCGGTGATCCGTTACGAACTCACCCACCAGCTCGACCTGCAACTGACCCAGCAGGCCCACCTCGTCCGCCAGGAAGGCGTACGGCAGCCACGGGTGCTGCACGGCGACTGCGACTGGCTGGCGGCGCCCGCCTGCGCCCAGGTCGTCCCGGCCGACCCGGCGCAGGACGGCGCCACCCGCTTCGTCCTCCCGGTCGGCCCGCAGGCGCGGGACGTCGCCGCCGGACGCCACGGCGACCGCCTCACCGACATCACGGTGGCCGGCCACCCGGCCAGGATGCTCACCACCCCGGCCGGACCCGGCCGGGCGCTCCAGGTGGCGGTGCGCTCCGACGCCGCCCACGACGCGATCCGGCAGGCCGGCGAGGTGATGGCGGTGGTCGGCGGGGTCGGCGTCCTGCTGGCCGGCGCCCTCGGCTACGCCGCCGCCCGTACCGGACTCGCCCCGGTGGCCCGGCTGACCGCCACCGCGGAACGGATCGCCGCCACCCGCGACGCCCGGCACCGCATCGAACTGCCCCCCGGCCCACCGCACCGCCAGGACGAGGTGACCCGGCTGGCCGCCAGCTTCAACACCATGCTGGGCGAGCTGGAGCAGTCCGTGGCCGCCCAGCGCCGCCTGGTCGCCGACGCCTCCCACGAGCTGCGCACCCCGCTCACCGCCCTGCGCACCAACGCGGAACTCCTCGCCCGCCCCGACCGGCTCACCCCGGCCCAGCGCGACCGGGCCTCCGGCGCCCTCCAGCGCCAGCTGCGCGAGGTCACCCAGCTCGTCGGCGACCTGGTGGAACTCGCCCGCGACGAGGAACCGCAGCCGCTGCTGGAACACCTGCGCCCGGCCGCGCTCGCCGAGGAGTGCGTCCGCGCCGCCCGCGACCACCACCCGGGGACCGCCTTCGAGCTGCGGGTGGCCCCCGGCGCGGCCGGTGCCGTGGTGCGCGGCGTCCCCGCCCGGCTCGCCCGGCTGCTGGGCAACCTGCTCGACAACGCGGCCAAGTTCAGCCCGCCCGGCGGACCGGTGGAGGTCGCCCTCACCCGCGCCCCGGACGGGGACGCGTTCGAGGTGACGGTACGCGACCACGGCCCCGGCATCGCCCCGGAGGACCTGCCGCACATCTTCGACCGCTTCTACCGCGCCTCCGCCGCCCGCGCCCTGCCCGGCTCCGGCCTCGGCCTGGCCATGGCCCAGCAGATCGCCCGCGCCCACGACGCCGTCCTGACCGCCGCCCCGGCCGACGGCGGCGGAGCGTGCTTCCGGCTCACCCTGCCGGTCACCGGCGACGACGGCGACGCCCCGTCCTGACGCGCCCGGCCCGGCGGTTGTGAGGACGGCTCTTACAAAACCCCGGCACGCTGCCCGCCATGCATGCGATCACCTCTCATCGGGCCGTACGCGGCCGGCGGCGGGCGGCCGTGGTGGCGCTGACGGCCGCCGCCGCCGTCACGGCGTGCGGGATCACCTGGTCGGTGGCGTCCGGAGCCCCGGTGGCCACCGGGGTGCGGGTGGCGGACGGGACGGTACGGGTCCCGGTCGACGGGGGCACCGCCGAGGTCGGCACCGACACGCTGGCGGTCACCGCCCGCGCCGCCGACGGCACGCGGCTGACCCTGTCCGCCCCCGCCACCGCCCGCCTCGGCACCCCCGGGCACGTCGTGGTGGACGGCGGCACCGCCCGCTGGACGCTCCCGGCGGCCGGGCTGACCGTCACCGCCGGCGCCGAGCACGGGCGGCTGCGCGTCACCGTGCACGGCGACCGCGACGGCTCCACCCTGTCCTGGCCGGTCACCGGCACCGACCACGACGCGGCCACCGTGCAGCTGCCGCGCGGCGACGGACTGGGCATCCCGGTCGCCGACCCGTGGTGGAACACCGCCCCCGACGGCCTCGCCGGCCACACCTACGACCTCACCGCCGACCTGACCATGCCGCTGTGGGGCTACACCCTCGGCCGGCACGGGGTGAGTTACCTGGTGCCGAGCCCGGCGGGCACCTCGGTCGGCTTCACCTCCGCCGGCCGCCGGCTGCGCGCCACCGGTGAACACACCTTCTCCCGGCGCGAGGACACCCGCGACTACACCGTCACCTTCGCCCTCACCGCCCCCTCCCCGGTCGCCCCCGCGCTGGACTACCGCGACTGGCTGACCGAGCACGGCCAGTTCGTCCCCCTGCGCCGCAAGATCGCCGCCAACCCGGCCGTCGGCAGGCTGCTCGGCGCCTTCCACGCCTACACCTGGGGCGAGGCCCGTACCGAGCAGGGCGTGCGGCGGATGCGGGCGCTGGGGCTGACCCGGATGTGGCTCGGGTACGACGCCGACGGCGACCCGATGAGCGCGCGGGCCACGGCCGCCGCGCGGCGGGCCGGCTACCTCGTCGGCCCCTACGACTCGTTCGCCAACGGCCAGGACCCGGCCACCTCCGACGCGCCCACCTCCACCTGGCCGGCCCCGGTCTACCCGGACTACTGCGTGCGCGAGGCCGACGGCACCGTCAAGTCCGGCTTCCACGGCCGGGGTTGCTACCTCAGCTCGCAGGCGTTCCGGCTCGCCGAACCCACCCGCCACCTGCTGGCCGACCGCACCCGGCAGATGACGGCGAACGGCGCCGACAGCTACTTTCTCGACGTGGACGCGGCGGGCGAACTCTTCGACGACCACAGCCCGGCCCACCCGATGAACAAGCGGCAGGACCAGGCCAACCGGCTGGCCCGGATGCGCACCCTGTCCGGCCCCGACAAGCTCGTCCTCGGCTCGGAGAGCGCCGGCAGCTGGGCGGCGCCGGTGCTCGACTTCAGCCACGGCTCCGCCACCCCGGTCGCCGACGGGCTGTGGCCACTCGAACGCGACCGGCAGACCTGGGGCGGCTACGCACCGGCCAAGGCGCCGGGCGTCTACTTCAAGCCCGTCACCCTCCCCGCCGACCTGACCAAGGCCATGTTCGACCCGGTCTACCGGGTGCCGCTGTACGAGACGGCGCTGCACGACTCGGTGATCAGCCTGGACCGCTGGGAGCTGTCCTACACCAAGCTTCCGAACGTCCAGACCGACCGGGCGCTGCTCGCCGTGTTGGACAACTCCCCGCTCAACCTGGTGCTCGACGGCCCCACCCTGGACCGCTACGGACACCAACTCGCGGCGCTGCAACGGTACTTCGCGCCGCTGCACCAGGCCGCCGGCACCCAGCCGATGACCGGCTACCGGCAGCTGACCGCCGACCGCACCGTGCAGCGGACCACCTTCGGCGACGGTGTGCTCAGCGTCACCGCCAACTTCGGCACCACGCCGTACCACGGGCTCCCCGGTGGCTGCGTGGACGCCACCCTGCGCGGCGACCACCACCCGCGACGGCTCTGCCCCGAGCCACTGACCCCGTGACCTCTTGATCCCGCCCCGGGCGCCCCGTGACCGCACCGGCCACGGGGCGCCCGGACGTGACCTGGGTCACCATCGCCCCGCTCCGGCTAAACCGGTGCTTACCCTTGCGTATTGAACGAATGCCGCAAGGGGGGCGAGCCGACCGGGACGAGTCGGCGAGCACAGGAGTTGAGCGCATGACCGACCACGCACCGGCCCGTCCGGAGCGCCACCAGCGCTACCTGCGGGTGCACCAGGACCAGCACCCGGGACTCGTCGCGTACGCACGCACGCTCACCGGTAGCCCCTGGGTCGCCCCCGACGTGGTCGCCGAGGCCCACTTCCGCCTCTGGCAGGACCCGCCGGCCGACGAGGCCGCCCAGGAGCTGCCCGCCCTCCTCACCCGCCAGGTGCACGACCTCGCGGTCGCCGCCGACCCCGAGCCCGACCGCCGCTGGTCCTACTCCGACCTGCTGGTCGCCGTCCTCCACCGGCTGCCCCGGCGCTGGGTGACCGCGCTGTGGCTGACCCAGGTCGAGCAGGCGTCCACCGCGGTGGTCGCCCGACGGCTGCGGACCGGGCGCGGCGCCGCCACCGCGCTGGCCGGCCGCGCCTTCGACGGCGCCCGCACCGCCTTCCTGATGGCCCAGCCCGGCACCCCCTGGGACCGCTCCTGCGCCCCGCACTGGGAGCGCATACCGGAGTGCGTGACCGCCGGTGACCAGGCGTCCGCGCCGGCCCGGGGGACCCTGCTGCACACCGAGGGGTGCGCCGACTGCCGGTCCCGGCTGGCCGCGGTGGGCCGGGCCGCCGAACGCTTCCCGGCGCTGCTCGGCCCGGCGCTGCTGGCGCTGCTGCTCGGGGGTACGGCGGAGTGGCTCACCCCGCTGATCGGCGCCGTCGAGGCCGACCGCCGCCTCGGTCCGGTGGGCCGGGTGCTCGCCCGGGCGCCGCGCCGGATGCGCAGCACCCCGGTGGCCGCGGGCACGGCCGGGGTCGCCTGTCTGGCCGGGGTGGGGCTCGGCCTCGGGCTGACGCTGCCCGGTTCGGCCGGCGGCACCCAGCACGTCTCCGACCCGAACGCCGGGTCGCACGCCGGGGTGCACGCCCCCGCCGACCCCTCGCCCTCCGCCCGCCCGGCGGCCCCGCAGGACGCGCGGACCTCCGGCCCGCTCCCGTCCGGCTCCGGCCACACGTCGCCGTCGCCCTCGCACGTCACGGTCCCGGCGGCGCCCGCCCGCCCCGGTGCCGGCACGCCGGGCGGAACGCACACCCCGGCGCCCGCCCCGGACCCGGCCACCCACGCCCCGGCGGCGACGCCGAAGGGAACCCCGGCCCCGAGCACGCCGACGCCGCGTACGCAGCCGTCGACCCCTCAGCCGTCGAGCCCCGCTCCGGCCACCTCCGCGCCCGCGAGCCCGGCTCCGTCGAGCCCTCAGCCGTCGAGCCCGGCTCCGGCCACCTCCGCGCCCGCGAGCCCGGCCCCGTCGAGCCCCCAGCCGTCGAGCCCGGCTCCGTCGAGCCCCGCCCCCGCCACCCCCACGCCCTCCGGCGCCGCCACCTCGCCGTCCCCGGCGGACAGCGGCTCGACCACCACGGCACCGGCCACCACCCCGGCGTCCGGCAGCCCTTCACAACCGGCCGCCTCCGGCTCGCCGTCGTCCCCGGGCGGCAGCACGGCACCGGCCGGATCCTCCACCCCATCCACCCCGGCGACGGGTACGGAACGACCGGCCTCTTGACGGATACCAACAAGTAGGTACTGTTTCGTCCACTCATCGTCCGGTTGACAACCAGCGCCCACAGTTCGGCGCAGACAGCAAGACGGGGTCTCACGCAAGGACGGACAACGTGGAACCGACGACACCCCCATCCCCCCGGCCCGCCCGATGGCCCGGCGCGGTGTGCCCACCCGGCGCACCCGGCTTCGTCCAGTCGGCCAAGGCGTGGCTGTTCGACCTGGCCCCTGCCCGGTGGCGGTACGAAGAGGCGCTCCACACCCATCCCGCCGAACTCGCCACCATGATCCGGCTCCACCTCGAAGCCGAGATCACCGCCGTGCAGACCCGGCTGCGCACCCTGCGCGGCGGGGCCCCGGCGGACGGTGGCGGCACCCCCGCGGTCACCCCGGCGGTGCCCGAGGCGTGCGCGGTCTACGCCCGCGAGCACGCCTGGGCCTGCGCCATGCTCGACCAGGTCAGGCTGATCGAGGACGCCCTGATCACCGCGTGCCGGGCCGCCGCGGGACGGCGCCGGGCCGGCGGCGCGCCGCGCCGCGCCGCCGTACCCGCCCCGCGTCCGGCCACCGGCTGAGCCGGGCCGCGCCGTCAGCCCCCGGCCGGACGGCCGGCCGGGGCGCGCGCGTCGGTGCGCAGCGGCGTGATCTGGTGGATGTCGTAACGCTCCCGCAGTTCGGCGATGGCCGCCGGGTCGGGCGGGCCGCCGCCGTCGAGGATCTCCAGCAGTTCCTCGAAGTACCGCTCGTGGGCCGGGGGCGGCGCCGACTGGAAGAGCATCCTGGCCGGCTCGTCGGTGGGGTTGGCGAACGCGTGCGGGCACCCCGGCGGCACGTGGGCCACCGATCCGGGGCCGGCCCGCACCACCGTCGAGCCGTCCGGGCCCTGCCACGACCGCCAGCCGTGCGGGGTGCGCTCCCGGGGCTCGAAGGCGAGCAGGTCCAGCTCCCCTTCCAGGATGTAGAAGACCTCCTCGCTGTGCGCGTGGGCGTGGGCGCCCACGTCGAACCCGGGCGGCACCACCACCTCGAAGACCGAACCGACCGCGCTGTGTTCCCCGGTGACTTTGAAGGTCACCTCGTGGGCGGGGGTCACGAAGCGCCGGCCGGCCCCCGGGGGCAGCACCAGACCGTTGAGCACGCTCATCGCCGTCCTCCTTCCGTCACCAGGTCACCGGGAGCGCGTGGGGGCCGCGGATCAGCTCACCGCGCCGCCACTCGATCTCCTCCGGGGCGACCGCCAGCCGCAACCGCGGGAAGCGGTCCAGCAGCCCGCCCAGCATGACCTCGCACTCCATCTTCGCCAGCGACGCGCCCACGCAGTAGTGCGGCCCGCTGCCGAACGACACGTGCGGGTTGAACGTCCGGTCGAAGTCCATCCGGTGCGGGCAGGAGAACTTCTCCGGGTCCCGGTTGGCCGCCAGGTACGACACGTAGATGGGGTCGCCGCGACGCACCGTCACGTCGCCGAGGCGCACGTCCTCCACCGCGACCCGGGCCATGCCGACGGCGTTGCGGTGCGGGACGAAACGCAGCAGCTCGTCCACGGCCTGCGGCAGCAGCTCGCGCTCCGCGCGCAGTCTGGCCAGGTGGTCGGGGTGGGTGAGCAGCAGATACACCATGTTGCTGCTGTTGAACCGCACCGAGTTGGTGCCGCTGATCTGCATCAGCACGGCGAACGCGACCAGTTCCTGGTGGGTCAGGCGGCCGTCGCGCTCCGCCGCCGCCATGTGACTGAGCACGTCGTCGCGGGGTTCGGCGAGGCGTTGTGCCGCCAGGTCGGCGAAGTAGGCGCCGATGTCGTGCTTGGCCTGCTCGCTGGCCTCCCGGCCGGCCTCGGCGGATATCACCAGCCGGGCCCACTTGGCCATCTTCGGCCAGTCCTCCTCCGGAACGCCCATCAGCTCGCTCATCCCGCCCAGTGCGAACGGGGTGTTGAGGTGCTCCATCACATCGGCCGGCGGCCCGGCCCGTTCCATGGTGTCCAGCAGGCGGCCGGCGATCTCCTCGGCGCGTGGCCGCAGTTTCTCGATCCGCCGGTGGGTGAACATCGCCGCCACCGTCTTGCGCATCCTGGTGTGTTCCGGCGGGTCGGCGAAGCCCACCGCGTCGTCCAGCGGGATGAAGTGCGGTGCCAGCCGGGTCACATCCCGTCCGACCAGCGCCTCCCGGCTGAACCGCGGATCGGAGGTGACCAGCTTGACGTCG
The DNA here is from genome assembly GCF_000240165.1 of Streptantibioticus cattleyicolor NRRL 8057 = DSM 46488. Lineage (NCBI taxonomy): Bacteria > Bacillati > Actinomycetota > Actinomycetes > Kitasatosporales > Streptomycetaceae > Streptantibioticus > Streptantibioticus cattleyicolor. The sequence continues at coordinate 5,423,244 of NC_017586.1, forward strand.
TCGTACCGGGCGGCGACCCAGGCCGGTTCGGTACCGTGCGGCAGCTTGACGAGGGCCGGCGAGTCCTGCTGGAGCAGCTCCTCCATGAACGGGTCGAAGTCCATCGCCTCGACCTCGTCCACCGACCAGAAACGCACCGGGGGAGCGTCGTCCCGCCCGGTTTCCCGGCTCTCCTCGTGGGGTCGGGTGGTCATCAGGCGTACCTCCTGTCGGAACGGGGCTGCTCGGTACGGACCCCGCCGTCCCCGTCGACCCAGGTGCCCAGGGCCATCTCGGCGGTGATCCCGGGGCCGAAGCCGGCGAGCAGGCCGCGGCCCGACTCGCCCACCGAGTCCTCCTCGAACATGCGGCCGAGCGCGTCCAGCACCACGGCGCTGGCGATGTTGCCGTACTCGGTGAGCGTGGCCCGGCTGAAGCGGAACGCCTCCGCGGGCACGTCGAGGAACCGGCACAGGTCGTCCAGGATCCGCGGGCCGCCCGCGTGCACGATGTAGAAGTCCAGCGCGGAGGCGTCCCAGTGGTGTTGGGCCGCCACCGCCTGGAGCGCCGGGCTGAGGGGTTCCATCGTCCCCGGCACCCGCTTGTCGAGCTGGAAGTGGAAACCGGTGGGGCGCACCGCGTAGGAGATCCACCCCTCGGTGTGCGGGATCAGGTACGACCCGTTGCGTTCCAGCCGCACCCCGGTGCCGCCCCGGCCGCGGACCACGGCGGCGGCGATGCCGTCCCCGAAGAGCCCGTTGGACAGCAGCGAGCCCACGCCGAGGTCGGTGGGCTGGTAGCACAGCGAGCAGAACTCGCAGGCGACGATGAGTGCGTTGGCGTCCGGATAGGCGACGCAGAAGTCATGGGCCCGGTTGATGGCGGCGCCGCCGGCCGCGCAGCCGAGCTGGGCGATGGGCATCTGCCGGGTCTCGTAACGGAACCCCATCTCGTTGATGAGCCAGGCCGTCAGCGACGGCATCATGAAGCCGGTGCACGAGACGTAGACGATCAGGTCGATGTCGGCCGGCTCGGTCCCGGCGTTGTCCAGCGCACGGCGCACCACCTGCGGTACGCGGGCCTTGGACTCCCTCTCGTAGATCTCGCTTCGTACGTCGAAGCCGGGGTGTCTGAGCACGTCGTCCAACGGCTGCACCAGGTGACGTTCCTTGACCCCGGTGTGTTCGATCAGGCGTAGCACCAGTCCGAGTTGTGAGTGGTGGGCGTGGAGGTCCCGGGCCAGTTCGAGGGTGTCTTCCATCGTGATGACGTGGTCCGGAACGGCGACTGCGGGTTTGCACAGGACCGCCATGGATCCGCTCCTCCTGAACGGTTCGATTCACACGGCTCGACCCGGTCGGCGGCGGTGACCATCTGCGTCGGTGGGGCGACGGCGCGCGTCGGCGGCGCGGGAAGCGCGGAACGCGGATACGTGACTGGACAACGCGCCGACGCGGGCCCTGGTCGGGTGGCCGACGCGGTTGTCGCTCGGTCCACGCTACGTCAGATGGCCTACCCCCGCATGCCGGACTCCGGGGTGCCCGTCGGGCCGGGGAGTGGTAGCCGTGTCACGTCGTCCGCTGTGCCGTGTCGTGCCGTGTCGTGTCGCGTCGGCGCGGGTGCCTGCTCCGGTTGCGGGGTGGTGGGGGCCGGAGGAACATCGGACAGGTGCGGTCCCGGCGACCGCCGTCCCGAACCGGCCCGGCCGTCCGTCCACCGGACGCCGGAAGGCCGGTCGCAGCCACGGTCGCTGCCGCCTCGGAAGCTCCCGATCCCGGTGAACCGACGGGGACCGCTGGAGGACAGATGCCCGACAGACCCCCGACAGCCGCCCTCTCCGTGACCAGCCCGGCCCCCGCGACCGGGGTGGAGTGGGCGCGCTGTCACAACTGCCAGGCGATCGTCTACGGCCGCTCGTTCGCACGGGCCGCCAAGACCTGCCCGGAATGCGGCAGACACGCGCAGCTGACCGCCGCCGAACGCATCGCGCAACTGCTCGACGACGGCACCGGCGAACCGCTGGAACCCGGTCGCACGCTTCAGGATCCGCTCGGCTTCACCGACTCCCGGCCCTACCCCGAGCGACTGGCCGAGGCCCGCGCGCACACCGGCGCCGACTCGGCCGTGCTCGCCGCCACCGGGCTGATCCAGGGCAGCCCGGTGGTGATCGCCGCGATGGACTTCCGGTTCATGGGCGGCAGCATGGGCAGCGCCGAGGGGGAGGCGGTGACCACCGCCGCCGAGGCCGCGCTGGCCCGCCGCATCCCGCTGGTCATCGCCACCGCGTCGGGCGGCGCGCGGATGCAGGAGGGCGTCTACTCGCTGTTCCAGATGGCCAAGACCGCGCAGGCGCTGGCCGCGCTGGACGAGGCCGGGGTGCTCACCGTGAGCATCGTCTCCGACCCCACCTACGGCGGTGTCGCCGCCTCCTTCGCCACCCTCACCGACGTCATCATCGCCGAACCCGGCGCCCGGATGGGGTTCGCCGGACCGCGGGTGATCGAGCAGACCATCCGCGAACGCCTCCCGGACGGCTTCCAGACCGCCGAGTTCCTCCTCGCCCACGGCCTGGTCGACGCCGTGCTGCCGCGTTCCCGCCACCGCGACGCGCTGGCCACCCTGGTGCGCGCCGCCACCCGGCGGGACGCCCCGGCCGGCGGCCCGGCCGACCACGGCGCCATCGTGCGCGACCCGGCGCTGCTGCCCGTCCGCCCGGCCTGGGACGCGGTACGGACCGCCCGGGACACCGCCCGCCCGACCACCTTGGACCATCTCGGCCGCCTGCTGGACGAGTTCGTGGAGCTGCACGGCGACCGGGCGAGCGGCGACTGCCGTGCGGTGGTCGCCGGACTCGGGCTCCTCGACGGCCGCCCGCTGGCCGTCATCGGCCACCAGAAGGGCCACACCACCAAGGAACTGGCCGACCACGAATTCGGTCTGGCCACCCCGGACGGCTACCGCAAGGCGGCCCGGGTGATGCGGCTCGCCGCCAAACTCGGCGTCCCGGTGCTCACCCTCATCGACACCCCCGGCGCCTACCCCGGTGTGGACGCCGAGCGCAACGGCCAGGCGGTCGCCATCGCGGAGAACCTGCGGCTGATGTCCCAGCTGCCGGTCCCGCTGGTGGCCGTCGTGCTGGGCGAGGGCGGCAGCGGCGGCGCCCTCGCGCTGGCTGTCGCCGACCGGGTGCTGGTCGGCGAGAACGCCGTCTACTCGGTGATCAGCCCGGAGGGTTGCGCCGCCATCCTGTGGCACGACCGCGCCGCCGCCCCGGAAGCCGCCGAGGCGCTCGGGCTGGACGCCCGCTCGCTGCTCGGCCACGGCCTGGTGGACGGGGTCGTCCCGGAACCCGAAGGGGGCGCCCAGCGCGACCCGGACCAGGCCGCGGAACGGCTGCGCGGGGCGGTACGGGCCGCCTTCGGCGAGCTGGCCGGCGTTCCGGCGCCGGAGCTGGTCGCGGCCAGGCGCCGCCGGTTCCGCCGGACCGGGGTGGCCCCGCCCGGCGGGTCGGAACGCCGTCCCGGCCGTTCCCCGGACCTCACCTCCCCACCCCCGGACCCACCCTTCGATCCGCCCGAGGACAAGGACCTGGCATGACCACCAATCACTACGCCAAGGAGTTCGAACCCTTGAAGACCGGCCAGGACGCCATCCCGGAGCTGACCCCGGGAGCGGCGGCCGAACGGCTCGCGCACACCGCGACCCGGCTGGCGCACGCCCTCGACGCCCCGCTGCGCCGCATCCGCGTCCAGCAGGGCGAGACCAGCGTCGAGCTGGAATGGCCCGAATACGGCGCCCCCGAGGCCGAGGCGGTGACGGCCCGAGCCGAAGCGGCGGCCACCGCGCCGGCCCATCTCACCGGCGCCGCCGCGGAGGCCACCGGCCCGGCCGGCGATCCGCCCGGCGCGTGTGTCACCGCGCCCATGGTCGGCACCTTCTACCACGCCCCCGAACCGGGTGCCGCCCCCTTCGTCCAGGTCGGCGACCTGGTGGAGAAGGGCCAGCAGATCGGCATCGTGGAGGCGATGAAGCTGATGAACCCCATCGAGTCCGACACCCGCGGCCGGGTCACCGCCCTGCTGGTGGAGGACGGCCGCCCGGTCGAGTACGACCAGCCGCTGGTGGCCCTCGAACCGGTGGCCGACGACGAGGCCGACGCCTCCGACCCGGCCCCCGGCCCGTCCGCCCTGTCCGCCCGTGAACCCGTGTGAGCGCATGTTCTCCAACGTCCTGATAGCGAACCGGGGCGAGATCGCCGTCCGGGTGGCCCGGGCCTGCCGCGAACTCGGCATCCGCAGCATCGCCGTGCACTCCACCGCGGACCAGGGCTCCGAGGTGCTGCGGCTCGCCGACGAGACCGTGCAGATCGGCCCGGCCGCCGCCCGCCGCAGCTACCTCAACCCGGCCGCCGTGATCTCCGCCGCCCTGCAGACCGGTGCCGAGGCGATCCACCCGGGGTACGGCTTCCTCTCCGAGGACCCCGACTTCGCGGAGATCTGCGAGGCGTACGGCATCACCTTCATCGGCCCGCCCGCGCCGCTCATGCGCGACCTGGGCGACAAGGCCCGGGCCCGCGCGCTGATGGCCCGCGCCGGGCTGCCCACGCTGCCCGGCAGCGACGGCCCGGTGCAGGACGAGGCCGCCGTCGAGGCGGTCGCCGCCGAGGTCGGCTTCCCGCTGATCGTCAAGGCGGTGGCGGGCGGCGGCGGACGCGGCATGGCCGTGGTGCACGACGCCGCCGAACTGCTGCCGGTCTACCGCAAGACCCGGGCCGGCGCCCAACTGCTCTTCGGCGACGGCCGGGTCTACCTGGAGCGCTACCTGCCCACCGCACGCCACGTCGAGGTGCAGGTCCTCGCCGACGCGCATGGCAACGTTGTCCACCTCGGCGAGCGGGACTGCTCCGTCCAGCGCCGCCACCAGAAGCTGCTGGAGGAGACCCCGGCACCCAACCTGCCGGCCGAAGTGACCGGGCGGATGGGCGAGATGGCCGTGCGGGGCGTGCGGGCCCTGGGCTACACCGGGGTGGGCACCTTCGAGTTCCTGGTGGACGAGGCGGGCCGGTTCACCTTCATGGAGATCAACGGCCGCATCCAGGTGGAGCACCCGGTGACCGAGCAGGTGACCGGGATCGACCTGGTCCAGGAGCAGATCAAGGCCGCCGCCGGGGTGCCGCTCGCCATCCGCCAGGAGGACGTGCGGCGCACCGGCGTGGCCATGGAGTGCCGGGTCAACACCGAGGACCCGGCCCGCGACTTCACCCCGACCGCGGGCACGCTCACCGACTTCCGGGTGCCCGGCGGCCCGTTCACCCGGGTCGACTCGCACGCCTACACCGGCTGGCGGGTCCCGGCCGACTACGACTCGCTGCTGGCCAAGGTGGTGGTGTGGGCGCCGGACCGGGCGGGCGCGGTGGCCCGGATGGACCGGGCCCTGGCCGAACTGGTGGTTTCCGGCCCCGGGGTGCACACCACGGCGGACTTCCTGCGCGCCGTCCTCGCCGAGGAGTCGTTCCGGGCCGGCCGCCACACCACGTCCATCGTGGCGTCGATGGCGGCGGTCGGCGCCGACGGTCACCGCCGCCCCGGCGGTTAGCGCCGCGTCAGTCGCGGGCGCGCACCTCGATGTGGCCGTCGCGCACCCGGGTCTCGTACACCGGCTGCGGGGAGGAGGCCGGGCCGTGCACCACGGTGCCGTCGGCGAGCGAGAAGGTGCTGCCGTGCCAGGGGCAGGTGACGCAGCCGCCGGAGATCTTCCCCTGGTCGAGCGGGCCGCCCAGGTGGCTGCAGGTGTTGGCGAGGGCGTGGATCGCACCGCCGGAGCGGTGCAGCAGCACCACCGCGTCCCCGGCCCGCACCGCGCGCTGCGCTCCCTCGCCGAGTTCCGACTCGGCCAGCACCGGCGTCCACTCGCCGGGACGCTGCTCGAACGCGGTGCGGTTGGCGTTGACCACGTCCACGAAGGTCAGGTGGCCGCCGAGGTAGCCGCCGGCCATCAGCGCCCCGAGGCCGGCCAGCCCCAGCACCCGGCCCCGGCCGCGCCGCCCGGCGCACCGCGCGGCCAGCGACGCCGTGTAGAGCACCAGCGCCGCCGAGTTGGCCGCCGCGTGCGCCACCCCGACCCGGCGGGCCCCGCCCTTGGTGTCCGACCAGTCGTTCCACCCGGCCGCGGCGGTCGGCAGCGCGGAGAGGACCCCGGTGACCACCAGCAGGTCGGCGGCGCGGCGGGAGCGGCGCCCGCCGGCCAGGTCCAGCAGCGCGGACATCGACCACGCCCCGATCGGCACGTCGGTGAGCACCGGGTGCAGCGGGTGGCCGAGGTTGGTGCCGCTGAGCAGGTCACGCAGCGGCTGGCGGCGGGCGAGGAAGCCGCGTACCGCCCGGGAGAGCGGTTCGGCTGCCGCGTCGAGCGCCGTCATGTGCTCCAGACGCTTGGCGAGTTGGTGAAGGACGGCCATCGCGTGCACTCCCTGTCGGACGGGTCGGTGTGCTGCGTTCGGTGGTGCTGCGTGCCCCCCAGGGGTAACCGGAGCGGCCGGAGGGCAAACGCACCAACCGGGTGGGCGCCGCCCGGCCACGGTCAGCGACGCGCGCCCGCGTCGCGCGCGCCGCCCGGCGAACGCGGCGTACCGGAGGCGTCGGGGGTCTCCTGCTCCAGCAACGGCGAACGCCCGAGCACCAGCACCGCGGTGACCACCGCCGCCCCGCCGGCCAGCGCCACCAGCAGATACCAGCCGCCCCGCACCTGCTCGTGGAAGACGAGCACCCCCCACAGCACCGACACCAGCGGGTCGGTGAGGGTGAGCCCCGGCTGCGCGGCCAGCAGGTTGCCCGAGTGCAGCGCCGCCTGGAGCAGCATCATGCCGATCAGCCCGGTGCCCACCATGACGTACAGCTGCCAGGAGGTGACGACCGCGCCGACGCCCTGGTCGGAACGGCTCATCGCGCCCTTCATCAGCGCCGCGGTCAGCCCGAACTGCGCCCCGGCGGCCACCCCGTAGGCCGCCGCCGACCTGCTGCCGCCCGCCGTGCCGTCCCGCGTCCGGCCGGTGCGCCCCCACCGGACGAGGACGGCGACCACGAGGAGGTTGACCCCGACCGCCAGCACCCACTCGTACCAGGGCACCGTGAGCGCGTCGCCGGGGGAGGGGTCGAGCGCGTAGAGCAGCGCGGCGAGTCCGGCGGTCATGGCGATGGCCGGCACCCACTCCCGGGACCGCAGCCTGGCGCCGAACACCCACGAGGCGGTCAGCAGCGTCAGCGGCAGCTCGAAGACGAGGATCGGCTCGACCACCGACAGATCGCCATGGGCCAGCGCGGTGGCCTGGAGCAGGAAGCCGGCGATCACCGCCAGGACGCCCAGGCACCACACCGGGCGGCGCAGCAGCACCAGGATCAGCCCGGGCCCCGGCCCGTGACCGGACGGCAGCTCCCGGTTGGCCTTGCGCTGGAGCACCGAGGCGGCGGCGTTGGCGCACGCCGCGAGCACGGCCAGCAGATAGGTCAGCAACGCAGCCTTCTCCTGCCTCGCGTACCGGAACGGGACCTCGCGTCCGGCGTGGCCAGTCCCCGTGCAGTGTCGCACGGGGACGTCGGGGCGGCCCGACGGGTGGTGCGGTGTCCTCCCCGGTCCACGGGTTCCCCCGACGCCTCGCGGGTACCCGCCTGGCGCGACGGTCATGGCCGGGCACCCGGCCGCCCGGCCGTCCGTTGGCTCCGGCGGAGGCGTATGAGTGAAGAGAACTCGGGTAATTCATCACATTACGTACATATCTCAGTACCGTGTGAGGTAGGGATCGGCTCTGCGGGCTGCCGAGCAGACCCTCAACGACGAGGAGCGTCCATGCGGGACCGCGCGCCCTTGGAAACGGCCCGGACGGCCACGGCGGGGACGGCGCCACGCCGGGCCCCGGTGGTCACCCCGATCCGGCCGCGTGCCGCCGGCCCGGGCACGGCCCCGGTCGCCATGGTCACCGGCGCCTCCTCCGGCATCGGCGCCGCGGTGGCCGCCCGGCTCGGCACGGCCGGGGACTGGGAACTGCTGCTCAACGGCCGGGACGTGGAACGCCTGGCCGCCGTCGCCGGCCGCACCGGCGGCATCTCGCTCCCCGGCGACCTGTCCACCCCCGAGCGCTGCCGCCAACTCGCGGACCGCGCGCTCGGCGTGCACGGCCGGGTCGACGTGCTCATCGCCAACGCCGGCATCGGCTGGGCCGGCCGCTTCACCGACATGCCCGCCGACGCCGTCGACCGGCTGCTCGCGGTCAACCTCGCCTCCCCGGTGCACCTGGTACGGGCGCTCCTGCCCGGCATGGTGCGGCGCGGCGGCGGCCACGTGGTGCTGGTGGCCTCCATCGCCGGAAGCGTCGGGGTGGGCGAGGAGGCGGTCTACTCGGCGACCAAGGCCGCCGTGTGCGCCTTCGCCGACAGCCTGCGGTACGAGGTCAGCGGCGACGGCGTCCACGTCTCGGTGGTCGTCCCCGGCGTCGTCGACACCCCGTTCTTCGCCCGCCGCGGCGCCCTGTACACCCGGCAGGCCCCGCGCCCCGTGCCGCCCGAACGCGTCGCCGCGGCCGTCCACGGGGTGCTGCGCAGGCCCCGCGAGGAGGTCTTCGTCCCCGGCTGGATGCGGCTCCCGGCCCGCCTGCACGGCGCCGCCCCCACGGTGTTCCGCCGCCTGGCCGCCAGATTCGCCTGACGGACGCGGGTATTCGGCCCGCAGGCCGGCACCGGACCGCCGGGGTCAGCGGGGCGGGGGGTGCGGGGTGGCTACGGGGGAGTCGGCGAGGCCGGCGGCGCGGGCCACGAGGGCGGCCGGGTCGGCGGTGAACAGGGCGCGGCCGGCGGCTATCCGGGCCCGGCGCAGGGGGCCGTCGGCGGCGAGGGCGGTCACCTCCGCCAGCAGCCGCCCGGGGCGCTCGACATGGCTGGAGAGCCCGTCGGCGGCCATCCGGCGGGCCCCGTCCACCCCGTGCCCGGGGATCGGACGGTAGCCGACCACCGGAACCCCGGCGGCCAGCGCCTGCGCCGCGGTCTGCCCGGCCGCGTTCTCCACCAGCACCCGCACCGCGGAGAGCACCGCCGGCATGTCGTCCACCCACCCCAGCGGCAGCGCCCCGGGTATCCGCGCGACCCGCCTGCGCAACGCCTCGTTGCGACCGCACAGCACCACCGGCAGGCAGCCGCCCCGGCTCAGCGTCTCCACCGTCCGCGCCAGCCCCGCGCCCACCCCCCAGGCCCCGCTGGAGACCAGCACCGGGGTACGCCCCGGGGCCCGCCGCCCGAACCACCCGGCGTACCCGGCGTCGGGCGGGCCCCCGGCGACCTCCTCGAACCCCGGTGGCACCACCGGCCCCGGGGCGCGGGCGTCGCCGCCGCCCAGCGCGCGCACCTGCTCGGCGACCCGCGGCGTCGGACACAGATGCAGGTCGTTGGCGGGGTGCACCCACTGCCGGTGCGCGGCGAAGTCGGTGACCACCACCACGCTGGGCACCTGGAGCTGCCCGGCCGCGCGCAGCCGCCCGCACGCCTGCGCCGCCAGGTGGAACGTGGAGACCACCGCCCGCGGCGGCCGGTCCGCCCGGGCCAGCAGCCGGGCCAGCGCGCGCGCCGCCGGGACCACCACCGGCGAGGTGTCGGCCACCGGACGGCCGCGCGGGGTGAAGAACGCCCGGTAGATCCCCTCGTACAGCGGTGGCGCGTACCGCACGGTGGTGGCGTAGAAGGCCCGCAGCGCCGCCCCCGACCGCCCCGGCAGCAGCCCGAGGACGTCCACGATCCACGGCGCCGCCCCCCGCTCGCCCAGCCGCCGGGCCAGTTCGCCGGCCACCGCGTCATGGCCGGCGCCCATCCCGGCGCTGAGGATCACCACCCGTTCCGCCACGTTTCCACCGCCTTGTCCGGCCCCCCGGCGCCACGGCCGCCGAACCGGCCGCGAAACCGTGCGTGCCCTTGCTCCTTCCGGGTACCCCGTACCCTTGCCGACCCCCGCCGGGGCGCTGAGCCACCAGTACCCCGGCGGAACGTTCCGAACCGGCCAGGCCGTCCCGCACGGCCCCGGCGCCGCGGCGTCATCCGCAGTCGAAGGGAGCCACGACGCGTAACGCGACCACGGCACCGCGCACCGTCCGCCCCGGCCGTCCGGCGAGCCCACCGGCCGGGGCGGCGGCGGACGCGCGGGCCCCACGTACCGCACGGGCGGGTCTGGCGGCGGCGGCCATGGTGGCGGCCTGGCACATCGGGCCGGCCGCCACCTGGTTGCCGCCGGTGCGCCGCGTGCTGTGGCCGGCGCTCGACGGGCGGGGCAGGGCCGACCACGTCGCCCTGACCTTCGACGACGGCCCCGATCCGGTGAGCACGCCGCTGTTCTTGGACACCCTGGACCGGCTGGGCGTCCGTGCCACGTTCTTCGTGCTCGGCCGGCCGCTGCGCCGCGACCCCTGGGTCGCCCGCGAACTGGTCGCCCGCGGCCACGAGGTGGCCGTGCACGGCTGGGAGCACCGCCGTCCCTGGCGGCCCGGGCCGCGGCGCGATCTGCGGGAGACCGGCTGGGCGGTGGAGGCGGTCACCGAGGTGTGCGGGACCCCGCCGCGGTGGTACCGCCCGCCCTACGGCATCCTCACCGGCGGGCTGTGGGCCGCCGCCCGCCACCACGGGCTGCGGCCGGTGCTGTGGTCGGCGTGGGGCCGCGACTGGGTCGCCGGGGCCACCGCGCGCGGGGTCCTGGACACCCTCGCCCCGGGGCTGCGGGGCGGGGCGACCGTGCTGCTGCACGACTCCGACCGCACCTCGGCCCCGCGCTCCTGGCAGGCCACGCACGCCGCCCTTCCCGCCCTGATATCCCGCTGCCGCGAACTCGGCCTGACGGTGGGCCCGTTGAGCGACCACCAGGTGGACGGCTGACGGTGCCGGGGCTCAGCGCGGACGCTCGTCCACCACGCGGCGTATCTTGCCCACCGACCGCTCCAGCGTGCCGGGGTCGACCACCTCGACCTCCACGCTGACCCCGACGCCGTCCTTGACCCCCCGGGCTATCCGGGCGGCGGCGCGGCCGCGTTGATCCGCGTCGGCGTCGGGGCGGGCCTCGACGCGCACCGTCATGTGGTCCATGCGTCCGCGGCGGGCCAGCCGGATCTGGAAGTGCGGGGCCACCGCGGGGGTGCGCAGCACCACCTCCTCGATCTGGGTGGGGAAGACGTTGACACCGCGCAGGATGATCAGGTCGTCGCAGCGGCCGGTGACCTTCTCCATGCGCCGGAACGCGGGCCGGGCGGTGCCGGGCAGCAGCCGGGTCAGGTCGCCGGTGCGGTAACGGACGACGGGCAGCGCCTCCTTGGTCAGCGAGGTGAGGACCAGCTCCCCGGCCTGGCCGGCGGGCGGGGCGGCGTCGGTGAGCGGATCGACGGTCTCCGGGTAGAAGTGGTCCTCCCAGATGTGCAGCCCGTCCTTGGACTCCACGCACTCCTGGGCGACCCCGGGGCCGATCACCTCGGAGAGCCCGTAGATGTCGACCGCGTGGAGGTCCAGCCGTTCCTCCATCTCGCGGCGCATCTCCTCGGTCCACGGCTCGGCGCCGAAGATGCCGACGCGCAGGGAGGTGGAGCGCGGGTCGACGCCCTGGCGCTCGAACTCGTCGAGCAGGGTGAGCATGTAGGAGGGGGTGACCATGATGATCTCGGGGCGGAAGTCCTGGATCAGCTGGACCTGGCGGGCGGTCATGCCGCCGGAGGCGGGTATGACGGTGCAGCCCGCGCGTTCGGCGCCGTAGTGGGCGCCGAGGCCGCCGGTGAACAGGCCGTAGCCGTAGGAGACGTGCACCTTGTGGCCGGGGCGCCCGCCCGCCGCGCGGATCGAGCGGGCGACCACGTCGGCCCACACCGACAGGTCGTGATCGGTGTAGCCGACCACGGTGGGCCGGCCCGTGGTGCCGGACGAGGCGTGGATGCGGCGCACCCGTTCCATCGGGACGGCGAACATCCCGAACGGATACGTCTCCCGCAGGTCGGCCTTGGTGGTGAAGGGGAAGCGGGCCAGGTCGTCGAGGGTGCGGCAGTCGTCGGGGGTGACCCCGGCGGCGTCGAACTTGACGCGGTACAGCTCGACGTTGTCGTAGGCGTGGCGCAACGTGGCCCGCAGATCGGCGAGTTGGCGGGCGCGCAGCTCGTCCACGCTCAGCCGCTCGCCCGCGTCCAGCAGCGCGGCCGGCGGCGGATCGCCCAGCCGCGCCCCGGCACCACGGGCGGGGGCGGCCTGCCCGGGCCTGCTCACCGGGGACATCGGCTCGCCGCTCATCACCACTCCTCGGGTGCCGGGGTCGCGCTACCGACCGAACATTCGGTTAGCCTGTGATGCAGTCAAACCCGCCCCCGGAGCGACTGTCAAGGGGGCGCACACACCACGCAACAGGAGCGCCCGTGCCGCCGCGCGCCCCCCGCACCACGCCCCCGGACGCCCCAGGCCCGGAAGGACGGCCCCCAGCCCCCTCACCCCACCGGCATGTCCTGCTGCCGCACCTCCACGTGGCCGTGGGTGAGCGCCGACAGGTCGCGGCGGGCACGGGCGAGGTCGCCGTGGACGCCGACCTCGACGACGCCGCGGGTCCAGGACTTCTCGTCACCGGTGGAGACCGAGACGAGCTGGTAACCGGTGCTCTTGTCGGGTCGGCTGAGCAGCGGTTCGACCTCGGCGCGGAACTCCTGGAGTTCGCGCTGGGAACGGGGGGCGTCGCGCAGCGCGATGCGCTGGCCGGTGTGCAGCTTGGCCAGGGCGGCGTCAAAGGCGGCGCTCGGCTTGCGGTAGACCACCAGGCGGTCGCCCTCGTTGTCGACCGACAGACCCGTGTAGCTGTCCGGGTAGGAGGCGCCGAGCTGCTCGACCGCGTTGGCGGCCTTGTCCAGCTCCTCCTGGTGCGGCCAGGCGGACTGGACCGGGCGGGCCGGGGTCGCCGAGGAGGAGGCCGGGGCGGGCGTCGCCGGGGTGGCCGGGTGGCCGGCGGCCCGCTGGCCACCGCACCCCGCGGCCAGCAGCACCGCGCCGACCGCCAGCACCGTACCGGCGGCCCGCAGCGCCATGGACGGCGTACGAGCGGACGACAACGGCGTACGAGCAGATGACATGGGACAACCGCCTTGTCTCGACACCAACGTGGACCTGGCTCCCGCACCGGGGGCCGGCCGGACGCGCCACCCGCCGGACCGGCGTACCGCCACCCCGGCCCTGGACGACCCGGCCGGTGCCCCACCGTAGCCTCCCGGCGCACAATGACCGGCACCACGACGTGATCAACGCACAGGACGACCGATTCCGACCGTTCGCCGCCGACCAGTGAAAGGCACCGGTGACGTGACCCACGACCGGCCATCCCCCGCGGACCCGCGCTCCCCGCTCGACGGCATACTCGTCGCCGACTTCGGACGGGTGCTCGCCGCCCCCTACGCGACCATGCTCCTGGCCGACCTCGGAGCCGACGTGATCAAGATCGAGCATCCGGACGGCGACGACACCCGCGCCTGGGGGCCGCCGTACGCGCACGACGAGGCCACCTACTTCCTCTCCGTCAACCGCAACAAGCGCTCGTTCCAGGCCGATCTGCGGCAGCCCGCGACCCTTGGGCACGTCACCGAACTCGTCCGCCGCGCCGACGTCCTGGTGGAGAACTTCCGCCCCGGCACCATGGACAAGTACGGCCTCGGACCCGCCGAGGCCCGCCGGCTCAACCCCGGCCTCGTCTACTGCTCGGTCACCGGATTCGGCGCCGGGAAGGGGGCCGCGCTGCCCGGGTACGACCTGCTGCTGCAAGCCGTCGGCGGGCTGATGAGCGTCACCGGGCCGGGCCCCGGGCAGCCGGTGAAGGCCGGGGTGGCGCTGGTGGACGTGCTCACCGGGCTCCACGCGACGGTCGGCGTCCTCGCCGCGCTGCGCCACCGCGACGCCACCGGCGAGGGCCAGCACGTCGAGGTGAACCTGCTGACCACCCTGCTGTCCAGCATGGTCAACCAGTCCGCCGGATACACCCTCGCCGGGGCCGTCCCCGGCATCCTCGGCAACCGCCACCCGTCCGTCGCCCCCTACGAACTCTTCGCCGCCGCCGACCGGCCGATCGTCGTCGCGGTGGGCAACGACCGCCAGTTCGCCGCCCTGTGCCGCGCGCTGGACGTCCCCCACCTGGCCACCGACCCGCGCTTCTCCACCAACTCCGGCCGGGTGGCGCACTGCGGCCGACTCGCCGCGCTCCTCGGCGAACGGCTGCGGCAGCGCACCGCCGCCGAGTGGTTCGAACTGCTCACCCCGCTCGGCGTGCCGTGCGGCCCGGTCAACGACCTCGCCGACGCCTTCGCCCTCGCCGAACGGCTCGGACTCGACCCGCTGGTACGCCTCGACGGCCCCGGCGAGGAACCGATGGACCTGGTGGCCAACCCCATCGGGCTCTCCCGCACCCCGCCGCGCTACCGGCGCCGGCCACCCCGGCTCGGCGAACACACCGACGACCTCACCGCCTGGCTGGAGGGCCCGCCCTGACCCCGTCCGGCCCGCCGGTGCTGGCCAGGGCCGGGCGGCTGCGGCAAGGTCGCCTGCCATGGACGACGACCCCGGTTTCCTCGCCCTGACCCGGCACCGCACCACCACCGGCCAACTCCTCGCCGACGCCGCCCGCCGCCGGGGCATGGCGGTCCGCACCCTGCCCGGCGGCCGGGTGCCGCCGGAGCTGCGGGGCCGCCGCGACGCCCACTACTTCGGCGGCCCCCGCTACGGTGCCGCCGTCGCCGGTGACCTGGGCGTCGCGCTGCTCGCCCCGCCCGACGCGTGGCTGACCACGCTGCCGTACGAGTTCACCGGGCGCCGCATCACCGCGGCGACCCTCGCCGAGGCCCGGGCGCTCACCCGGCCCGCGTTCGTCAAACCGCCCAGCGACAAGAGCTTCACCGCCGCCGTCTACCCCGACGGCGGCGCCGTGCCGCACACCGCCCGGCTCGCCCCCGGCACCCCGGTGCAGATCGCCGAACCGGTCCACTTCGCCGCCGAGTTCCGCCTGTTCGTGCTCGACGGCGCGGTGCGCACGGGCAGCCAGTACGCGCGCCACGGGGTGCCGCGGGCGGCGCCGCTGGACGGCCATCCGCACCGGGAGGCGGTGCACGCCTTCGCCCGCCGGCTGCTGGATGCCTGCGGCGGGACGCTGCCCAGCGCGGTGGTCGTGGACGTCGGGCTGATGCGCCGCCCGGACGGCGGCGAGCCGCGGTGGGCGGTGGTGGAGGCCAACATGGCGTGGTTCAGCAACGCCTACGCCGCCGACCCCGAGCGCGTCCTGGACGTCGTGCTGCGCGCCGCCGGGCCCCGGCACCGGGTGGAACCCCGGGACCTGGCGTTCACCGGCGGGACGGGGTGAGACGGGGGAGGGGCGGCCTCACTCCTCCGCGGTGCGGTCGCGTTCGGCCCGCAGCATGGCCGCCTGCCACATCGCCAGGGTGTCCTCGCGGGTGCTCCCGGCGTCGGCGGCCCAGCCGGTGAGGCTCTCCGCGCTGCGGGCGGCGAGGCGGGCCACCAGACGCCGGAGGTCCCCGGCGTTCATCGGCAGGACGAGCGCGGCGAGTCCGTCCGCGTCGTCGCGCAGCGCGCACGCGATCGCCGCGTCGGCGGTCCGGTCGAGATCATGGCCATCCATGCGCCACCTCCGGCGGGATCGTGCCCATCCGTCCGCTCCGTCAAGCCCCTGACCGCCACCTTTCCGCCGTACGTGGTCCCCGGCGTACCCCGGCGCGCGCGGCACCGTCAGCCGCAGCGCAGCAGCCCGGCCCGCTCCTTGGCGACCAGGACGTGCCGGGCGCCGCGTCCGACGGCGGCGCGCAGCCCGGCGTCGGAGGGGAGCCGGGCCAGGACGGCGGCCGTCATGGCGGGCAGCGAGGCGGGGTCGGCGGTGAGCACCAGGTCGCCGCCGGCGCCGAGGAAGTCCACGGCGCGGTCCCCGGGCGGCACCGCCCGTACCGCGGCGGCGTGCCCCAGGTCGTCCGAGACGACGACGCCGTCGAACCCCAGGTCGCCGCGGAGCATGTCGCCGATGACGACGGGGGAGAAGGCCGCGAGGTGCGCCGCGTCGATGCGCGGGTAGCGGGCCGAGGAGATCATCACCAGCGGGACGCCGGCCCGCACGGCCCGCCGGAACGGGGCCAGGAACGCGTCGTCGCGCGTGGTCGTCGCATCGGTCACGTCCGCCGTGAAGTCGGTGTTGCCGGTGACCCGCCCGAGCCCGGGGAAGTGCTTGGCGGTGGCGAGCACCCCGGCCTGGTCCAGCCCGCGCAGGAACGCCGTGCTGTGGGCGGCGACGGCGGCCGGGTCGTCGCCGTACTCGCGGGAGAGCCGGCCGATCGGGGCGTTGGCCGCGCCCAGCCCGGGCGGCACGGTGTCGGCCACCGGGGCCAGGTCCACCGTGACCCCGGCGGAGCGCAGCTGACGGCCCCACCCGGCGGCCAGCTCCTGGAGGCGTTCCGGGGCCAGCCGACCCTGCCGCACGGCGGACGGGATCGTGGTGAACCCCGGCCCGCCGAGCACCTGCACGGTGCCGCCCTCCTGATCGGTGGCGACCAGCGGCGGCACCCGGACCCCGCCGGCCGTCACGGCGAGCGCGTCGAGCGCGCGGGTGACCTCCCGCACCCGGGCCACCCCGGCGGTGCTGTGGCCCATCAGCATCACCGACCCCACCGCGTGCGCCCGCAGCGGGGCCTGGCCGCCGCCCGTGGTGGGCGCCGAGACCATGAACACCTGCCCCACCCGCTGGACGTCGCTCATCCCGGCGAGCACCCGCCCCACGCAGTCCGGCGCGGACGGGGCACCGGTCGGGGCCGGCGTCGCGGGGGAGTTGGCCGACGGCCGCACGGTCGGGGTCACGCTCGGGGCCGCACGCGTCACCGACGGCGCCATCGGCGGCGGCACCGGGGAACCCGCCGCCGTGCGGGCGGCCGTCCGGCCACCCCCGCCCCCACCGCAACCGGCCACGGCCACCGCCACGGCCAGCACCACCCCGACGGCCCCGGCCCGCCGCCCGGTACGGACCGTACGGCACCCTCCGGCACCCGACGCGCGGGAACTCCTCGACCCGGCCACGACCCGACGCCACCTTTCGTCGACAACGGCGAACCCTGCCCATCCGGCGTTCCCCAGCGCACCACACCCCCGGCGCCACCGCACCTCGTGCACCCCGCCCCGCCGCAACACCCCACAAGCGGCGTTCCGTCCCTCCGCGCCGCAGACTGACAGTGGGGACAGCACAGGTTGGGGTGCATGCCGTATGGAACTCAACGCCGCGACCGCGCCGGTGGCGCCGCGTAATCCGGGGCTGAGGCGGGACATCGGGCTGATCGGGCTGATCTGGACCTCGGAGGGGTCGATCATCGGGTCGGGCTGGCTGTTCGGGGCGCTCTTCGCGGCGCAGGCGGCCGGCACGGCGGCGCTGGTCTCCTGGGGGATCGGCGCGCTGGCGATCATCGTGCTCGCCTTCGTGCACGCCGAACTCGGCGCGACGTACCCGGTGGCGGGCGGTACCGCGCGCTTCCCGCACTACGCGTTCGGCAGCGTCGCCGGTGCCTCCTTCGGCTGGTTCTCCTGGCTCCAGGCGGTCACCGTCGCCCCCATCGAGGTGATGGCCTCGCTCAACTACCTGAGCGTGCACGCCCCCTGGGTGCAGTCCGGCAAGAACCACCTCACCGGCGCCGGCTACGGCCTCGCCGTCGCCTTCATGGCCTTCTTCGTCGTCGTCAACCACTTCGGCGTCAAGTGGCTCGCCCACACCAACAGCGCCGCCACCTGGTGGAAGGTGGCCGTACCGGTGCTCACCATCGTGGTGCTGGCGGTCACCGCGTTCCACGGCGGGAACTTCGCCCACCAGGGTTTCTCGCCGTTCGGCGCGCGTGGCGTGCTCTCCGCCATCAGCACCAGCGGCATCATCTTCGCCCTGCTCGGCTTCGAACAGGCCGACCAGCTCGCCGGGGAGAGCCGCGACCCGGCCCGGGACATCCCGCGCGCGGTCATCGGCTCCATCCTCATCGGCGCCCTGGTCTACTGCGCCCTCCAGGTGGTCTTCATCGCCGCCCTGCCGCCCGGCGCGTTCGCGCACGGCTGGGCCGACCTCACCTTCAGCGGCAAGGCCGGACCGTTCGCCGGGCTGGCCACCACCGTCGGCCTGGGCTGGCTGGCCACCCTGCTCTACGTCGACGCGGTGATCTCCCCGAGCGGCACCGGGCTGATCTACACCACCGCCACCTCCCGCGTCTCCTACGGGCTCTCCCGCAACGGCTACGTCCCGGCCGTCTTCGAACGCACCACGCGGCGCGGCGTGCCCTGGGTCGGCCTGCTGTTCGCCTTCGTGGTCGGCCTGCTGATCTTCCTGCCGTTCCCCACCTGGCAGAAGCTGGTCGGCTTCGTGACCTCGGCGAGCGTGCTGATGTACGCCGGGGCGCCGCTGGCGTTCGGCGCGCTGCGCAAGCAGGACCCGGACCGGCCGCGTCCGTACCGGCTGCCGGCCGGCGGGTTCTGGGCGCCGGTGGCCTTCGTGGTCGCCAACCTGATCATCTACTGGGCCGGCTGGGACACCCTGTGGCGGCTGGGCGCCGCCATCGTGCTGGGCTACCTGCTCCTCGGCGCCTGCGTGGTGCTCCGGCTCAACCCCGAGGTGCCGCGCCTGGACTGGCGCTCCGCGAGCTGGCTGCCGGCGTATCTGCTGGGCATGGGCGTCATCTCCTGGCAGGGCGGCTTCTGCAGCACCGGACCGGCCGCCACCCGGGCCTGCGGCGCCACCGGACGGCTGCCGCTGTGGTGGGACGTCCTCACCATCGCCGCCTTCAGCCTGGCCATCTACTACTGGGCCCGGTGCGTCCGGCTGCCGGACGCCAGGACGCACGCGTACATCGGCTCGGTGGAGACCGTCTCCGCCGGATGACCGATCCCGCACCGGGTACCCGTACGGTTGCCCCGCCCGGGGCACGGGCCGATCATGGAAGGACGACAGCACGGTGGGCTGATGCCATGAACGCATGGGACGCGGCGGACAGCGGCGATTTCCGGGGCCCCCTCGACGTGCGCGAAGCGGCCACCGTGGTGGTCGACGCGGCCGGCGTGGTCACCGGATGGAGCCCCAGCGCCACGGAACTGCTCGGCCACCCGGCCGACGAGATGCTGGGCCGCCCGCTGCGCGAGCTGCTGGTGGACTCCGCCCCGGCACGCGACGAGACCTGGCCGGACGGCCTCCTCGGCGACGGCACGGTCCGCAGCGGCGCGCTGGAACTGCGCCACCGGGACGGCCGCGCGGTCCGCATCGCCATGGCCGTCTGCCCGCTCGCCGAGTCCGGGCACGGCGCCGCCGCCGTACTCGTCGCCGCCGAGCTGTGCGCGCTGCGCCAGTGGGAGGGCACCCAGGCGATGCTGCGCGGCCTGGCCACCCAGTCGCCGGTCGGGCTGAGCATCTACAACACCGATCTGCGCATCGTGTGGGCCAACGCGGCGGCCTGGCAGGAACTCGGCGGACCGCTGGCCCAATTCGCCGACCAGGGCGCCGACGAACTCTTCCCCGAAGGCCGGGTGATCTCCCCGGAGCACCCGGAGAGCCTGGAGGAGCTGATGCGCCAGGTCCTCGAAGGCGGCGAACCCGTGGTCGACCTGCACTACCGGGGGCGCACCCCGGCCGACCCGGAGCACGAGTGCGTCTGGTCCTGCTCGTACTACCGGCTGCTGGACGCCCGGGGCGAACCGCTCGGGGTGTGCGAGGAGTCCGTCGACATCACCGACCGCTACCGGGCCCAGCAGCGGCTCGGGCTGCTGGTGCGCGCCGGGGCCCGGATCGGCAACTCCCTGGAAGTGGCCGACACCGCCCGGGAGCTGGCCGCGGTGTGCGTACCGCAGTTCGCCGACAGCGTGCTCGTGGAGGTGGTCGAGCCGGTGCTGGACGGCCGGGAACCCGGACCCGGCGGGGCGGCCGGCCGGCGGCTGGTCCGGATCGAGGAGCCCGGCCGCGCCGGACCCGGTACCCCGCGCACCCCGGTGGACTACCCGCCCTCCTCCCCGCAGGCCCGCAGCCTCGCCTCCGGCCGGGCCATCATGGACCCCCCGGTGCGCACCGCGCCCCCCGGCGACCCGGCCGGCGGCGCCCGGCTCTACGTGCCGTTGCGCGCCCGCGGCTCCACCATGGGGCTGGTCACCTGGTGCCGGGAACGCGAACGCGACCCGTTCGACGTCGGTGAGCTGGCGCTCGCCGACGAACTCGCCGCCCGCACCGCCGTCTGCTTCGACAACGCCCGCCGCTACACCCGCGAACACGCCGCCGCCCTCACCCTCCAGCGCAACCTGCTGCCCCGGCACGTGCCCTGCCGCACCGCGGTCGAGGTGGCCCACCGTTACCTGCCCGCCGACAGCCGGTTCGGGGTGGGCGGCGACTGGTTCGACGTGATCCCGCTGTCCAGCACCCGGGTCGGGCTGGTCGTCGGCGATGTGGTCGGCCACGGCCTCCAGGCGGCGGCCACCATGGGCCGGCTGCGCACCACGGTCCGGGCGCTGGCCCAACTCGACCTGGCGCCCGACGAGTTGCTGTCCCGCCTCGACGACCAGATCCAGCAGACCGACGCCCCCGGCGGCCCGGACGACGCCGCCGAGGAGGCCGAACCGGCCGGCATGACGTTGCTGTACGCCGTCTACGACCCGGTCTCCGGACGCTGCTGCCTGGCCCGGGCCGGCCATCCGCTGCCCGCCGTGGTGGACCCGGAGGGCAAGGTCACCTTCCCTGAACTCCCCGCCGGACCACCGCTCGGCCTGGGCGGGCTGCCCTTCGAGACCGCCACCGTGCACCTGCCCGAAGGCAGCCTGCTGGCGCTCTTCACCGACGGCCTGGTGCAGGCCCACGAACGCGACCCGGACATCGGCCTCGGCCGCCTGGCCGCCGTCCTGGCCGACAACCGGCGCCCGCTGGAGGAGTTGTGCGACGAGGCGCTGGCCATCCTGCCGGCTGGCCCGCCCCGGGACGACGCCGCGCTGCTGCTGGTGCGCACCCGCGCGCTCGACCCGGAGCGGATCGCCGAGTGCGAGCTGGCCACCCGGCCCGCCGCGGTGCAGGACGCCCGTGCCTTCGCCGGCGAGCGGCTGCGCCACTGGGGCCTGGACGACCTGGTCTTCACCACCGAACTCGTCGTCAGCGAACTGGTCACCAACGCCATCCGGCACGCGGTCGGCCCGGTGCGGCTGCGGCTGATCCGCGAGTCCGCGCTGATCTGCGAGGTCTCCGACGGCGGCCACACCTCCCCGCACCTGCGGCACGCCGCCACCGACGAGGAGGGCGGGCGCGGGCTCTTCCTGGTCGCCCAGCTCACCCAGCGCTGGGGCACCCGCTACACCGCCACGGGCAAGACCATCTGGACCGAACAGGCCCTCCCCGAGCGGGAGTTCCGCAGCCGCCACGCTGCCTGACGTAGCGTTAGGTAAACGTTACGGCAGGTGTTGGCGAGGAAGCTCCGGCCAGTCTTGACGGCGGCGGTCACGGCCGCTTTGCTGTGCGTGATCACACAGGTCCATTGCTGTGACGCCGTACCACACCGGCCACTTGCGTGTCGCCGGAGGAGCACCTGCCGAGCGGACGCCCCGACCAGGCATCCGGAGGGGACGTACGCCGTGGAGGAAGCCCGCACATGACGCCTCCACCGCCCTGGCGCCGGATGCGTCACGCGGACGGCCCGGCCCTCGACCCCGCCCTGGACGACACCCCGCTGGCCACCGTGCGCGACGCGCTGGCCCGGGGCCGCTGGGCCGAGGTACGCGCCCTGCTCGCCGAGACCGGCGAGGACTGGGACCGCCGCGGCCACCGCCTGGTGGTGCTCGGCGAAGGCAACGCCAGCGCGGTGTGGGCCCGCGAATGGCAACTGGCCGAACCGGACAGCCCGGACGCCGCCGCGCTGCTCGCCTGCGCCACCGTCTTCCAGGCCGTCCGCGGCAAGGAGACCCCCGACACCGCCCGCCGCCACTGCCTCACCGCCGCCACGCTCGCCCCCGCCGACCCCTCACCCTGGCTCGGCCTGCTCATCCTCGCCCGCCGCACCGGCACCGACGACGAACGCGCCCGCGCCTTCGACCAGGTCCGCGCCCGCCACCGGGAACACCACCACGCCCACCACCTGATGGCCGCCTGCCTCGCCGAACACCACGAGGCCCACGACGACCCGCTGCACGAGGTCTACGACTTCGCCGCCTGGGCCGCCGAACAGGCCCCCGCCGACTCGCCGTTGGCCGTCCTGCCGGTGGTCGCCCACGCCGAGCGCTACCGGGTCCTCGCCCGGGCCGGCGCCGCCGCCGGCGACCCGGCGGCCTCCGGGCACTGGACCACCCGTCGCGCCCGCCAGGTGATGAAGGCAGCCTTCGACTGGTGGCTCGAATGGGGCGGCGAGGACCACCACCACCCCCGGCACAAGGTGGACCTCAACTACCTCGCCCACGCCAAGTACCACGCCGGCCGGCTCGCCGAGGCCGCCACCCTGATCACCCGCATCGGCCCGCACGTCACCCATGCCCCCTGGAGCTACCCGGACCGGGACCCGGCCGCCGAGTTCCGCGCCGCGGCCGACGCGGCCCTCGGCCCCGGCTGACCGGCGGCCCACCCACCCGGCACGCCGCCCCCGTTCCGACCGACCCGGAAGGACCAGCCCATGCTGACCGGCAGTACCAGCGAGATCAGCACCTACCTCGGCCAGGGAAGGCGGCTGCGCGCCGACCGGATCGGGCTGGCCGGACTCCTGCTGTCGGTGCTCGCCGCCAGCGCCCCGCTGATGGTGGTGGCCGGCGTCATGCCCACCACCTACGGCGTGATGGGCATCGTCGGCCAGCCGCTGCTCTTCGTCATCCTCGGCGTCGTCCTCGTCCTGTTCAGCTTCGGCTACGCGGAGATGAGCCGGCACGTGCACAACGCCGGTGCCTTCTACGCCTACATCGCCCGCGGCCTGGGCGGCACCGCGGGCGCCGGCGCCTCGGTGGTGGCCCTGGTCGCCTACAGCGCCATGCAGGTGGGCATCTACGGCATCTTCGGCTTCGAGATCTCCACCCTGCTCGCCGAGCACCTGCACACCACCCTCCCGTGGTGGGTGCCGGCGCTGGCCGCGGTCGCCGGCACCGGGGTGCTCGGCTGGCTCAAGATCGACATCAACGCCAAGGTGCTCGGCGCGCTGCTGCTGATCGAGGTGGCGCTGGTGGCCGTCTTCGACGCCGGCTGGCTGGCCTCGCCCGGACCTCAGGGCCTCTCCCTGCACGCCTTCGACCCCGCCACCCTCGGCGGCGCCGGCCTGGGCACCGCGCTCTGCTTCGCCATCGCCGCCTTCGTCGGCTTCGAGCAGGCCCCGGTCTACGCCGAGGAGGCCAGCCGCCCGCAGGTCGTGGTGGCCCGCGCGATGTTCCTCACCGTCACCTTCGTCGCCCTCTTCTTCGCCCTCAGCTCCTGGATCCTCGGCGTGGCGACCGGCCCCGCGCACATCGTCGACGCCGCCCGCAAGCAAGGCTCCGAGCTGCTGTTCACCCTCAGCCACGCCCGGCTCGGGACGGGCTTCACCGACGTGCTGGAACTCTTCCTCGTCACCGGCATCTTCGCCGCCATGCTCAGCTTCCACAACGTGGTCGCCCGCTACGCCTTCGCCATGGGCCGCGAGGGGCTGCTGCCGGCCGCCTTCGGCCGCACCAGCCGCACCTCCGGCGCCCCCGCCTCCGGCTCACTGCTGCAAACGGCCGTCTCCCTCGTGGTGGTCGCCGTCTTCGCGGTCACCGACCACGGCCCGGCCGGCGACCCCACCGCGCCGGTGCTCCACCTGTTCACCTGGATGGGCAACGTCGGCGCGCTCGGCATCATCCTGCTGATGGCCGCCGCCTCCTTCTCCGTCATCGCCTTCTTCACCCGCCGCGGCGCCGCCCGGGCCCAGGCCGCCCGGATCGTCAGCGCCGCGCTCGCCGGGCTCGCCCTGCTGGCCATCACCGTCTTCACCGTCAAGGACTTCGGCGTGCTGCTCGGCGCCGACCCCGGCTCGCCGCTGAGCTGGATCCTGCCCGGCGTCGTCGGCGCGGCCGTCGTCGTCGGCCTCGGCTACGGCCTCGTGCTCAAGGCGGTACGGCCACGGGTGCACGCCCGCATCGGCCTGGGCAACGAGGCGTTCCAGCTCGAACGCGCCGCCGAGGCCGCCGACCGTACCGCCTGACCGCCCCCGCGACCCGTACCCGTACCGGAAGAGCCGACATGACCGACTGCTGCCACCCGCGACCCCAGGCCGGACCGCACACCGCCGCGGCGCGGCCGGCGCCGCACCCGCTCGACCCGCTGACCGCCGAGGAGATCACCGCGGCCCGCCGCGTCCTGGCCGAGGCCGGGAAGGTCACCGACGACACCCGCTTCCCGCTGGTGCTGCTGGACGAGCCCGACCGGCACGCGGTCACCGCCCACCGGGACGGCGACCCGGTCCCGCGCCGACTGCGGGTCACCCTGCTCGACGCGGCCACCGGCGCCGCCGCCGAGGCACTGGTGGACGTCACCGCCTCCGTCCTGCTGAGCCACCGCGACCTCGACCCGGCCGCCGAGGGCCAACCGCCGCTCACCTTCGAGGAGTACGACATCGTCGAGGCCGTGGTCAAGGCCGACCCCGGCTGGCGCAAGGCGATGGCCGACCGCGGCGTCGCCGACCCCGGCCTCGCCATGTGCGCCCCGCTCGCGGCCGGCTGCGCGGACCCGGCCGCCCCGCCCGGCCACCGGGTGCTGCGCTCGCTGACCTGGATGCGCTGCTCGGCCACCGACAACCCGTGGTCCCACCCGGTCGGCGGCCTCGTCGCCGACGTCGACCTGATCGAACGCCGCGTGATCCGGCTGATCGACACCGGCGCCGTACCACTGCCGCCCCGATGCGACCGCTACGAACCGGAGTTCAACGGACCGCCCCGCACCGACCTCGAACCACTGGAGATCCGCCAGCCCGACGGCCCCTCCTTCCACCTCGACGGCAACCAACTGACCTGGCAGGGCTGGCACTTACGCATCGACTTCAACGCCCGCGAGGGACTCGTCCTCCACCAGATCACCCTGCGCGACGGCGACCGCCGACGCTCCGTGCTCCACCGCGCCTCACTCGCCGAGATGGCCGTGGTCTACGGCGACCCCGACCCGGTACGCAACTGGGTCTCCTTCCTGGACGCCGGCGAATACTCCCTCGGCCGCAACGCCAACGCGCTGCGCCTCGGCTGCGACTGCCTCGGCGAGATCCGCTACCTCGACGCCGTCCTCGCCGACGACCACGGCCGCCCGCAGACCCTGCCCAACGCCGTCTGCGTCCACGAAGAAGACATCGGCCTGCTGTGGAAACACACCGACATCTTCAACGACATGCGCGCCGAGTCCCGCCGCGCCCGCCGCCTGGTCGTCTCCTTCATCGCCACCGTCGGCAACTACGACTACGCCTTCTACTGGTACTTCCACCAGGACGGCACCATCGCCTTCGAGGCCAAGTCCACCGGCATCGTGCAGACCAGCGCCGTCGAACCGGGCACCGGCTCGCCCCACGGCACCGAACTCGCCCCCGGCCTCCTCGCCCCCTACCACCAACACCTGTTCTGCGTAAGGCTGGACGCGGCGGTGGACGGCCCCGCCAACACCGTCGAGGAGGTCGACGTCGTACCGCTGCCGGAAGGCCCCGGCAACCCCAACGGCAACGCCTTCACGATCCGCGCCACCCCGATCACCGACTCCGCTCACGCCGGACGCCTCGCCGACCCGCTCGCCGGACGCCGCTGGCGCATCACCAACCCCGCCTCACCCGGCCGCGACGGACAACCCGCCGCCTACACCCTCATCCCCCAACCCGGCCCGGTCCTACTGGCCCGTCCCGGCTCCCCGGTCGCCCGCCGCATGGCCTACGCCACCAAACACCTCTGGATCACCCGCCACCACCCCACCCGCCGCTACCCGGCCGGCGACTACCCCAACCAACACCCCGGCGGCGCGGGACTTCCTCGGTGGACCACCGCCGGCGAACCCCTGGACAACACCCAACTGACCCTGTGGCACACCTTCGGCCCCACCCACCTCCCCCGCCCCGAGGACTGGCCCGTGATGCCGGTCGACCACTGCGGCTTCACCCTGAAGCCCACCGGCTTCTTCGACCGCAACCCGACGCTGGACGTGCCGGCGGAACGCGGTCGCTGAGCGCGGTGCGCCCGCCCCTGGCCTCCGGCTCGTCCGCGGCGTGGACACCCGGTGGGCCAAGGGGGGCGGCGCCGCTTCTCAGGCCGTCAGAAACCCGCGGAACGGCGCGGGGCGAGTGCCGTCACCGTGACAGCTCGGACACGTCACCTCGGTGCCGCCGGAAGGATCGGCAAGAAACCGGGTGCCGCGCCCTTGGCAGGGCCCGCACGACACGCGCGGCGTGGTGGCCCGATGCCGGTGGATGGCCTCGACCGTTGCCGCGTACTTCGGATCGACCCAGCCCATGGAATGCCTCCTGTCGTTCCGGCCAGGGTACGGCCCGAGCGTTCTCCTTGCGGGGGTCTCGCGGCTCGGGCATGGGCTCGATCGCGCGCTCTTCGGAGTGCTGGCAATTGGCCGCGACCGGAATGGTGCCGTCCGCCGGGCTGCGCCACAGGTCCGTGTCGATGTCGAACCCCACGCTGCGGATCCGGGCCTGTGTGCGGGACAGGATGTCCGGGTCGTAGAACGTAGGGTCGTACCCGGGCGAGTGGTGGACGAACGGGCCGAAGCGGTCACACAGCGCGGCGTACAGGCGGGTGTGGAGGATCAGAGCGTGCCATCCCTCGTCCACGACGCGGCTGGGCGCCAGGGGGACGCCGGGGAAGTTGGCGGCGGCTACGACGAATTTGATCCCCTCGGTGACGATGCGGCCGGCCATGTCCTCGGTCATGCCGGGGTTGTTGCCGAGCGCGGTCGCGCGGACGGCGTCGAACTCCCGCTCAGTGAGGATGTTGCGGGCCCCGGCCGGAGCGGCGGCCGTCCCGGGGACGTTCGGTTGTACGCTCATTCCGATCTCCTTCGGAGGTTGCCGCTCCGGTGCCGCGGATCCTTGACAGATGTGGCGGCACCGGAGCGGGTGCGATACGGACGTGCTGAGCCCGGTCCAGTCATGCGGGTGCGGGCCCGGTACGGACGCTGAGGTCCACCTGCGCAAGGAATCCCCAGCGCCGTACGGCAGTTGGCTCAGTCAGGACGTTTGATCGGGACGGCTCGCGGTGCTGGCGGGAAGGCCCATGCCATCCCCGGGCGCGTCCGCGGGATCCCGTCCTTGAAGGGAAGATCCGTGAGTGGGATCAGCCCCAGCTCGGTTCGGCAGTCGAGGCAGGCGTAGTAGGACGGCCCGGTGATCGTCGCCCCCTGCTCGAAGCCGACGAGAACGAGGTCCGGCCCCGGGCCCCGGTGCCACGAACATACGTTCACCCGGTCCACCCGCCCGTAAGCGGGACGCCGAGTGCGTCCCTCCCCGGGGCGGGGAGGTGCCGCGGCACCCCAGTCGGATTGCTCACCGACTTCCGGTGGTCGTCCGGCGTGACGCGTTCACCGAAACATGTCTCCACCCGTGCACCGAGCCCCACGAGCCGCCGCACGAGGATGTCACGCTTCGCCCGGTCGTTGCTGATCCGGTCCCAGTCGAGAACTAGGCACACGCGGACGCGTTCCTTGTCGGCCGCCGCGATGGCGCGCATCAGCCGCTCGAAGTTGGGACGTTGGTTGAGCAGCAACGCCGCGTCGCCGGTGTCCACGAACCAGCCGCCGACGTCCCAGCCTTGGTCGTCGGCGTAGGCGGCGCAGGTTCTGGCCCGCATGGTGAGCAGGGCCTTGTTGCCGGCCAAGTGCCGGTCGTAGACGAACGCCAGGGGCGGTGCGGTTGCTCTGATCGTCATGGGCGGCTCCATGGACGCTGCGTGTTGTGTTGGTCACAGCGTGCCGATGGGGCGGGAGGGCGAGTTTCACCGAACGGTGCAACTCCCCACCATCAAACCGTGCTAGACCCCCACCCACTCCGCGTAGTGCGCCAACGAACTGCTGCGGATCCGCTCACGCCGCTTCAGCATCAGTACCGTCTCGCGCACCGTCGGGTGATATCTGGTCTGCTGAGGCGCGATCTTGCGCGCTCGCAGCAGGCAGGCCAACGCTTTGTCCGGATGCCCGGCCCACGCGTGCACCCGTCCCAGGTCCATCCAGTGATGCCCGGACCTGGACCTCGACCAGCCGGCCGGGATCCGTACGTTCTCCGCCAGGCGGATCGCCTGGTCCCATTGTTCCAACTCGGAGGCGATCGCCACCGCGTGCACGCCCACGTTCGGTGTGCCCCAGGTCAGTCCGTAGTCGGGAAGCTCGCCCGTCCGCTCGGCGATCGCCGCGGCTTCGGCCAGGCGAGCCTGCGCGGAGTCCTGGTCCTTCGCCCGGCCGGAGAGGACCGCGGCCCGCAGATGCAGGCTTCCACGCAGCGCGTCGATGCTTTGCGGCCGACGCGCATCCTGCCCGTCGAGCTCGCGCAGCGCCCGGTCGACCACCCTCAGCCCGACGTCGTACCGGCCCGACGACAGGACCGTCTGCGCCCGCAAATAAGCGTGGATGGCGGCCAGGCCGGGCTCGTCGGCCGGCGGGGCGCAGATGGCGATCCGGTCGAGGGCGACCGTTGCCAGGTCGATGTATCCGAAGCTCCAGGCCAGGGTGAACACGCAGCGGAACGCCCCGGCCAGGCACTCGTGTGCCAGCCTGCGCGCTTCGCCGTCGGTGGTGTGGACGGCGTGCACGGTCTCATCGATCAGGGCGGGCAGATCACGGGCCATGGGTACGTAATCGGCCTCACGGCGCTGATCGAGGGCGCGTTGGATGTCCGCGCGGATGAGGGGGACCGGCCGAGGCGGCGTGTCCCAATCCAGGGGAACGTCCCAGTTCTCCATGCCGATACGGATGGGTTGAACAAGGTCGTCCATGCGGTCACGGCGCAGTTCCTCGACGTAGGGCTGGCCCAGGAGGTCGGAGGTGGTGACGCTCAGGGCCCGCGCACATGCAGCGATCAGCGCGGGGGAGGCGGGCTTGTGCCCGGCCTCGACCTTGGAGAGCAGGGATTTCGAGATGTGGGCGCGCATCGCCAGGCCTTGTTGCGTGAGACCTCGCTGCTTGCGGTAGCGCGCCAGCCGTGCGCCAGTGTGCTCGTCAGCGTGCTGCGGCATGCTGGTTCTCCGTTCCGGCCTTCGACACACAGAACCGTACCCCCGCCCGCCAGCCATGACGCTCACGGGACGTAGACGCCCGCCCCCCGCCCCGCGGGCGCGGTCAGCGCAGGGCGCGGGCCCGGCGGCGTTCGCGCCACAGGACGCGCAGGGCGCCGGGCAGGGGCGGGCTCGCGGAGCCGCTCAGCAGGGCGGGGCCCTTGGCTTCGGCGGCGTCGGCGGTGAGGAGTTCGACGTCGATCAGGGCGGAGACCAGGGGCCGGCCGCCGGGTACGGCGAGGGTGGTGAGGGGACGGGCGGAGCGCAGGGTGGTGCGGGCCTGCTCCAGCAGATGGCGCAACAGCTCGCGTACCGCGGGGAGGTCGCGGCCGGCGGCCAGGTCCTCGGGGGTGACCGAGAAGCGCTGAAGGGTCTCGCGCGGTACGGCGAGGCGGCCGGCCCGCAGGTCTTCGGCGAGGTCGTTGACGAAGTCCAGGCGCTGGCTGCCGTCGATGTAGGTGCGGCAGGCGGCGCGGTAGCCGTCCGGGTCGTCCTCGGGCGCCAGCAGGCAGGCCACCAGCATGAAGGCGGGGAGCGAGTAGGCGTCGACGTACGCCTGGTAGTCCGCCTCGGTGTCGAAACCGGCGAACTCCAGTTCAGCGGTGGCCGTTTGGAGATAGTGTTCGACGTGGTCGCGCAGCCGGGGATGGGCCGCCACGGTGGCCAGCAGGGTGCGGATCAGCGGGTCGGCGCTCTCCCCGGTGGCCAGCGCGGCCCGCACCTGGTCGCGCCAGGCCGCGTAGGCGGCGGGACGTTCCTGCGGCGGGCCGCTGTCCAGCAGGTTGTCGCCGTGGTGCATGAAGGCGGTGGCGGCGATGACGTGGGGCACCAGCGCCCTGGGCAGCAGCAGCCGCGCGGCCAGGTACGAGGTACGGCGGAACCGGGCGACCACTTGGCGCTGTGCGCCGAAGTCGGAACGGATGCCGGGGTCACGAAGGCCGGCGGCGTCGAGAGCCTGGTTCCACGCGTTCATGGGGATGATCGTAGGGTGTGCGGGCCCTGGGGGTTCCGACGGGACCATCGGTGGGGAGTGACGGATGCGGCAAGCTGTCGTACTGGGGTCGAGCATCGCGGGACTGCTGGCGGCACGGGTGCTGGCCGAACACACCGAGGACGTGGCGGTCCTCGAACCGGATGACATGGCGGCGGACGGCGCGTTGCGTCCCGGCGCACCGCAGGGCGTCCAGCTCCACGTCCTGCTCGACATGGGGCGTATACAACTGGAGCGATGGTTCCCGGGGCTCACCGCCGCGCTGGTGGCCGACGGCGCCGTCCACGCCCAGGGCACCGAATTTCACTCGTACGTGGACGGGGCGCTCAAGGTACCGGTGCCCGGCCACGAGATGATCGGCGCCACCCGCCCCTTCATCGAGCACCGGATCCGCCGCCGCGTGCTGGCGCTGCCCAACGTCCGTACCGTGCGCGGCCGGGCCGACCGGCTCGTCCTCACCGGCGGCCGGGTCACCGGCGTCGGCTACCGCACCGCCGACGGCGGCCGGGCGGAACTCACCGCCGACTTCGTGGTGGACGCCACCGGCCGGGCCAGCCGGCTCGGCGCCTGGCTCACCGAGGCGGGGTGGCCGGCCCCGCCGGTGCGGCGCATGCCGATCGACCTGGGGTACGCCACCGCGTACTTCCGCCGCGGCGCCGAACTCCCCGGCGTCAAGATCGCCGCCTCCGTGGTCAGCCCGCCGCGCCCGGGCGAGGCGCAGCGGGACGGCAACGCCATGGCCGAGGTGGAGGGCGGCCGGTGGATGGTGATGATCGGCGCCTACGCGGACGGCCGGCCCGGCAAGGACCCCGACGAGTTCCGCGACCGCCTCGCGCGGGCCGCCGCGGCGCCGTTCCGCACGGTCGCCGCCGAGTGCGAGATGCTCGGCGACGTGGCGGTGCACCGGACCCCGGACAGCCGCCGCCGGGAGTTCACCGCGCTGGACCGCTTCCCCGGCGGGCTGGTGGCGGCCGGGGACGCGGTGGCCGCCTTCAACCCCGTCTACGGGCAGGGGATGTCCTCGGCGGCGCTGCACGCCTCCTGCCTGTCGGCGTACCTGCGCTCGGGGGCGGCGCCCGGGGAGCCGGCCCTGGGGTACTTCCGGCGGATACGGGTGGTGGTGGACGCCGCCTGGTCGCTGTCCACCCTCGGCGACCTCGCCCAGCCGCACGTGCCCGGCCCCTACCCGCCCGGCTACCGGATCAGCCAGTGGTACAGCACCCTGCTGGTCCGGGCCACCGTCACCGACCAGGAGACGCACCGCCGCTTCCTGGACGTGGTGAACATGCGCGCCCACCCGAGGCTGCTCTCCCGGCCCGACACGGTGTGGCGGGTGGCCAGAGCGCTGTGGTCCGCGCCGAACTGACGATACGTCAGCTCTGGACGGCCGGGCCGGTCTCGTTGCGCCGCTCGGCCAGCACCTCCCGTACCAGCGGATGGCCGAGCGCCCGCGCCACCCGTACCAGATGGGCGCGTTCGCGCTCCGGGGCCACGTCGGCGGGGCGCGGCGTGGCCCGGTAGCCGGGCGGTTCGCCCCGCCCCTTGCGTTCGACGGCGTCCAGCAGCATGGCCGCCGACGCCAGCGCCCGCACCTCCTCGGGCGGCAACCGGCGCCGCCGGCCCGCCTCTTCGGCCACCACCGCCAGCCGCGGGTTCATCCACGGGGACAACGCCCGCTCCGCGTCGCAGATGTCGGCCAGCCGCCGCAGCAGCAGCCACGCCCCGGCGCTCAGCAGCGACCAGCGCTCCACCAGCCGGCCGGGCGGGGCGAGCGCCACCGTGCGTTCCGCGCCGCCCACCGCCGTCTCCCACAGCACCCGCAGCCGCCGGTAGTCACGGCGGTCCCGCCACCAGGTCTGCACCGTGGAGCCGGACATCCCCCAGTTGAGGATGACCGCCCCCACCGTCCCGGACAGCGAGCCCACGTCCGTCAGCACGTCCAGTTGGTGGTGGCCGGCCGCCGCGCAGGCCAGCGACGGGCCGGCGAAGACCACGTACCCGAAGATGAAGAGCGAGGCCACGCTGATGTGTCGCAGCCCCCTGCGCAGCCGGGGGTTGTCGGTACGGGCGCCCCGGCGGCACTCCCAGGCGGCGGAGAGCATCGAGTACGACAGCCCGGCCATGAAGACCACCAGGAAGACGACGGTGTCCGGGTCGTCGGCGTGGCTGACGTTGAACGCCAGCGGCCGTTCCGGACCGCCGCCCCGGGTGCGCCAGAACGCCGCCCACATCGCCGCCAGGATCACCGCGTAGCTGACCAGGTGGACCACGATGCGCACCCGGGGCACCGGGGTGTGCCCGACCTCGGCGGCCCAGACCACCGCCAGCATGTGGCCGTGGGCGCCGTACAGCACGATGCACGAGTAGACGATCAGCGAGGCGAAGCCGATGCGCCCGGCCGCGCCGTCCAGCGTCCGGTAGACCACCGGGGCCTGCACGAAGAACGCGGAGACCCCGGTGATCAGGGAGGAGGTGATCACCAGCACCGAGAGCGAGAAGCCACGGCGCAGCGCGGCCACCTTGATCCCGGCGCTGGCGATGCCGAGGACGGCGATCACCAGGTAGAGCACGTCGGCCGTCCGCTCAGACACCTGGCCTCCGGTTCTCCAGCGCCCAGGTGTAGGCGCCGGTGGCGGCCCGGCCCGGGGTCAGGTCGAGCATCTGCATCAGCTCGGTGCCCCCGATCTCGGCCAGGCGCTCCACCGCGTCGTGGTCCTCCGCGCCGGCCAGGCAGCGGCCGAGCAGCACCATCTCCACCATGTCCGCCCCGAGGCCGGGCATGAGGGCCCGGGCGGTCTCCTGGTCGATCGGGCCGTCGTCGGGCGGCGCGTCGTCGTGGAGCAGATGGAACAACTCATGGCAGACGATGACGATCTGGAGGAACGGCGGCGCGGTCTCGTCGACCACGATGACGTCCCGGTCGGGCTGGACCGCGCAGAACCCGGTGACCCGGGGGGCGAGTCTGCGCCGGACGATCTCGATCGGCTTGCCGCTCCGGGCCGCGCCGACCGCGTCGACGAGGTCGGCGAGCGTGAGCGGGCGGCCCTGGGGGAGGGCGAGTTTCTCGCGTATGTACTTACGGGCTCGGCGCCGGTCGCTGCTGATGCCCATCAGTCCCCTCCTGTAGCGCGTCACATGGCCCGGTCGGTTCGCAGCGGCGTTGACGCCGATCGTAGTGGCCGTCACTGACAACGCGTGGCCGCGCGGCTGCGCTCCGCCCACCCGGTCCGGAATGTCCCGCCCCGGTGCGGCGTCCGCGCGGGACGCCCGCGCCGGTCCGTGGGCGCCGGTCCGGCGCCCGCGTTCTCCGTCAGCCCGGCCAGCGCTTGTTGAGCACCCGGCCCACCACGCGCTGGACCCGCTCGTCGCGCAGCGCGATCAGCATCCGCAGCGAGTCCTCGATCTCCCGCACCGCGGGCGAGTCGTCCTCCGCGGTCAGGTAGACCTCGGCCACCAGGAAGTGCTGGGCCACCGGACGCACCGGGCCGTGCACGAAGTAGGGCAGGCCGACGTCGAAGAAGTGGGCCAGCGCGGTGGCCACCGGCAGCCCGGGTTCGTTGAGCCCGGCCCGCAGGTTGCCGATGTACTGCCCCGACTTGCCGACCGCCGCGCCCACCTCGCGGTTGGAGTAGGGGCGGCCGGTCGCCGGGGATATCCGCAGGCACAACTGGTCGAGGCGGGCGGCGAAGGCGTCGCCGGCCGGCGGCACCGCCGCGCACATCCGGCGGATCTCCTCCACCGGCACCCCGGCCGCCTCGGCCACCTCCTGGTGTGTCCAGGGGCCGCGGCCGGCCGGGTAGATGTCGGAGAAGAGCAGGTTGAGCCGGCGGGCGAGGCGCTGGGCGGTGCCGATCAGCGGGGCGTCCTCCGGCGCGGTCAGCCACTCCTCGGCCACCCGGAAGTGCCGGGCCACCGCGCCGACCGCCGCCTCGTCGGCCAACTCCGCGCCGGTCAGCAGCCGTTCGACCTCGGCCAGCGGAAGACGGCAGGACTCGGCGACCTCCTGCGGCGTCCAGGGGCCGCGGCCGGCCGGGTGGACGTCGGCGAAGAGGGCGCGCAGCCGACGGGCGATGCGCCGGGCACGCTCGTCGGCGGGCTTGCGCATGCTCATTCGGCGGTCGCTCTCTTCCGGCGGTGCGGGGCCGGCACCGGTCTCCTCCGTGCGTCACGGGCCACCCCGCACGGTATCTGACGACCGGTCATGATCACGCCGGGTGACACTGCGCGCTCCTTGATCTTGGCTCCTACTGTGGCAGCGCCGGTCAGGCTCCGGCAAGAGCCGCAGCACGTCGCGGCCCGTGCGCACCGGCCGGAACTGCTCGCGTGGGCACGGGACTTGGCTGATCAGGGCAACGCGGACGGGTGAAAGTATACTTGACAAGGTATCGGCCCGTGGATCAGGATCGAGCCAACGGCAACTGATGGTCCCCGGTTCGTCACGGAGGCCCTCGGGTGCCTGGTATCGGGGGTAGTCGCAGCTCAAGGCGCACATCCGGTGCGCCTTGAACTGTGGCTCCGACGCATCCCCCGCCCCCGGGGCGCCGCCGTGCGCCCGGCTGGGTGTCGCGCGCCCCTCTCACGCGCTCCTCACCACTCTCCGTTGTCACTCGCGCCCCCTGCGTTCCGTGTCCCTCCCCGGCTCCGGATGAGAGACTGGACAAAAGCGCGCAAAATTGTTATGCGGCATCGTTCGGAAAGGGCAGCGATGGCGGCGCAGACGGACGCGGAGGCCGGGCCGGCCCGCGGGCCCACCGGCCGGCGGCGCGGCGCCCGCTCGTCGTGCGCCCGCCGGGCCGGCGCCCTCGCCCGCCTCCTCACCTCACCCGATCTGGCGACCCTGGTCACCGAGGCGATGTCCGCCGGGCTCACCGACGCGGGGGCCACCGGCGCCGTGCTCTACCTCACCGCGGACGACGCCACCCTGCGCCCCGCCGCCGGCACCGGGGCCGGCGCCAGGGCCACCGCCGAGCCCGAACCGCTCCCCGCCGACGCCCCGCACCCGGCCGCCACCGCCGTCCGCACCCGCCACCCCGCCCACGCCCAGGACCCCGCGCGGTCCTCCTCGGTCGCCTTCCCGCTGCTCACCGACGGACGCTGCCTCGGCGCGCTGCTGATCGTCCGCCCCACCACAGCGCCGCCGGACCAGGACGGGACGGCGGCCATCGAAGCGGTGGCCGCGGTCTGCGCCCACCGGATCGACCGGCTCCTCGCCCCCGAACCCCTCCCCGCCCCCTCGGTCGGACCCGCACTCGACCTCGCGCTGCGCCGGGTCGCCGGCGCCACCCGCGCCGCCCGCCTCGAACTCGCCATGAGCAGCGCCGACATCGGCGCCTTCGACTGGGACATGACCACCGGCTCGGTGCTGTGGGACGAACGGCTGTGCCGCCTGTTCGGCCTGGACCCCAAGGAGTTCGACGAACGCATCGAGACCTTCTTCGAGGCCGTCCACCCCGCCGACCGGCCCCGGGTGGAACGGGCCGTCGCCGACAGCCGGCGCACCGGCGAGTTCGCCGTCGACTACCGCATCGTCCGCCCCGACGGCGTCCTGCGCTGGCTCACCGCCAAGGGCCACGTCCTCGACGACCGCGAGGGCCGGTCCACCCGCATGGTCGGCGTCGCCCAGGACCGCACCGACGAACGCGAACGCCAGCGCCGGGAACGCGAACGCCAGCGCCGCGAGCGGGAACGCCGCGAATTCGTCCTCACCACCACCCGCGCCTTCACCGCCGGCAGCACCACCCGCGACGTGGTCGACACCATGACCGGCATCGTGCTGCCCGCCCTCGGCGCCAGCGCCCTCGCCCTCCACGTCGAACAGCACGGCCGGCTGCGGCTCGCCGGCGCCCGCGGCTACTCCGCCGACGGCATGCGCCGCCTCGGCGAGATCGGCCGGCTCGACGCCACCACCCCGCTGACCGCCGCGCTCGCCTCCGGCCGCCCGCTGTTCATCACCTCCCGCCGCCGCTACCTCGCCGCCTTCCCCGGCACCGGCGCCCTGCCCGAACCACGCCACCACGCCTGGGCCGTGCTGCCGCTCACCGCCGGCCACGCGGTCGTCGGCACCTGTGTCATCTCCTACGACGCGCCACGCCACTTCACCGAGGACGACGAGGCCCAGGCCACCGCGCTCTCCGGGATTTTGGCCCAATCCCTCGCCCGCGCCCGGCTGTCCGACGAACGCCGCCGCCAGATGACCGAGCTGCAACGCATGATGCTGCCCCGTTCGCTCCCCGACCTGCCCGGCCTCGCGGTCGCGGTGCGCTACCTGCCCGGCACCGCGGGGCTCGACGTCGGCGGCGACTGGTACGACATCCTGCCGCTCGCCGACGGCCGGGTCGGGGTGGTCATCGGTGACGTCCAGGGCCACAGCGTCCAGGCCGCCGCCGTGATGGGCCAGGTCCGCACCGCGCTGCGCGCCTACGCCGCCGAGGGCCACGACCCGGCCACGGTGATGTCGCGCACCAACACCATGCTGTGCGCCCTGGACACCGAACTCTTCGCCACCGCCGCCTACGTGGAGATCGACGGCGAGGCCGACCGCGCCCGGGTGGTCCGGGCCGGCCACCCCTACCCGGTGCGCATCCAGGCCGGCGGCGCGGTGGACGAGGTGCAGGCGGCCGGCGGCCTCCCGCTGGGCTGCGAGGCCCGGCAGGAATACCCGGTCCACGAGGTCGAACTGCCGCCCGGCGCGGGGCTGTTGCTCTACACCGACGGCCTGGTGGAGCGCCGTTCCGTCTCCTACGACGCATCCGTCGAGCAGCTGCTGCGGGTGCTCGCCGGCTGGAGCGGCACCGGCTCGCCCGACGACCCGCGCCAGGAGCTGGAACTCCTCGCCGACCACGTCACCGCCGCGGCGGCGTCCATGGCGGAACGCGACGACGTCGCGGTGCTGCTGGTGCGCCGGCACCACCCCGGGGGGTGCCCGCGGCCCGCGGCCGGCCGCCGCGCCGACTGGCGGATCGCCCCCGGCGACCTGCGCGGCGCCCACCGCGCCCGGCACGCCCTCGACCGGGAACTGGCCCACTGGGGCTTGTCCGCCGTCGGCCCGGACGCCGCACTGCTCACCGGTGAACTCCTCGCCAACGCCGTCCAGCACACCGAGGGCCCGGTCGAACTGTGCGCCCGCCACACCCCGGGCACCCTCCGCGTCGACGTCCTCGACCACAGCCACCACCGGCCGCTGCCGCCGCGGCCGGCGGTCGGCAGCGCCTCGCTGCTCGGCCGCGGGCTGCGGGTGGTGGACGCCGTCGCCGACCGCTGGGGGTGGGAGCCGCGCGGGGAACGCAAGTCGGTCTGGTTCGAACTGGGCACCGGGGAGCGGCGCGAGGCCGGCCGGCCGTGATCAGTGCTCGTGGGGCTCGTCGCGGTGGACGGGGCCGTGCGCGTCGGCGCAGTGGCCGCCGTCGCCCCCGTCGGCGTGGCGGGCGCCGGGCGGGATCAGCGCGAGGATCTGCTCGGGGGCGTGGTCGACCTGGAGCGTGGCGTGCGTGATGCCGTACTCCTCACGCAGCACGTCCTCCATGTCGCGGCGCACCGCGTGGCAGTCCTCGTCCGGCTCCACCAGGATGTGCGCGGAGAGCGCGGGCTGGCCGGAGGTGATCTGCCAGACGTGCAGGTCGTGCACCTCGACGACGTTGGGCCGGGAGACCAGGCGGTCGCCGAGCGCGTCCGGGTCGATGCCGGCCGGCGCCGCCTCCAGGAAGATCCGGCCCGACTCGCGCACCAGCCCGGTGCCCGCCTTGAGCATCAGCACCACCACGACCAGCGAGGCGATCGCGTCCGCCCGGGAGAACCCGGTGGTCAGCACCACCAGACCGGCCACCGCGGTGGCGATGAAGCCGTACAGGTCGGTGAGGATGTGCTGGAAGGCGCCCTCGACGTTGAGCGAGGTGCGGTTGGCGCGGGAGATGCACCACGCGGCGGCCACGTTGACCACCACCCCGACGAGCGCGGTCACCAGCACCGGACCGCCGGTGACGGCGGGCGGCGAGATCAGCCGGCGCACCGCCTCGTACCCCAGCCACACCGACAGCAGCAGCAGGGTGATGCCGTTGGCCTGCGCGGAGAGGATCTCGGCGCGTTTGAGGCCGTAGGTGAAGCCGCCGCGGGCGGGGCGGGCGGAGAGCCGCATGGCGACCAGGGCCAGCACGATGGAGGCGGCGTCGGTGAGCATGTGCGCCGCGTCCGACAGCAGCGCGAGCGAGTGGGCCAGCAGCCCGACCACCACTTCGGCCGCCATGTAGACCACGATCAGGGCGAGCGCGATGGTCAGCCAGCGCCGGTCGGCGTCGGCGGCGACCCCGTGCGAGTGGCCGCCGTGCCCGTGATCGTGGTCGTGGGCGGCCCCGTGCTGCTTGCCGTCGGCGTGCGCGTGCCCGTCGCCGTGGTGCGTCTCGGCACTCATCCCGTGTCCGTTCCCCTTCGCCGCAGTGCACCGGCCCGTGCTGTCCGTACCACGGGTACCCGGGCGCCTTCGCGCGCCCGGCCCCCATGCAGTCAACCGTGAATCGGCGGGAGATCCAAAGACTGCACTGGCAACGGTTATCGGCAGCGGTAGCACGGCGCTGACCTGCGGTTTTCTCAGGAGGACCGATTCACCCGGACGGCCGTGCCGGACGGGTTCGGGGACGGGCGCGTCAGCGCTTGGTGACCGCCCACTGGGTCACCGGCATCGCCGGGCGCCAGCCGGTGAAGCCGCCCACCGGGGCCGCCGAGGCGACCGCGATACGGACCAGGTCGCCGCCGTGCTCGCGGTGCCAGGCGGCGAGGACGGCCTCGGACTCCACGGTGACCGCGTTGGAGACCAGCCGCCCGCCCGGGCGCAGCGCCGACCAGCAGGCGGCCAGCAGCCCGTCCACGGTCGCGCCGCCGCCGACGAAGACCGCGTCCGGCGCCGGGAGCCCGTCCAGCGCCCGCGGCGCCGGGCCGACGACCACCCGCAGCCCGGGCACGCCGAGGGCCTCGGCGTTGCGCTCGGCGCGGGCCGCCCGCACCGGGTCCCGTTCGACCGCCACCGCCCGGCAACCGCGGTGCGCCCGCATCCACTCCACCGCGACGCTGCCGGAGCCGGCCCCGACGTCCCACAGCAGTTCGCCCGGCGCGGGGGCCAGCGCGGCCAGGGTGACCGCGCGCACGTGGCGCTTGGTGAGCTGTCCGTCGTGTTCGTACGCCGCGTCCGGCAGCCCGGGGACCAGGGAGAGCCGCGGCGTGCCGGGGGCGGCCCGGCACTCCAGGGCGATGACGTTGAGCGGATCGCCGGGCGGGTGCGGCCAGTCGTGCGCGGTGCCCTCGACGCGGCGTTCGGCGGGGCCGCCGAGCTGTTCGAGCACGGTGAGCGCGCTGGGGCCGAAGCCCCGGTCGCACAGGAGCGCGGCGACCTCGGCCGGGGTCGCGGCGCCGGCGCTGAGCACCAGCAGCCGACGGCCGTGGTGGAGCGCCGCGGCGAGGGCGGCGGCGGGCCGCCCCACCAGGCTGACCACCTCCGTCTCGTCCAGCGGCCAGCCCAGCCGGGCGCAGGCGTAGCTCACCGAGGACGGATGGGGCAGCACCCGCAGCCGGTCCGCCCCGGCGACCTCGGCCAGGGCCCGGCCGATGCCGAAGAACATCGGGTCACCGCTGGCCAGTACGGCGACCTCGCGGCCGGCGTGACGGGCGAGCAGACCGGGCACGGCGGGCCGCAGCGGGGAGGGCCACTCGACCCGTTCCCCCGGGCATTGCGGCGGCAGGAGGGCGAGTTGACGCGCGCCGCCGATCACCACCTCGGCCCTCGTCAGCGCCTCCCGGGCGGCCGGCGGCAGCCCCGCCCAGCCGTCGGCACCCACGCCGACGACGGTCAGGGAACCGGCTGCGTCTGCACTGGACACGTCGAAACACCTCGGGGTTCACGGCGGCGGGGGTCCGCAAGGAACCCTACTTGCGGGCCACCGGACGCGAGAACCGGGTGCGGGTCCGCTGTGGACCCGCACCCGGTTCCCGGTGATGCGGTGCTACCTGCGCGGTGTTCAGAACGCGAACACGTAGCGGCTCGCGTCCTGTGCCCGGCACGCGTTGGGGTACACGTGGCTGTAGGAGACCCGCTGGCCGTGCCAGACGCCCTCGGCGGTCAGGACGACCGGGTTCCACAGGTCCGGGCAGATCCGGCCGGAGTGGGTGTCGACCAGCGCCGCGAAGTCGCCCTGGGCGGCGTTGAGTTCGGCGCACGCGTCGGCCGGTGCCGGGTGGTCGCCGCCCGGGGTGGGCGTACAGCGCAGCGAGACCGCCCGCTGCACGGCGGCGTTGGTGGTCGTCTGGCCCTTGCCGATGGTCAGTACGAGCTCGGTGGGCGCGTACAGACTCGTCGGACGCGCGGGCGCGGCGTGGGCCGTGGCCGTGCCGGCCAGCGTCCCGGTGAGGCAGACCGCCGCAGCCGCCATCACGCCCAACGCCCTCTTGGTGTACCGCATTTCGAACACTCCTCAGTGCCTGGTCGCGGATATCGGACGGAAGTCTTATGGAAGATTCGGAGGAACGCACATCGAACGATCGCTTTTGGTCACCGTCCGCCATGTTTTGGTGGCGCATTGGTGACCAAGCGTCGCCCGTGGATCCCGTTCTGACCAGTGCGGCCGGATTTTCGGGCGTACCGTACGAGCGTTCGGTCGACGCGCTCCAGTCGCCCCAGCTCGACCGGATAGTGCCGGTGTACGGGCAATGGCGGGGTAACGGCGGACGAATGCGGATGTAACAAAGACCCCGCACCCCACAACGGCCAGGGACCGCGCCGCGCAACGGTCAAGACCCCGCACCGCACAACGGCCAGGGCCCCCGGCGCACACGCGCCGGGGGCCCTGGAGGAGGGGTGGGAGGGCGGCCTCAGCCGTCCCTGCGCAGCCGGGCCAGCGGCGCCGGGGCGACGATGAACCCCTCGGCCCGCGCGCTCGCCAGGCCGATCCGCGGCAGCTGCGAACTCTTCTCGAACAGCAGGAAGCGCGGCTCCCAGATCGGGCGGTACTTGGCGTTGGCCCGGTACAGCGACTCCAGCTGCCACCAGCGGGAGAAGAACATCAGCGCCGACCGCCACATCCGCAGCACCGGGCCGGCGCCAAGCCGCGCGCCCTGCTCGAAGACCGAGCGGAACATGGCGAAGTTGAGCGA
Source organism: Streptantibioticus cattleyicolor NRRL 8057 = DSM 46488 (assembly GCF_000240165.1). Classification (NCBI taxonomy): domain Bacteria; kingdom Bacillati; phylum Actinomycetota; class Actinomycetes; order Kitasatosporales; family Streptomycetaceae; genus Streptantibioticus; species Streptantibioticus cattleyicolor. The sequence continues at coordinate 5,464,578 of NC_017586.1, forward strand.
CAGCCGCTCCACCCCGACCTGCGCCGAACCCTGGATCAGATCCAGCACCATGAACTCCACCAACCCGTTGTCCGAGTTGCGGTCGCGGCGCATCAGGTCCAGCGAGAGCCCCTTGGGACCCCACGGCACGAAGCTGAGCAGCGCGCGCAGTTCGCCCTCGGCGTCGTGGCACTCCACCATCACGCACTGGCCGTCGGCCGGGTCGCCCAGGCGCCCCAGCGCCATCGAGAAGCCGCGTTCGGTCTGGCCGTCCCGCCAGCGGTCGGCGGCGGCCAGCAACTCGGCCATCTCCTCGGCCGGGATGTCGGTGTGGCGGCGGATGCGGGTGGTGTAGCCGGCCCGCTTGATCCGGTTGTACGCCTGGCGCACCCCGCGCATCGCGCGCCCCTCCAGGGTGAAGTCGGCGGTCTCCACGATGGCCTCGTCGCCGAGTTCCAGCGCGTCCAGGCCGTGCCGGGCGTAGACGTTGCCGCCCTCCTCGCTGGCGCCCATCACCGCCGGGATCCACGCGTGCTCACGGGCCTCCGCCAGCCACGCGTCGATCGCCCCCGGCCACGCCTCCACGTCGCCGATCGGGTCGCCGGAGGCCAGCGTCACCCCGCCCACCACCCGGTAGGTGATGGCGGCCTTGCCGGACGGCGAGAAGATCACCGACTTGTCGCGGCGCAACGCGAAGTAGCCCAGCGAGTCCCGGGCGCCGTGCTTGTCCAGCAGCGCGCGCAGCCGGTCCTCGTCGTCCCGGTCGAGCAGCTCCCGGCCGCGCGGCGAGCGGAAGAGCGCGTAGAGCACGGCGAGGAAGAGCAGCAGACCGGTCAGGTTGATACCGGTGCTCACCCAGGCGGCCACCCGCAGGGTGGGGAAGTCCTGGTCGCTGCTGAGCGTGGCCAGCCGCAGCGCCACGTACCACACCCGGTCGCCGACGCTCGTCTGGTCCGTCCCCGCGGCGGTCACCAGCGTGGTGCCGACCAGGACGGAGACGAGCGCGCCCGCGCCCAGCACCGCCAGCGCCAGCTGCGGGTTGGTCGGGTCGCCCTTGGCGTGGTTCTCCCGGCGGCCCAGCACCGCGAAGGCCAGCACCACCACGGTGATCGCGGTGGAGATCCAGTTGAACGGGTGCTCCCGGTACTCGGGGAACGTCAGCAGCCACACCGACAACGCCGCGTAACCACCGCACAGCAGCATGAAGACGATCCACGCCACCCGCTTGCGCCGGGCCAGCATCATCGCCATGAAGATCGCCGCCGCCGCCGAGCCGAACCCGGCGAAGAGCATGAACGGGGTGAACAGCTCACCGGAGTTGTGGTGGTGCACCTGCTCACGCAGGGGGAACGACACGGCGGTGAGCAAGTTCACCAGGCCGACCAGGCGCAGGTACCAGATCGGTACGGCGGCACTGCGCCGGGACAGCGCACCGCCCCGGCCCGACTTCCGTGGCTGCTGCCCGCCCGACCCCGCCCCGGTGCCGTTGTCGGCACGCGACGGGACCTTGACAGCATTGCTCATCTACGACGCCTCTCGAAATCCGCTGAACTCCTGGCCACCCGGCGCTGCGCTCCCCCCGTCGCGACGGCGTGCCACACCGTCGGCCGACGATACCAACCGCACGAAAAAGGCGACACCCACTCGTGTTCGGGCAAAGCGTCACGCACAGGCGCATAAGTGGCATCCGACGCCGCACGGGCGCGCGCGGCGGCTCGTAACCAAGACGACGTGCGCCCGCCGGAGGTTGCCTCCCGGCTCACAGGTCACGTGGCGTGACCGCTTGGTGACGCCGGGACCGCACCGCCGATTGCGTCACGCGCAACGACGCCGGGGTCGCCCGGGCGCCGGAGGTGGCCTCGGCCCGCGGGGCCGCTACTGTGCTGGCATGGCGACCAACGGGGCGGAACACGGCGGACCCGGCTACGTGTTGCTGCTGGCCTCGGCACCACCGGGCCGGCACCGCGTACTGGACACCGAGGCGGCGCTCGCCCAGCTCGCCGCGGTGCCCCCGGGGCGGCTCACCGGTTCCGCCGCCGGCACCAGCGTCGTCCAGCTCGTGGACCCGGTGGACGCCAACACCGTCACCACCCACCTGCGGACCGCCGCCGCGGCACCCGGCCCGCTGCTCGTCCACGTCTGCGGGCAGCTCACCTTCGACCGACGCCAGCGCCTGCCGCACCTCACCCTGGGCCGCACCACACAGGCCACCGTGCGCTACACCGCGCTGCCCTGGCACTGGCTGGCCGCCGCCTTCCAGGGCCGCCCGCCGGGCACCACCACCGTCCTGGTCGACGTGGTCGCCGACGCGGGCGCCTGGCCGCGGCTGGCCGCCGAACCGGACCTGCTCACCCGCGAACTCGCCGCCGGCGGCGCCGCCGTGCACGGCCTCCTCGGCCCCCCGCCGGCCAAACGCACCACCGCCCCCTGCGGTTACACCAAGGCTCTCGCCGAACTCCTGCGCACCACCGCGCACCGCCCCGGCACCGCCGCCCTCCATCACGACGCCCTCGCCGCCACCCCCGGCCTCACCGGCCACGAGATCCCCCTCTCCGCGCTCCCCTCCCTCCCCGCCGCGCACCTGGCGCCCGCGGTGCCGTTGGCGGTGGGCGACGGGGGCGCGGTTCCGGCGCCGTCCGGCCCGCCGGTGTGGGAGTCGTTCGTCGCGGAAGTGGAAGTGGCGCCTGCGGTGAGCCAGGGCGCGGCGGTGCCGTTGGCGCGGCCGGAGGAGTCCGTGGGGGACCGGGGTGCCGTCCCGGCACCGCCTGCCGTGTCGGCCGTGCCGCCCGTGCGGCTGGTGAAGTCGTCGGACGAGGAGCCTGCGACTGCCGGCGCGCGGGCGGGGTCGGACGCGGTGCCCGCGGCGGGCGAGGGTGCGGTTGTACCTCCGGCGCGGCCGGGGGAGTCCGTGGGGGACCGGGACGCGCTTCCGGCGCCGTCCGGCCCGCCGGTGCGGGATGTTGTGTCCGCGGAGTCGTCCGTCGCGGAGGCGGACGGGGGCCCCGCGCCGGACGGGGGTGCGACGCTGCCTCCGGCGCGGCCGGGGGAGTCCGTGGGGGACCGGGACGCGCTTCCGGCGCCGTCCGGCCCGCCGGTGCGGGATGTTGTGTCCGCGGAGTCGTCCGTCGCGGAGGCGGACGGGGGCCCCGCGCCGGACGGGGGTGCGACGCTGCCTCCGGCGCGGCCGGGGGAGTCCGTGGGGGACCGGGACGCGCTTCCGGCGCCGTCCGGCCCGCCGGTGCGGGATGTTGTGTCCGCGGAGGCGGGCGAGGGTGCGGCGGGGCCGTCGGCGCGGCCGGAGGAGTCTCCCGCCGCGGAGGCGGTCCCCGCGCCGGTGGTGCCGTCGGCGCGGCCGGGGGAGGGTGGCGTTGCGGCGGCGCCTGCCGTGGGGCTGCCGGCGGGGGCCGGGGCGGAGGCGGGTTCCCGGGCGGCGGATCCGATCGCGGTGGCTCAGGCGTACGCGGCGGAGCAGGCGGCGCCGGCGCCGTTGGTGGTGCCGTTGCCGCCGAGTGTGCCGCCGGGGGCGCGGCGGGGGGACCCGCACGCGTTGATCCGGGACGCGGCGCGGGCCGGACGGCACGGGGAGGCCGCCGCGATCGCCGCCGCGTGGGAGCAGGAGGCGTTGCGGGCGGGGGGTCCGGGGTCGCCGGACGCGATCCACTGGGTGGAGGTCCGCGCCGACCTGGCGATGCTCTCCGGGGACACCGCCCGCGCCTGCGAGTTGTGGATGACCGCGGCGTCCGCCCGGCTCAGCGCAGGCCAGGACGCGCGGGAGGACGCGGTGGCCGACGCGGTCGACCGGGCCCACCACTGCTGGACGCGGATCGCCGACCACCGCCGGGCGCGTGCCGTCGCCGCGGAACTGCTGCGGCTGCGCACCCGGGTGCCCGGGCGCCGGCCGGGCGCGCTCCAGGCGCTGCGGCAGCGGATGGAGCTGCTCGACACGGCACCGGACGGCGACCCCGTCCGGTGACCGGGGCCGCCCTCAGCGCGCGTCGCGCCGCGGCCGTTCCAGGGTGAACCGGTCCACCGGCACCATCGCCCCGGCCGGGCCGGTCACCGCGTAGTAGGTGACGTGGATCCGGGTCCGGCCGCCCGGCGTTCCCGGGTCGACGTCGAAGGCGCAGAACCCGTACGGGTTCTCCTTGTCCCGGAAGGCCGACCACGGGGCCTCCTCGTGGACGTAGACGGGCTGGTAGTGGCCGTTGGGGCCGGGCGTCCGGGTGTCGCCGCGGGCCACGATCACCTTGGCGGAGGGCCGGTCGCCGAGCTTGCCGTTGGAGCTGATGCCCATCCCGCCGCCGCCGATCACCAGGTGCACCGTGCCCTTGCCGGTGTCGGCCACCGCGCGGTCGGTGGAGACCGGTATCGGGGTCGCCGTGGCGTTGGGCAGCTGACCGCGGATCGGCAGTGACCGCTCGTAGTGGTGTTCGTGGCCGCAGACCACCAGGTCGACCCCGTACCGGTCGAACAGCGGCAGCCACGCCTGACGCACCCCGAGGTCGGCGCCGTTGAAGTCGGCGGTGGAGATGACCACTTGGTGCATGCAGACCACGATCCAGTCGATGTCCGCGTCGGCCCGGGTGCGCCGCAGTTCGCGTTCGAGCCAGCGCTGCTGGGCGCCGCCGGAGTAGCCGTGGATGTAGGAGCCGCCGGCGTCCTGGTAGGCCACGTCGTCGTTCTGCAGCACGATCACCCGCACCGAGCCGGCCGTGAAGGCGTACCACAGCCCCCGGAACTCCTCCTCGGCGCCGTTGCCGGGCAGGTCGAAGTAGGTCTGGTAGCCGCGGAAGCCGATCGGGCCGTTGCCCAGCTCGTTCTCGTGGTTGCCGGCGGCCGGCATCCACGGCCGGTTCCGGGCCGAGCGGCTGTTGTTGGCGAACCAGTCGCGCCACACCCGGGTCGGGTCGGCCGACAGTTGCGCGTAGCACAGGTCCCCGTTGAGCAGGTGGAACAGGGGCGCGACGCGCTCCACCGCGCTGGTGGTGTCCCCGGCGTACTGCGAGCCGAAGTTGTCCTGGCCCCACAGCCCGTTGCCCTGGGCCTTGTTGACCTGTGGGGTGGCCTGGTCGCCGAAGCTGGTGAAGGTGAACGGACGCCGGCCGCGCGGCGCGGTGCGCAGCGTGCCCGCTTCCGGGGTGGCCCCGTCGTGCACGGCCACGTACAGGTACTCGGTCTCCGGGCGCAGGCCGGTGAGGCGGGCGTGGTGGGCGTGGACCTCCTCGCCGGTCACCGGGTCCCGGTACGTCCTGGTGTGCGCCGCGACGCTGTGGCCGACGCCGTCGCCGACGGTGCCGAGCAGCACCCGGGGCCTGCGTACCGGGATGGGGGTCTGCCAGGAGACGGTGGCCTCGGTGGCGGCGTCGGCGCCGAACTGGAGGTGCACCCCGCTCAGCGACGGGGCGTCCAGCCGGCTCGGGCCGCGCAGCAGGAGCGGGGAGGGGGCGCCGGCCACCGAGGGGGAGGCCGCCGCGGGGGAGGGCACCGCGAGCGCGGAGGCGCCGGCCCCGGCCGCGGCGAGCAGCCCGCGGCGGGAGACGGAGGTTTCGCTACGACTCATGTGCCACGACGATGCCGACGCGCGGTTGCCGTGACGCGTCCCCCGGGCGTGCGGCAGGCGACACCACGGCGAAGTCCGCCGGTGCCCGGGCCCCCTCCGCCGCCGGACCCCGGTCCAAGGTTGTGTGCACCAAGCAGTGTCGTTTCACGCTATGCTTGCTGGGCACAAGCAATGCGCGGTGGTGCCGCATTCTCCCGCACCACGATTCCGACATGACGTACCGGACACAGCGTACCGATGGCGACGCACCGGACATGACATGCGCGACATGACATGACACACCGAACTTGATGTTCAGGGTATGACGTACGAAAGCGGAGGGCGATGGACAAGGGGACGGTCCATGGCGGCGTTCCGGCCACCCCGGAGGTCACGGCCGCGTCGAGCCTGGCCGACGCGGCGGCCGGACTGGGGACCGAGATCGTCCGGTTCACCCGGCTGATCGCGGCCTGGAAGCAGCGCGCCAAGCACGAGCCCGGGGCGGCCGACCGGGTCCTGCTCGCCCGGCTGGTGCTCGGAGGGGAGCGGAGGGCGACGGACCTGGCCGCCGACGCCTTCCTCGACCTGTCGACGGTCAGCCGCCAGGTCCGCTCGCTGGTCGAGCGCGGCCTGGTGGCACGCCACCCCGACCCGGAGGACCGGCGCGGCTCGCTGCTGTCGGCGACCGAGAGCGGACGGGCCGCCTTCGAGATGTACCGCAAGCAGCGGGACAGCGAACTCGCCAGCCTGCTTCGGACGTGGTCACCGCAGGACCGTGCCGACCTGATCAGGCTGCTGGCACGCCTCAACAACGACTTGGTGGAACAACAACAGGCGACGCAGTGCCCCGGCAAGGTCCCGGGCAGCGCGGCGGAGCAGGGAGACATACGAGTATGAGCACTACCGCGTCCCCGCCGACCGGGGGAGCAACGGCGGCGGCCCCGCCAGGGGCGTTGAGCCACCGGCAGATCCTGACCATCCTCAGCGGTCTGATGCTGGGCATGTTCCTGGCCGCGCTGGACCAGACGATCGTCAGCACCTCGATCCGGACCATAGCCGACGACCTGCACGGCCTCAGCCAGCAGGCGTGGGCGACCACGGCCTACCTGATCACCTCGACGATCGCCACCCCGCTGTACGGCAAGCTGTCCGACCTGCACGGCCGCAAGCCCTACTACCTCTCCGCCATCACCATCTTCGTGATCGGCTCGGCGGCGTGCACCTTCTCCACCTCGATGACCGAGCTGGCCGCCTTCCGGGCCTTCCAGGGTCTGGGTGCCGGTGGTCTGATGTCGTTGGCGCTGGCGATCATCGGTGACATCGTGCCGCCCCGCGAGCGCGCCCGTTACCAGGGCTACATGCTCGGTGTCTTCGCCACCTCCAGCGTGGCCGGCCCGCTCATCGGCGGCTTCCTGGCCGGCCAGAGCACCCTGCTGGGCATCACCGGCTGGCGCTGGGTCTTCCTGGTCAACGTGCCGATCGGCGTCATCGCGCTCTTCGTCGTCGCCAAGGTGCTCAACCTGCCGCACACCCGCCGCGACCACCGCATCGACTGGTGGGGCGCGGTCACCATCGCCATCGGCGTGGTGCCGCTGCTGCTCGTCGCCGAGCAGGGCCGGGAGTGGGGCTGGGGCTCCACCCGCTCGATCCTGTGCTACGCGATCGGCGTGGTCGGCATCATCGCCTGGGTCTTCGTCGAGCGCTGGGTCGGCGACGACGCGCTGATCCCGATGCGGCTCTTCCGCAACGGCACCTTCAGCAAGACCAGCCTGCTCTCCGTGCTGATCGGCATGGGCATGTTCGGCGGCATGCTGATGATCCCGCAGTACCTCCAGATCGTGAAGGGCGCCAGCCCCACCAAGTCCGGCCTGGAGATGCTGCCGCTGATGCTCGGCATGATGATCGCCTCGGTGGTCAGCGGCCAGATCACCTCCAAGACCGGCCGCTACAAGATCTTCCCCGTCATCGGCACCGCGCTGATGGTCGCCGCGATGCTCCTGTTCCACTTCGAGGTCCAGTGGGACACCCCGCTGTGGCAGACCATGGTCTACATGCTCGTCTTCGGCCTCGGCCTGGGTTGCTGCATGCAGACGCTGGTGCTGGCGGTGCAGAACGCGGTGCCGCCGAAGGACATGGGTGTGGCGACCGCCTCGTCCACCTTCTTCCGGCAGATGGGCGCCACCGCGGGTACCGCGATCTTCCTGTCGGTGCTCTTCAGCAGCGTCGGTGACAAGATCGCCTCGGCGTTCCGCTCGGCCGCCGGCACCGCCTCGTTCCAGGCCGCGCTGCACGACCCGGCGGTCCTGAGCGACCCGGCCAACAAGCCGGTGCTGATGATGCTCAAGCACCCCGGTGCGGCCGGCTCCGGCGGCGGCGTGCTCAGCGACTCCTCCTTCATCCAGAAGCTGGACCCGCGGCTGGGCGCCCCGTTCAAGCAGGGCTTCGCCGACTCGATGCACGGGGTCTTCCTGCTCGGCGCCATCGTCATCGCGGTCGCCTTCGTGCTGGTGCTCTTCGTCAAGGAGGTGCCGCTGCGCCAGGTCTCCGGCCTCCAGGCGCGGGCCGCCGCGGAGGCCGAGAACGCGGCCGGCGGCGAGGGCGGCGGTGCCCCCGAGGGCGTCGCCACCACCGCCGAACTGCCCGCCCCGCGCGGCGGCGGCGCCCACCGGGCCGGACCCCGGCCGGAACCGGCCCCGCAGCCCGCGCCGGCCACCACCGCGGTGCTGGACGCGGTCGCCCCGGCCACCGGTCCGGCGGTGACCGGGTCCGTCCGGGACGGCGAGGGCCACCCGGTGGCGCAGGCTGTGGTCACCCTGATCGACGCCGGCGGCCGTCAGCTCGGCCGCACCGTCACCGGTGAGGACGGCGGCTACGCGATCGCCACCCCCGGCGCCGGCACCTACGTGCTGATCGGCTCGGCCGGCGCCCGCCAGCCGCAGGCGGCCACCGTGGTGGTCGGCGACGCCCCGGTCCCGTTCGACCTGGTGCTGGCCGGCGCCGCGGGCCTGGCCGGTGAGGTTCGTCAGGAGGCCGGCGGCGCCCCGGTGCCCGGCGCCCTGGTGGTCGCCACCGACGTCCGCGGCGAGGTCGTCGCCTCCGGCGCGGCCGGTGCCGACGGCGGCTTCACCTTCGGCGAGCTGGTCCCCGGCGTCTACACCCTCGCGGTGAGCGCCGAGGGCCACCGCCCGGCCGCCCTGCCGGTCGAGGTGACCCCCGGTACGCCCAACTGGTACGAGGTGCGGCTGGCGGCCGGCGCCCGGATCGGCGGCACCGTGCTCACCCCGCAGGGGCAGCCGGTGGACGACGCCCGGGTGACCCTGGTCGACCCGGCCGGCAACGTGGTGGGCACCGCGATCACCGGTGCCGACGGCGTCTACGGCTTCTCCGACCTCGACGGCGGCGAATACACCGTGATAGCCAGCGGCTACGCCCCGGTGGCCACCCCGCTGCGGATAGACGGCCCGGGCCGCACCGAGTTCGACGTGGACCTCGGACACGACCCGGCCAACTGACACAACGTCAGGCACAGTCGACGCCCGCCCCGGCCCCGCCGGGGCGGGCGCCGTCGTTCCCGCCGCGCCCTCGCCGTAGAATCCGGGCGAAACGCCCGCACGCCGCCGTGCCGCCCCCGAACCGGAGCCACCCGCACCCCATGACCCACCGGCCAGCCACCACCCCGGACCCCGCCCGGCCCCCCGGCCCGCCGCCCGGCGTCCAGGCGCACGACCCCTACGTACGGGTACGCGGCGCCCGCGAGCACAACCTGCGCAACGTCGACGCCGACCTGCCGCGCGACGCCCTGGTCGTCTTCACCGGCGTCTCCGGCTCCGGCAAGTCCTCGCTGGCGTTCGGCACCGTCTACGCCGAGGCGCAGCGCCGCTACTTCGAATCCGTCGCCCCCTACGCCCGCCGGCTGATCCACCAGGTGGGGGCGCCCAAGGTGGCCGCCGTCAGCGGACTGCCGCCCGCGGTCGCGCTGGAACAACGCAGAACGGCACCGACCTCCCGTTCCTCGGTGGGCACCGTCACCACCGTCTCCAACCTGCTGCGCATGCTCTACTCCCGGGCCGGCGACTACCCGCCGCAGGCCACCGGGCGCCTGGACTCCGACGCCTTCTCGCCCAACACCGCGGCCGGCGCCTGCCCCGAGTGCCACGGCCTGGGCACCGTGCACCGGGTGACCGAGGAATCCCTCGTCCCCGACCCGGACCTGACGATCCGTCAGGGCGCCATCGCCGCCTGGCCCGGCGCCTGGCAGGGCAAGAACCTCCGCGACATCCTGGACGCCCTCGGGTACGACATCGACCGCCCCTGGCGCGAACTCCCCGCCGAGCAGCGCGAATGGATTCTCTTCACCGACGAGCAGCCGGTGGTCACCGTCCACCCGGTACGCGACGCCGACCGCATCCAGCGCCCCTACCAGGGCACCTACAGCAGCGCCCGGCGGTACGTGCTGCGCACCTTCGCCGAATCCCGCAGCGCGACCCTGCGCGCCCGCGCCGAACGCTTCCTGGTCAGCGCCGCCTGCCCCACCTGTCACGGCCGCCGGCTGCGCCCCGAGGCGCTGGAGGTCACCTTCGCCGGACGCTCCATCGCCGAACTGGCCGCGCTGCCGCTGGCCGAACTGGCCCGGGTGCTGCGGCCCACCGCCGACGCGCCCGGCGACCACGCCGCCGCCACCCTCGCCCGCGACCTGGTCGCCCGCATCGACGTCCTGACCGAACTGGGCCTGGGCTACCTGGCCACCGACCGCCCCACCCCCACCCTCTCCCCGGGCGAACTCCAACGGCTGCGCCTGGCCACCCAGTTGCGCTCCGGCCTCTTCGGCGTCGTCTACGTCCTGGACGAGCCCTCGGCCGGCCTCCACCCAGCCGACACCGCCGCCCTGCTCACCGTCCTGGACCGGCTCAAGGCGGCCGGCAACTCGCTCTTCGTCGTCGAGCACGACATGGACCTGGTGCGCCGCGCCGACTGGATCGTGGACGTCGGCCCCGCGGCCGGCGAACACGGCGGCCAGGTGCTCTACTGCGGCCCGGTCGCGGGGCTGGCCGGCGTACCGGACTCCGCGACCCGCCGCTTCCTCTTCCCCGACGCCGGCCCCGGTACCGTCCCCGCCGCCCCCCGCGAGCCCACCGGATGGCTGCGGCTGCGCGGGGTCACCCGGCACAACCTGCGCGGCCTCGACGCCGACGTCCCGCTCGGCGTGCTCACCGCCGTCACCGGGGTCTCCGGCTCCGGCAAGTCGACCCTGGTCGGCCAGGTCCTCGCCGGGGCGCTCGCCGCCCACCTGGGCACCCCGGCACCGGCCCCGGAGGACGAGGAGGGGCCGGCCGCCACCGTGGACGGGGCCGCCGTCACCGCCGAGGGACTGGAAGCCGTCGACCGGCTGGTCCGCGTCGACCAGAAGCCCATCGGCCGCACCCCGCGCTCCAACCTCGCCACCTACACCGGGCTCTTCGACGCGGTCCGCAAGGTCTTCGCCGCCACCGAGCAGGCCCGCGCCCGCGGCTACGGGGCCGGCCGGTTCTCGTTCAACGTGCCCGGCGGGCGCTGCGAGAACTGCCAGGGCGAGGGGTTCATCGCCGTCGAACTGCTCTTCCTGCCCGGCACCTACGCCCCCTGCCCGCAGTGCCACGGCACCCGCTACGCCCCCGAGACCCTGGAGGTCACCTACCGCGGCGCGACCGTCGCCGACGTGCTGCGGATGACCGTGGAGACGGCCTCGGAGTTCCTGGCCGACGTACCCGCCGCCGCCCGCGCCCTGCGCACCCTGCGCGAGGTCGGCCTCGGCTACCTCAGACTCGGCCAGCCCGCCACCGAACTCTCCGGCGGCGAGGCCCAGCGCATCAAGCTCGCCGCCGAACTCCAGCGCGCCCACCGCGGTCACACCGTCTACCTGCTCGACGAACCCACCACCGGCCTCCACCCGGCCGACACCGAGGTGCTGCTGCGGCAACTGCGCCGGCTGGCCGACTCCGGCAACACGGTGGTCGTCGTCGAACACGACATGGACGTGGTCGCCGCCGCCGACTGGGTGATCGACCTCGGCCCCGGCGGCGGCGACGCCGGCGGGAGGATCGTCGCCGCCGGACCGCCCCGGCGGGTCGCCCGCGTCTCCGGCAGCCGCACCGCGCCCTATCTCGCCGCCCGGCTCCGCCCCGGCGAGTGAAACCGGCGGCAACGGGAAGGAACCGCGGCGGGCGGCGCACCCGGCGCGAGTACGCACCGGCCACCCGCGACGCCGCCGACGAAGGAGGACGCCCCGTGCGCATCGGACTGCTGGGCACCGGACCCTGGGCCCGGCGCGCCCACGCGCCCGCCCTCGCCGGCCACCCGGACGTGGAGTTCACCGGGGTGTGGGGCCGCCGCCCGGAAGCCGCCGCCGCCCTCGCCGAGGAGTACGCCACCACCGCCTACCGGGACGCCGACGCGCTGGTGGCGGCGAGCGACGCGGTGGCCCTCGCCCTCCCGCCGGACGTCCAGCCGGACCTCGCGGTGCGCGCCGCCCGGGCCGGCCGCCACCTGCTGCTCGACAAGCCGCTGGCGCTCACCGTGGAGCAGGCCCGGCGGGTGGCCGACGCGGTGGACGACGCCCAGGTGGCCGCGGTGGTCTTCTTCACGCTGCGGTTCCGGCCCGCCGTCCAGGAGTGGCTGGACCGGCAGGCCGCGCTCGGCGGCTGGTTCACCGCCCGGGCCGACTGGCTCGCCGCGGTCTTCACCGCCGATACGGCCAGCCCGTACGCCGCCTCCCCGTGGCGCCGCGAGCACGGCGCGCTGTGGGACGTGGGGCCGCACGCCCTCTCGGTGCTGCTGCCGGTGCTCGGCGACGTGGTGGAGGTGACCGCGGCGCACGGCCCCGGGGACACCACGCAGTTGTTCCTGCGCCACGACCGCGGCGCCGCCAGCAGCCTCACCCTCAGCCTCACCGCGCCGCCCGCCGCCGCCGGGGTCACCGTGGAACTGCGCGGCGACCACGGCGTGGCCACGCTGCCGGCGGACGACGGCGAGGGGCCGGTACCGGCGCTGCGGCGGGCGGTGGACGCGCTCGCCGAGGCCGCCCGTACCGGCCGCCCGCACCCCTGCGACCCGCGCTTCGCGCTGCGCGTCACCCAACTGCTCGCCCAGGCGGGCCACCTCACCCTCCGGAGGGAAACCCCGTGACCGAACGCACCAAGGGCCACCACGTCACCGTGGCGCCCAGCACCCAGCACGTCCGGGTGGTCATCGACGGCCAGGTGGTCGCCGACACCCGGCGCCCGGTCGTCCTGCGCGAGACCGGGCTGCCGATCCGCTACTACCTGCCCCCCGACGACGTCGACCTCACCCTCTTCGAGCCCACCGCCACCCGCACCACCTGCCCCTTCAAGGGCGAGGCGGCCTACTGGACGTACCGTGGCGAGGACGGCTCCGAACACCGCGACGTGGTGTGGGCCTACCCCGACCCGCTCCCCGAAGTCGCCCTGATCAAGGGCCACTTGTCGTTCTACGACACGGTGGCCCGGATCACCGTGGAGGGCGAGCCCCCGGCCGCCCCCGGGGCGTGAGCGGGGCGCCTCACTTGGCGTCCGCGTAACACTCCACCACCTGCGTGCCCAGCGGGAACGGCACCGGGGTCGGGCCGAAGACCAGCGCGGTGGCCTCCGCCGCGGCGTCCGTGACGGCCGAGGCCACCACCGGGGCGAGGGCGGCGGGGCAGTGCACGACGACCTCGTCGTGCACGAAGAAGACCAGCCGCGCCCCGGGGGAGCCGGCCAGCCGGCGGCGGAGCGCGGCCAGCAGCGCCAGCGCCCAGTCGGCGGCGCTGGCCTGGACGACGAAGTTGCGGGTGAAACGGCCCCACGCCCGCGCCGCCCGCTGGGCCGGCGAGGCATCCTCCTCGTCCCCCGCGGCCCCGGCTGCCGCCTGCTGCCAGTCGTCGGCCGGCCGCGGTGAGGTGCGGCCCAGCCGGGAGCGGACGGTGCCGCCGGCCTCGCCGGTGCGCGCGGTGGCCTCCAGCAGCTCCATCGCGGCCGGGAACCGCCGGCGCAACTCGGCCACCAGCCGGCCCGCCTCGCCGCCGGTCTGCCCGTACATCGCGGCGAGCAGCCCGATCTTCGCCCGCGACCGGTCGCCGTCGAACGCGGCCCGGGCCAGCCCCGCGTACAGGTCGCCGCCGGCCGCGGCGCGCACCAGACCGGGGTCGCCGGACAGCGCGGCCAGCACCCGGGGCTCCAACTGCCCGGCGTCGGCCACCACCAGCCGGTGCCCCGGATCGGCCCGCACCGCCGGACGCAGCAGCCGGGGGATCTGCAACGCCCCGCCGCCCCGGGTGGCCCAGCGCCCCGAGACCACCCCGCCCACCACGTACTCCGGGCGGAACCGGCCGCCGCGCACCCACTGCTCACGCCACGCCCAGCCGTGCGCGGAGTGGATCCGGGACAGCTCCTTGTACCGCAGCAGCACGGCCGCCGCCGGATGGCGGGACTCGCGCAGCACGTGCGAACGGGTCGAGGGCAGCGCCACCCCCGAGCGCGCGAAGGCCGCCAGCACCTGGGCCGGCGAGTCGGGGTTGACCGGGGCGCCGACGGCCCGCTGGAACTCCTCGGTGAGCCGGCCGAGCACCTCGGGGCGGGCGGTGCCGGCCGGGCGCGGCCCGAGCAGCGAGGTGAGGACGGCGTCGTGTTCGTCGGCGCTCCACGGCAGCCCGTCCCGGCCCATCTCCACCGCGGCCAGCGCCCCGGCCGACTCGGCGGCGCACAACACCCGCAGCCGGCCGGGGTGCCCGGCCTCGGCGACCCGGCCGAGCTGGGCGGCGTGCACGGCGACGACGGCGGCCAGGTGGTCGGTGCCGGGCGGCAGCCGGTGGCGGTCGGCGGCGAAGAGCGCCGGCTGGTCGTCGGCGCCGGACTCGCGCGGGTCGGCGGGCTCGGGCAGACCGTGCAGCCGGGCCCAGGCGGCGCCGAGCGAACGCGGCCGGGCGTGCCGCTCCTCGTACCCCAGCAGCAGGGCCTCGACGAGCTTGAGGTCGTGGCAGCGGGCGAGGCGCACCGGGAGCCGGTCCAGCAGCCGGGCGTACAGCTCGTCGGTGGCGGCCCACACCCAGCGCGGCGGCCCTTCGGCCTCCCGTTCGGCGACCGCCCGGGCCAGGTCGGGCACGGTGCGCGGCGGGCCGAGCGGGGTGCCGTCGTCGGCCAGCGGCTGGAGCCGGCCGCCCGGGCCCACCGGATCGGGGGCCACCGCCACCCGTGCCGAGGCCGCCGCGGACGCGGGCGGCGGGTCGGGTCTGCCGGACGGTACGGAGGTCATCCGCCGAGCGTATGCGGTGGGTCGGACAGCCGGGGCGTCAGAAGCCGGGGGCGAAGTCGACGGACTGCCGGGTGGCGATGAGCACCGCGAGGATCACGATGTCGGCGACCCCGAGGGCGAGCCCGAGCAGCGCCCGTCCCCGGCGCCGGGTGCCGCGCCCCAGCGAGACGCAGGCCAGCACGATGGCCAGCGGCCCGAAGACCGCGTTGAACAGGAAGGTGCCGAGCAGCCCGATGACGAACGAGGCGACGGCGGGCCCGTCGGCGTCCTGCCGGGGGGAGGCGGGGGTACGGGTGGTGCGCGCGGAGGTCGCGGAGGTCACGGAGTTCACTTCCCTGGGCGTCACGGGGACCACTTCCCTGGACGAGGAGTCGGCGCGGCCGGTCCGCCGGTGCTCCGGCGGACCGGCCGCCGTCAGTGCTGCTGCTTCGCCCGGCCGGCCCGCTCGCGCACCGCGAACGCCAGCAGCCAGCCGCCGATGACCAGCGCGGCCAGCACCAAGACGGAGGCGGGCGCGTACGCGGCGGCGCCGAAGAGCGTGCCGAGGGCGATCACGATCAGTGCCAGAGCCATGACGGACCTTTCTGCGATCAGCGGTGGACGTCGAACGAGCCTGGCGGCGCGTCCGGCTCACCCGGACGCGCACTCGGTGAACAAGTGGGATGACAACTGTTCACTGACAACTCCAGCCTACCCTGGCGCATTTGGGAGAACGATTGTTTACTGGATGATGTGAGTCACACCATCGGAGCCCCGCCGGGCCCCAAGCCGCTCGGCGCCCGCCAGGCCCAGAAGCAGCGCACCCGCCAGGCCCTGCTCGACGCCGGGCTGCGGCTGCTGGAACACCAGAGCCTGTCCAGCCTCGGCCTGCGCGCCGTCACCCGCGAGGTGGGCGTCGCCCCGGCCGGCTTCTACCGGCACTTCCGCGACATGGAGGACCTCGGCGTCGCCCTCGTCGAGGAGTCCTTCGGCTCCCTGCGCGAACTCGTCCGCGCCCTGCGCGGCCGGCGGGCCCGCCCGGACGAGATGATCGACGGCACCGTCGAGGTGATCGCCGCCTACGTCCACGACCACCGCGCCCACTTCCGCTTCATCGCCCGCGAACGCCACGGCGGGGTACGCCGGGTACGCGAGGCCATCGCCGCCGAACTCGCCCTGTTCGCCGACGACTTGGCCGGCGACCTGGCCGACCGACCGGAATCGGACGGCTGGACCGGCTCCGATCTGCGCATGCTCGCCGACCTCTACGTCGACCACATGGTGCTCACCGCCGCCGCGTTCCTGGAGGCCCCGCCCGACGACCCGGCCGCCACCGAGGCCATCGCCGACGCCGCCCGCCGCCAGCTGCGCCTGATCCACCTCGGCCGCAGCCACTGGCTCGACGGCTGACCACCCCCATCGCCCGCCCCGCGCACCCCACTTGACCGTAGGCTGAGCCTGCGCGGAAGAAGAACCAGCCAGGGAGGCGACGTGGGCCACAGCCGGTCAGAGGCAACCGACGAACCCGGCGGGCGGCTGCCATGAGCCTGCTCGCCATCAGCGATCTGCACGTCCGGCACACCGAGAACCGGGAGATCGTCGAGGGGCTGCGCCCCGAGTCCGACGACGACTGGCTGATCGTCGCCGGCGACGTGGGGGAGCGCACCACCGACATCCTGTGGGCCATGGAACTGCTCGCCGCGCGCTTCGGCACCGTGGTGTGGGCACCGGGCAACCACGAACTGTGGACCCCGCAGGACGACCCGGTGCAACTGCGCGGCGACGCCCGCTACCGCCACCTCGTCGACGCCCTGCGCGGCTTCGGCGTGGTCACCCCCGAGGACCCGTACCCGACGTGGACCGGCCCCGACGGCCCGGTCGTCGTCGCCCCGCTGTTCGTGCTCTACGACTACACCTTCCGTCCCGAGGGCGCCCGCACCAAGGAGGAAGGGCTGGCCATCGCGTACGAGAGCGGCATCGTCTGCACCGACGAACACCTGCTGCACCCCGACCCGTACCCCACCCGGGACGCGTGGTGCCGGGCCCGGCTGGCGTACACCAAGGCCCGGCTGGACGCGGTGGACCCCACCGTGCCCACCGTGCTCGTCAACCACTTCCCGCTGGTCCGCGAGCCCACCCGGGTGCTGCGCTACCCGCAGTTCGCCCAGTGGTGCGGCACCGAGTCCACCGCCGACTGGCACGTGCGCTACCGGGCCGCCGCGGTGGTCTACGGCCATCTGCACATCCCGCGCACCATCGAGTGCGACGGCGTTCCCCACCTGGAGGTCTCCTTGGGTTACCCGCGCGAGTGGCGCAACCGTCCCCGTCCGCCCGAGGGCCCGCGCCGGGTGCTGCCGGCCGCCCGTACCGTGCGGGCGGGGCGCTGATGGCGGCCGAGGCGGCGGCCGGCCGGGCCGCGGGGACCACGGCCGCCGGCCGCCCCGCCGACGGGCTCATGCCGCACCTGCTCCCCGAGGACGTCGAGGTCGCCGAGGCCTTCGCCGACCCGCCGCACGCCGAACTCTTCCCGCAGGAGGCCGAGGCGGTGGCCCGCGCGGTCGACAAGCGCCGCCGCGAATACACCACCGTACGGATGTGCGCGCGCACCGCGCTGGGCCGCCTCGGCATACCGCCGGTGCCCATCCTGCGCGGCCCCAAGGGCGAGCCCCGCTGGCCCGCCGGGATCGTCGGCAGCATGACGCACTGCGACGGCTACCGGGCCGCGGCGGTCGCCCGCGACGACCGCGTCGCCTCCCTCGGGGTGGACGCCGAACCGAACCAGCCGCTGCCCGACGGCGTCCTGGAGACCGTCACCCGCCCCGAGGAACGCCCCCACCTCGCCCGGCTCGCCGCCGCCCACCCGGCCACCTGCTGGGACCGGCTGCTGTTCTCCGCCAAGGAGAGCGTCTACAAGACCTGGTTCCCGCTGACCGGCCGCTGGCTCGGCTTCGAGGAGTGCGTCGTCGTCCCCGACCCCGACGACGGCACCTTCACCGCCACCCTCACCGTCCCCGGCCCCCGCGTCGCCGGCCGCGAAATCACCCGCTTCACCGGCCGCTGGCGCACCTGGAACGGCCTGGTCGCCACCGCCATCGCGGTCACCGGGTGACCTGGTGCCGCGCCGGCCAGGGTTCGCCCGGTGAGGAGCGGCGTCCGGTGCGGTGGATCGCAAGGCGCCGGATCGGCCTCGCCCCCTGCCTCCGTCGGGGGGACCCCCGGGGCCTACTCGGTCGATCCGGCAACGCCGCGAGGCGCCGTGCCGGGCGTCGCGACGGGGCGAACCCTGGCCGGCGCGGCACCAGCCACCCCGGCGGGCGACGGCCCCGCCGGGGTGGCCCCGGCATGCCCGGACCGCGGCGGGGGCACCCGATCCTCCACACAGGCAACGGGGCGACGCGGCAGGGAGGACGGCATGGCAGCAGCCGGCGAACGGCGGAAACCACAGGCCACGTCACAGGCGACCGGGGCGACGGTCACCACCTCGGTCCCGGCCCGGCTCGACCGGCTGCCGTGGTCGCGGTGGCACTGGACGGTGGTGATCGGCCTCGGCACCGTATGGATCCTCGACGGACTCGAAGTGACCGTGGTGGGCAACATCGCCTCCCGGCTGGCCCAGCCCGGCAGCGGACTGCACATCACCAGCGCCCAGGTCACCGGGGTCGCCGCCGCCCTCTACGTCGCCGGGGCCTGCGTCGGGGCGCTCTTCTTCGGCCGGCTCACCGACCGCTACGGACGCAAACGCCTCTTCCTGGTCACCCTCGGGCTCTACCTGGCCGCCACCGCGCTGACCGGCCTGTCCTTCCAGCCGTGGTGGTTCTTCCTCTTCCGCTTCCTGACCGGCTTCGGCATCGGCGGCGAGTACGCGGCGATCAACTCCGCCATCGACGAACTGATCCCCTCCGCCCACCGTGGCCGGGTCGACCTGATCATCAACGGCAGCTTCTGGCTCGGCGCCGTCGGCGGCTCCCTGCTGTCCATCCTGATGCTGGACACCGCCATCCTGCCGGCCGCTCTCGGCTGGCGGCTCACCTTCGCGCTCGGCGTCCTGCTGGGCCTGGTCATCCTGCTGGTACGGCGCCATGTGCCGGAGTCCCCGCGGTGGCTGTTCATCCACGGCCGCGGCGAGGAGGCGGAAGCCCTGGTGGCCGACGTCGAGCGCCGGGTCACCGAGGAGACCGGCCGCGAACTGCCCGCCCCCGCCGGGGAGATCACCATCCACCAGCGTCGCGACATCGGATTCGCCGTCATCGCCCGCACCGTCTTCCGTCACTACCCGCGCCGCACCGCCCTCGGGCTCGCCCTCTTCGTCGGGCAGGCGTTCCTGTACAACGCCATCACCTTCGGCTTCGGCGCCATCCTCACCCGGTTCTTCGCCGTCCCCGCCGACCGCACCGGCTACTACTTCGCCGTCATCGCCATCGGGAACTTTCTCGGCCCGCTCGCCCTCGGCAAGCTCTTCGACACCGTGGGCCGCCGCCCGATGATCTCCGGCACCTACCTGGGCAGCGCCGTGCTGCTGTTCGGCACCGCCGCGCTCTTCGGCGCCGGCCGGCTGACCGCGGTGACGCTCACCGCCTGCTGGTGCGCGGTGCTCTTCCTCGCCTCCGCCGGGGCCTCCAGCGCCTATCTGACGGTCAGCGAGGTCTTCCCGATGGAGACCAGGGCGATGGCGATCGCCTTCTTCTACGCCGTCGGCACCGCGGCCGGCGGCATCAGCGGCCCGCTGCTCTTCGCCGACCTGACCGGCTCCGGCGTGGTCGGCGACACGGTGCTGGCGTTCTGCGTCGGCGCCGGACTGATGGCCGCCGCCGGGGTGGTGGCGGCGTTCCTCGCGGTCCCCGCCGAACGCCGCTCCCTGGAGGAGATCGCCACCCCGCTGTCGGCCGCCCCCGCCACGCCCCGCCCGGCCACCCCCTCGGCGCCCGCCTGAATCACGCTCGTTCCCCCGAACCGCCCGCACCGGATGCCGTACCGGTGCGGGCGTCCCACGATGGAGCCGACCCGAGCCGGTCCTGGCTGCCCGAGGAGTGAGCCGTGCCCCACCGCCGTCGCCGCAACGCCGCCCGCAACCGCCGCCGCAGCGCCCTGGCGGGCTCGGCGCTCGCCGTCCTCGCCGCGCTGACCGCCGCCGCCCCGCCCGCCGCCGCCCACACCGCCCGCCACCCGCGCACCAGCATCTGGACGGACGAGGACGCCGCCGGCTTCTGGACCGAGGAACGGATGGCCGACGCCACCCCGCCGGACACCCGCCGCGACACCGACGAGACGGCGGCCCCGCCCGCGTACGGCAGCCGCTCGACGGTGCTGCGGGCCCGCACCTTCGCCGGGGTCCCCACGGTCGGGGTGCTCTTCTCCCTCGGCGCCGGGATGCGCGCCCACCGCTGCACCGCCAGCGTCGTGCACAGCCCCCGCCACGACCTGATCGTCACCGCCGCCCACTGCGGCACCGGCACCCACCAGGCGTTCGTCCCGATGTACGACCGCTACCGGGACGGCCGCCACCAGCCGTACGGGGTGTGGGCGGTCACCCGCGGCTGGCGTCCCGCCCACTACCGCACCACCGGCGCGGGTACCAACTACGACGTGGCCTTCCTGCGGGTACGCGCCGACGCCCGGGGCCGCCACGTCGAGGACCTCACCGGCGCCAACCGGCTCACCCGGGTGTCCGGCTACGTCCACCGGGTCACCGTCATCGGCTACCCGGCCGCCACCCGCCACCACGGCGACCGGCCGGTCATCTGCACCACCCGCAGCACCCGGCTGCGCACCACCCGGCAGATGCGCATCCTCTGCGGCGGCTTCTACGGCGGCACCTCCGGCGCCCCCTGGCTGACCGCCTTCGACCCGCGCACCGGCACCGGGGAACTCATCGGCAACATCGGCGGACGCGACGGCGGCGGACCCGACGACGTGATCTCCTACTCGCCCCGCTACGGGCGCGCCGTCTTCCGCCTCTACGCCGAGGCCACCGGCACCGCCCGCGGCTGACCACCCCGGCCGGTGGAATCCCTCCGCCGCCACGCGTGTTGGAAACGGGTGTGACCGCAGCGACGCCCGCCACCGTGCCCCTGTCCGTCCTCGACCGTTCCCGGACCCGGCAAGGGCAGGACACGGCGCGGGCGCTGCGGGACACCGTCGCCCTCGCCCGGCACGCCGAACGCCTCGGCTACCACCGCTTCTGGGTCTCCGAACACCACGGCGTCCCCGGGGTGGCCGGCTCCGCGCCCACCGTGCTCGCCGCCGCCGTCGCGGCGGCCACGGAACGCATCCGGGTCGGCACCGGCGGGGTGATGCTCCCCAACCACCGGCCGATGGTGGTCGCCGAGCAGTTCGGCGTGCTCGCCGCCCTCCACCCCGGCCGCATCGACATGGGCCTGGGCCGCTCGGTGGGGTTCACCGACGGGGTACGCCGGGCGCTCGGCCGCGCCAAGGACGACGCCGACCGCTTCGAGGAGCAACTGGCCGAACTGCTCGGCTGGTTCACCGGAACCCAGCGCTCCTACCCCGGCGTCCACGCCCGCCCCGCCGAGGGCCGGCCGGTGCCCGCCTACGTCCTGGCCACCGGGGCCGGCGCGCGGATCGCCGCCACCGCCGGGCTGCCGCTGGTGATCGGCTCGGTCCGCGGCGAGGAACGCATGCTCGCCGCCATCGACGACTACCGCGCCGCTTTCCGCCCCTCCGACCAGCTCGCCGCGCCCTACGTCATCGTCTCCGGCACGGTGGCCGTCGCCGCCACCACCGAGGCCGCCCGGCGGCTGCTGGTACCCGAGGCGTGGGCCGCCGCCCACACCCGCACCCACGGCGAGTTCCCGCCGCTGGCCCCCGCCGACGAGATCCTGGCCCGCACCATGACCCCGCGCGAACGCGCCGCCTTCGAGGAGGCCATGGCCGGCCACATCGCCGGCACCCCCGACCAGGCCCTCGACGCGTTGAACGGCCTCGTCGCCCGCACCGGCGCCGACGAGTTCCTCCTCACCACCAGCACCTACGACACCGGCGAACTGCTGGAGTCCTACCGGCTGCTGGCCGCCGCCGCGGGGCTGTCCGGCTGACCGTCGGACGCGAAACGCTCGGCGACCTCCATCGGACCGAACGGCCAGGTGCCGGTGCGCCGCCCCCACGTCCCGGTGGGCGTGATCAGCGGGATGAAGAGCATCGCCGTCCAGGTGAACGGGAACGGCATCAGCCGCCCGGTGCGGTACTGGAACGCCTCCCGCAGATACGCGTAACTGCCGCCCGCCCCCGGCATGGCCGCGCCCAGCTCGGCCCGGACCAGACCGTCGGCGAGGGCCGGCACCGCCCCGGCGAGCCAGCCGGTCACCGCCTGCGGCCCGCCGAACGCGCCCACCATCGCCGGAACGGTGATGAACGGGCCGATCCGGCGGACGAACCCGCCCGCGCCGGGCGGCGGCACGAGGAGGTCAAGTCCAACTCCCTTACAGAATGCGGTCAAGGGTGGTGACAACCAGGCCCGCGTACCCTGAAGGCCCGCAACCGCCCCGCACCGGCCAGGAGGAGACGCTGAACGGCGTGAACGGCCCCGGACGGCCCCCCACCGCCCCCGACGGCCCCGGCGGCAGGCCCTGGAACCGCACCGCGCTGCGCGGCCACAACGAACGCGTCCTCCTCGACGCCCTGCGCGCCGCCGGCACCACCTCCCGCGCCCAACTCGCCCGCACCACCGGCCTGTCCAAGCCCACCGTCTCCGCCGCCCTGGCCGGGCTGGAACGCGCCGGACTGGTCCGCCGCACCGGCGAGGTCAGCAAGGCCCAGGGGCGCGGCCGGGCCGCCGTCCTCTACCAGGCCGACCCCACCGCCGGATACGTCGTCGGCGTCGACATCGGCCGCGACTGGATCCGGGCCGCCGTCGCCGACCTGGACGGCACCGTCGTCGGACGCCGGGACACCGCCAACAAGGCCCGCACCTCCGGCGCCATCGTGCGCACCGCCGCCGGGCTCGCCCGCTCGGTGGTCCGCGAGGCCGGCCTGGAGTGGGACACCGTGGTCCACACCGTCGTCGGCAGCCCCGGCGTCACCGACCCCGCCACCCACCGGGTGCGCTACGCCGGCAACCTGCCCGGCTGGGGCCGCAGTGGCCTGTTCGACCGCCTCCACGCCGAACTCGGCACCGGACTCGACGTCATCAACGACGCCAACCTCGCCGCGCTGGGCGAATACGCCCTCGGCGCCGGACGGGGCACCCGCCTCTTCGCCTACCTGTGGGTCGGCACCGGACTGGGCGCCGGCATCGTCGCCGACGGCCGGATCTTCCCCGGCGGCCACGGCGCGGCCGGCGAGATCGGCTACCTGCCGATGTCCCCGCTGCCCGCCGGCGACCGGCCGCCGGCCGAACCCACGCCGCGCCGCGGCACCCTGGAGGAATCGGTCGCCGCCGACGCCGTGGTCCGCCTGGCCCGCACCATGGGCCTGGCCCACGCCGCCACCGCCAAGGACGTCTTCGCCGCCGCCCGCTCCGGCGACCCGGTGGCCTGCGCCGTCACCGCGCGCGTCGCCGCCCGGCTCGCCCACGCCGTCGCCGCCCTCGCCGCCGTCATCGACCCCGAACTCGTCGTACTCGGCGGCGGCATCGGCCGCAACACCGATCTGCTGCTCGCCCCGGTACGCGCCGCGCTGCGCGACCTCACCCCGCTGCGCCCCAAGGTGGCCGCCTCCGCGCTCGGCTCGGACGCCGTCCTGCTGGGCGCGGTCGCCACCGCGGCGAAGGCGGCCCGCGAGCACGTCTTCGACACCCGCGGCGGCTGAACCGGCTCCCCCCAGGACCGAGTCAGCGCGGTGCCTTGCGCGCCGCCCGCAGGAACTCCCGGTTCATCGCCGCGATCGACGGCAACGGGATCCCCTTCGGACAGGCCACCGCGCACTCACCGGTGTTGGTGCAGCCGCCGAACCCCTCCGCGTCCATCTGCCCCACCATGTCCAGCACCCGCGACTCGCGCTCCGGCGCCCCCTGCGGCAGCACGTTCAGATGCACCACCTTCGCCGAGGTGAACAGCATCGCCGAACCGTTGGGACACGCCGCCACGCACGCGCCGCACCCGATGCACTCCGCGTGCTCGAACGCGGTGTCCGCCACCGGCTTGGGCACCGGCGTGGCATGGGCCTCCGGCGCGCTGCCGGTCGGCGCCGTGATGTAACCGCCGGAGCCGATGATCCGGTCGAACGCCGAACGGTCCACCACCAGATCCTTGACCACCGGGAACGCCGCCGCCCGCCACGGCTCGACGTCGATGGCGTCACCGTCGGAGAAGTGCCGCATGTGCAACTGGCAGGTGGTGGTGCGTTCCGGGCCGTGCGCCTGCCCGTTGATCACCATGCCGCACGCGCCGCAGATCCCCTCCCGGCAGTCGTGGTCGAAGGCCACCGGCTCCTCGCCACGCGAGATCAGCTCCTCGTTGAGGGTGTCCAGCATCTCCAGGAACGACATCTCCGGCGAGATCCCGTCGACCTCGTACCGGGTCATGGCGCCCGGTTCCTCGGGACCGCGCTGGCGCCAGATGCGCAGGGTGAGCCTCATGCGTAACTCCGCTGGGTGGGGTGGACGTACTCGAAGACCAGGTCTTCCTTGTGCAGGACGGGGGCGTGGCCGGCCCCGGTGAACTCCCAGGCCGCCACGTAGCCGAAGCGTTCGTCGTCCCGGGCCGCCTCGCCCTCGGGCGTCTGGCTCTCGGTACGGAAGTGGCCGCCGCACGACTCCTCGCGGTGCAGGGCGTCCAGACACATCAGCTCGGCCAGCTCGAAGTAGTCGGCGATCCGGTTGGCCTTCTCCAGCGCCTGGTTGAGGTCGTCACCGCTGCCGGGGACCTTCACCCGGCGCCAGAACTCCGCGCGCAGCTCCGGGATGCGTTCCAGCGCCTTGCGCAGCCCCGCGTCGTCCCGCGCCATGCCGCAGTCGTCCCACAGCAGCTCGCCCAGCTCCCGGTGGAACGAGTCCGGCGTGCGGTCCCCGTCCACCGCGAGCAGCCGGGCCAGCCGCTCACGCACCCCCGAGACGGCCTCGGTGACCGCCGGATGCGCCGGGTCGACGGTGTCGTGCGGATGACGGGCCAGGTAGTCGCCGATGGTGGACGGCAGCACGAAGTAGCCGTCGGCGAGCCCCTGCATCAGCGCGGAGGCCCCGAGCCGGTTGGCGCCGTGGTCGGAGAAGTTGGCCTCCCCGATGGCGAACAGCCCCGGCACCGTGGTCTGCAGGTCGTAGTCGACCCACAGCCCGCCCATCGTGTAGTGGATCGCCGGATAGATCCGCATCGGCACCTCGTACGGGTCCTCCGCGGTGATCCGCTGGTACATCTCGAAGAGGTTGCCGTACTTCTCGGCGACCTTCTCCCGGCCCATCCGCGCGATCGCGTCCGCGAAGTCCAGGTAGACGCCCTGCCCGCCCGGGCCCACCCCGCGACCCTCGTCGCAGACGTTCTTCGCCGCCCGCGAGGCGATGTCCCGCGGCACCAGGTTGCCGAACGCGGGGTAGATCCGCTCCAGGTAGTAGTCGCGCTCCTCCTCCGGGATCGCGGCCGGCGGACGGGTGTCGCCCTTGGTCCTCGGCACCCAGATCCGCCCGTCGTTGCGGAGCGACTCGCTCATCAGCGTCAGCTTCGACTGGTGGTCGCCGGAGCGCGGGATGCACGTCGGATGGATCTGCGTGAAGCACGGGTTGGCGAAGTACGCGCCACGCCGGTGCGCCCGCCACACGGCCGTCGCGTTGGAGTTCTTCGCGTTGGTCGACAGGTGGAAGACATTGCCGTAGCCACCGGTCGCCAGCACCACCGCGTCGGCGAAGTAGGTGTCGATCCGGCCGGTCACCAGGTCCCGCGCCACGATGCCCCGGGCCCGCCCGTCCACCACCACCAGATCGAGCATCTCGGTGCGCGGATGCATCTCCACGTTGCCCGCCGCCATCTGCCGGGTCAGCGCCTGATAGGCGCCGAGCAGCAACTGCTGCCCGGTCTGGCCGCGCGCGTAGAAGGTCCGCGACACCTGCACCCCGCCGAACGAACGGGTGTCGAGCAGACCGCCGTACTCCCGGGCGAACGGCACGCCCTGCGCCACGCACTGGTCGATGATCTCCACCGAGATCTGCGCCAGCCGCCGCACGTTGGACTCCCGCGCCCGGAAGTCTCCGCCCTTGACGGTGTCGTAGAAGAGCCGGTGCACCGAGTCGCCGTCGTTGCGGTAGTTCTTGGCCGCGTTGATGCCGCCCTGCGCGGCGATGGAGTGCGCCCGGCGCGGCGAGTCCTGGTAGCAGAACTGCACCACGTGGTAGCCCTGTTCGGCCAGGGTCGCCCCGGCCGAGCCGCCGGCCAGGCCGGTGCCGACCACGATCACCGTGTACTTGCGGCGGTTGGCCGGGTTGACCAGCTTGGCGGTGAAACGCCGGCGGTCCCAGCGCTCCTCGATCGGCCCGTCCGGGGCCTTGGTGTCGGCGATCGGCTCGCCCACCGTGTAGCCGGTGTACGAGGTCATGTCAGCTCACCACTTTGGTCATCACCGAGACGGGCACCGCGATGAACCCCGCGGTCAGGACGAGGGCCAGCACGTTGGCGCACACCTTCAACGCCCGGTCCCGGCGCCTGCCGTTGACCCCGAGGGTCTGCGCGGCGCTCCAGAAACCGTGCCGGATGTGCAGCCCGACGGCGAGCATGGCCACGATGTAGATCACGTCGGCGTACCAGTTGCGGAAGTCGGCCACCACGTTCTGGTACGGATGGCCCTGCTCGCCCAGCGGGTTGACCGTCAGCGTCGTCATGTCCAGCAGGTGCCAGACGATGAAGAGCGCCAGGATCACCCCGCCCCAGCGCATGGTGCGGGTGGCGTAGCTCGCCCGGGGCCGGCTATGGACGTAACCGGTGGGCCGGGCCGCCAGGTCCCGCCGGCTGAGCTGCGCCGCGGCCACTCCGTGCAGCACCACGCAGGCCACCAGCCCGACCCGCATGATCCACAGGAACCACGCGTAGTGCAGCACCGGTTCGCCGATGGTCCGCAGCCAGTGCGCGTACCCGTTGAAGTCGTCCGGGCCGAAGAACACCTTGAGGTTGCCCGCCATGTGCGCCACCAGGAACAGCAGCATCAGCACGCCGGTGACGGCCATCACCGTCTTCTTGCCGACGGTGGAGTGCCACAGCACCGCCACGGTGGACGGGCGCCGGGCCGCCCGCGGTGCCGGTGCGGTCGCCGCGGACTTCGCGGGCTTCGCGGTGGAAGGGGTCGCCTGTGCCATGGACACGACGGTAAGGAGCGAACACTACATCGGTCCAAGACATGGTTCCGCTCATTTCCATAGGCAACAGCTATCATCACTCGTGTGCAGCTCCACCAGCTCGCCTACTTCGTCGCCGTCGCCGAGACCCGCCACTTCACCCGGGCCGCGGCCCGCGCGCACGTCGCCCAGCCCTCGCTCTCCCAGCAGATCCGCGCCCTCGAACGGGAACTGGGCGCCGAACTCTTCCACCGCGCCCGCGGCCACATCGGCCTCACCGACGCCGGCGAGGCGCTCCTGCCGCTGGCCCGGCGGATCCTCGCCGACACCGAGACCGCCCGCCGCGAGGTGCAGGAGGTCGTCCAACTGCGACGCGGCCGGGTCCGCCTCGGCGCCACCCCCAGCCTGTGCGCCAGCCTCGTCCCCGACGTCCTGCGCGCCTTCCGCGACCGCTACCCCGGGGTGGACCTGGTGATCCACGAGGACGGCTCGCAGGACCTGGTACGGGTGCTCGCCGCCGGCGAACTCGACCTCGCCCTGGTCATCACCCCGCTCGCCGCGCAGGCCCCCGCGCTCACCACCGCCGAACTGCTGCGCGAGGACCTCGTCGTGGTCTCCACACCCGGCGCCCCCGCCCCGGGCGGCCGGCGCGCCCGGATCCGGGTGGCCGACCTGCGCGACCAGCCGCTGGTGATGTTCCGCCGCGGCTACGACCTGCGCGAGTTCACCGTCGGCGCCTGCCGCGCCGCCGGCTTCGAGCCCTCCTTCGCCGTCGAGGGCGGCGAGATGGACGCGGTCCTCGGCTTCGTCCGGGCCGGCCTCGGCATCGCCGTCCTCCCCGGGATGGTCGCCACGCGCTCCGGCCTACGGGTGACCCCCTTCGCGGGTCCGGGCCTGCAACGGACGATCGCGGTCGCGCACCGCAAGGACGTGCAGCCCCCGCGGGCCGCCCGCGAACTCACCCGGGTCCTCCGCGACCACCTCGCCACCGCCTCCGCCGCCGGCACCCTCCCCCCGAGCACGGTCCTCCCCTGACGGTTCGCTCGCGCTGGCGGTCAGCCATGACGTGGTGGCCGGTTCGCCCGTTTCGGGTTGCGGGGTCGCCTCCGGCAGGCCCGGTGTGGCGGGGGTACCCCCGAATCCCCGCACTGGCGCTTGCCGTTGCCGTGGTGGCCGGTTCGCCCGGTTCGGGGTTCCGGGGTTGCCCCGGCGGCCCCTGTCCGGTGGGTGGTTGGTGGGGTTTTTGGTTTGGTGCGGCACCGGGTGGGTTCGCCTTGGGTGCGTTGGGGGTCGGGGGCGCGCCGGGGGTGACTCCTCGCTCCCCGTATCCGCCAAGGCTTGGCTCCGGCTACTGGGTCGCTGCGGGGACACCCCCGGCACACCCCCTCCTGTCCGGTTGGCGGGTGCCTCTCTTCGCGGGTGGGGGTGAGTGAGGAGGTTGGGGTCACCCCGGTCTTTTTCTCACCCCCTCCGTGCCGCAGCGCGGAACGAGACCGGACGGGGGCGTGCAGGGGTGTCCCCGCAGCGACCCAGTAGCCGGAGCGCAACTGTGGCGGATACGTGGAGCGAGGAGTCACCCCGGAGGGCCCCCGGGAACCCAGGCAGACAGTGCGCATCCCGCGCTGGACGAATACAGCCACGGGTGGGCGGGGGAAAACATCTGTGACGTCCGCCACGACGAAAGGGGAACGGGCGCGCCCCGGGGAGGTAATGGCTGACCGCCAGCGCGAGCGCCGCGCCACGACGAGACGGGGGACCGGGGGCACCCCCGGTTGGGAGCTAGTCGCCGTCGGCCTTCGGCCGACGGCGGAGGACGAGCACGGTGGCCCCGCCCGCCAGCGCGAGCAGAACCGCTCCGTCGGCCACCTCACTCATCCCCGACCCCCCCATCACACTCCCGCCCAGCCCCGCCTTCGCCCCCATCACCGGGACCGGGGTGCCCTCCCCGGGCACCCGGACGGTGCTGGTGGTGGTCGTCCCGTGGTCACCGCAGCGGATGGTCACCCGGTAGGAGCCGGGCTTCGCGGTGACCGGGACGCGTACGTCGGCGGACATGTGGCCGACCCCCGCGGCCAGTACCACCGTGCCGAAGAGCGGCGAGGTCGCCTTGGCGCCCTTCGTCATGTCGTCGCACCGGCTGTCGTCGTTGATCAGCAGGATCTGACCGGGCTGGACCGGTTGCGGGGCCACGCTCGCCCAGGCCGCCGGGGCGGCGAGCGAGACCGTGGCGGCCCCGGCCAGTGCGACGGCGGCGGTACGACCAGCGTGCATGGGACTCTCCTGTGCCGGACGCGGACACGGTGACCGCGATCGACGAAACCGGCCTTGGGGGGATCAAAACCCGGCCGGTCCCCGCTCGCCAGGCGGAAACGCCCGACGGGGTCGGAGCCGCCCCCGCACGGGCCCCGTCACGCAGGGAAAACGGCACGTCACCGTATGCGCACCGCCGAACGGGTGGGATCGTCCCCGGTGCGCCGTCCGGGTGAGGCGGAGCCGGCGCTCAGCGCTCGTCGAGCCATGAGCGCAGTTCGGCCCGGTCCGTCTCGCCCAGTGACGCCGGGGACCACACCGGGGCGCGGTCCTTGTCGACGAGGGCGGCCCGTACGCCCTCGGCGAAGTCGTGGCCGGCCGCCACCCGGCAGGCGAGCCGCAGTTCGCGGGCGAGGCATTCCTCCAGTGAGGATCCGGCGCCGCGGCGCAGCAGTTCGAAGGTGAGGAAGAGGCTCGCCGGCGACATCCGGCCGAGTACCGTCAGTGTCTCGCGGGCCCAGTCGTCCCGTTCGGCGGTGAGCCGGTCGAAGACCTCGTCCAGCGTGGGCGCCGAGAAGCAGCGGTCGATGGCCGGGTAGTGGCCGCGCAGTTCGGAGGCGGGCGGGGCGGTGGCGAAGCCGGCCACCAGTTCCGCGGTGCGCGTCCCGCCGCCGTCCCGCAACGCCGCCTCCAGCGCGGGAAGTTCGCTCGACGGCAGGTAGTGCGTGGCCAGCCCGCACTCCACCGCCGCGGCGCCGGAGATCCGGGTGCCGGTCAGCCCCAGGTACATCCCCACCGAACCGGGCAGCCGGGGCAGGAAGTAACCGGCGCCGATGTCGGGGAAGAAGCCGATCGCGGTCTCCGGCATGGCCAGCCCGGCCCGTTCGGTGACCACCCGCAGCGTGCCGTGCACCGAGATCCCCAGGCCGCCGCCGAGCGCGAAGCCGTCGATGAGCGCGAGGTACGGCTTGGGGTAGCCGGCGATCGCCGCGTCCAGGGCGTACTCGGCGGCGAAGTACGCGCGTACCGCCGCCAGGTCGCCGCGCAGCGCCGCCTCGCGTACCGCCCTTATGTCGCCGCCGGCGCAGAACGCCTTGGGGGAGGTGCTGGCGATCACCACCGCGTGGACCGAGTCGTCGTCGCGCCAGCGGTCCAGCGCGGCGGTCAGCAGCCGGACCATCTCCAGGTCGAGCGCGTTGAGCGCGGCCGGGCGGTCCAGCAGCAGCCGGCCGACGCCGCCGTCGGCGACGGCGCGTACCGGGGGGTGGTGCGGGTGGGGTGCCATGCCGTTCCTGTCCTGGTAGTGCCGTTCAGGGGTCAACGGCCGCGTTCCGCACCGCCGTTGACCTGGATGATCTGTGCCGTGACCTGGCCCGCGCCGGGGGCGGCGAGCCAGCGCACGGCGTCGGCGACGTCCGCCGGGGTGCCCGCGCGGCCGGTGCTGGTCTGCTCGATCAGGGCCCGTTCCCGTTCGGCCGCCAGGCCGCCGGAGAAGAACTCGGTGTCCCGGATGTAGCCGGGGGCGACCACGTTGACGGTGATCCCGCGCGGCCCGAGTTCGCGGGCGAGGTCGAAGGCGTAGGGGTGGAGCGCCGCCTTGGACGCGGCGTACGAGCCGGTGCCGGAGCCGCGCAGGGCGGCGATGGAGCTGATCAGGACCACCCGGCCGCCGGGGGAGGCCAGCCGGTCCTTGAGCGCCTCGGTGAGCAGCACCGCGGTCAGGGTGTTGACCCGGAAGTTCTCCGACCAGGCCCACGCGGTGCGCTCCAGCCCCTCCGGGATCGCCTCGCCGCCGTGCGCCGCCGGGTTGCCGCCGGCGTTGGCGACGACCACGTCCACCCGGTCGAAGCGCGCGGCCACCTCGTCGGCGACCCGGCGCGCCCCGCCGGCCGAGGACAGGTCGGCGGCGACGGTCAGCGGTTCGGGCAGCCCGGGGTGGGCGGCGGTCAGCCGGCCGGCCGTCTCGCGCAGCACCTGCTCGCGGCGGCCGGTGAGCACCAGGTGCGCCTCCTCGGCCGCGAACTCCCCGGCGACCGCCGAACCGATCCCGCTGCCGCCGCCGCTGACCACCACGACCCGTGTCATCTCCACCTCCGGCGCTCCGGCGGACTCCGGCGGCCCGCCGGTGATCACCGTACCGAACCGGGGCGCGCGCCCGGTCAGACGGACGGCCGGGACCAGCGGTGTTCGACCCGGGCCAGCTTCCAGTAGGCCAGCGCGCAGGCCCAGACCACCACGAACAGCCCGGCGATCAGGAAGCCGGCGTTGCCCAGGTCGAGTCCGGAGATCCAGCCGGTGACCGGGTCGGCGAGGCCCAGCTTGTCGCGGAGGACGCCGACCAGTTCGACCGTTCCGATCAGGAAGGCGACGGCGATGGAGAGCCCGGTGATGGTGAGGTTGTAATAGACCTTGCGCACCGGGTTGCTGAACGCCCAGTGGTAGGCGACGTTCATGAAGGTGCCGTCGAGGGTGTCGAACAGGCTCATCCCGGCGGCGAAGAGCAGCGGCAGGCAGACGATGGCGTACCAGGGCAGGCCGGCCGCCGCGCCGCTGCCCGCCATCACCATCAGCGTGACCTCGGTGGCGGTGTCGAACCCGAGGCCGAACAGCAGGCCCACCGGGAACATCTGCCCGGAGCGGGTGATGGAGCGGGTGAGGCGGCCCAGGATGCGGTTGAGGAAGCCGCGCGAGTCGAGGTGGGCCTCCAGCTCCGACTCGTCGAACCGTCCGGCGCGCATCGCCTTGAAGACCCGGACGATGCCGGCGAGCGCCACCAGGTTGAGCGCGGCGATGACGTAGAGGAAGCCGCCGGAGACGCAGGTGCCGATCAGCCCGAGGGCGCGGTGGGTGCGCGAGTCGTCGCTCATCAGTGTGCCGGCCAGCTGTGCGCCGCCCGCGATGAGCGCGGCGAGCAGGATCACCATGCTGGAGTGGCCGAGGGCGAACCAGAACCCCACCGACAGCGGGCGTTTGCCGTCGGCCATGAGCTTGCGGGTGGTGTTGTCGATGGCCGCGATGTGATCGGCGTCGAAGGCGTGCCGCATGCCCAGGGTGTACGCGGTCACCCCCAGGCCGACGCCGAACACCTGGGAGCCGACGGTGTAGTGACGCGGCACCACCAGGAGGAAGAGCACCCCGAAGGCGGCCAGGTGCAGCGCGGTGATGACGGCGAGCAGCCCCGCGGTGCGCAGGGTGTCCCGGCGCTGCCAGCGCAGGGCGGGGGGGACGGCGGATATCGCGGGGGTGGCGGTGGGATCTGCGGCAGGCAGGGTCATTCGAGGATCACGCTCCAGCACCTCGTGGACGTCTTCGTGAGATGCCGTGGCCGGTCTCCTGGCTGACGGGTGGTGCTCGCGCCCGGCCCTGCCTTCCCGGCCGCGCGAACGGCCAGTGGTTCCCCGCGCCGTGGCCGGCGCGCGGAACGGGACGGGAACTCCCCGATCACAGTGGCGAGGGCCGCTCCGGTCTGGGACCCCCTGACGAGGGCCTGTCACCGGTATTCCCGAACACCACGGCCCGCTCACTGTACCGGTCCGGGGGGCCGGCGGCACGGGGCCGCCGGTACCCGTCCGTTGCCCCGGACGGCCGACTATGTCTCAGATACCGGTAAAACCCCCATCTTTACGGTATCCCTCGACTGCCCAGGCTCGTTGTACAGGGCCCCAATCACGACTCGTCCCTTGGAGGCAGTCGCATGAAGTCCCTCAAGCTCTCATCCGTCCGGGCGGCCATGGTGCTGGCCGGCGGCGCCGCCGCGCTGCTGCTGGCGGCGGGCACCTCCGTCGCGGCCGGCGCGGACAGCCCCCGTCCGCTCCCCGGCCACCAGGTCAAGGGCCATGAGCACGGCCACCACCGGCACCACGGCCACCGGCACCACCACCACTACCACCACGGCCACCACCGTCTGTCCCACCACTCCGGCTGGTTCCACGAGGGCGGGCGCGAGCACGGCCGCGAGGGGCGCGAGCACGGTCGTGAAGGCCGTGAGCACGGCCGTGAGGGCCGCGACCGCATGGAGCGGGGCCTCGGCGGCGAGCGCGGCATGCGGCACAGCTGACCCGCCCGGCCCCCGGTGAACGGCCACCGCGCGGCGCTCCAACCCCTCCCGGGGCGCCGCGCGGTGGCGTTGTCGTCACCGCCGCCGGGCGGCGCGGTTCAGGTCAGCAGCCCGGTGGCGGTCACCGCGCGCAGCCCGCGCCGCCCGAGCCCGGCCAGCAGCCCCGGCAGCGCCCGTACCGTGCCCTCGTGGCCGAGGTGGAGGCTGACCACCGAGCCGGGGCGCACCTGGCCCAGCACGGTGGAGGTGACCGCCTGCGGCCCCGGGTCGGTCCAGTCGAGGGAGTCGACGTCGTAGGAGAGCACGTGGGGGTAGCCCGCCTTGCGGGCCAGCGAGATCACCAGCGGGGTGGCGTACCGGGCCTGTGAGGGGCGGAACCAGCGCCCGGGGCTTCCGGTGAGCCGGCGCAGCCGGTCGGCGCAGCGGTTGATCTCGGCCGCCGCGGCGTCGGCGGCCATGGTGCACACCGGACCGTGGTTCTGGGTGTGGTTGCCCAGTTCGTGGCCGCCGTCCAGGATCCGGCGGGCGATGCGCGGGTAGGCGTCCAGCCAGCTGCCGACCGCCAGGACGGTGACGTGCGCCCCGGCGTGTTCGGCCGCGGTGAGCAGCGCGGTGGCGAGCGCGGGGTCGCCCTGGCCGTGGAAGGTGAGGGCGACCAGCGGCCGGTCCCGGGGGCCGTGCTCGATCTGGTCGGGCAGGGTGGCCGGCAGCGCGGCGGGCGAGGGGGTGGCGGACGGAGCGGCCGGCCGGGCCGGACGCGGGGTCCCCGGCGCGCAGCCGCCGACCACCGCCCCGGCGGCGACCCCGCCCATCGCGGCCCGCAGCACGCTGCGGCGGTCCACGCTCATCGGCCCGCACCCCCGGTCGGTCGTCCTAGGGAAATCCGGCTGCCCGATCCTTGCCCGCGCCGCCCCCGGGTGCCCCGGCGTGGCGCGGGCATTCACCCGATCGCCGCCGTCCCCGCGGTCCCGCGCCGTTCAACGGCTCGTAAAAGCCTTGCTGTCATGGCTGCGTCACACGGTAGCGTCCGGGCGTGTTGTCAGCTACGCGGAGAAACCGCGCTTCCCTGCTCGCGGTGGCGGTGGCGGTGCTCGTCACCACGCTGCTCGCCGCCTTCACCGCCCCGGCCGGCGCCGTACCGCCCCCCAGGCACCCCACGGAGAGCCGGCCCGTCTACTCCTACGCCGGCGCCGTACGGGAGACCGTCTGGGTCGACACCGGGCTCGACGGCAACCACGACGGCCGCCCCGACCGGGTGGCCGCCGACATCATCCGCCCCGCCGAACCGGCCAGGGCCGGGGTGCGCATCCCGGTGATCATGGACGCCAGCCCCTACTACTCGTGCTGCGGACGCGGCAACGAAAGCCAGCTCAAGACGTACGACAATAGCGGGCGGCCGGTGCAGTTCCCGCTCTACTACGACAACTACTTCGTGCCGCGCGGCTACGCCGTCGTCCTGGTCGACCTGGCCGGCACCAACCGCTCCGACGGCTGCGTGGACGTCGGCGGCCCCTCCGACGTCACCTCCGCCAAGGCCGTCATCGACTGGCTGAACGGCCGCGCCACCGGACACAGCGCCCGCAGCGGCGGCACCACCGTCCGCGCCACCTGGGCCAACGGCTCGGTCGGCATGATCGGCAAGAGCTGGGACGGCACCATCGCCAACGGCGTGGCCGCCACCGGCGTCGCCGGGCTGAAGACCATCGTGCCGATCAGCGCCATCAGCTCCTGGTACGACTACTACTTCGACCAGGGCGCCGCCCTCTACGACGGCGGCCCGGACGAACTCGCGAGCGCCGTCGAGGACTCCGGCGACGCCCGCACCTGCGGCGCCCAGCAGCAGGCGCTGCGCGACGGCGCCCCGCGCGACGGCGACTGGACGGCGCTGTGGCAGCGGCGCGACTACGTGGCCGACGCCGCCAAGGTCCGCGCCAGCGTCTTCGTGGTCCACGGCATGCAGGACCTCAACGTCCGCACCAAGCACTTCGGCCAGTGGTGGGACGCGCTCGCCGCACACGGCGTACCGCGCAAGATCTGGCTCTCCCAGACCGGCCACGTCGACCCGTTCGACTACCGCCGCGCCGCCTGGGTGGAGACCCTGCACCAGTGGTTCGACCACTACCTGCTCGGGGTGGACAACGGCATCGACCGCGCCCCGATGGCCGACGTCGAGCGCACCCCCGACCACTGGACCACCGACGCCCACTGGCCCGCCCCCGGCACCTCGGCCACCACCGTCGCCCTGGCCGCCGGCTCCACCGCGGGGCTGGGCACCCTGTCTGCCACCGGGCCGGCCACCGGCACCGAGACGTACACCGACGACCCGGCCGAGAGCGAGACCGACTGGTCGGCGGCGGCCGACCGGGCCACCGGCGACAAGGTCTCCTTCACCACCGGCGCGCTCCGGCACGACCTGCGGATCTCCGGCGGCGGCAGCGTCACGCTGACCGCCACCCCGTCCACCACCAGCGCCCACCTGTCGGCGGTCCTGGTCGACCTCGGCCCGGCCACCATCCGCGACTACAGCGCGGACGGCGAGGGGATCACCACGCTGACCACCCGTTCCTGCTGGGGCGCGAGCACCGCCGGCGACAGCGCCTGCTTCCTGGACACCGCGGCCGACACCATGAGCACCGGCTACACCGTCTTCAGCCGCGGCTGGGCCGACCTGGGCCACTACGACCCGTCGCTGCACGGCGTGGCGCTCACCCCGGGCACGCCGTACACCATCACGATCAAGCTGGCCGCCACCGACCACGTCGTCCCGGCCGGCCACCGGCTCGCCCTGATCGTCGGCGGCACCGACAAGGGGCTGATCACGGCCCCCGGCAGCACGCCGGACATCACGCTGGACCTGGCGCGCTCCAGCGCCTCGCTGCCGCTGGTCGGCGGTCTGCCCGCGCTGCTGCGGGTGCAGGGCCCGGCCGCCGTGGCGCACGCCGTCCACCCGGCGGGACGGCAGTTGTCCGGGATGCGCCGTCCGGCCCCGGCGTGGCGGGGGGTGGCCGACCGGCTGGGGTGACGTCCGCCTCTGGCCACCGGGCCGGATCCGGGGGAAGGTGGGCGGGGGTGCCGGGGATCTTGGCCCGGTGGCCGCCCCGGCACCGCCGCCACCGTCGTCACCCAGGGGAGATGGAATGGAACACGCAGGCCGGCTCGCCGCGCTCTACCGCGATCTGCACGCCCACCCCGAGCTGTCCTTCGCCGAGCACCGCACCGCCGGCATCGCCGCCCGGCACGCCGAGGCGGCCGGCTGGACGGTGACCCGCGGCGTCGGCCGCACCGGGGTCGTCGCCGAACTGCGCAACGGCCCCGGGCCCACCGTGCTGCTGCGGGCCGACATGGACGCCCTCCCGGTGCGCGAGCGGACCGGCCTGGAGTACGCGTCCACGGTCACCGCCACCGACCCGGACGGCGTGGAGGTGCCGGTGATGCACGCCTGCGGCCACGACGTCCACGTCACCTGCCTGATCGGCGCGGTGGAGGAGCTGACCCGGCAGCGCGACCGGTGGTCGGGGACCGTGCTCGCCGTCTTCCAGCCCGCCGAGGAACGCGGCGGGGGAGCGCGGGCCATGATCGACGACGGCCTCTACGACCGCTTCCCCGTCCCCGACGTCGTCCTCGGCCAGCACGTGTCGCCGATGCCGGCCGGGATGGCGGGGTGCCACCCGGGTCCCGCGTTCGCGGCGGCCGACGTGCTGCGGGTGCGGATGTTCGGCCGCGGCGGCCACGGCTCGCGTCCGGAGACCACGGTGGACCCGGTGGTGATGGCGGCGGCCACCGTGATGCGGCTGCAGACCGTGGTCGCCCGGGAGGTCGCCGCCGCCGACACCGCGGTGGTCACCGTCGGCATGCTGCGGGCCGGCAGCAAGGAGAACGTCATCCCCGACGAGGCCGAACTCGGCATCAGCGTACGGAGTTTCACCGAGCCGGTACGGGCCCGGGTGCTGGAGGCGGTGCACCGGATCGTCCGCGCCGAGGCCGCCGCGGCCGGCGCGCCCAAGGAACCGGAGATCACCACCGACCGCGGTTTCCCGGTGGTGGTCAACGACCCGGACGCCGCCGCCCGTACCGTGGCCGCGCTGCGCGGCGCGCTCGGCGCCGAGCTGGTGATCGACCCCGGACCGGTCAGCGGCAGCGAGGACGTGGGCCACCTGGCCACCGCCGCCGGGGCCCCGCTGTGCTACTGGCTGCTCGGCGGCGCCGACCCCGAGGTGTTCGCCCGGGCCACCGCCGATGGCACCGTCGACCGCGACCTGCCGTCCAACCACTCGCCGCACTTCGCCCCGGTCGTCGAGCCCACGCTGACCACCGGGGTGCGGACGCTGACCACGGCGGCCCGGGAGTGGCTGGACTGACCGGCGTCCCCGGTCAGGTGGCCGAACCGGCCGCCGAGCCGGTGCGCAGCTCTGGCCCCCAGCGGTCCAGCGCCGCCTGGAGGTCCAGCGGGAGCAGCCGCACCGGCTCGTCGGCGCCGGGCCAGTCCTCCCGCGGCACCCGCCACATCACCTCGAACTCGTTGCCGTCCGGGTCCTTGGCGTACAGCGACTTGGACACCAGGTGGTCGGTGGCGCCGACCAGGGCGTCCCGGGCGGTCAGCTCACCCGCGATGGCGGCCAGCTCACCGAGGGTGCCGACCTCCCACGCCAGGTGGTACAGGCCCACCCGGCCGTGCTCCGGGCCGGGCGCCCGGTCGCCGACCGCGAAGAGCCCGAGGTCGTGGTCGTTGCTGGTGTCCGGCGCGCTGAGGAAGACGGCGCGGCCGGGCAGTTCGGTGGCGACCCGGAAGCCGAGCACCTCGGTGTAGAACCGGGCGGCCCGGGACACGTCGCGCACGTAGAGCACCGCGTGGTTCAGACGGCGTACGGGCATGGCGACCTCCTTGTGCGGGGCGGGCGCCGTGCGGTCCGGCGGTGCCGCCGCTTCCACGGTACGCCACACTTACTTGAAACCTCAAGCAACTGGTTCCGGCCGTTCCCGCACCGTCCGTGCCCCGGGCGCGGCCTGCGCGACAAGGCCGCGCCCGCCCCGGCAGAATGCAGGGCACAAGCTCAGCGACGAAGCGGATCGGATTGTGACGACAACGTCTATCGGGACCCCCGGCACGGCCGGGTCCATCGGGCAGCGGATCGCCGACGAACTCGGGGTCCGCGTCAGCCAGGTCGACGCCGCCGTCGGCCTGCTGGACGGCGGGGCGACCGTGCCGTTCATCGCGCGGTACCGCAAGGAGGCCACCGGCGCCCTCGACGACGCGCAACTGCGCACCCTGGAGGAGCGCCTGCGGTACCTGCGCGAGCTGGAGGAGCGGCGCACCGCGGTCCTGGAGTCCGTCGAGGCGCAGGGCAAGCTCGACGACGAGCTGAGGGCGCGCATCCTGGCCGCCGACTCCAAGGCCCGGCTGGAGGACATCTACCTGCCCTTCAAGCCCAAGCGGCGCACCAAGGCGCAGATCGCCCGGGAGGCCGGCCTCGAACCGCTGGCCGACCGGCTCCTCGCCGACCCCGGCCTCGACCCGGCGGGCACCGCGGCCGGCTACGTCGGCGAGGCGGTCGCCGACCCGGCCGCCGCGCTGGAGGGCGCCCGGGCCATCCTGGTCGAACGGTTCGCCGAGGACGCCGACCTCATCGGCACCCTGCGCGAACGCATGTGGACCCAGGGCCGGCTCACCTCCCGGGTACGCGAGGGCAAGGAGGAGGCGGGCGCCAAGTTCGCCGACTACTTCGACTTCGCCGAGCCCTTCGAGAAGCTCCCCTCGCACCGCGTGCTGGCGATGTTCCGCGGCGAGAAGGAGGAGGTGCTCGACCTCACCCTCGACCCCGAGCCGGCCGGCGCGGAGACCGCCGGACCCTCCGGGTACGAACGCGCCGTCGCCGCCAGGTTCGGCATCGCCGACCGGGGCCGCCCCGCCGACGCCTGGCTCACCGAGACCGTTCGCTGGGCCTGGCGCACCCGCATCCTGGTCCACCTCGGCATCGACCTGCGCACCCGGCTGCGCACCGCCGCCGAGGACGAGGCGGTCCGGGTCTTCGCCGCCAACCTGCGCGACCTGCTGCTCGCCGCGCCCGCCGGGGCCCGCGCCACCATGGGGCTCGACCCCGGCTACCGCACCGGCGTGAAGGTCGCGGTCACCGACCCGACCGGCAAGGTGGTGGCCACCGAGACCATCCACCCGCACGTGCCGCGCCGCCGCTGGGACGAGTCGCTGGCGACCCTCGCCGAGCTGTGCGCCGCGCACCGCGTCGAGCTGATCGCCATCGGCAACGGCACCGCCTCCCGCGAGACCGACAAGCTCGCCGCCGAACTGATCAAGCGCCACCCGGAGCTGCCGCTGACCAAGGTGGTGGTCTCCGAGGCCGGCGCCTCGGTCTACTCCGCCTCCGCCTACGCCTCCCAGGAACTGCCGGAGCTGGACGTGTCGTTGCGCGGCGCGGTCTCCATCGCCCGCCGCCTGCAGGACCCGCTGGCCGAACTCGTCAAGATCGACCCCAAGTCCATCGGCGTCGGCCAGTACCAGCACGACCTGTCCGAGACCAAGCTCTCCCGCTCCCTCGACGCGGTCGTCGAGGACTGCGTCAACGGCGTCGGCGTCGACCTCAACACCGCCTCCGCGCCGCTGCTGCGCCGGGTCTCCGGCATCACCGCCACCCTCGCCGACAACATCGTCGCCCACCGCGACGCCAACGGCCCGTTCCGCACCCGTCGGCAGCTCAAGGACGTCGCCCGGCTCGGCCCCAAGGCGTTCGAGCAGTGCGCCGGCTTTCTGCGCATCCCCGGCGGCGACGACCCGCTGGACGCCTCGGCCGTCCACCCCGAGGCGTACCCGCTGGTGCGCCGGATCGCCGCGGCGGCCGGCGGCGACGTCAAGGCGCTGATCGGCGACACCGCCACGCTGCGGACCCTGCGCCCGGCGGACTTCGCCGACGACACCTTCGGCGTCCCCACCGTCAGCGACATCCTGCGCGAGCTGGAGAAGCCCGGCCGCGACCCGCGTCCCGCCTTCCGCACGGCCACCTACAAGGAGGGCGTCGAGGAGATCAAGGACCTCACCCCCGGCATGCTGCTGGAGGGCACCGTCACCAACGTCGCCGCGTTCGGCGCCTTCGTGGACGTCGGCGTCCACCAGGACGGCCTGGTGCACGTCTCGGCGATGTCCAAGTCGTTCGTCAAGGACCCGCGGGACGTGGTCAAGCCGGGCGACGTGGTGCGGGTGAAGGTGCTGGAGGTGGACATCGCGCGCAAGCGGATCGGGCTCACCCTGCGGCTCGACGACGACGTGCCGGCCGCCGGCGCCCCGCGGGAGCCGCGGGGCCGGGGCGAGCAGCGCGGCAAGGGCGGCGGCGGGCGCCGTCCGGCCCCGCCGCGCCAGTCGCGTACCGAACCGCCGGCCGGCGGCGCGCTCGCCGACGCGCTGCGCCGCGCGGGGCTGGTGGGCGGCGACGACCGCCCGCGCGGACGGCGCTGAGGCAGCCGGTGACGAGGCCGGGACGCGATGCCGCGTCCCGGCCTTCGCCGTTGGCGGCCGTTGGCGGCCGGAAGTGGCTACTCGCCGGTACGCGGGTCTTGCGCGCCCCCTCGGCGGTTCCTAACATCGCTGATGTTACATCAGCACTGTCACACTCGACGGTCGTCACGGCGGCCATGGCGATATGGGGGCCCCGCCGGTGGACGCAGCGCGAACTCCCGGCCCGCTCGACGGAGTCCGGGTGGTGGAGCTGGCCGGGATCGGCCCCGGCCCGTTCGCCGGGATGCTCCTGGCCGACCTCGGTGCCGACGTGGTCCGCGTCGACCGGCCCGGCGGCGCGCCCATCGGCATCGACCCCGCCCGCGACGTGACCAACCGCAACAAGCGGTCGGTGGTGGTCGACCTCAAGTCCGCCCACGGCCCCGGCCTCGTACGCGACCTGGCGGCCCGCGCCGACGTGCTCGTCGAAGGCTTCCGGCCCGGCGTCGCCGAACGCCTCGGCGTCGGACCCGACGCCTGCCTGGCCCGCAACCCCCGCCTGGTGTACGGGAGGATGACCGGCTGGGGGCAGCACGGACCGCTCGCCGACCGGGCCGGCCACGACATCGGCTACCTCGCCACCGCCGGCACCCTCGGCATGATCGGCGCCGCCGACGGCCCGCCGGTGCCGCCCGCCAACCTCCTCGGCGACTACGCCGGCGGCTCGCTCTACCTCGTCGTCGGCGTCCTCGCCGCCCTCCACCACGCCCGCGCCACCGGCACCGGACAGGTGGTGGACGCCGCCATCGTGGACGGCGCCGCCCACCTCGGCGCGATGATCTGGGGCATGCTGGCGGCCGGCGCCTGGCAGGACCGGCGCGGCGCCAACCTGCTCGACGGCGGCTGCCCCTACTACGGCGTCTACCCCACCGCGGACGGCGGCCACATGGCCGTCGGCGCCCTGGAACCGCGGTTCTACGCCGAGTTCGCCGCCCTGCTCGGCCTCGGCGACGACGCCCCCGACCGCGCCGACCTCGCCCGCTGGCCCGAACTGCGCGAGCGCATCGCCGACCGCTTCGCCACCCGCACCCGCGAGGAGTGGACCCGCGTCTTCGAGGGCACCGACGCCTGCGTCGCCCCGGTGCTGACGCTGCGGGAGGCCGCCGACCACCCGCACCTGCGCGCCCGGGAGACCTTCACCACCGCCGACGGCACCGTGCAGCCCGCGCCCGCCCCGCGCTTCTCCGCCACCCCCGGCACCCTGCGCCGCCCGCCCGCGTCCCCCGGCGCCCACACCGCCGAGGTGGCCCGCGACTGGGACGTGCCCGGACTCACCGACCTGTAAAGGACCGGCATGCAGCGAGAGTTGTTCACCGCCGAGCACGAGGCGTTCCGCGAGACCGTCCGCACCTTCCTGGCCAAGGAGGTCACCCCGCACCACGCCCGCTGGGAGACCGAGGGCATCGTGGACCGCGCCGCCTGGCGCGCGGCCGGCCGGCAGGGGCTGCTGGGCATCGCCGTCCCCGAGGAGTACGGCGGTGGCGGCACCCCCGACTTCCGGTACGCCGCCGTGCTCGCCGAGGAGTTCGTCAAGGCCGGCGCCTCCGGGCTCGCCGTCGGCCTGCACAACGACATCGTCGGCCCCTACCTGACCTCGCTCGGCACCGAGGAGCAGAAACGCCGCTGGCTGCCCGGGTTCTGCAGTGGCGAGACCATCACCGCCATCGCCATGACCGAACCCGGCGCCGGCTCCGACCTCCAGGCCATCCGCACCACCGCCATCGACGCCGGCGACCACTGGCTGCTGGGCGGGGCCAAGACCTTCATCTCCAACGGCATCCTCGCCGACCTGGTCGTCGTGGTCGCCCGCACCACCGAGGAAGGCGGCGCCAAGGGGCTGAGCCTGCTGGTGGTCGAGCGCGGCATGGCCGGTTTCGAACGGGGCCGCAACCTCGACAAGATCGGCCAGAAGGCGCAGGACACCGCCGAACTGTTCTTCCAGGACGTCCGGGTGCCCAAGGAGAACCTGCTCGGCGAGGAGAACGGTGCCTTCGTCCACCTGATGACCAACCTCGCCCAGGAACGGCTGGCCATCGCCGTCGCCGCCATCGCCGCCGCCGAACACCTGCTGGCGGTGACCACCGAGTACGTCAAGGAACGCGAGGCGTTCGGCCGTCCGCTCGCCCGGCTCCAGCACGTCCGCTTCGAGATCGCCGAGATGGCCACCGAATGCGCGGTCACCCGCACCTTCGTCGACCGCTGCGTCACCGAACACAACAAGGCCGCCCTCGACCCGGTGCACGCCTCCATGGCCAAATGGTGGGCGACCGAACTGCAAAAGCGCGTCGCCGACCGCTGCCTGCAACTCCACGGCGGCTACGGCTACATGACCGAGTTCCCGGTCGCCAAGGCGTTCACCGACGGACGGATCCAGACCATCTACGGCGGCACCACCGAGATCATGAAGGAGATCATCGGCCGCGCGCTGCTGTCCTGACCCGCCAACACCCCTCGAAAGGCATGACGTTGAGCACCGAAGCCTACGTGTACGAGGCCATCCGCACCCCGCGTGGGCGTGGGAAATCCAACGGCGCGCTGCACGGCACCAAACCGGTCGACCTGGTCGTCGGCCTCATCCACGAGATGCTCCGCCGGCTGCCCGGACTCGACCCGGCCGCCGTCGACGACGTCGTCCTCGGCGTGGTGAGCCCCGTCGGCGACCAGGGCAGCGACATCGCCAAGGTGGCCGCGA
Source organism: Streptantibioticus cattleyicolor NRRL 8057 = DSM 46488 (assembly GCF_000240165.1). Taxonomy (NCBI): domain Bacteria; kingdom Bacillati; phylum Actinomycetota; class Actinomycetes; order Kitasatosporales; family Streptomycetaceae; genus Streptantibioticus; species Streptantibioticus cattleyicolor. Next base: position 5,508,068 of record NC_017586.1, read on the forward strand.
TCGCCGCAGGGCTGCCGGAGACCGTGGCCGGCGTCCAGGAGAACCGGTTCTGCGCCTCCGGCCTGGAAGCGGTCAACCTGGCCGCCGCCAAGGTCCGTTCCGGCTGGGAGGACCTGGTGCTGGCCGGCGGCGTGGAGTCGATGTCCCGGGTGGCCATGGGCTCCGACGGCGGCGCCTGGGCGATGGACCCGATGACCAGCTTCGAGACCGGCTTCGTACCGCAGGGCATCGGCGCCGACCTGATCGCCACCATCGAGGGGTTCACCCGCCGCGACGTGGACACCTTCGCCGCCGAGTCGCAGGCGCGGGCCACCGAGGCGTGGAAGGACGGCCGCTTCGACCGCTCCGTCGTCCCGGTCCGCGACCGCAACGGCCTGACCGTCCTCGACCGCGACGAGCACATCCGCCCCGGCACCACCGCCGACACCCTCGCCGCCCTCAAGCCCTCCTTCGCCCTGATCGGCGAGGCCGGCGGCTTCGACGCGGTGGCGTTGCAGAAGTACCACTGGGTGGAGGCGATCGACCACGTCCACCACGCCGGCAACTCCTCCGGCATCGTGGACGGCGCCGCCCTGGTGGCCATCGGCAACCGCGAGACCGGTGAACGCTACGGCCTGCGCCCGCGCGCCCGGATCGTCTCCGCCGCCGTCTCCGGGGCGGACCCCACCATCATGCTCACCGGCCCCGCGCCCGCCTGCCGCAAGGCGCTCGCCAAGGCGGGGCTCACCATCGACGACATCGACCTGGTGGAGATCAACGAGGCGTTCGCCGCCGTCGTCCTGCGCTTCGTCAAGGACATGGGGCTCACGCTGGACAAGGTCAACGTCAACGGCGGCGCCATCGCCATGGGCCACCCGCTCGGCGCCACCGGCGCCATGCTGCTGGGCACCGTAGTCGACGAACTGGAACGGCGCGACCAGCGGTACGGCCTGGTCACCCTGTGCGTCGGCGGCGGCATGGGGATCGCCACCGTCGTCGAGCGGATCTGACCCGCCCCGCCCCCGCCCACCCCGCCTCACGGAAGACCCACACCATGCCCGAGAGCACCACGATCCGCTGGGAACAGGACGCCGACGGTGTCGTCACCCTCGTCCTCGACGACCCCGGCCAGTCCGCCAACACCATGAACGCGGCCTTCGCCGACTCCCTCGACGCCGTCGTCGGCCGCCTGGAGAGCGAACGCGACACCATCCGGGGCGTCGTCGTCACCTCCGCCAAGAAGACCTTCTTCGCCGGCGGCGACCTGCGCGACCTGATCCGCGCCACCCCCGAGAACGCCGCCGAGGTCTTCGAGGGCGGCATGCGCGTCAAGCGGCTGCTGCGCCGCCTGGAGACGCTCGGCCGGCCGGTCGTCGCCGCCATCAACGGCGCGGCCCTCGGCGGCGGTTACGAGATCGCCCTCGCCTGCCACCACCGCGTCGCCCTCGACGCCCCCGGCAGCCGCATCGGCCTGCCCGAGGTCACCCTCGGCCTGCTGCCCGGCAGCGGCGGCGTGGTCCGCACGGTACGGCTGATGGGGATCGCCGACGCGCTGCTCAAGGTGCTCCTCCAGGGCACCCGGTACACCCCGCGCCGCGCGGTGGAGGCCGGCCTGGTCCACGAACTCGCCGCCACGCCCGAGGAGTTGACGGCCAAGGCCCGCGCCTTCATCGACGCCCACCCCGACGCCCGCCAGCCCTGGGACACCGACGGCTACAAGATCCCCGGCGGCACCCCGGCCCACCCCGCGTTCGCCGCCAACCTCCCCGCCTTCCCGGCCAACCTCAGCAAGCAACTGGGCGGCGCCCCCTACCCCGCGCCCCGCGACATCCTGGCCGCCGCCGTCGAGGGCTCCCAGGTCGACTTCGACACCGCCCAGGTCATCGAGGCCCGCTACTTCACCGAACTGGCCTGCGGACCGATCTCGAAGAACATGATCCAGGCGTTCTTCTTCGACATGCAGGCGGTCAACTCCGGCGCCTCCCGCCCGGCCGGCGTCGAGCCGTCCACCGTCACCAGGGTCGCCGTCCTCGGCGCCGGCATGATGGGCGCCGGCATCGCCTACGCCTGCGCCAAGTCCGGCCTGGACGTGGTCCTCAAGGACGTCACCGCCGAGGCCGCCGAACGCGGCAAGGCGTACTCGGCCACCCTGCTCGACAAGGCGCTCGCCAAGGGGCGCACCACCGAGAGGGAACGCGACGAACTGCTGGCCCGGATCACCCCCACCGCCGACACCGCCGACCTGGCCGGCTGCGACGCGGTGATCGAGGCGGTCTTCGAGGACACCGCCCTCAAGCACAAGGTCTTCCAGGAGATCGAGGGCGTCGTCGCCCCCGACGCGCTGCTGTGCACCAACACCTCCACCCTGCCGATCACCCTGCTCGCCGAGGGCGTCCAACGCCAGGAGGACTTCATCGGCCTGCACTTCTTCTCACCCGTGGACAAGATGCCGCTGGTGGAGATCGTCAAGGGCGAGCGCACCGGACAGACCGCGCTGGCCCGCGCCTTCGACCTGGTCCGCCGGATCCGCAAGACCCCGATCGTGGTCAACGACTCCCGGGGCTTCTTCACCTCCCGCGTCATCGGCCAGTTCATCAACGAGGGCGTCGCCATGGTCGGCGAGGGCGTCGAACCCGCCTCGATCGAGCAGGCCGCCGCCCAGGCCGGCTACCCGGCCAAGGTGCTGACGCTGATGGACGAGCTGACCCTGACCCTGCCGCGCAAGATCCGCAACGAGACCCGGCAGGCCGTCGAGGCGGCCGGCGGCACCTGGACCGCCCACCCCGCCGAGGCCGTCATCGACCGCATGGTCGACGAGTTCGGCCGCACCGGACGCGGCGGCGGCGCCGGCTTCTACGACTACGCCGACGGCCGGCGCACCAGGCTCTGGCCGGGGCTGCGCGAACACTTCACCCGCCCCGACGCCGACGTCCCCTTCACCGACATCAAGGAGCGGATGCTCTTCGCCGAGGCGCTGGACTCGGTGCGCTGCCTGGAGGAGGGCGTGCTGACCTCGGTCGCCGACGCCAACATCGGCTCCATCCTCGGCATCGGCTTCCCCGCCTGGACCGGCGGGGTGCTCCAGTACGTCAACGGCTACGAGGGCGGCCTGCCCGGCTTCGTAGCCCGGGCCAGGGAACTCCAGGCGGCCTACGGCGACCGCTTCGCCCCGCCGCCGCTGCTGCTGGCCAAGGCGGAACGCGGCGAGGTCTTCACCGACGCCCGCTGACCGCTCACCGCCCGGACTGCGCGCCCGGTTCCCCGTCGAACCAGGCGCGCAGCTCCTCCTTGAGCGTCCGCTGGAACGCGGTCACCAACGCCTGCACCACCAGCGGCTGCATGGAGGCCGACAGCGACTTGACCGCCGCGATGTCCTCGGTGGCCGAGGCGTCCCCCACCTCCGCGCGGAACAGCCGGCTCAACTCCCGCGCCGCCGCCCGGGCGTGCTCCAGCACCACCTCCCGCGAGGCCAGCACCGCCTCCAGCGTGATCGGCACGTCCAGCAGCCGCACCCCCAGGTGCAGGATGCCCGGATCGACCCGGAAGACCTCCGCGTCCCCGGTGCGCTCCAGCACCCCCATCGCCGCCAGCCGGTCGACGTCCTCCCCGGTCAGCGCCCGCCCGGTCCGCCGCTCCAGCTGCTCCAAGGTCACCTCGGCGGCGTCCTCCGGCACCCAGGAGGCCACCAGCGCCCGGTGGATCGCCAGGTCGTGCGCGGAGATCCCGGGCGGCAACTGCTCCAGGTAGCGCTCGATGGCCGCCAGCGTCAGCCCCTGGTGCTGCAACTCCTCGATCAGCGCCAGCCGCGCCAGGTGCTCGGGGCCGTAGTGGCCCACCCGGCGCGGACCGAGCTGCGGCGGCGGCAGCAGCCCCTTGGTGCCGTAGAAGCGCACGGTGCGCACGGTCACCCCGGCGCGGGCGGCCAGCTCGTCCACGGTCAGCCGCGTCTGCCCGGTCATCGGCCGCCACTTCCTTCGGTCGTCGCTCGCACGGGCGGCCCGGCGCCCCCGCGGTGCAACAGTATTGCTGTCGCAGCGGAGTTGCGAAACCGACGGCACTACAGCTTGACCAGCACCTGCCCGAGGTCCTTGCGGCGGATGTCGGGCACCCGGGCGCCCTCGGCCGGGTACCCCACCGGGATGACGTAGGCGGCCCGTTCCTCCGGCGGCCGGTCGCAGATCTCGTTGAGGAACCGCATCGGACTGGGGGTGTGGGTCAGCGTCGCCAGCCCCGCCTGGTGCAACGAGGCCAGCAGCAGCCCGACCGCGATCCCCACCGACTCCTTGGTGTAGTACGGGCGCGGGGACCCGGGCCCCTTGTGCACCTCGAAGACCACGATCACCACCGGCGCCCGCTCCAGGAACGGCTTGTGCCAGTCGGTGCCCAGCGGGGCCAGCGCCGCCAGCCACTCCCGCGACGCCCGGCGCGCGTAGAACTCCCGTTCCTCCGCCTCCGCCGCCTCGCGCAACCGCCGCTTGCGCTCCGGATCGGTGACCACCACGAACCGCCACGGCTGCACGTTGGCGCCGCTCGGGGCGGTGGCCGCGGTCCGCACCGCCAGCTCCACCACCTCGTCCGGGACCGGCCGGGTGGCGAAGTCACGCACGGTACGGCGGCGTGCCATCACCTCGTGGAAGGCCCTGCTGCGGGCCGTCGCCTCGTCGGCGGGCACGGTCAGCGGGCGCAACGGCACCGTGGCGGGGACCAAGTCGTCAGCCATGGCCACAGCACAGCACACCACGGGCCCGCGCGGAAGAACGCCTGGAGGCCACCCGTCGCGGGCGCTCACGACCGGGAGAACAGCCCGATCCCCTCCGGCACCGGACGCTCCGCCCCGCCCGACGGGTGGTTGCGCACGGTCACCTGGCCGGTCGCCGGATCCCGGGCCACCAGCGTGGAGGAGCCGCCGCCGTCCAGGTTGACCGCGTCCACCGCGCCGATCTGCCGCATCACACCGGCGAGTTCGGCGATGGACAGCCCCGAGCCGTTCTCCGCGTTGCCGTCGAGCACCAGCAGGTACAGCCGCCGGCCGCGGCCGCCCACCCCGGCAGCCGTACGGGTCGCCGCCGTCACCCGGTCCAGCCCGGACAGCGGCTGCCCGCCCCGCAGCACCGGGAAGCCGCCCACCGCGAACCGCGGCACCGCCCCCGACCGGGCCACCAGCCGCTCGCGCACCGTCACCGGCTGCCCCGGCCGCAACCGCCGCAGCACCGCCGCCCCGCGCTCCCGGCCCACCAGCACCACGGTGTCCCGGCCGATCGCCCCCGACCCCGGCACCGGGGACCCCGAGACCACCCGGCCATGACGCACGACCACCTCGTAACCGTCCTTGCCGCACGGCGCCGCCCGGTCGGAATCCGTACCGCACACCGCGCGCGCCCGGGAGGCCGAACCCCACGCCGAGGTGAACACCCCGACCCCGCCGACCGGCACCGCGTACTGGTTGAAGCCACCGACCCGCACCGTCCCGTACGGCGTCGTCGCCGAGGCCGACAGCGACAACCGGTCCAGCCGCGCCACCCGGTCCGCGCCCACCCCCAGCACGTCCCGCGTCGAGGTGCCCGGCGGCAGCGGCGGACCGAACCGCTGCCCGGCCGGCACCGCCGCCTTCAACGCCACCCCGTCCGAGACCGCAGGCCCCACCGCGGCCCCGGTCGCCTCCACACCCGGGTGCTGCGCCTCACTGATGTCGAAGAAGTCGGCGTTCACCCCGGCCACCGCGTGCAACGCCACCGCCATCCGCGACACCGGCTCCCGCGCCGCCACCGCACCCGGCGTCAACAGCCCGACGGAGACCCGGCGTTCGGTCAGATCGGCGGTGAGCAGATGCCCGTACGCCGTACCGTGCGAGGCCGGCACCGAGAAGGCCCGGTACTCCACCCCGGGGGCGATCACCGACGAGGCGGCCAGCCGCACCGCGACCTCCGCCCGCCCGGCGTCCGCGGCCACCGCCCGGCCCCCGCCCGTCCCCGCCACCAGCGCCCCGCACAACGCCGCCGCCACCAACGCCGCCCCCGCCCGCCATCCGCGTCCGCCCAAGGCCTCCCCCTCACGCTCGACGTACCGCCAACCGACCACCGCATGCCACCACACCCGGCCCGGCACCGGGTGGACGCGGCCTTGCCGCCGCGCGAATTCCCCGTCCTGGACCACCACCCCGGCGCGCTCAGTGGCTGCGCCGGGTCACCAACTCCGCCAGCGCCAGCAGATCACCGGCGGCCGTACCGTCCGGCACCGCGCCCGACAGATGGCCGATGGCCTCGGCCATCCGGTCGCACGCCTGGGTCTGCGCCCAGTCCCGGCCGCCCGCCCGGTCCACCGCGTCGGTGGCCCGCAGCACCTCCTCGGCGGTGAGCGCCCGCTCGACGCGGTACAGACCGGCCAGCTCACGCCCGGCCGGGGTGGCCGACCGCAGCGCCGCCACCACCGGCAGCGACTTCTTGCGGGCCACCAGATCCGCCCCCACCGGCTTGCCGGTCACCGACGGATCGCCCCAGATGCCGATCAGATCGTCGATCAGCTGGAACGCCAGCCCCACCTGCCGGCCGAAGGCGTCCATCGCGTCCGCCACCTCGTCACCGGCGCCCGCGTACAACGCCCCCAGCGCGCAGGCACACCCCAGCAGCGCGCCCGTCTTCGCCTCGGCCATCGCCAGGCACTCCGCCAGCGACACGTCCGGGCGCCGCTCGAAGGCGCAGTCGGCCTGCTGGCCGTCGCACAGCTCGATCACGCACGCCGCCAGCCGGCCCGCGGCCCGGCCGGCCGCCGGATGGCCGTCCTCGGCGAGGAGCCGCAACGCCAGCGCGTGCAGCGCGTCCCCGGCCAGGATCGCGTCGGCCGACCCGAACACCGCCCAGGCGGTGGGACGGTGACGCCGGGTGGGGTCCCGGTCCATCACGTCGTCGTGGAGCAGCGTGAAGTTGTGCACCAGTTCCACCGCGGCGGCGGCGGTCACCGCGGCCCGCGCCGAACCGCCGAGCGCCTGCGCCGCCGCCAGCACCAGCGCCGGACGTATGGCCTTGCCGGACGGCGCCTCGTCCGCCTCCCCGGCGGCGTCCAGCCACCCCAGGTGGTAACCGGCGATCCGGCGCAACGACCCGGGCAGCGAGGCGACCGCCGCCCGCAGCACCGGGTCCACCGCGCACCGGGCCCGGGCGAGGATCTCCGCGGCCTCCTGGCCCTCACGATCGAGCATGAACGTCCCCATGGTCGGCACCCCCGGCCGGCTCGCTACGGTCTGGAAGCGGTACGCGGTACGCGGTCGTGGTGGCTGCCACCGCCCGGCGCGGCCACCACAACCACGGGACCTCAGTCCCGGCGGCCGATCTCCACGTCCTCCAGCACCCCGAGCGCGTCCGGCACCAGCACCGCCGCCGAGTAGTAGGCGCTCACCAGGTAGGAGATGACGGCCTTCTCGTTGATGCCCATGAAACGCACCGAAAGGCTCGGCTCGTACTCGTCCGGCAACCCGGTCTGGTGCAGGCCCACCACGCCCTGGTTGTCCTCGCCGACCCGCAGCACGAAGATGGAACTCGTATTGTCCTCATTGATCGGAATCTTGTTGCAGGGCAGCAGCGGAATACCACGCCAGGACGGCACCGCGTTCCCGTGGAAATCGACACTGCCCGGGTACAGCCCGCGCTTGTTGCATTCCCGGCCGAACGCGGCGATGGCCCTCGGATGCGCCAGCAGATATTGCGAGTTACGGCGCCGACTGATCAGTTCGTCAAGGTCGTCCGGGGTGGGCGGGCCGGAATGGGTGCGGATGCGCTGTGAGAACTCCGCGTTGTGCAGCAGCCCGAACTCCCGGTTGTTGACCAGCTCGTGCTCCTGGCGCTCCCGCAACGCCTCGATGGTGAGCTTGAGCTGGTGCTCGACCTGGTTCATCGGCTGGTTGTACAGATCGGCGACCCGGGTGTGCACCCGCAGCACCGTCTGCGCGACGCTCAGCTCGTACTCCCGCGGCGACGCCTCGTAGTCCACGAACGTGCCCGGCAGTTCGGCCTCGCCGTGGTGGCCCGCGGCGAGCCTGATCTCCGCCTCGCCGTGCCGGTTCTGCGCCTGGCGACGGCCACCGGTGAACGAGGCGACGTGCTCGCGCAAGCCCTCGGCGCGCTCGAGGAGTTCCCGGAACGACTCCCTGGGCAGCATCAGCACCGTGGTGTGGGTGGCCGCGGTCGCGGTGAACTCCCAGACGCGCTCGTGCTCGGTGAGCCCCTCGTCGCCGAAGTGGTCGCCGTCGGCGAGGACGCCGAGCACCGCCGGCTCGCCGAACTTGCCGGTGCCCACCTTGTTGATCCTGCCGTGCGCCACCAGGAAGACCTGGTCGACCGGGCGGCCGAGTTCGGTCAGCGGCTGCCCCGGGGCGAACTCCCGCTGCTCGAACCGCTCGGCCAGCGCGGCGAGAACCGCCGGGTCGTGGAAATCGCGCAGCACCGGCAGCTCACCCAGTTCGTCCGGGATCACCCGCACCTCGGAACCGGTCTGCACGAATTCCACCCGGCCGTTGCCCACGGTGTACGTCAACCGCCGGTTGACCCGGTACGTACCGCCGGAAACCTGCACCCACGGCAGAATACGCAGCAGCCACCGGGAGGTGATGCCCTGCATCTGCGGAGCGGTCTTGGTGGTGGTCGCCAGATTACGCGCGGCGGCCGTGCTCAGCGAAAGCTGCGGCTGCCCGGTTGCGTTGGCTGAACCGTCTGATTCCTCGCCTGATTCGGCGCCGAAGCCCGCGTCGACCGACATCGAGTTCCCTCCCCGGATAACGTCCGGACGCTCCCCGTCCGGTCCGCATTTCATGGTGGTGGCCGACCGGGGGCCTGTCATCACACGGACAGGTGGATTGCCGAGGGGTCCTCGTACGTGAGTACGGTGAACGGGCGGAACGAGCGCGGCGCGGATGGTCAGCCGGGCGGGCCGGTCACCGTCACCGTGGCCGGGCGCAGCAACTGGTCCCCGACCCGGTATCCGGGCCGCAGCACCTCCGCGCAGACCGCCTCCTCGGCGGTGGCGGACGGACGGTGGGCCAGCGCCTCGTGCACCGCCGGGTCGAAACGGTCGCCGGGCTCGCCGAAGGCCTCCAGCCCGAGCGCGGCCAGCTCGGTACCCAGCGCCTCGGCCACCGTGGCGAAGCCGCCGCGGACCTCACCGTGCTCCCGCGCCGACTCCACCGCGTCCAGCACCGGCAGCAGCCCCCGCAGCACATTGGCCACCGCCACCTGCCGCACCGCCAGCCGGTCCCGCCGGGTGCGCTTGCGGAAGTTGTCGTACTCCGCCTTGACCCGCTGGAGGTCCGCGGTGCGCTCGGCGAGCCGGTCGCGCAACTCGGCGGTCTCGGCGCGCAGCCGCCGCACCTCGGAGCCGGCGTGCGCGGACGCCCCGGCACCGCCGCCGGCCGCGCGCTCCGGACGCCGGACCGGGGCGCGCGGCCCGGCGGGTGGGTCCGGCAGCGTGGAGACCGGCACCGGCAGGCTGCCGTGGCGCGTCCCGCCCGGACCCGGGCCGGAGGCGGAGTCCGAGCCGGACGGCGTGCCGGGGGCCCGCGGGTCCTCGCCGTCCGGCGGGGGACCGGGGGAGCGGGGGTCGCGGGGCAGGCTCATGACGACCCCGCCTGCGGTTTGTCGTCGTCGACGATCTCGGCGTCCACCACGTCCTCGCCGCCCTGCTCGCCGCCGGGCTGCCCGCCCGCGCCGCCCGCGGCCGTGCCCTCGGCGCCCTGCTGCGCCTGCGCGTACATCGCCGTACCGATCTTCTGCGCCTGCGCCGCCACCTTCTCGGTGGCCTCCCGGATCGCCGTGGTGTCCTCGCCCTTGAGCTTCTCCTTCAGCTCGGCGACGGCCGCCTCGATCGCGGCCTTGTCGTCCTGCGGCACCTTGTCGGGGTTGTCACGCAGCAGCTTCTCGGTGCTGTAGACGAGCGACTCGGCGTTGTTGCGGGTCTCGGCCGCCTCACGCCGCTTGCGGTCCTCGTCGGCGTGCTGCTCGGCCTCGCGCATCATGCGGTCGATGTCGTCCTTGGGCAGCGCCGAGCCGCCGGTGACCGTCATGCGCTGCTCCTTGCCGGTGCCGAGGTCCTTGGCGGAGACGTGCATGATGCCGTTGGCGTCGATGTCGAAGGCCACCTCGATCTGCGGGACGCCGCGCGGCGCCGGCGGCAGGCCGGTCAGCTCGAACATGCCGAGCTTCTTGTTGTACGCAGCGATCTCCCGCTCTCCTTGGAAGACCTGGATCTGCACCGACGGCTGGTTGTCCTCGGCGGTGGTGAAGATCTCCGAGCGCTTGGTCGGGATCGTGGTGTTGCGCTCGATCAGCTTGGTCATGATGCCGCCCTTGGTCTCGATGCCCAGGGACAGCGGGGTGACGTCGAGCAGCAGGACGTCCTTGACCTCGCCCTTGAGGACACCGGCCTGGAGCGAGGCGCCGATGGCCACGACCTCGTCCGGGTTGACGCCCTTGTGCGGCTCCTTGCCGGTCAGCTCGGTCACCAGCCGGGTCACCGCGGGCATCCGCGTCGAGCCGCCGACCAGGATGACGTGGTCGATGTCGGAGACGTTCAGGTTCGCGTCCTTGACCGCCTGGTGGAACGGCCCCTTGCAGCGCTCCAGCAGATCCGCGGTGAGCTGCTCGAACTGGGCCCGGGTGAGCTTCTCGTCCAGGTGCAGCGGACCCTCGGCGGAGGCGGTGATGTACGGCAGGTTGACATTGGTCTCGGAGGCCGCGGACAGCTCGATCTTGGCGCGCTCGGCGGCCTCGCGCAGCCGCTGCACCGCCATCTTGTCCTTGGTCAGATCGACCCCGTAGGCGTTCTTGAACTGCTGCGCCAGGTGGTCGACGATCCGCTGGTCCCAGTCGTCGCCGCCCAGGTGGGTGTCGCCGTTGGTGGCCTTCACCTCCACCACGCCCTCGCCGATCTCCAGCAGCGACACGTCGAAGGTGCCGCCGCCGAGGTCGAAGACGAGGATGGTCTGGTCGTTCTCCTTGTCCAGCCCGTACGCCAGCGCCGCCGCCGTCGGCTCGTTGATGATCCGCAGCACCTTGAGCCCGGCGATCTCCCCGGCCTCCTTGGTCGCGGTGCGCTGGGCGTCGTTGAAGTACGCCGGGACGGTGATCACCGCGTCGGCGACCTCCTCGCCGAGGTACGACTCCGCGTCCCGCTTCAGCTTCTGGAGCACCCGGGCGGAGATCTCCTGGGCGGTGTACCGCTTGCCGTCCACGTCCCCGGCCTCCGGGAAGTGCCAGCCGGCCTCGCCCATGTGCCGCTTGACCGAACGCGCGGTGCGCTCGACGTTGGTCACCGCCTGCCGCTTGGCCACCTCGCCCACCAGCACCTCGCCGTTCTTGGCGAACGCCACCACGGACGGGGTGGTACGGGCGCCCTCGGTGTTGGTGATGACCGTGGGCTCACCGCCCTCCAGGACGCTGACCACCGAGTTCGTCGTGCCGAGATCGATACCGACCGCTCGTGCCATCTCAGTCTTCCCTCCTGGACACCACGGTCCCCCGGCCCACCGCCGGCCGGCAGTCCCGGATCAGGACAAAACCTCTCAATGACCGGGATAAGTGTCCGATTCCCCCATGTCAAGGCGGGAGCCGCCGTACGGCCCCCGGCGCTCACCCCGCGCCAGCCACCTCTCGACCGTGGCCGGGGAGACCCCGGCGTCCACCGCCAGATCCGTCACCGGCACCCCCGCCCGGTACGCGGCCACCACGGCCTTGCGCAGCCCCGCCACCCGGGCCGCCAGCCCCGCCTCCCGGGCCTCGGCCCCCGCCGCGGTCAGCGCCGGCGCCTCCTCGGCCAGCCACCGCGCCGCCTCCCGCACCGCCAACCGCGCCTCCGCCGCATCCCGCGGCGGCTCCGCGCTCACCGCGGCCTTCGTGGGCTCCGCGGGCCGGACCCGGCCGGCCACGCCTGCCGTAGCACGTCGATCACCGTCACGGCGATCCTCTCGCCGAACACCCGATGCCACCGGTCCCACCCGGCACCGGGTTCCTGCTGCCCAGGCTAACCCTGTAGGGGGCTCAGCCCCGCGCCGCGAAGCGTACGAAGCGGGCCCACTCGTCACGGCCGACGGTGAGGTGGGGGCCGTCCTCGTCCTTGGAGTCCCGGATGTGGACGGCCTGCCCGGTGACGGCCACCTCGACGCAGTTGTCGCCCTCGGTTCCGCTGTAGCTGGACTTGAACCAGCTCAGGTCGGCGATGCCGCTCATAGTGCTCCTCTGATGCGCCTCATCAGGCCCACGGAGTCAAGGGGGTTGTGGGCCTGTGAGCGGAGTGTCGCATATCGCTGATGCAGCACGGCGGCCTCCGTCACATCTGCGATCAGCCGCCCGTTCTTCTGCCCCTCGGAGTAGGCGAGGCGCTTCCCGTCCGGGGTCTCCAGCAAGGCCAGCGGCCCGTCCAGCCCCGCGTGGCACACGATGCTGGTCGGCATGATCTGGATGGTCACGTTGCGCAGTTCGGCGATGTCCAGAAGGTGATCCAACTGCTCGCACGCGACCTCCGCCCCGCCGAGCTGCCGCACGAGGATGTGCTCCTCCATCACGAAGCTGAACGACGTGTTGGGCCTCGCGCGGATGAGCTCCTTGCGCTGCATGCGCGCCGCCACCTGCGCTTCCATCTGTTCGTCGGTCAACGGGGGGACGCTGTTGTGGAAAGCGGCCCGCGCATACCCCTCCGACTGCAACAACCCCGGCACCAGCCGGCACTCGTACGTACACAGGCTCACCGCCACCCGTTCCAGCCGCGCCCACCGGCGGAACCAGGCCGCGAGGCCGGGCTCGCCCCGGGTCAGGTGGCGAGCCGCCTTCCGTAGCGCGCCGGTGTTGCCGAGGGCGTCCTCCGCGCGTTCGACGAAGGACTCATCGGGCATGCGACGGCCCAACTCGACGGATGCCACGGTGTGTTTGGAGAAGCGGACGAGCTCCGCGAACTGGGCGCGGGAGAGACCGGCGTGCTCACGCAGGGCCTGGACGACGGCCCCGAAGGTCCGCAGACTGTCCGAGGGGTCCGGTTCCCGCTCCCAGTCGGCGCTCCCCGCGACGTCGGTGCTGTCGGTCGTCATGCGCGGCCCCTCCCGGTGCTGTGCGTGTTGTCCCGCGATGGACTCACCCAGCGTGACGGACCTACCGTCGTACGGTCCACCGAACGTGCGCGTACGTTGACGCAGCGTACGGACGGGTGGGCGGTGTTGATCACGCAACCAGCCCTTCGAGAACCGCGCTCGCTCAGTTCAGCGATGCCAATGCACCCGCTATCAGAGAACGTGCCGCAGCTCCCCGCGCGGCCCCCTGGGAGAGTCGGTCGAAGGCTCGGGCGTACAGCTCGACCTGGGTGGGCTGTGTGAGGGGCACGGCAGCGTCCAGCGTGTCCGCGTGCACCCTGGTGGTGTCGAAGATCGTGAAGGTGGGCATGGGCCACATGATCCATTGCGTCGAAAACGGGACGATCCCCACGGCGACGTTATGGAGATCCATGACCCCGAGGAGATGACCGAGCTGCGCCGCCATCGTCTCGACGCTGCACGGTCGGTACCGCAACACCGACTCCTCCAGTACGAACGAGAACCGGCGCGCGCCGTTGCTCAGCACCGCGTTGCGCCTCATGCGGGCCGCTACGGCATCGCTCACGTCGTCCGGGGTTTCTCGGAAGTCCGCGATGGACGACAGCAGCGCGGCGGCGTACCCGGGCGTCTGGAGGAATCCGGGGATCACGTCGGAGACGTAGACCCTGAACGCCTTTGTTTGTTGGTACAGGTCGCCCGTGGATTCTTGCAGACGACGGAGACCACTCCGCTGGAGTCGTCTCCACTGCACATGAGCATCGGCGGACTGTCGGTTGGCCGCGATCAAGTCCGGGACCTGGTCATCAGCCGCGCAGGCTCGGCACCACGCTTTGATGTCCGCGTCGGAGGGTGGTGCCTTGGCGTTCTCGATCCGGGACGACTTCGACTCCGACCAACCGCACCTGGCAGCCAGCTCGCGCCCGCTGATCCCCGCGTCCTTCCGGATCTCACGCAGACGGCCGGCCAGCTCTTCGCGGGCCTGCTGAATGTGTGAGGACGGGTGTGTGGGCACGGAGCCGACTTTCGTCAGATCTTGTACAGGTGGTGCGGAATCGCTCGATCCCAGACCGCTTCGAAGGCGGCGGAGCACAGCTTCACCGCTTCCGGGTCCGCCGTGATCTCGTCCTCCACCACCGCGCCGTCCCCCGAGAAGTGGTGCACCCGGAGCAGCGCACCGTCGAACAGCCAGAAGTCGTTCCCCGGCAAGGGGATACTCGTGGCCCGTCGCCGTGGCAACCACCGCACTTCCTCACCCGCCGTGACGTTGGCCTGGGTGACGTAGTGCTCCCAACGGATGTATTCCGAAACGGGCTCGGAGACCACCCGGGCACGGCGGACTGCTACGCCCCGGGCCACGGTGTCCCTGATCAACTGGTCATAGTGTCCCGAGTCGTTAGTTCCCTTGCAGTTGTAGGGTGGGGCGGTGCCTGGTCCGAAGCCGTTGCCGCTGGAGTTGTCCGATCACGAACGCCGGGTGCTGCGGGGTTGGATGCGCAAGCAGACCGCCTCTCAGGCGCTGGTGCTGCGGTCGAGGATCGTGTTGGCGTGCGCGGAGGGCCGGCCGAACGCGCAGGTCGCGGATGACCTGGGTGTCTCGAGGGAGACGGTGCGCAAGTGGCGGTCCCGGTTTGCCGCGGACCGGCTGGAGGGCCTGGTGGACCGGCCGCGTTCGGGGGCGCCGCGGAAGATTACGGACGAGCAGGTCGAGGCCCTGGTCGCCAGGACGCTCGGTCAGGCGCCGCCGACAGGAGATTCGCATTGGTCGACGCGTTCGATGGCCGAGGCGGTGGGGATGTCGCAGTCGGCTGTCTCCCGGATCTGGCGGGCGTTCGGCCTCAAGCCGCACATCGTGGAGACCTGGAAGCTGTCGACCGACCCGCAGTTCGTGACCAAGGTCCGCGACGTGGTGGGCATTTACCTGTCCCCGCCGCAGAACGCCCTGGTCCTGGCAGTGGACGAGAAGTCGCAGATACAGGCCCTGGACCGGACCCAGCCGGTGCTGCCGATGGCGCCGGCCACGCCGGCGAAGATGACGCACGACTACGTCCGGCACGGCACGACCAGCCTGTTCGCCGCCTTGGACATCGCGTCCGGCTCGGTCATAGCCCAGCACTACCGACGCCATCGCCACCAGGAGTTCCTCCGCTTCCTGAAGACCATCGACGCCGCCGTACCCAAGGACCTGGACCTGCACCTGGTCCTGGACAACTACGCCACCCACAAGACCGAGCCGGTCAAGAAGTGGCTGCTCCGGCACCCCCGCTTCCACCTGCACTTCACCCCCACCTCGGCGTCCTGGCTCAACCTCGTCGAGCGCTGGTTCGCCGAGCTGACCTGCCGCAAACTCCGCCGCTCGGCCCACCACAGCGTCGTCGAACTCGAACGGGACATCCGCGGCTGGATCAACGAATGGAACAAGAACCCCAAGCCGTTCGTCTGGACGAAGACCGCCGACGACATCCTCGGCACTCTCGCCGCATACTGCACACGAATTAACGACTCAGGACAATAGGGATGCCACCAGGATGCACGATCCTCCCAGTTGATCCGCTCCCCGCGCTTCCAAGCCTCGAACCGGTCCGTCGAGGCGTAGGAGTCGCGCAGCTCCAGGTGGACGGCTGACCGCTCGCACTGGCCAAGCAGCTCAGCGAAGCTGGGCACGCTCGACGGCATCACACGCCTCCCTGATCCTGGATCATCCGGGCCGGGATCCTGACGATGCCTTCGCTGTCGGGCACCGGACCGTTCGCCGGGCTGCTGCCCTCGCACTTCGACTGGGTCTCGGTGCTCGGCTTCCAGCCTTGGAACAAGATCTCGTGAGATTCCGTGTCCACCCACACAGCCGGGCAATGGTCCCGGTCGGTGTCGGGGTCGATTCCGACGAACTCTACGGCCATGGCGGGCTCCCTGTGCCCGGACTACCACCCCCCCGGCCGACCGTCCGGATGCGGAACTGCGTGCCAGGGGCGCCGAGGTGAACAAGCGGAGCCGCCGAGGGGGCTTGTGAGTCGTCGTCCGTGGAATGGTGACTCGATTTCCGTCAAGGACGATGTGAGCGCGCGGAAGCGGGCGGGCGAATACGCTGATCTCGTGTCCAGATTCCGTGCCAAGCTTCAGGGAACGGAATCCGCTTCGGCCCCACCGTCTCCCGCTGACCGGTAGGCGGGGTTACATCGGCACGGGGATCCCATTCCCGCACAGCGGCGAAGGGAATCGTCGTGGAAAAGTTTGAATGGCGTACCGCCAGCGCGTGCGCTTACAAGAAGAACGACCCGCGTTGTGTGGAGGTGGCCACCAACGTGCCCGGCGCGGTCGCCGTCCGCGACGGGGTCAAGCTCCAGAAGGACAGACAGGCCGGTGGGCCCCAGGACCCGGAGAAGGTCTCCGCAAGCGCCCGGCTGCACCATGGAGCGCTACGGCAGGCGCCGCGCCGAGGGAGCCAAGAAGCTAGCCGCTTCCAGCGCTGCCCGCATCGGCCCGTCATCCCTGGTCCGACCAGGAAGTTCGCTCGTCTGTTGGTCACGTGACCGGTCGCGCAGCAACCGGAGAAATAGAAAGACCCCAGCTCAGCTGGGGTCTCTACTGGTGTCCGAGGGGGGACTTGAACCCCCACGCCCGATAAAGGGCACTAGCACCTCAAGCTAGCGCGTCTGCCATTCCGCCACCCGGACCGGGTTGCCTTCCGCGGGCTGCCCCGCGGCGACGAGGTAAACCATAGCAAAGATCTGGACATCCGCCGATCGCCGGGGTGGTGGGGGCGGGGCGGGGGAGCTGGTGTGACGGGCGTGTGACAAGGCGCGGGGGCCTTTGGGGGCGGGGTGGCGGGGAGGGAGGATGGCGGGGAGCGCCGTTGCGCGCACCACGGCGGACGGCGAGCGGCAGTCAACGAGGAGGCAGCGTGAGCGAGTCGAACCCGGCACGGACGATCACCGGCGAGGACGAGGTGGTCGACCTGTGCCGTGATCTGATCCGGATCGACACCAGCAACTACGGCGACCACTCGGGCCCGGGGGAGCGGGCCGCCGCCGAGTACGTGGCCGAGAAGCTCGCCGAGGTCGGACTCGAACCGCAGATCTTCGAGTCGCACAAGGGCCGGGCCTCCACCGTCGCCCGCATCGAGGGCGAGGACCCCTCCCGGCCGGCGCTGCTGATCCACGGCCACACCGACGTCGTCCCGGCCAACGCCGCCGACTGGACGCACCATCCGTTCAGCGGTGAGGTGGCCGACGGCTGCGTGTGGGGGCGTGGCGCGGTCGACATGAAGGACATGGACGCGATGACGCTCGCGGTCGTCCGCGACCGGCTGCGCAGCGGTCGCAAGCCGCCCCGGGACATCGTGCTGGCCTTCCTGGCGGACGAGGAGGCCGGCGGGGTCTACGGGGCCCGTCACCTGGTCGACAAGCATCCCGGCCTGTTCGAAGGGGTCACCGAGGCGATCGGCGAGGTCGGCGGCTTCTCCTTCACCGTCAACGACAACCTGCGGCTCTACCTGGTCGAGACGGCCGAGAAGGGCATGCACTGGATGCGGCTGACCGTCGAGGGCACGGCCGGCCACGGCTCGATGACCAACGACGACAACGCCGTCACCGAGCTGTGCGAGGCGGTCGCGCGGCTGGGCCGCCACCCGTTCCCGGTCCGCGTCACCAAGACCGTGCGCTCCTTCCTGGACGAGCTCTCCGACGCGCTCGGCACCCCGCTCGACCCGGAGGACATGGACGAGACGATCAAGAAGCTGGGCGGCATCGCCAAGCTGATCGGCGCTACGCTCCGTAACACCGTCGCGCCGACGATGCTGGGCGCCGGCTACAAGGTCAACGTGATCCCCGGCCAGGCGACGGCGCACGTGGACGCGCGTTTCCTGCCCGGTTTCGAGGAGGAGTTCCTGGCCGAGATCGACCGGGTGCTCGGGCCAAGGGTCAAGCGCGAGGACGTTCATGCCGACAAGGCATTGGAGACCAGTTTCGACGGTGCCCTGGTGGAGGCGATGCAGACCGCGCTGCGGGCGGAGGACCCGATCGCCCGCGCCGTTCCGTACTGCCTGTCCGGCGGCACGGACGCCAAGTCCTTCGACGACCTGGGCATCCGCTGCTTCGGCTTCGCGCCGCTGCGGCTGCCGCCGGAGCTGGACTTCGCCGGGATGTTCCACGGCGTGGACGAGCGGGTGCCGGTGGACGGGCTCCAGTTCGGGGTCCGGGTGCTGGACCGGTTCATCGACCTGAGCTGAACCGGCGAACGACGGTTACGGAACGTGACCGCGCCCGGCGGGACGACGTGTTCCGCCGGGCACGGGCAGAAGGAGTGAGGGACCAGGAGACGACAGCCACAGCAGTGATCTTCGGCAGCGTGTGCGGTGCTCACCGGTACGGGTGAACGGGTGAGCGTACGCGTTGCCCTGCCTTCATGCCCTCGTTGAGTGGGTGCGGTCCGCGGCTGGGACCGCACTGTCAATGAGAGGAAACATCATGGTCAAGAAGGTCATCGCCGCGGCGGCTGCCACCGGCAGCCTGGTGCTGGCGGGTGCGGGCATGGCCGTTGCCGACAGCGGTGCGCAGGGCGCGGCCGTGCAGTCCCCCGGCGTGCTCTCCGGCAACGTGGTGCAGGTCCCGGTCCACGTCCCGGTGAACGCCTGCGGTGACACCATCAACGTGATCGGGGTGCTCAACCCCGCGTTCGGCAACCACTGCGACAACAGGTGACCATCCGGGCCCGGTGACCGTACACGTCAGTGCGTGACTTCTCGTGCCGTGGGCCGTTGAGCCGAACGGTGCCGAAAGTCGGTGTCGTCGTGCGTCCGGGACGTGTGGCGTCCCGGACGACCGCGCCAGAGGCGTTCCGCGTCCGTGACGTTTTCCGCGTTTCGGCGTTTTACCTCCGTACGTGACGTCGAGTCGCACCCGTCAGCGGTCCGATTCCGCGCGGCCCTGGAGCGCTCCGGTGCTCCAGGGCCGTCGGCGATCACCGCGGACACGCGGAGTCCATCCCGCGGCCCCCCGCCACGCGGGCTCGTCAGGGCCCGTGAGCAACCAGCACAGCAGAAGGCAGGGAACAGCATGAGACAGGTCACCAGAACGGGCCTGATCACCATCATCGCAACGAGCGGCGTGCTCGCCGTGACCGGTGGATACGCGTTCGCCGACTCGGGAGCGAGCGGGGTCTCCGCGAACTCCCCGGGCGTACTGTCGGGCAACACCGTGCAGGTGCCGGTCAACGTCCCGGTGAACGCCTGCGGCGACACCGTCGATGTGGTCGGGGCGCTCAACCCCGCCTTCGGCAACAACTGCGTGAACGGCGGCCACGGCCATGGTCACGGCCACGGCCAGAGCCACAGCTACCACCACGGCGGCGGCGCCTCGGCGCGCGGGGCTTCCACCGGCTCACCCGGCGTCGGCTCCGGCAACACCGTCCAGGCGCCGGTGGACGTCCCGGTGAACGCCTGCGGCGACACCGTGGACGTGGTCGGGGCGCTCAACCCGGCGTACGGCAACGGCTGCGCCAACCACGGCGGCGGGCGCCACCACCACCAGCCTCCGCAGCACGGCCACCAGCCGCCGCCTCCCGGGCAGGGCCACCAGCCGCCCCCGCCGGAGGAGCACCAGCCCCCGGAGCAGGGCGGCGGCCACCAGCCCCCCCAGGGGCACCAGCCGCCGCCGCAGCACGTCCACGTGCCGCCGCAGCACGGCGGTCACCAGGGCAACGGCGCGCGCCCCCCGCAGCCGGTGCACCACCAGGTGACCCCGCCGCGCCCCGCGCCCCAGGAGTCCGGGGAGGCGCTGGCGCACACCGGCACCGACCAGCTCGGGCTGCTCGGCCTGGTCAGCGCCGGGCTGCTGGCCACCGGCAGCGTGCTCTACCGCCGGGGCCGGGCACACCGCTGAGCCGGCCCACCACCGGCCGGGCCGCAGGGCCCGACAGCGAACAGGGCGACCGCACGCCATGCGGTCGCCCTGTTCCGCGTTGCGCGGCCCCGCTCACCAGGTGGCGCGGACCTGACGGATGATCCGGCGGCGCAGCCGTACCTTGCGGCTGCCGTCCGGGTACAGCCGCAACCGGTCCAGCTCCCAGTGCCCGTACTCGGCATGCTCGGTCAACAGACGCCGGGCGGCGTTGCGGGACACACCACGCGGCACATACACGTCTTGAAATTCCCATTCAGGCATCGGTATCTATTGTGCGTGAGGCGGCCCGGTGCGGATAGCGTCTGCACCATGTCTGATGCCGCGCAGCCCACCGCCACCGAGGTACGTGCCGCCGCCGAGGCGGTCAAGGCGGCCATCGACCGCCACCTCGCCGCGATCGAGAACCGCACGGGCGAGGACGACCCCGAGGTCTTCGCCGCGTTCGACGCCCTGGCTTCGGCCGCCGAACACTACGACGAACTGCTCTACGACGCCTACGACGAAGTCACCCCGTTCGAAGTACCCGCCGGCGACTCGCTGCCCGCCTACGCCGGGCCGGAGAACCCCGGCGCGATCAGCGTCTTCGTCCGCCGGGACTACACCATCGCCGACCCGCAGCGCCTGATCACCCAGGCCGACCGGGTCACCGACGACGTCACCGGGGTCGGTGCCGGGGTCAACGCGGCCATCGGCGTGCTCTTCGGGGAGTACGAACCGGACGAAATCGCCTCCCGGCACAAGGAGTTCGGCCTGGAGGAGGGCGACTCGACGCTGTGGGTGTCGGCGGCCCGGCCCACCGAACCGGGCGAATGGCTGTCGGCCCCCTTCGACCAGGCCGACCCCGAGCTGATCATCTGCCGGTTCGACGTCAGCTCGGTCTACGACGACGAACTGGAGGCGCTCGACCCGGAACGGTGAGCGCCACCCCGGCCGTCGCCCGCCCACGGCCCGGACCGCCGGGCGGGCGACGGATCTCCGGGACCAGGGCCTACGCGTCCGCCAGACCGGCGCCGTGCTCACCCAGCACCGCGCGCAGCCGGGTCGTCCGCTCCTTGGCCGGCCGTTCCACCACGGTCTGCTGGAGATCGGCCCCCTGCACCACCGACAGATGCGTTTCCGCGCGGCCGAAGGCGGTGTAGACCCACTGACGGGTCAGCGCCTGCCCCGCGTCGCCCGGGACCACGGCGACCACCGCCGGCCAGCGCGAGCCGGCCGCCTGGTGGGCGGTGAGCGCCCAGCCGTGCCGCACCGCCGCCGCGACCTGGTCCGGCGGCACCACCACGGCGGCGCCCTCGCACTCCAGATGGAGCCCCGCCGCGTCACCGGACGTGACCGTCGCGGGCAGCGCGCGGCCCGGCGCCGGGACGTACACCACCCGGTCGCCCGGGTCGAAGCCGCCGAAACGCCCGGGCCCTGGGTTGAGCCGCTCCTTCAGCGCCGCGTTGAGCGCCCTGGTGCCCACCGGGCCGCCGTGGCCGACGGTGACCACCTGGGTGCGCGGCGCGGGGACGCCGATGGCCCGCGGAATGGAATCGGCCACCAGCTGGACGGTACGGTGCACCGCCTCCCCGGGGTCGCGCACCGGCACGATCACCACTTCCCGGCCGGGGGCGTCGACCGGGGTCAGCTCGCCCACCCCGATGCCCGAGACCAGCTCGCCGACCGGGCCGGGGTCCGGGGTGCGGGAGACCACCTGGGGGCAGACCCGGGCGGCCAGCAGGTCGGCGAAGACCCGCCCCGGACCGGCGGACCACAACACCGCGGGGTCGCCGCTGAGCACCAGGCGGGCGCCGTCGGGCACCGACTCGACCAAGGTGGCGGCCAGTTCGACGTCGAGGCGCGGGGCGTCCACCACCGCCAGCAGGTCCAGCGCGAAGGCGCCCTCCGCGTCCCGGCCCGGGCCCTCGGCGCCGGAGAGCAGCCCGTCCACGGTGACCGCCGCCTCGTCACCGCCCGGGCCGATCGACTCGGCGAGCCGGCGCCGCCCGTCCGGCGTGAACGCGGCGGCGTACGCCCGCAGTCCGGCCGCGCGAGCCGCCGCGACCAGCGCCGCCGGCTCGGCACGCGCCGCCTCACCGCCGGTGTGCGCGACGAGTCCGTGGCCGGCCACGGCACGGATCAACTCCGCGGCGGACGGCGTCGGCGCTGCCCCCGCCGCCGCCTCCCAGTCAACGGCGGACCGCGCGTGGTGATCCCCGCCAGGGCCGGCCTCCTCGGCGCCGTCGGTCCCGTTGACGCCCCGGGTCTGTCCGGCGCCCTGGCCGTCCGTGACCTGTCCGGCGCCGTCGGCCCCCTGGCCGTTCCCGGTGGGCCTGGCCGCGTCGTCGCTCCCGCGCTGTCCGGCCGTCTCGGCGTCTGCCACGCTCCCGGGCACCGGGC
This sequence comes from Streptantibioticus cattleyicolor NRRL 8057 = DSM 46488, assembly GCF_000240165.1. Lineage (NCBI taxonomy): Bacteria > Bacillati > Actinomycetota > Actinomycetes > Kitasatosporales > Streptomycetaceae > Streptantibioticus > Streptantibioticus cattleyicolor. Next base: position 5,530,385 of record NC_017586.1, read on the forward strand.
CGTCCTCGCCCGGCCCGGCTGCGTCGACGTTCCCGGACCCTCCGGCGGCGTCGGCGTCCTCGGCGACCGCGGGCTCGTCGGCCGACTCCGCGTCCCCGGCGCGCCGTTCGTCGTCCGCGTCGTCCTCCGCGCCGACGGACCCCGGCGCCCCCTCCGACGGAACGCTGTTGGCCAGCCGGACCAGGGCGTCCGCCAGGGACTCCTCGGCCAGCGCGTAGCGGTCGAGGGCGAGGAGGACGGTGACGGGGGTCTCGTCGTCGGGGGCGGCGCCCGGGGTCGGGCGTTCCTCGTGGAAGACCATGACCTGGCCCTCCTCGACGGCACGCCGGATCACCGTTTCGGCGTCCGGCACCGACTGCTTCGCCAACGCGTCGGCGAGCACCGGCCATTCGAGCGCGGTGTGGCCGGCCTCGGCGGCCTGCTCCAGCAGACGGCCGAGCACCGCCCGGCCGCGGCGTTCGTCGCCGGGTCCGCACGCCGGGCCGAGCAGCGTGCGGGCGAAGCCGTCGGCCTGGTCGAGGCGTACCCCGGGGAGTGACAGCACCCGCCACGGGTCCTCGCGCAGCAGCTCGCCGGCGCGTTCGCCGAGCACGGCCATCGCCGGGCCGGCGAGCGCGGCGGGGGCGCCGCCGGCGCCGAGCACCTGCCGGGCCGCGGCCACCGGCTCGGCGGGCAGCGGGGTCGTGGCGGGCGCGGCGGACGGGGCTACGGGCGCGGGCGCCGGCGCGGTGGGCGGCGGGGCGGGCGCGGCCGGCCGGTCACCGCTCTCGATCGCCCGTACCGCCTGGGCGAGCCGGGCCAGCTCGGGCGAGCGCGCCCCGGCCGGCGGGCGGTCGGGCCCGGGCACGGGGGCGCCCGTTCCGGGGCCGGCCTCCGCGTCCTGCTCGGCGCCTCGGGCGGTGGGGTCCGTGCTCACAGCGTGCTCCAGTCGTGGTCGGGGTAGCGATGCACCGGCGCCGACACGTCGTCCAGCGCCTGGCAGATCTCATCCGGAAGGGTAAGCGCCTCCACTGACAACGCCTGACCGAGCTGCTGCGCGTTGCGGGCGCCGACGATGGGGGCGACCACCCCCGGCCGGTCGCGTACCCACGCCAGCGCCACCTGCAACGGGGTGACGGCGAGCCCGTCGGCGGCGGTGGCGACCGCGTCCACGATCAGCCGCGCCGTCTCGTCCAGATAGGGCGCGACGAACGGCGCGAGGTCGTCGGAGCCGCCCCGCGACTGAGGCGGTATGCCGTGCCGGTACTTGCCGGTGAGCACCCCGCGCCCCAGCGGCGAGGACGGCAGCAGCCCCACCCCCAGGTCGAGCGCGGCGGGCAGCACCTCGCGTTCCACGCCGCGTTGCAGCAGCGAGTACTCCATCTGCGTGCTGGCCAGCGGGGTGCGGCCGGGGGCGGCGCGCTGCCAGGTGGCGGCCTTCGCCAGCTGCCAGCCGCAGTAGTTGGAGACCCCGGCGTACCGTGCCCGGCCGGAGGCCACCGCGATGTCCAGCGCCTGGAGGGTCTCCTCCAGCGGGGTCGCCGGATCGTAGGCGTGCACCTGCCACAGGTCGACGTGGTCGGTGCCGAGCCGCTGCAACGAGGCGTCCAGCGCGGAGAGCAGATGGCCGCGGGAGCAGTCGAAACGCCGGTCGGGGTGGGGCACGCTGCCCGCCTTGGTGGCGATGACCAGGTCGGACCGGGGCACCAGCCCGTCCATCAGCCGCCCCAGCAGATACTCGGCGCCGCCGTCGGCGTACACGTCGGCGGTGTCCACCAGCGTGCCGCCCGCCTCCCAGAACGTCTTGAGCTGGTCGGCCGCGTCCCGTTCCCCGCCGCCGCGCCCCCACATCAGGGTGCCCAGCCCGAGACGCGACACGCGCAGACCGGTACGGCCGAGATGTCTTGGCTCCATGCCCGGTGACCTTACTTGCCGAGGGGTGCGCGGGGGACGCTGTGGCGCACCCGACAGGCGCGGGGGCCGGTCCGGCGCGCTACGCTCCGGGCGACGACGACGTTACCGATCGGTAAGGGGAGCGCGATGCGGCTCGGGATCAACCTCGGTTACTGGGGCGCCGGGATGGACGCCGACAACCTTCAGGTGGCCAAGGAGGCGGACCGGCTGGGGTATTCGGTCTGCTGGGCCGCCGAGGCGTACGGTTCGGACGCGGCGACGGTGCTGACCTGGGTGGCCGCCCACACCGAGCGGATCGACGTGGGCTCGGCCATCTTCCAGATCCCGGCGCGCACCCCGGCGATGACCGCGATGACCGCCGCCACCCTCGACTCGCTCTCCGGCGGCCGGTTCCGGCTCGGCCTCGGCGTCTCCGGCCCGCAGGTCTCCGAGGGGTGGTACGGGGTCAGGTTCGACAAGCCGCTGGCCCGCACCCGTGAGTACGTGGAGATCGTGCGCAAGGCGATGAGCCGGGAGCGCCTGACGCACCAGGGCGAGCACTGGACGCTGCCGCTGCCGGACGGCCCGGGCAAGCCGCTCAAGCTCACCGTGCACCCGGTGCGCGAGTACATCCCGCTGTACATCGCGGCCATCGGACCGAAGAACCTGGAGCAGACCGGGGAGATCGCCGACGGCGCGCTGCTGATCTTCCCCTCCGCCGAGCACCTGGCGGAGACCGCCCTGGCACCGCTGCGCGCCGGACGCGAACGGGCCGGCAGGACGCTGGAGGGCTTCGACGTCTGCCCCACGCTGCCCATCGCGGTCGGCGAGGACGTCGACGCGCTGGCCGACCTGTTCCGCCCGTACACCGCGCTGTACGTGGGCGGCATGGGCAGCCGCAAGCAGAACTTCTACAACCGGCTCGCCCAGCGCATGGGGTACGAGAAGGCCGCCGCCGAGATCCAGGACAAGTACCTGGCCGGCGACAAGGAGGGCGCCGCGGCGGCCGTGCCGCGTGAACTCATCGACTCCACCAGCCTGTTGGGCCCGGTCGAGCGCATCGCCGACCGGATGGCCGCCTACGCCGAGGCCGGGGTGACCACGCTGACCCTCTCGCCGGCCGGCTTCACCCTCGAGGAGCGGCTGACCGCGCTGCGCACCGGGGTCGAGGCGCTGGAGCGGGCCGGCCTGGCGTGACCGGCGGGGCCGGCCCGTTCACCGCGGCGATGTCACCTCGGTGATGTCACCCCGCGATGTCACCTCGGCGTCGTCACCGCGGTACGAGCCGGCCCAGCAGGCGGCCGAACTCGATCAGCCGGGCTATCTGGCCCGGCCCGCCGTCCTCCAGCGACTTGCTGAACCGGAACGCCTCCGGGCGGAACCGGGCGGCGGCCACCGCGCCCTCCGGATCGGCGCGCACCGCGGTCAGTTCGTGCGGGGTGGCGGTGGCCAGCACCAGGTAGGCGCCACGGTCGACGCGGCGGCCCAGCTCGTCGCGGCCGACCAGGGTGCGCAGCCCGACATGGCCGATCACCTCCAGCGGCAGCACCTGGATCGAGGAGTCCAGCACGGTGCCGCCGCCGGCCTCGTCGGCCAGCTCCTCGCTGTGCCACAGGATCAGCCGCCGGCCGTCGCAGACCGCGGCCTCCTGCCACACCGACGCGCCGCTCTCGGAGAGGTCCACCACGCGCTCCAGCGTGAAACCGCGCACCCGCCGCCGGCCGAGCACCCCGCGCACCGCCTCCAACGCCACGTCCGCGTGGAGGAAGTAGGCGTGGACCGCGTCGTCCAGCCGTTGGTAGGGCGACCAGTCGGACCCCGGCGGGCCCAGCCGCTGTGTCGCAGGGCGGCCTCGGGCGGCCTTGCTGAACATCTCCACCTGCTTCGCGATCCCGTCCCCTGGTGTCCGCCGGCCCCTGGCGGCCGGAGGACGTCGGTGTTGCGGCGTTACGGCGACCTTACCCAGCCGTACCGACACACACGGGAACAGGGCAGGCGGGGGAGGAGATTCCGGCGGGCGGACCGAACCGCCCGCCCGCCGGGCGGAGGAGGCTTCCACGGCCGTGGTGGGGGCTCGGGGTCTTCCCCGCCACGGCCGTCACCACGTTCAACGCGGCACCCGCCGCCAAGTTACGCGCTGCGCGAACGAAGACCCGGTCGGCGCCGGGGCGTTCACAGCCAGCCGCGGCGCTTGAAGAACCGGTGCAGCACCACGCAGACCACGACCATCCCCACCAGCACCGTGGGGTAGCCGTACCGGGTGTGCAGCTCCGGCATGTGGTCGAAGTTCATCCCGTACACGCCCGCGATCAAGGTGGGCACCGCGGCGATCGCCGCCCACGCCGAGATCTTGCGCATGTCGTCGTTCTGCCGCACCCCGACCTGGGTCAGATGGGCCCCCAGGATGTCGCTCAGCAGCCGGTCCAACGCCTCCACCTGGTCGTTGACCCGGTTCAAGTGGTCGGCCACGTCACGGAAGAACGGCTGGGTACGGCGGTCGACGAAGGGCACGTCGGCGCCGGTGAGCCGCAGCATCGGCTGCATCAGCGGGGCGGCGCAGCGGCGGAACTCCAGCACCTGGCGCTTGAAGGCGTACACCCGCCCGGCCACACCCTGGCTGTCCGAACCGCCCGGGGTGAACACCTCGGCCTCCAACTCCTCCAGATCGGTGAGGAGTTGGGTGCTGACGTCGATGTAGTGGTCGACCACCGAGTCGCTGACCGCGTAGAGCACCGCGCTCGGCCCGCGGGCCAGCACCTCCGGCGCCTCCTCCAGCCGTCTGCGCACCTCGCCCAGGGCGCTGGTCTCGCCGTGCCGGACGGTCACCACGAACGAGTCGCCGACGAAGACCATCAGCTCGCCGCTGGTCACCGTGCAGGTGTCCGGGGCGTAGCCGACCGGCTTGAGCACCAGGAAGAGCGAGTCGTCGTAGGTCTCCAACTTCGGGCGCTGATGGGCCTTGAGCGCGTCCTCCACCGCCAGCGGGTGGAGGCCGAACTCGCTGCTGACCAGGTCGAACTCCTCCGGCGTCGGCTCGTGCAGCCCGATCCACAAGTAGGCGTCGCCGTCCGCCCGGGCCTGGGCGAGGGCGTCGGAGAAGTCGGCCGGGCCCTCGGTACGGTGCCCACCACGGTAAATGGCGCAGTCCACGATCACGCCGTCCATTGTCCAGGCCCGGGCGATGTCGGACCAGGGTCGTACCCTCGTGCCATGCCCATCGTGATCCTGGCCCGGCACGGCCGGTCCACCGCCAACGCCGACGGGGTGCTCGCCGGCTGGTCCGAAGGCGTCGGTCTGGACGAGCGCGGCGGCGAGCAGGCCGCCGCGCTCGCCACCCGGCTCGCCGCGCTGCCGCTGGCCGCCGTCGTCACCAGCCCGCTCCAGCGCTGCCGGGAGACGGTGCAGCCGCTGCTCGACGCCCGCCCCGAGCTGCCGGTGCACACCGACGACCGGGTGGGGGAGTGCCACTACGGCGACTGGACCGGCCGCAAGCTCGCCGACCTCGCCGGGGAGCCGCTGTGGAAGACCGTCCAGCAGTACCCCTCCGGCGCCGTCTTCCCCGGCCCCGGCGGTGAGTCGGTGACCGCCATGCAGCAGCGCGCGGTGGCCGCGATACGCGACTGGAACGAGCGGATCGAACGCGACCACGGTCCGGACGCGGTCTACCTGGTCTGCTCCCACGGCGACATCATCAAGTCCGTCGCCGCCGACGCGCTCGGCCTGCACCTCGACCTCTTCCAGCGGCTGTCGGTGGAGCCCTGCTCGGTGACCGCGATCCGCTACACCCCGCTGCGTCCGTTCCTGCTGCGCCTCGGCGACACCGGCGAGTACGGCGGCCTGGTCCCGCGCCCGGACGCCGGGGCCGCCGGGCGGGGCGGTTCGGACGCGGTGGTCGGCGGAGCCACCGGCACAACGTGATCGCCGTGCGCAGTAGGGTGGTGCCGCGGCACCCGCGCACGCACAAGTGACCAAGCAGTCGAGCAAACGGAGCAGGACGTGCCCCGTCAGGTGTTCTTCTACGAGCAGCCGGACCGGTTCGTGGCCGGTACGGTCGGGCAGCCGGGCCAGCGCGCCTTCTTCCTGCAAGCCAGCGCGGCCGGCCGGGTGACCAGCGTGGCCCTGGAGAAGACCCAGGTGGCCGCGTTGGCCGAGCGCATCGACGAGCTGCTCGACGAGGTCCTGCGGCGCTCCGGCGGCGACGCCTCGGTGCCCGCGGTGGCCCCCGCCGAGCTGGCCGACACCGCGCCGCTGGACACCCCGGTGGAGGCCGAGTTCCGGGTCGGGACGATGGCGCTCGCCTGGGACACCTCCGACCAGCGGATGATCCTGGAGGCCCAGGCGCTGGTGGAGATCGACGCGGACTCCTCGGAGGACCTGGAGGCCGCCGAGGAGATGCTCCTGCAGGACGAGGAGAACGGCCCGCCGATGCTGCGGGTGCGGCTCACCGGGGCGCAGGCCCGCTCGTTCGCCAAGCGCGCGCTGGAGGTCGTCTCCGCGGGCCGGCCGCCGTGCCCGCTGTGCAGCCTGCCCCTCGATCCGGAAGGACACGTATGCCCGCGTCAGAACGGGTACCGCAGAGCGGGCTGAAGCCCGGCGGCGGCCGTCCGGTGCCGCCGGCCCCGCGCGCGGAGGGCGACGGGCAGCTGTCCGCCGCCGACACCCTGCGGCTGCTGGGCGAGGGCCGGCTGACCGTACGCGGCCAGGTCCGGGAGGCGTCCAACGCGGTGCTGTACTGCGCCGTGGAGGCCGACGGCCACCGCGCGGCCTGCGTGTACAAGCCGGTGGCCGGGGAACGGCCGCTGTGGGACTTCCCCGACGGCACGCTGGCCGCCCGGGAGGCCGCCGCCTACCTGGTCTCCGAGGCCACCGGCTGGCAGCTGGTACCGCCCACCGTGCTGCGCGACGGCCCGTACGGCGAGGGCATGTGCCAGCTGTGGATCGAGGCCGACCCCGAGGCGTCCGGGCTCCTCGCCCTGGTCGAGGGCGAGGAGCCGGAGCCGGGGTGGAAGGCGATAGGTTTCGCCGAGGTCGGCGAGGGGCGCACCGCGCTGCTGGTGCACGCCGACGACCCGCGGCTGCGCCGGCTCGCGGTGCTCGACGCGGTGATCAACAACGCCGACCGCAAGGGCGGCCACCTGCTGCCCGGCACCGGCGGCCGGCTGTACGCCATCGACCACGGGGTCACCTTCCACACCGAGGACAAGCTGCGCACCCTGCTGTGGGGGTGGGCGGGCGAACCGCTCACCGAGGAGGCGGTCACCGTCCTGACCCGGCTCTCCGCCGAGCTGGCCGGCGCCCTCGGCACCCGGCTGGCCGATCTGCTCACGGCCGACGAGGTCGACGCGCTGCGCGCACGGGTCGCCGCCCTGCTGGCCACCGGCCGTCACCCGGAGCCCGGCGGCAGCTGGCCGGCGATCCCGTGGCCACCGGTGTGAGCGGCGCGAAGAGCGGGTAAGCACGGATCGGCGCGGAACTCAAGACCGTCAATCACGTCATCGGGACCGCTCCCGGCTCGTATACGGAACACCCGTCCGGTTAGGCTCGTGCCATGCATGCCTGGCCCGCTTCGGAGGTTCCCGCCCTGCCCGGTAGGGGACGCGAACTCCGGCTACACGACACCGCGACCGGCGGTACGGTCACCCTGGACCCCGGTCCCGTGGCCCGCATCTACGTATGCGGCATCACCCCCTACGACGCCACCCACATGGGGCACGCGGCCACTTACAACGCGTTCGACCTCGTGCAGCGCGTGTGGCTCGACACGAAGCGGCAGGTTCACTACGTACAGAACGTCACCGACGTCGACGACCCGCTGCTGGTACGGGCCGCCGAGACGGGTGTGGACTGGACCGAGCTCGCCGAGCGGGAGACCGCCCTGTTCCGTGAGGACATGACGGCGCTGCGGCTGCTGCCGCCCAAGCACTACATCGGCGCCGTCGAGGCGATACCCGGGATCGTCCCGCTGGTGGAGCGGCTGCGGGAGGCCGGCGCGGCCTACGAGCTCGACGGCGACATCTACTTCTCCGTCGAGTCCGACCCGCACTTCGGCAACGTGTCACGGCTGGACGCCACCGCGATGCGGATCCTCTCCGCCGAGCGCGGCGGCGACCCGGACCGCCCGGGGAAGAAGAACCCGCTCGACCCGATGCTGTGGATGGCCGCCCGCGACGGCGAGCCGAGCTGGGACGGCGGTTCGCTCGGCCCCGGCCGCCCCGGCTGGCACATCGAGTGCGTGGCGATCGCGCTGGACCACCTCGGGATGGGCTTCGACGTCCAGGGCGGCGGATCCGACCTGGCCTTCCCGCACCACGAGATGGGCGCCTCGCACGCCCAGGTGCTCACCGGCGAGTTCCCGTTCGCCAAGGCGTACGTGCACGCCGGGATGGTCGCCCTGGACGGCCAGAAGATGTCGAAGTCCAAGGGCAACCTGGTCTTCGTCTCCGCGCTGCGCCGGGACGGGGTGGACCCGGCGGCGATCCGGCTCTCGCTGCTGGCCCACCACTACCGCGCCGACTGGGAGTGGACCGACCAGGTGCTCGCCGAGGCGGTGGAACGGCTCGGCAGGTGGCGGGCGGCGGTCTCGCGTCCGGACGGCCCGCCCGCCGAGGCGCTGCTGGAGGAGGTCCGCGAGGCGCTCGCCGACGACCTCGACGCGCCCGCCGCGCTGGCCGCGGTGGACCGCTGGGCCGAGACGCAGCGCACCGCCGGCGGCACCGACCCGGGCGCCCCCGGCCTGGTCTCCCGCACGGTGGACGCCCTGCTCGGGGTGGCCCTGTAAGGCGCTGAGCGAAATCCGTCACTTGGCGGCGCCCCGGCCGGCAAACCGGCCGGGGCGCCCACGAACGGGTGAAACGCGCCGCGCTGTCACCGGGTGCGATCCGGCCGTGTTCGGGAAGTCCATGCCTCCGGCCCGCCAGTCCATGGTCATGTACGCGTAATCCGTACTAGACCGCTGGCATGCAGAGACCCACACGCTTGACGGCGGTCCTCGCCGCCGTGGCCGGTCTGCTCCTGACCTGGACCGGGCCCGCGAGCGGGGCGCGCGCCGCCGATCCGCCGCCCACCGCCACCACCGTCGGCGACCTCACCGGGTTCGCCGCGCACGGCGCCGAGTACGACCTGACGGCCGGAGCGGCCCGGATCCGGGTCGACTTCGTCCGCGACGACACCGTCCGCATCAGGCTCGCCCCGGACGGCACCTTCACCGACCCCACCGGCACCGACATCGTGCTGCCGCAGGGCCCGCCGCCGCACACCAGCTGGCACCGCGACGGCGACACCTACCGGATGCGCACCGCCAAGGTCACCCTGCTCGCCCACGCCCACCCGCTCCGCTTCGAACTGCGCCGGGCCGACGGCGCCGTACTGTGGTCCGAGGCCAAGGGGCTCACCTGGGACGGCGGACAGACCACCCAGACCCTGCGGCGCGGCGCCACCGAGCAGTTCTACGGCGCCGGCATGCAGAACGGCCGCGGCGACACCTCGCACCGCGACCACACCGTCCAGGTCGGCGTCGACTACGACTGGAACGACGGCGGGCACCCCAACTCCGTTCCCTTCTACCTGTCTTCGGCCGGCTACGGGGTCTTCCGCGACACCTACGCCCCGGGCACCTACGCCTTCACCGACCCGGTCACCACCACCGAGCAGGAGAACCGGTTCGACGCCTACTACTTCGCCGGTGACAACGCCAAGCAGGTCATCGGCGCCTACACCGCGCTCACCGGACGCCCGTTCCTGCCGCCGCTGTACGGCCTCGAAGTGGGCGACTCCGACTGCTACCTGCACAACGCCAACCGCGGCGAACGCCACACCCTGGACGCGCTGAAGGTGGCCGACGGCTACCTGGCCAACGACATGCCGCTCGGCTGGATGCTGGTCAACGACGGCTACGGGTGCGGCTACGAGAACCTGCCGCAGACCGCGCGGGGCCTGCGGCAGCGCGGGGCGCAGCTGGGCATGTGGACCCAGGACGGCCTCGCCACCCTGGCCCAGCAGGTCAAGGACGGCCAGCGGGTGGCCAAGCTGGACGTGGCCTGGGTCGGCGACGGCTACAAGTTCGCCCTCGACGGCTGCAAGGCGGCCTACCAGGGCATCGAGGACAACAGCGACGCACGCGGCTTCACCTGGGCCCCGGAGAGCTGGTCCGGGGCGCAGCGCTGCGGGGTGCAGTGGTCCGGCGACCAGAGCGGCGGCTGGGACTACATCCGCTGGCAGATCCCCACCTACGCGGGCGCCACCATGTCGGGCCTGGCGTACACCACCGGGGACATCGACGGCATCTTCGGCGGCAGCCCCCAGACCTACACCCGCGACCTGGAGTGGAAGTCGTTCCTGCCCACCGTGATGTCCATGGACGGCTGGGCCCCCAGCGACAAGCAGCCGTTCCGCTACGGCGAGCCCTACACCTCCGTCAACCGCCGCTACCTCAAGCTCAAGGAGGCGCTGCTGCCGTACCTGTACACCTACGCCGAGGAGGCACACCGCACCGGCGTCGGCCCGGTACGGCCGCTGGCGCTGGAGTACCCCGGCGACCCGGTGGCCGCCGGGGACGCGGCGAAGTACGAGTTCCTCTCCGGCCAGGACTTCCTGGTCGCCCCGGTCTACCAGGACAGCGACCGGCGGGACGGCATCTACCTGCCGAAGGGCACCTGGACCGACTACTGGTCGGGACGGGTCTACCGGGGGCCGGTGACCGTCGACGGCTACAGCGCGCCGCTGGACACGCTGCCGCTGTTCGTCCGCGCGGGCGCCGCGATCCCGATGTGGCAGGGCATCAGGTCGTACCGGGACCACACCCCCGGCTCCACGCTCACCTGGGACGTCTATCCGCAGGGTGAGTCGTCCTTCACGCTCTACGAGGACGACGGCGTCACCCGGCAGCACCGCACCGGCGCCTACGCCCGCCAGCGGGTCGACGTCCGCGCCCCACGCGCCGGGTCCGGCGACGTCACCGTGGCGGTCGGCGCGAGCACCGGCCACTACCAGGGCAAGGCCGCCGCCCGCGGGTACGAGCTGACCGTGCACACCGGCAGCGCGCCCGCCGGGGTGACCGTGGCCGGACGGCCCGTCCCGCGGGCCGCCGACCGCGCGGCCTACCAGGCGGCGGAGCGCGGCTGGTGGTACGACCCGGCCGACCGGCAGGGCGTCGTCCACGTCAAGACCGGCACCCGGTCCACCGGCAGCGCGTTCACCGTACGGCTGCGCGGCACCAGCGCGCTCGGCGGACGCCGCCCGGGCGCGGTCCCGGCGGTGACCGCCCCGGACGGCCAGCAGGTCACGGCGGGCACGCCGGGCCCGGTGGCGGTCCAGGTCGCGGCGGGCAGCCGTCCGACGCCCCCGGCCACCGTCTCGCTGACCGCGCCGCACGGCTGGACCGTCTCCGCTGCGCGCACCACCGGCCGGCTCACCCCGGGCACGGCACGGCGGCTGACGTTCACCGTCACCCCGCCCCGTGACGCCCCGCCCGGCGAGAGCGTCCTGACCGCCACCGTCGTGACCGGCGGCACCACCGTCACCCAGTGCTTCGCGGTGACCGCGCTGCCACCGCCGCCGGACGGGGACACCTGGGCGAGCGACATGGTGTGGCTGCGCCAGACCAACGGCTGGGGGCCGCCCGAACGCGACCGCAGCAACGGCGAGTCCGGCGCCTCGGACGGCCATCCGCTCACCTTGCGCGGCACCGTCCACGCCAAGGGCATCGGCGCCCACGCCGACTCCGACATCGCGGTCAACCTCGGCGGCCGGTGCATCTCGTTCACCGCGGAGGTGGGCATCGACGACGAGACCGCCGGCCACGGCGACGTCACCTTCACGGTGACCGCCGACGGCCGGCCGGTGTGGACCTCACCGGCGCTCACCGAGGCCTCGGCGACCGTACCGGTCGACGTGGCGCTGACCGGCGCCCGGGTGGCCGACCTGCGGATCGACCGGGTGGGCACCTCCAACAGCGGTGACCACGGGGACTGGGCGGCGGCCCGGTTCCACTGCCGCCCGGCCGGCTGAGCCGTCGTGCGGGGCGTCCGCGCGGACGCCCCGCACGACGCGGCGGTCAGGACTCGCGGCCCTCGTCCGCGTCGTCCCCGCCCTCGTCGGCCGCCTCCGGGCCCTCCCCGCCGTCCCGCGCCTCACGCGGCGCCGGACCGCGCAGGAACGGACCGGGCTCGCGCGGCTCGCCGCTCTCGGTGGCGTGCGGGCCGTGCTGGCCGTCCCGGCGGCGCAGATACCGCTCGAACTCCCGCGCGATCGCCTCGCCGGACGCCTCCGGCAGATCGGCGGTGTCCCGGGCCTCCTCCAGCGTCTGGACGTACTCGGCGACCTCGCTGTCCTCGGCCGCGAGCTGGTCGACCCCGAGCTGCCAGGCCCGGGCGTCCTCGGCCAGCTCGCCCGGCGGGACGCGCAGGTCGATCAGGTCCTCCAGCCGGTTGAGCAGCGCCAGGGTGGCCTTGGGGTTGGGCGGCTGTGAGACGTAGTGCGGCACCGCCGCCCACAGGCTCACCGCCGGGATCCCGGCGTGGGTGCACGCCTCCTGGAGGATGCCCACGATGCCGGTGGGCCCCTCGTAGCGCGACTCCTCCAGACCGAGGGTGCGGGCCAGGTCCGGGTCGGAGGTGACCCCGGTGACCGGCACCGGGCGGGTGTGCGGGGTGTCCCCGAGCAGCGCGCCCAGGATCACCACCATCTCCACGCCCAACTCGTGGGCGAAGCCGAGCAGTTCGTTGCAGAAAGAACGCCAGCGCATGCTGGGCTCGATGCCGCGCACCAGGACGAGGTCGCGTGGCGCGGGGTCCTGGACGCGGACCACGGAGAGCCGGGTGGTGGGCCAGGTGATCTTCCGGGTCCCGCCCTCCAGGAAGACGGTGGGCCGGTTGACCTGGAAGTCGTAGTAGTCCTCGGCGTCGAGCGCGGCGAAGACCTCGCCCTTCCACTCCCGGTCCAGGTGCGCGACCGCGGAGGACGCGGCGTCGCCGGCGTCGTTCCAGCCTTCGAACGCGGCCACCATGACCGGGTCGACCAGCTCGGGCACCCCCTCGACCTCGATCACCCAGCGCCTCCTTCCGGCCGCCGCGGCCTGTGGGCCGGCCGCGGCTGCTGTCCTGCATCCCGGTTGCTTGCGGCACCAGCCTACGGCGTCCGGGCCCTGCTACCGCAGCCCCCGGAACGCCCCAGCCGATAATGATCGAACTGGTATCCGGAAATTCGCGCGGGCGTCGCACGACACCCCCGGTGACCTGGCCGCCGGCCCGGCCCACCGCCGCCCGGCGCAACGCATCGCCATGAAGACCGGCGGATTGAACCCCGCCGTGACGGGTACCGCGTCCAACCGCGGTCCGGGAACAATCCGGGACCAACCGGAACGCACGGAAAGCGCGGAGGACGGAGACCACCATGGCACCACGCTGGCAGCACGCCGTCGTCACCGGGGGCGCCGGATTCGTCGGATCCCATCTGTGCACCGCCCTGCTCGCCGAGGGCACCGCGGTCACCTGCGTCGACGACCTGTGCACCGGTCGCGCCCAGAACCTCGCCCACCTCGCGGGCAACCCCGACTTCTCCGTGCTCCGCGCCGACGTCGTGGAACCCTTCGACATCCCCCGCCGGGCCGACCTGGTCCTCCACTTCGCCTCCCCGGCCTCGCCCGCCGACTACCTGCGGCTGCCGCTGCACACCCTGGAGACCGGCAGCAACGGCACCCGCAACGCGCTGGCCATCGCCCGCGAACACGGCGCCCGCTTCGTCCTCGCCTCCACCTCCGAGGTCTACGGCGACCCGCACCGCCACCCGCAGGACGAGAGCTACTGGGGCAACGTCAACCCGGTCGGCCCGCGCAGCGTCTACGACGAGGCCAAACGGTACGCCGAGGCGCTCACCACCGCAGAGGCCGCCGTCCACGGCACCGACTGCGGCATCGTGCGGCTGTTCAACACCTACGGCCCGCGGATGCGCGGCCACGACGGACGCGCGGTGCCCACCTTCATCCGGCAGGCGCTGGCCGGCGAACCGCTGACGGTCACCGGCGACGGCAGGCAGACCCGCTCGCTGTGCTACGTGGACGACACCGTACGCGGCATCCTCGCCATGGCCGCCTCCCAGCTCACCGGGCCGGTCAACATCGGCAACCCGGACGAGACCACCATGCTCGAACTCGCCCGCACCATCGCCGCCCTGGCCGGCACCCAGGCCACCATCCGCTTCGTGGAACGGCCGGTGGACGACCCGGCGGTGCGCTGCCCGGACATCGGCCTGGCCCGCGACAAGCTCCAGTGGGTGCCACGGGTCACGGCGGCCGAGGGGCTCGCCCGCACCATCGCCTGGTTCCGTGAGCACCGCGGCGAGTACGCCACGGCCTGAACCCGCCGCCCGCCCCGGACCCGCCGGCCGAAAGGACGTGACCGACGCCATGCGCACCCTCGGCATCAACGCCCTCTTCCACGACCCCGCCGCAGCCCTCGTCGTCGACGGCCGCATCGTCGCCGCCGCCGAGGAGGAACGCTTCTCCCGCCGCAAGCACGGCAAGCGCCCGCTGCCCTTCTCCGCCTGGGAACTGCCCGTCCAGGCCGCCAAGTGGTGCCTGGACAAGGCCGGTCTGCGCCCCGAAGACCTGCATGCCGTCGCCTACTCCTACGACCCCGCGCTCGCCGAACCGGCCGACGCCCTCGGGCTGCACGACCCCTGGGACCACCTGCGCCAGATGTACGCCCGGCAGGCCCCCGGCTTCATCGCCGAGGCGCTGCCCGGCCTCGACCCGTCCCTGGTCCGCTTCGTCCCCCACCACCTGGCGCACGCCGCCTCCGGCGCGCTGGCCGCACCCGACGCCGACCCCTCCTCCGTCCTCGTCCTCGACGGCCGCGGCGAGGCCACCTCCCACCTGGCCGGCCGCCGCACCGGCAACCACGTCGAGCCGCTGTACGGCCAACGGCTGCCGCACTCCCTCGGACTGGTCTACGAGGAACTCACCGAACACCTCGGCTTCCTGCGCTCCAGCGACGAGTACAAGGTGATGGCGCTCGCCTCCTACGGCACCCCGCGCATGCTCGCCGAACTGCGCCGCCACGTGTACGCCACCGGGGACGGCGGGTTCGCCGCCACCGGGGTGCCGTGGCGCGAACTCGCCCCGCCCCGCCGCCCCGACGAGCCGTGGACGCGAGACCACGCCGACCTCGCCGCCTCCGCCCAGCGCTGCCTGGAGGAGGTCCTCCTCGACCTGGTGCGCTGGCTGCACGGACGCACCGGCGACCGGCTGCTGACCATGGCCGGCGGGGTGGCCCTCAACTGCGTGGCCAACTCCCGCATCGTGCGCGAGGGTCCGTTCGACGCGGTGTGGGTGCAGCCCGCCGCGGGCGACGCCGGCACCGCGCTGGGCGCCGCGCTGCTGTGCTCCGCCGAGTCCGGCGACCGCACCACCGTGATGCCCACCGCCGCGCTCGGCCGCGGCTGGCACGAGGACGAGCTGGCCGCCTGGCTCACCCGGGCCGGGGTGCCCTTCGAACGCCCCGGGGACATCGCCGAGGCGGTCGCCCAGGCCCTCGCCGACGACGCCGTGGTCGCCTGGTTCCAGGGGCGTTCGGAGTTCGGGCCGCGCGCCCTGGGCCACCGCTCGCTGCTGGCCCACCCCGGCCGGGCGGAGAACCTGGAACGCCTCAACGACGTCAAGGGGCGCGAGCAGTTCCGGCCGGTGGCCCCCATGGTGCTCGCCGACCGGGCCGCCGAGATCTTCGACGGCCCGCTGCCCAGCCCCTACATGCTCTTCGTGCACGACGTCGCCCCGAGCTGGCGCGACCGCATCCCCGCCGTGGTGCACGTGGACGGCACCGCCCGGATCCAGACCGTCGACCCGGTCGTCGAACCGCTCGTCGCCCGCATGCTGGAACGCTTCGAACGCCTCACCGACCTGCCGGTGGTCGTCAACACCAGCCTCAACACCGCCGGCCGCCCCATGGTGGACGACCCCCGCGACGCCCTGGAGTGCTTCGGCTCCGCCCCGGTCGACCTGCTGGCCATCGGCCCGTTCACGGTACGCCGCGGTGCCTTCTTCTCCGGCGTCCAGGAGTACGCACCCGGCCGCGCGTTGACCGAACCGGTGCTGGAGAGGGCGGCGCCGTGACCGGCGCCCCGCGCTACGCCGTCGTCGTCCCCACCCTCGGCCGCCCCAGCCTCGGCGACCTGCTGGCGGCGCTGGCGGCCACCGAGGGTCCGCGGCCGGCCCGCATCGTGCTGGTGGACGACCGGCCGCTGTCCGACTGCGCCCCGCTGCCGGTCACCGTCCCGCCCGAACTGCGCGGCCTGGTCGAGACGGTGGCCGGATGCGGGTACGGTCCGGCCGCCGCCCGCAACGCCGGTTGGCGCGCCGCGCCCGAGCCGTGGATCGCCTTCCTCGACGACGACGTGCTCCCCGGCCCCGACTGGGCCGCCGACCTCGCCGCCGACCTGGCCGCCGCCGACGCCCGCACGGCCGGCGTCCAGGGACGCGTCACCGTCCCGCTGCCGGCCGGACGCCGCCCCACCGACTGGGAACGCAACACCGCCGGGCTCGCCGACGCCCGCTGGATCACCGCCGACATGGTCTACCGGCGCGCCGCGCTGGAGGCCGTCGGCGGCTTCGACGAACGCTTCCCGCGCGCCTTCCGGGAGGACGCCGACCTCGCGCTGCGCTGCCTGGACGCCGGATGGACGCTGACCACCGGGCGCCGGCGCACCGTCCACCCGGTGCGCCCGGCCGACCGGTGGGTGTCGGTGCGTACCCAGGCGGGCAACGCGGACGACGTGCTGATGGGGCGGATCCACGGGCGGGGTTGGCGCCGCCGGGCGGAGGCGCCGCGCGGACGTGTCGCGGCGCACGCGGTGGTGACGGCGGTGGGGGTGGTGGCGGTCGCCTGTGCGGTGGTGCGGCGGCCTCGGGCCGCCGTGTTGGCGGCGGGGGTGTGGGTGGGGGGGACGGTGGAGTTCGCGGTGGCGAGGATCGTGCCGGGGCCTCGCACGGTGGACGAGATCGTCACCATGCTTCTCACCAGCGTGGTGATCCCGCCCACCGCCGTCGCCCACCGCCTCTCCGCCGCCCTCCGCCCCACCCCGCCCTCCCCGGGGTCCCCCCGGTCCCGGCTTCGTCGTGGCTGACGTCACAGATGTTTTCCCCCCGCCCACCCGTGGCTGTCATCGCATAGCGCGGGATGCGCACTGTCTTCCTGGAGTCCGGGGGCCCTCCGGGGTGACTCCTCGCTCCCCGTATCCGCCACAGTTGCGCTCCGGCTACTGGGTCGCTGCGGGGACACCCCTGCACGCCCCCGTCCGGTCTCGTTCCGCGCTGCGGCACGGAGGGGGTGAGAAGGAGATCGGGGTCACCCCAACCTCCTTACTCACCCCCACCCGCGAAGAGAGGCACCCGCACGACGGCACAAGGGGGTGTGCCGGGGGTGTCCCCGCAGCGACCCAGCAGCCGGAGCCAAGCTGTGGCGGATACGGGGAGCGAGGAGTCACCCCCGGCGCGCCACCGACCCCGTACCGGCAATAGGCGAAGCCACCGTGCCGAACCAAACCAAAACCCACCCCAACCACCCACCGGGCAGGGGCGAACGGGGGCGCCCCGGAAACCTGGAACGGGCGAACCGGCCACGGAGTAATGGCTGGCCGCCGGCGCGAGCGAACCCGTGGTGGTCCGATTTGGGCAGGTTTCGGTTGCTGATCACGGGATACCCGCGCCACCGTGCAGCAGACATTCGCCACCAAGGCATCACCAGTCACAGGAGGGCCCTGGGTCTTCCCGGTGGCCCGGCCGCGGCCGGGGCAGGGGGAGGGGCCGGTGGGCGGCCCGTGGGACGCGGTGCTGTTCGACCGGGACGGGACCCTCGTGGTGGACGTGCCGTACAACGGCGATCCGGCCCGGGTGCGGGTGATGCCGGGGGCGCGGGAGGCGCTGGAGGAGTTGCGGGCGCGTGGCATCGCGGTGGGGGTGGTGAGCAACCAGTCCGGGGTGGCCCGGGGCCTGCTGACCCGGCGGCATGTGTACGCCGTGCTGCGGAAGGTGGAGGAGTCGCTGGGCCCGTTCGGGGTGTGGGCGGTGTGCCCGCACGGCCCGGACGACGGCTGCGCGTGCCGCAAGCCCGCGCCGGGCCTGGTCTTCGCCGCCTGCCGTCGGCTGGGCGCGGCCCCGTCCCGTACCGCGGTCGTCGGCGACATCGCCGCCGACCTCGCGGCGGCCCGCGCCGCCGGCGCCCACGGCCTGCTCGTCCCCAACGCCGCCACCCGCCCCGAGGAAACCGCCCGAGCCCCCCTGACGGCCCCCGATCTGCCCACCGCGGTAAGCCTGTTGCTCTCCAACGCCCCCACGCCGGCCGCAGGCCGTACCGGTACCGCGCGCGACAACGGCGGGGCCGGCCGTCACGGAGGTATCGCATGAGGACCCTCGTCGTACGCCTCGACAGCGCCGGTGACGTGTTGCTCGCCGGGCCCGCGGTGCGGGCCGTGGCGGCGGGGTCGGCGCATACGACGATGTTGTGCGGGCCGTTGGGGGAGCAGGCGGCGCGGTTGTTGCCGGGGGTGGACGACCTGCTGGTGTACGACGCGCCGTGGGTGGGATTCGAGCCGCCGCCGGTGCGGCGCGACGAGGTGCTGGCGCTGGTGGCGGCGGTGGCGGCGCGGCGGTTCGACCGGGCGCTGATCCTGGCCTCGGCGCATCAGAGCCCGTTGCCGGTGGCGTTGCTGCTGCGGATGGCGGGGGTGCCGTGGATCGGCGCCGACAGCGAGCACTACCCGGGGGCGTTGCTCGATCTGCGGCACCGCAGGTTCCCCCGGCGGCACGAGGCGCGGGCCGGGCTCGACCTGGCCGAGGCGGCCGGCTTCGGGCTGCCGCCCGGTGACAGCGGCGGGCTGCGCGTCCGGGAGCTGCCCGACACCACGGCGCTGACCGGCCCCGATCCGTACCTGGTGGTGCACCCCGGGGCCGCCGTGCCCGCCCGCGCCTGGAGTCCGGGGCGGGCGCAGGCCGCCGCGGCGGCGCTGAGCCGGGCCGGCCACCGGGTCGTGGTGACCGGCGGCCCGGCCGAGAAGGAGCTGACCGCGCAGGTGGCCGGGGACCACGCGCTCGACCTCGGCGGGCGCACCGGGCTGCCGAAACTGGCCGCGGTGCTCGCCGGAGCCTCGGCCGTGGTGACCGGCAACACCGGCCCGGCCCATCTGGCGGCGGCCGTGGGCACCCCGGTCTGCTGCCTGTTCGCCCCCGTGGTGCCCGCCGAGCGGTGGGCCCCGTACCGGGTGGCGCACGTGCTGCTCGGCCGGGCGGACGCACCCTGCGCGGGCACCCGGGCCCGGGCCTGCCCGGTACCGGGCCACCCGTGCCTGGACTCGGTCACCGACGAGGAGGTCGTCGCGGCCGTCACCGAACTGACACAACGTCAGGAAGTCGAGGAGGCGACGGCGTGAACATCCTGCTGTGGCACGTGCACGGTTCCTGGACCACCGCGTTCGTCCAGGGACCCCACACCTACCTGGTGCCGGTCACCCCGGACCGCGGCCCGGACGGGCTGGGCCGGGCCCGTACCTACCCCTGGCCCGCCTCGGTGGTGGAGCTGAGCCCAGCCGAACTGCGCGACCACCCGGTCGACCTGGTCGTCCTGCAACGCCCGCACGAACCACGGCTCGCCGAGGAGTGGCTGGGCGGACGCCGCCCCGGCCGCGACGTCCCCGCCGTCTACGTGGAACACAACGCGCCGCACGGCGACGTCCCCGACACCCGCCACCCGTACGCCGACCGCGACGACCTCACCCTGGTGCACGTCACCCACTTCAACCGGCTCTTCTGGGACAACGGCAGCACCCGCACCACCGTGATCGAACACGGCATCCCCGACCCCGGCCACCGCTGGACCGGCCGGCTGCCGCACGCCGCCGTGGTGGTCAACGAACCGCTGCGGCGCGGCCGTACCACCGGCACCGACCTGCTGCCGCAACTCGCCGAGGGCGCCCCGCTGGACGTCTTCGGGATGGGCACCGAAGGGCTCGCCGAACGGCTGGGCATCCCCGCCGACCGCTGCCGCACCGCCGACCTGCCGCAAGGCGGCCTCCACGACGCCCTCGCCGAACGCCGCTGCTACCTGCACCCGATCCGCTGGACCTCGCTCGGGCTCTCCCTGCTGGAGGCGATGCACCTGGGCATGCCCGTGGTCGCCCTGGCCACCACCGAGGCCGTCGCCGCGGTGCCGCCGGACGCCGGGGTGCTCTCCACCCGGCCCGAGGTGCTCGCCGAGGCGATCCGCCGCTACGCGGCCGAACCCGAGGCCGCCGCGGCCGACGGCGCCCGCGCGCGCCGCGCCGCCCTGGACCGTTACGGCCTCAAGCGCTTCCTCGCCGACTGGGAGCGCCTGATGGAGGAGGTGACCCGCGTATGAGGCGCACCGACCGCCCCCACCTGTCGATCGCCCTGGTCTCCGAGCACGCCAGCCCGCTGGCCGCGCTCGGCGGTGTCGACGCCGGCGGCCAGAACGTGCACGTGGCGCAGCTCGCCGCGGCGCTGGCCGACCGCGGCCACCGGGTCGCCGTCTACACCCGCAAGGACCACCCCGACCTGGCGCCCACCGTCACCCTGCGGCCCGGCGTCACCGTACGCCACGTGCCCGCCGGACCGCCGGAACCGGTGCCCAAGGACGAACTGCTGCCGTTCATGGCCGAGTTCGGCCGCTTCCTGGCCAAGGACTGGGCCGCCGAGGCGCCCGACGTGGCCCACTCGCACTTCTGGATGTCGGGCCTCGCCACCTCGCTCGCCTGCCGTGAGCTGGGGCTGCCGTTCCTCCACACGTACCACGCGCTGGGCACCGTCAAGCGGCGCCACCAGGGCGACGCCGACACCAGCCCGCCGGACCGGATCGCGGTGGAGACGGCGGTCGGCCGCGAGTGCGACCGGATCGTGGCCACCTGCCGCGACGAGGTCGGCGAACTCCGGGCGATGGGGCTGCACCCCGCCCGCACCACCGTGGTGCCGTGCGGTGTCGACCCGCAGGTGTTCACCCCCGACGGCCCCAGGGCCCCGCGCGGCCGGCTCCCGTACCGGCTGCTGCAGATCGGCCGGCTGGTGCCGCGCAAGAACGCCGCCGTCTCCATCGCGGCCCTCGCCGGACTGCCCGACGCCGAACTCGTCGTCGCCGGCGGCCCGCCCGAGGGACGCCTCGACGGCGACCCCGAGGTGCGGCGGCTGCGCGCGGTCGCCCGGGAACGCGGCGTGGCCGACCGGGTCCGCTTCACCGGCGGCGTACCCCGCACCCACGTGCCCGAACTGCTGCGCTCCGCCGACGTGGTGCTCTGCCCGCCCGCCTACGAGCCGTTCGGCATCGTGCCGTTGGAGGCGATGAGCTGCGGCACGCCGGTGGTGGCCAGCGCGGTCGGCGGCCACCTGGACACCGTGGCCGACCCCGCCACCGGGTGCCTGGTGCCACCGGGAGACCCCGGCGCGCTCGCCGCCGCCGTCGCCGGGCTGCTGGACGACGCCGACGGCCGCCGGGCCCGGGGCGCCGCCGGCCGCCGCCGGGTGCTCGCCCGGTACGGCTGGGACCGGGTCGCCGCCGCCACCGAACGGGCCTACCACGAGGTGCTGCGCGACCGTCGCGCCGACCGGCGCGCCGCCTGACCGCCCCGGCACGCCACCGCCCCCACCCACCACCGCACCGCCGAGGAGGACGGGCCGCACCCGGCCCACGCCACCATGAACGAACCGCACCGCACCGCCCGTGCGCACTGCCGGGCCCTTCATGAAGCCCTCGCCGGGTTCGAGGAACACGAACTGCGCCGCGTCACCGCCTGGGGCCGCCACCTGGCCGCCGTGCTGCCGGTCGGCGGCCGGCTGCTCGCCGCGGGCAACGGCGGCAGCGCCGCCCAGGCCCAGCACCTGACCGCCGAACTCGTCGGCCGCTACGCCCACGACCGCCCCGCCTACTCCGCCATCGCGCTGCACGCCGACACCTCCTCGGTCACCGCCATCGGCAACGACTACGGCTTCGACGAGCTGTACGCCCGCCAGGTCGCCGCCCACGGCAGGCCCGGTGACGTGCTGGTGCTGATGTCCACCTCCGGCCGCAGCCCCAACCTGCTGGCCGCCGCCGACACCGCGCGCGCCGCGGGGCTGGCGGTGTGGGCGATGACCGGCCCGCGCCCCAACCCGCTGGCGCTGCGCGCCGCCGACGCGCTGTGCGTGGACGCCCACAGCACCGCCACCGTGCAGGAGGCCCACCTGGTCGCGCTGCACCTGCTGTGCGAGGCGTTCGACGCCGCCGCGCCCGCCCCGCGCGGGGTCGCCCACGGCACCCGGGAGGTGGCCGGACGATGACCCACGGCCCCCTTGTCGTCGTCGGCGACACCCTGCTCGACCGGGACATCGACGGGGACGCCCACCGGCTCGCCCCGGACGCGCCGGTGCCCGTGGTCGACGTCCGCGACGGACGCCACCGGCCCGGCGGGGCGGGGCTCGCCGCCGTCCTCGCCGTCCGCGACGCCCGGGACGTCGTCCTGGTCACCGCGCTCGGCACCGACCCGGCCAGCCGCACCGCCCGCCAGGAGCTGACCGCCGCCGGGATCCGCCTGGTCGAACTGCCGCTGCACGGCTCGCTGCCGGTCAAGACCCGGGTCCGGGCGGCCGGGCGCCCCCTGGTCCGCTACGACGAGGGCGGCGGGCGGCCCGGCGGCGCACCCCGTGCCGAGGTGCGCGCCGCCCTGGCCGGCGCCCGCGCGGTCCTCGTCGCCGACTACGGACGCGGCGTCGCCGGACGCCTGGCCGCCGAACTGACCGCCACCGCCCGCCGTGTCCCGGTGGTGTGGGACCCCCACCCGCGCGGTGACACCCCGGTGCCCGGGGTGCGCATCGCCACCCCCAACGCGGCCGAGGCGCTCGGCTTCGCCGGCGGGGACGACGGCGACACCCTGCGCGGCCACGCCGCCCGGGGCGCCCGGCTGGCCGCCCGCTGGGAGGCCGCCGCGGTCGCCGTCACCCTCGGCGACCGCGGCGCGCTGCTGACCCGGGCGGCCGGGATGTCACCGATGCTGGTGCCCGCCCCGGAAGCGGTCGACGGCGACCCGTGCGGGGCCGGCGACTGCTTCGCCACCACCGCCGCCGCGGCGCTCGCCGACGGCGCCCTCCCCGAGGAGGCCGTGCAGCGCGCGGTGGCCGCCGCCACCGAGTGGATCGCCGCGGGCCCCGCCACCGGCCGCCCCGCGCCGTCCGGCACCGCACGCCCCGGCCAGGACGCCTTCGCGCTGGCCGAGGCGGTCCGCTCGCGCGGCGGCACCGTGGTGGCCACCGGCGGCTGCTTCGACCTGCTGCACGCCGGCCACGTCGGCCTGCTGCAAAGCGCCCGGCGGATCGGCGACTGCCTGGTGGTCTGCCTCAACTCCGACGCCTCGGTGGCCCGGTTGAAGGGACCCGGCCGCCCGATGACCCCGCAGGCCGACCGGGCCCGGGTGCTGACCGGCCTGGGGTGCGTGGACAGCGTGGTCGTCTTCGACGAGGACACCCCCGAGACCCTGCTGCGCCGACTGCGACCGGACGTATGGGTCAAGGGCGGCGACTACACCGCCGAGACCCTGCCGGAGGCGGCCACGCTGCGCGAATGGGGCGGCCAGAGCGTCGTCCTGCCCTACCTGGAGGGCCACTCCACCACCGACCTGGCCCGCCGGGCGGCCCGCGCCTGGGGGCAGGAGGCACCCTCGTGACCGCCCCCCGGATCCTGGTGCTGCGCGCCCTCGGCCTCGGCGACCTGCTGACCGCCGTGCCCGCGCTGCGCGCCCTGCGCCGCGCCGCCCCGCGCCACGAGATCGTCCTCGCCGCCCCGCGCAGGCTCGCCGACGCCGTTCACGCCACCGGTGCCGTGGACCGGCTGCTGCCCGCCGAGGCCCCCGCCCGCGAGGTCCCCGCCGTCCTGCCGTGGACCGGGCTCGCCCCCGACCTCGCCGTCGACCTGCACGGCAACGGACCGGCCAGCCGCGACCCGCTGGCCGCCCTGAACCCCGGCCGGCTGATCGCCTACGCCGCCCCCGGCGCCCCCCGCTGGCGCCCCGACGACCACGAACGGCTGCGCTGGTGCCGCCTGTTGACCGCCCACGGCATCCCGGCCGACCCCGACGACCTGCTGCTGCCCGCCCCCGACACGATCTGCGCCGTGCCGTGCGCCACCATCGTCCACCCCGGCGCCGACGCCCCCGCCCGGCGGTGGCCGGCCGAGCGCTTCGCCCTGGTCGCCCGCTCCCTGCACGCCGCCGGACACCACGTGGTGGTCACCGCCGGACGTGGCGAGGCGGACCTCGCCCGGCAGGTCGCCGCGTCCGCCGGGCTCCCCGGCCACGCGGTCCTCGGCGGGGAGGGCGACATCCCGTTCCCACAACTGGCCGCGCTGGTCGCCCGGGCCCGCGCGGTGGTGGTCGGCGACACCGGCGTGGCCCACCTGGCGACCGCCTGCGGCACGCCGTCGGTGGTGCTGTGCGGACCGGTGTCACCGGCGATCTGGGGGCCGCCGGCCGGCCGCGTCCACCAGGTGCTGTGGCACCCCGCGCCGGACGACGGGGTACGCCCCGGCGACGCCCACGGCACCCGCCCCGACCCGCGGCTGCTGCGCATCACCCCCGCCGAGGTCCTGGCCGCCGTCGAACGGCTGCCCGTCCACGCGGAGCACCCATGACCCCACCCGTCGGCATCGTCGTCATCACCCGCGACCGCCGCGAGCGGCTGCTGCGCACGCTCGCCCGGCTCACCACACTGCCGCAACGCCCGCCCGTCGTGGTGGTCGACAACGCCTCCACCGACGGCACCGCCGCCGCGGTCCGCGACGCCTTCCCGGCCGTCCGGCTGCTCACCCCCGGCCGCAACCTCGGCGCCTGCGGACGCAACCTGGGCACCGCCGCCCTCGACACCCCCTACGTCGCCTTCGCCGACGACGACTCGTGGTGGGAGCCGCAGGCCCTCACCCGGATCGCCGCGCTCTTCACCGCCCACCCGCGGCTCGCGCTGATCGCCGCCGCCGTACGGGTCGGCCCGGACGGCCACCGCGACCCGGTCGAGGAAGCCCTGGCCGCGGCCCCGCTGGGCACCGAACCCGACCTGCCCGGCCCCTCCGCGCTGGGCTTCCTCGCCTGCGCCTCGGCGGTACGCCGCCGGGCCTTCGAGGCGGTCGGCGGCTTCCACCCGCTGCTCCACTTCGGCGGCGAGGAGGAACTGCTCGCCCTCGACCTGGCCGCCGACGGCTGGGGGCTCGCCTACTGCCCCGAGGTCGTCGCCCACCACGACCCCGGCCCGCAGCCCCGGACCGGCCGCGCCGCCCGGCTGCGCCGCAACGCCCTGCTCACCGCCTGGCTGCGCCGCCCGCTGCGGCACGCGATCCGGGCCACCGCCACCTTGACCCGGCAGGCCGTCACCGACCCCGCGGCCCGCCGCGCGCTGCCCGCCGCCGTCGTTCGGATCCCCGCCGCGCTACGCCACCGCAAGCCGCTGCCGCCCGGCGTCGAGGCCCGCGCCCGCAGTCTGGAGGGGGTGCCGTGACCGATCCGCGCACCACCGTCGTCGTCATCACCCGCGACCGCCGGGACGAACTGCTGCGCACCCTGGACGAGTTGGCGGCGCTGCCGGAACGGCCGCCGGTGATCGTGGTGGACAACGCCTCCACCGACGGCACCGCCGAGGCGGTCCGCGGCTGCCACCCCGGGGTCCGGCTGCTCACCCCCGGCCGCAACCTCGGCGCCTGCGGCCGCAACCTCGCCGCCCGCCACGTCACCACGCCCTACCTCGCCTTCTGCGACGACGACTCGTGGTGGCAGGCGGGATCCCTGGCCGGCGCCGCCGACCTGCTCGACGGCCACCCCCAGGTGGTCTCGGTCACCGCCCGCATCGTGGTGCACCCGCCCGACGCGGCACCGGACGACCCCGGCTACGAGGACCCCATCGTGCCCGAGCTGCGCGAGTCCCCGCTGCCCCGGCCCGGCG
The DNA here is from genome assembly GCF_000240165.1 of Streptantibioticus cattleyicolor NRRL 8057 = DSM 46488. NCBI lineage: Bacteria > Bacillati > Actinomycetota > Actinomycetes > Kitasatosporales > Streptomycetaceae > Streptantibioticus > Streptantibioticus cattleyicolor. Next base: position 5,556,204 of record NC_017586.1, read on the forward strand.
GTCTGCCCGGCCCCGTGCTCGGCTCTTTCCTGGCCGCCGCCACCGTGCTGCGCACCGACGCCTTCCGGGCCGCCGGCGGCTTCTCCACCCGGCTGTGGCTCGGCGGCGAGGAGGAACTGCTCGCCGCCGACCTCGCGGCGTCCGGCTGGTGGCTGCTGTACGCCGACGACCTGACGATCCATCACCAACCGTCGCGGCGGCGGGACTCCACGCTCCGCCGCCGCCACGGCATCCGCAACACCCTGTGGACCACCTGGCTGCGCCGCTCCGCGCCGGCCGCGCTGCGCCGCACCGCCCGGCTGGTCACCGAGGTGCCCAAGGACCGGGTCACCGCCCGCGCCTTCGCCCAGGCCGCCGCCGGACTGCCGTGGGTGCTGCGGGAACGCCGGCCGCTGCCGCCCCCGGTCGAGCACCGGCTGCGGCTGCTGGACGACCCCCAGCACGCCTCGACCGCCCGCCGCTACGTGGGCTGACCCGAGGAGGAACCGTTGCGCACCCTGCTCACCGGATGGTTCAGCTTCGTCGAGGGCGAGGCCACCGCGGGTGACGTGCTCTCCGCCGAGACCGTCGCGCGGGTCCTGAAGGAGGAGGGCGTCCCGCACGACGTCGCCTGGTCCCCGGTGTTCCGCCCGGACGCCCTCCACCTGGACGAGGCCGACCCGGCCGACTACACGCACCTGGTCTTCGCCTGCGGGCCGCTGCACTCGCTGCCGCCCCGCCCCGGCGCCACCGCCCCGCTGCTGTGGCTGCACCAGCGGTTCGCCGGCTGCCGCCGGATCGCGGTCGGCGTCTCCGTACCCGACCCCGACGACCCGGCGGTCACCGGGTTCGACGTGGTGCTGGCGCGCGACGGCCCCGGGGTGGAGCCCGCCGTCGACCTGTCGGTGCACGCGCCCCGGGCCGCCGGGCTGCCGCTGATCGGCGTGGTCACCGCGCACGGCCAGGGCGAGTACCGCGACCTGCGGCGGCACGAGCAGGTCAACGCCGACCTCGACGCCTGGCTCTGCGGCCTCGACGTGGCCCGGCTGCCGCTGGAGACCCGGCTGGACCGCGGCGACTGGCGGCTGCCCGGCAACGTCGCCCAGCTCGAACGGGTCATCCGGGCCTGCGACGCGGTGGTCACCTCCCGGCTGCACGGCCTGGTGCTGGCGCTGCGCGGCGGGGTGCCGGCGCTCGCCGTCGACCCGGTGGCGGGCGGCGCCAAGGTGACCGCCCAGGCCCAGGCGCTCGGCTGGCCGGCGATCCTGCCCGCCGACCGCGTCCACCCGCCCGAACTCGACCGGATGCTCGGCTGGTGCCTGTCCCCGCAGGGCCGGCAGCGCGCCCGGGAGAACCCGCCCACCCCCGGCCACGACCTGCTCGACGCCCTGTGCCGGCGGCTCACCGGCTGACACGGGGCGCACCGCCGCGGCGGCCGGCTGAGCAGGGGGGAACCCCTCACCCGGCCGCCGCGGCGCCGGGGGTCAGCCCCGCTCGGCCAGGAGCGCGGCGACCCGCTCGCGCACCTGCTCGGTGTCGAGGCCGCGCACGGTCAGCGTGGTGCGCCGGCGCAGCACGTCCTCGGGGGTCTGCGCCCACTCGTGGTCGCGGGCGTAGACGACCTGGGCCCAGATCTCCGGGCCGTCCGGGTGGATCCGCTCGGCCAGCGCCGGGTCCTCGTTGACCAGCCGGGCGATGTCGAAGGACAACGCGCCGTAATGGGTGGCCAGATGACGCGCGGTCTCCGGCTCCAGCCGGGTGCCCGGCTCGCGGTCCACCAGCAGCCGGTGGGCGACCGCGTTGGGGTTGGCCACGCCCGGCAGCGGCACCCGGCGCACCAGGTCGCCGACGGGCTGCATGTCACCGCGGAGCGGGTGGCCGGGCAGCTTGGCGAGCTTGTCCATCACGGTGCGGCCGATGTGCCGGTAGGTGGTCCACTTGCCGCCGGCCACCGACAGCATCCCGCCGCGCCCCTCGGTGACCACGGTCTCGCGCTTGGCGGACTCCACGCCGCCCGGGCCGCCGGGCAGCACCCGCAGCCCCGCGAAGGCGTAGGTCATCAGCTCGCGGTCGAGGTGCTCGTCGCGCACCGAGAAGGCCGCCTCGTCCAGGATCTGCTGGATGTCGGCCTCGGTCACCCGCACGTCGGCCGGGTCACCGGTGTACTCCTCGTCGGTGGTGCCCAGCAGCAGCTGGTCCTCCCACGGCAGCGCGAAGGTGATCCGGTACTTGTCGATCGGGGTGGCCATGGCGGCCTTCCACGGCGCCTTGCGCTTGAGCACCAGGTGGGCGCCCTTGGACAGCCGGATGCTGGGGGCGGCCCCGGCGTCCTCCATCCTGCGCAGGTGGTCCACCCAGGGGCCGGTGGCGTTGAGCACCAGCCGGGCGTCGACGCCGAACTCGGTGCCGTCCAGCCGGTCCCTCAGCTCGGCGCCGGTGACCCGGCCGTCGGTGAACCGCAGCCCGGTCACCTCGGCGTGGTTGAGCACCACGGCACCGGACTCCACGGCGGCCCGGACCGTCATCACGGCCACCCGGGAGTCGTTCATCTGGTGGTCGCCGTAGACCGCGACCGCCTTGAGGTTCTCGGTGCGCAGCGCCGGGTTGTCGGCGGCGGCCCGGGCCGGGGAGATGACCCGGCCCACGCCGTCGCCGAAGGCGGAGAGCATCGAGTAGGCGAAGACACCGGCGCCCAGCTTGGCCGCGCCGTGCGGGCCGCCCTTGTACACCGGCAGGTAGAAGGTGAGCGGGTTGACCAGGTGCGGGGCGACGTCCTTGGCCAGGACCCGGCGCTCGTGGTGGTTCTCCGCCACCAGCTTGACCGCGCCGGTCTGCAGGTAGCGCAGACCGCCGTGGACGAGCTTGGAGGAGGCGGAGGAGGTGGCGCCGGCGAAGTCGCCGGCGTCCACCATCGCGACCCGCAGTCCGGCCTGGGACGCGTGCCACGCCACCGAGGTGCCGAGGATGCCGCCGCCGATCACCAACAGGTCGTACGTGGCGCGGCTCAGCAGGTCACGGGTCTCGTCACGGCTGGGGTTGCGGCCGGCGGCCGGGTGCGTCCCCAGGGCGGGGACGCGCAGCGGGGTGCTCATGTTGTCTCAGTGCTCCTCTTCGATCCAGCCCATGGTCCGCTCGACGGCCTTGAGCCAGTTCTTGTACTCGCGGTCACGGGTGGCCGCGTCCATACGGGGGGTCCATTCGGCCGCGCGCCGCCAGTTGGCCCGCAGCTCATCGGTGTCCTGCCAGAAGCCGACCGCCAGGCCCGCCGCGTAGGCGGCGCCCAGGCAGGTGGTCTCGGCGACCATCGGACGCACCACGGGGGCGTCGAGCGCGTCGGCGATGGTCTGCATCAGCAGGTTGTTGGAGGTCATGCCGCCGTCCACCTTCAAGGCGGTCAGCTCCACGCCGGAGTCCTTCGCCATGGCGTCGACGATCTCCCGGGTCTGCCAGGCGGTGGCCTCCAGCACCGCGCGGGCGATGTGCGCCTTGGTGACGTAGCGGGTGAGCCCCGCGATGACACCGCGCGCGTCGGAACGCCAGTAGGGGGCGAACAGTCCGGAGAAGGCGGGCACGAAGTAGGCGCCGCCGTTGTCCTCCACCGAGCTGGCCAGCGTCTCGATCTCGGCGGCCGTGCTGATCAGGCCCATCTGGTCGCGCATCCACTGCACCAGCGAGCCGGTCACCGCGATCGAGCCCTCCAGGGCGTAGACCGGGGCCTGGTCGCCGATCCGGTAGCCGACGGTGGTCAGCAGGCCGTTGTAGGAGTTCACCGGGGTCTCACCGGTGTTCAGCAGCAGGAAGGTGCCGGTGCCGTAGGTGGACTTCGCCTCGCCCTTGGCGAAACACGTCTGGCCGAACAGGGCGGCCTGCTGGTCGCCGAGGGCGGAGGCCACCGGCACGCCCTCCAGGGCGCCCTTGGCGGTGCCGTAGACCTCGGCGGAGGAACGGATCTCCGGGAGCACGGCGGCCGGGATCTCCATGGAGGACAGGATCCGCTCGTCCCAGCTGAGGGTCTGCAGGTTCATCAGCAGGGTGCGCGAGGCGTTGGTGACGTCGGTGACGTGCACGCCGCCCTCGGTGCCGCCGGTGAGGTTCCAGATCACCCAGCTGTCCATGGTGCCGAAGAGGATCTCGCCGCGTTCGGCGCGCTCCCGCAGCCCCTCGACGTTGTCGAGCATCCAGCGGATCTTGGGGCCGGCGAAGTAGCTGGCCAGCGGGAGACCGGTCTCGCGGCGGAAGCGGTCCTGGCCGACGTTGCGGCCCAGCTCCTTGCAGAGGGCGTCGGTGCGGGTGTCCTGCCAGACGATGGCGTTGTGCACCGGCTCACCGGTCGCCTTGTCCCACAGCACGGTGGTCTCGCGCTGGTTGGTGATGCCCAGCGCCTTGACGTCGTCCTTGCCGATGCCCGCCTTGGCCAGCGCGCCGGCCACCACTTCCTGGACGTTGGTCCAGATCTCGGCGGCGTCGTGCTCGACCCAGCCCGGCTTGGGGAAGATCTGCTCGTGCTCCTTCTGGTCGACGGAGACGATGCGGCCGTCGCGGTCGAAGACGATGCAGCGGGAGGAGGTGGTGCCCTGGTCGATGGCGGCGATGAACGGCCCGGCGTGGGTGTCGGTCATGGGGTGCTCCTGGTAAGTCGGTAGGGGATGACGGCGGTGGACTGCGTTACGCGAAGGCGAGCTGGTAGATCCCGCCGGCGAGGGCGCCGCCGACGAGCGGGCCCACCACCGGTATCCACGCGTAGCCCCAGTCGGAGCCCCCCTTGTTGGGCAGCGGCAGCAGGGCGTGCACGATGCGCGGGCCGAGGTCGCGGACCGGGTTGATGGCGTACCCGGTCGGGCCGCCCAGCGACAGGCCGAGGCCGACCACGGTCAGCGCCACCAGCAGGATGCCCAGGCCGTTGAGGGCCAGCTCCTTGGTCATGCCCTGGGTCAGGATGAAGAGCACCAGCACGGTGGTGGCGATGATCTCGGTGGCCAGGTTCTGCCAGACGTTGCGGATCTCCGGGCCGGTGGAGAAGACGCCGAGCACCGGGCCGCCCGGGTTGTCGCCGTCCTTGGTGACCGGGCCGGCCGGGTCGGCGCCGCGGCCGGCCTCGACGACCTCCGGGTCGGTCAGGTGGGCCTTGAAGTGCCCGTAGTAGGCGACCCACACCAGGAAGGCGCCGATCATCGCGCCGAGCAGCTGTCCGGCCAGGTAGACCGGCACCTTGCTCCAGTCACCGGTCTTGATCGCCACCCCGATGGTGACCGCGGGGTTGAGCTGTCCGCCCGAGTAGCCGTTGGAGATGTAGGCCCCGGCGAGGACGGCGAAGCCCCAGCCGAAGGTGATCGCGAGCCAGCCGGCGTTCTGCGCCTTGGACTTCTTGAGGGTGACGGCCGCGCACACGCCGCCGCCGAGAAGGACGAGCACGGCGGTGCCGATGAGTTCGCCGATGAAGATATGGCCGCTGGACATCGCGACTCCTTTGTCTCCGTCCACGGGGGCGGATCTCTGAATGACGTGAGGCGGCGGGCCGGGTCCCGTCCGGTGTTCGACAATGTCGACCGCCGAACGGCAGTTTTATACCCTCCGGTAGGTGCGTCAAGGGGCCTGTGACAGAGGACTCCAATCTGTGATCCTTCGGGGCGCAACCACCCCGAACCACCCCGCCCGGGCCGTCGCCCGCCGGCCGCTCAGAACCGCGTCCCGCCCAGGTCGCGGGAGACCGAACGGGCGCAGTCGCGCACCGCGGCCACCAGCCGGGCGCGGACCTCGCCGCCCTCGCAGACCCGCTCCACCGCGCCGGTGATCCCCACCGCCCCGACCGGCATCCGCCGCCGGTCGTGGATGGGGGCGGCCACCGACGCCACGCCCTCCCAGGTCTCCTCCAGGTCCACCGCCCAGCCGCGCGCCCTGGTGATGTCCAGCACCCCCTCGAAGTCCGCCGCGCCGGTCACCGTGTGCGCGGTGAACCGCTCGCGGGCCGCCTCCACCGCCTCACTGTGCGCCACCGGGTCGTACGCCGCCAGTACCTTGCCGAGGGCGCTGCTGTGCAGCGGCTGCATGGCGCCCACCTCCAGCACCTGGCGGCTGTCGTCGGGACGGAAGACGTGGTGCACGATGAGCACCCCCTGCTGGTGGAGGACGCCCAGGTAGACCGCCTCACCGCTGGCCCGGGCCAGGTCGTCGGTCCACACCAGGGCGCGGGCCCGCAGCTCGTGCACGTCCAGGTAGCTGTTGCCCAGCCGCAGCAGCTCCGCGCCGAGCTGGTAGCGGCCGGAGACCTCGTCCTGCTCCACGAAGCCCTCCTGCTGCAAGGTGCGCAGGATCCCGTGGGCGGTCCCCTTGGCCAGGCCCAGCGCGGAGGCGATGTCGGTGAGCCCGAGGCGGCGCTCGCCCCCGGCGAGCAGCCGCAGCATCGCCGCCGCGCGCTCCACCGACTGGATGCTTCCTGCCATCGGGGCAACCTCCGTATGCCATCGTTCGGCAATGCTGAACACGATTGGGCGATGCCGACCATCATCGTATGCAACGAGTCTGCCAACCACCTCGGCGGCCATGCACACCGGCCCAGTTCAGCCACGTGTTTTCGGCCATTTCCCTGTGCGACCGGGACCGGCCCGGGGCCGTCCAACCCTCGGGACGACTGGCGAAAACCCGGCCCCCGACCGCTACGCTGGCCGGGTGCGATCCCGTCCAGGGCACGCATAGCCGACAGCCGTCGCATCCCAGGGAGCATCTCCATGGCCTCGCCGTCCCAGCAGACCGCCCAGCAGTCCCGAGCCGCCGCACTGCGCGAAGCACTCGCCACCCGGGTCGTGGTGGCCGACGGAGCGATGGGCACGATGCTCCAGGCCCAGGACCCCACCCTGGACGACTTCCAGGGGTACGAGGGGTGCAACGAGGTCCTCAACGTCACCCGCCCCGACATCGTCCGCTCGGTCCACGAGGAGTACTTCCAGGCCGGCGTCGACTGCGTGGAGACCAACACCTTCGGCGCCAACCTCGCCGCGCTGGGCGAGTACGGCATCGCCGAACGCATCCACGAGCTGGCCGAGGCCGGCGCCCGCCTCGCCCGCGAGGTGGCCGACTCGTACGCCACCGCCGAGCGACCCCGCTGGGTACTGGGCTCGGTCGGCCCCGGCACCAAGCTGCCCACCCTCGGCCACGCCCCCTACACCGCGCTGCGCGACGCCTACCGCACCGAGGTGGCCGGCCTGGTCGCGGGCGGCGCCGACGCCATCCTGGTGGAGACCACCCAGGACCTGCTCCAGACCAAGGCCGCGCTCATCGGCGCCCGCCAGGCGCTGCGCGAGAGCGGACTCGACCTCCCGCTGATCTGCTCGGTCACCGTGGAGACCACCGGCACCATGCTGCTCGGCTCGGAGATCGGCGCCGCCCTGACCGCGCTGGAACCGCTGGGCATCGACATGATCGGCCTCAACTGCGCCACCGGCCCCGCCGAGATGAGCGAGCACCTGCGCTACCTGGCCCGGCACGCCCGGATCGGGGTCTCCGCGATGCCCAACGCCGGGCTGCCGGTGCTCGGCAAGGACGGCGCCCACTACCCGCTCAGCCCGGCCGAACTCGCCGACGCCCAGGAGCTGTTCGTCGACGAGTACGGGCTCACCCTGGTCGGCGGCTGCTGCGGCACCACCCCCGAGCACCTGCGCCAGGTCGTCCAGCGGGTCCGCGGCCGTGAGGTGGCCCCGCGCGACCCGCGCCCCGAGCCCGGCGCCGCCTCCCTCTACCAGAGCGTGCCGTTCCGCCAGGACACCTCCTACCTGGCGATCGGCGAGCGCACCAACGCCAACGGCTCCAAGAAGTTCCGCACCGCGATGCTGGAGGGCCGCTGGGACGACTGCGTGGAGATGGCCCGCGAGCAGATCCGCGAGGGCGCCCACCTGCTCGACCTGTGCGTGGACTACGTCGGCCGGGACGGCGCCGCCGACATGCGGGAGATCGCCGGACGGCTGGCCACCGCCTCCACGCTGCCCATCGTGCTCGACTCCACCGAGCCCGCGGTGCTCCAGGCCGGCCTCGAACTCCTCGGCGGCCGGGCCGTGGTCAACTCGGTCAACTACGAGGACGGCGACGGCCCCGAGTCCCGGTTCGCGAGGATCACCTCGCTGGCGGTGGAGCACGGCGCGGCGCTGATGGCGCTCACCATCGACGAGGAGGGCCAGGCCCGTACCGTCGAGCGGAAGGTGGCGGTCGCCGAGCGCCTCATCGCCGACCTCACCGGCAACTGGGGCATCCGTGAGTGCGACATCATCATCGACTGCCTGACCTTCACCATCTGCACCGGCCAGGAGGAGTCCCGCAAGGACGGCGCCAACACCATCGAGGCCATCCGCGAACTGAAGCGGCGCCACCCCGAGGTGCAGACCACCCTGGGCCTGTCCAACATCTCCTTCGGCCTCAACCCCGCCGCCCGCATGGTGCTCAACTCCGTCTTCCTGCACGAGTGCGTGGCGGCCGGGCTGGACTCGGCGATCGTGCACGCCGCCAAGATCGTGCCGATCGCCCGGATCCCCGAGGAGCAGCGCGAGGTCGCCCTCGACCTGATCCACGACCGGCGGCGCGAGGGGTACGACCCGCTCCAGCGCTTCCTGGAGATCTTCGAGGGCGTGGACACCAAGTCGGTCAAGGCCGGCCGCGCCGAGGAACTGGCCGCGCTCCCGCTGGAGGAACGGCTGCGGCGCCGCATCATCGACGGCGAGCGCAACGGCCTGGAGGCCGACCTCGACGAGGCGCTGGCCGGACGCCCCGCGCTGGACATCGTCAACGACACCCTGCTGGAAGGCATGAAGGTCGTCGGCGAGCTGTTCGGATCCGGCCAGATGCAACTGCCGTTCGTGCTCCAGTCCGCCGAGGTGATGAAGACCGCGGTGGCCTACCTGGAGCCGCACATGGAGAAGACCGACGACGCCGGCAAGGGCACCATCGTGCTCGCCACCGTCCGCGGCGACGTGCACGACATCGGCAAGAACCTGGTCGACATCATCTTGTCCAACAACGGCTACACGGTGGTCAACCTCGGTATCAAGCAGCCGGTTTCGGCGATCCTGGAGGCCGCCGAGGAGCACCGGGCCGACGTGATCGGGATGTCCGGGCTGCTGGTGAAGTCCACCGTGATCATGAAGGAGAACCTGGAGGAGCTCAACCAGCGCGGCCTGGCCGCCCGCTTCCCGGTGATCCTCGGCGGCGCCGCGCTCACCCGCGCCTACGTCGAGCAGGACCTGCACGAGATCTACGAGGGCGAGGTGCGCTACGCGCGCGACGCCTTCGAGGGGCTGCGGCTGATGGACGCCCTGATCGCGGTCAAGCGCGGGGTACCCGGGGCCACCCTGCCGGAGCTGAAGCAGCGGCGGGTGGCCCGGCGCGAGGCGGAGGTCGAGGAGCAGGCCCCCACCCTGGGCCAGGTCCGCTCCGACGTGGCCACCGACAACCCGGTGCCCGTCCCGCCGTTCTGGGGCACCCGGGTGGTCAAGGGCGTCCAGCTCAAGGAGTACGCCTCCTGGCTGGACGAGGGGGCGCTCTTCAAGGGCCAGTGGGGGCTCAAGCAGTCCCGGGCCGGCGGACCGAGCTACGAGGAGCTGGTGGAGAGCGAGGGACGCCCGCGCCTGCGCGGCCTGCTGGACCGGCTCCAGACCGAGGGGCTGCTGGAGGCCGCCGTGGTCTACGGCTACTTCCCCTGCGTCTCCAAGGGCGACGACCTGATCGTGCTGGGCGAGGACGGCGCCGAACGCACCCGGTTCACCTTCCCGCGCCAGCGCCGGGGCCGCCGGCTGTGCCTGGCCGACTTCTTCCGCCCCCAGGAGAGCGGGGAGACCGACGTCGTCGGCTTCCAGGTGGTCACCGTCGGCTCCAAGGTCTCCGAGGCCGCCAACGAGCTGTTCGCCCGCGACAACTACCGCGACTACCTGGAGCTGCACGGGCTTTCGGTGCAGCTCGCCGAGGCGCTCGCGGAGTACTGGCACGCCCGGGTCCGGGCCGAGCTGGGGTTCGGCGGCGAGGACCCGGTGGACGTCGAGGACATGTTCGCCCTGAAGTACCGCGGTGCCCGGTTCTCGCTGGGCTACGGTGCCTGCCCCGACCTGGAGGACCGCGCCAAGATCGCCGCGCTGCTGGAGCCGGAGCGGATCGGCGTGCGCCTCTCGGAGGAGTTCCAGCTCCACCCGGAGCAGTCCACCGACGCCATCGTGATCCACCACCCGGAGGCCAAGTACTTCAACGCCAGGTAGCGCGCGCCGGCCGCCGTGCGACCGGCGACGGCGGCGACCGGGGAATCCGGCGCGCGCTTGATCGGCGCCCGACGTACACTGGACGGTCCGGTGGAGGCCGGTCGCCCGACACGTGCGGGACCGCGGGGAGACATCCCCTCGCGGCACCGTGTGCGGCGGGCGACCGGCCTCTTCGTCCCCCATGGAGGTGCTACCCGGATGACCAGCAGCGTTCCCGCCGTCCACGCCTCGCACGCCGAGGGCTCCGACCTACAGGCGGTGCTGCTCGACATGGACGGCACCCTGGTGGACACCGAGGACCTGTGGTGGGAGGCGGAGTCCGAGGTCTTCGCCGAACTCGGCCACGTGCTCGACGAACGCGAACGCGGGATCGTCATAGGCGGTCCGATGACCCGCAGCGTGGCCCATCTGATCGAGGCCACCGGGGTGGAGCTGACCGTCGAGCAACTGGCCCCGCGGATCAACGCGCGCTTCGTCGAACTCATCGGTCGCGGCGTGCCGTTGATGCCCGGCGCCCACCGGCTGCTCGCCGAACTCGCCGCCCACCAGGTGCCCACCGCGCTGGTCTCCGCCTCGCACCGGCACATCATCGACACCGTGCTGCGCTCGCTGGGCCCCGAGCACTTCGCGCTCACCGTGGCCGGCGACGAGGTGGCCCGGACCAAGCCCCACCCCGACCCCTATCTGCTGGCCGCCGCCCGGCTCGGCGCCGAACCGGCCCGCTGCGTGGTCGTGGAGGACACCCTCACCGGGGTCACCGCCGCGGAGGCGGCCGGCTGCCGGGTGATCGCGGTGCCCTCCCTGGTCCCGGTCGAACCGGCCCCCGGGCGCACCGTCGTCGCCTCGCTGGAACAGGTCGACCTGACTTTTCTGCGCTCTTTGATCACGGCCGTGCACTGATCGCTCACCCAGCGTGCGCCGGATGGCCCGGGACAAGGCCGGACGGCTTGGTCAAGAATTCGTCCGGAAACTGTAAGCGGTTGCGCGCTTATTTTCCGTGACGAATGCGCTGGCTGAATTCGGCCGCCGGTCCTGTTGACCGGAGGTGTGATTTTTGTCACGCTACCACCTGTCGACATGGCCTGCGGGTTCTGCTCCGGGGGTGGTCGCGGGGGTTTTCCGGGTGTCCTTGTGTCCCAGTTGGTCACCTGGGGAGTGAAACGCTCCGCTGTCCGGATATCGGAGTCACGGTTGCCGTTATCTGGGCGTGATTTTGCCTCAACTTCTCCGTGTTCTGGTGCAGTCGGGCGTTCCCACTAGGGTCCTTGCTGGTCAATGCCGAATCAACCGATCGGCGTTTGAGCAAGGGGATTCACAAGATGTCACGTACGAAGCGTGTCGTCGCCGCTGCCGCCGTCGCCTTCCTGGCCGTCGGCGTGTCCGCGTGCGGAGGCAAAACCGCGTCCGGCGGTAAGGCCGTTGTGGTCGGGACCACCGAGACGGTGTCGTCGCTCGACCCGGCGGGCGCCTACGACTACGGCTCCTGGGAGGTGATCGACAGCGTCTTCCAGAAGGTGATGCACTTCCCGACCGGCGGCACCACGCCGGAGCCGGACGCCGCCAAGTCCTGCTCGTTCACCGACCCGAAGACGTACTCCTGCACCCTGAAGTCGGGGCTGGTCTTCTCCAACGGCGACAAACTCACCGCGACGGACGTGAAGTTCTCGTTCGACCGCATGCTGAAGATCAACGCGCCCAACGGCCCGGCGAGCCTGCTGGGCAACCTGGACAGCACCGAGGCCAAGGGCGACGAACAGGTGGTCTTCCACCTGAAGAACGCCGACGCCACCTTCCCGCAGGTGCTCTCCACCGACGCCGGCGTCATCGTCGACCACAAGGTCTACCCGGCCGACAAGATGCTCTCCGGCACCACCATGGTCGGCTCCGGCCCGTACACGCTGGACAAGTACACCGCCAAGCAGTCGGCGTCGTTCAAGGCCAACGACAAGTACAACGGCCCGGCGAAGCTCGCCAACAAGGCGTTCATCATCCAGTACTTCTCCGACCCCTCGACGCTGAAGCAGGCGGTCCAGGCCGGCGACATCGACGCCGCCTTCCGCACCTTCTCGCCCACCGACGTCAAGTCGCTCCAGGGCGGCAAGGGCCTGAAGGTCGTTCAGGGCACCGGCACCGAGAAGCGCTACCTGGTCTTCGACTCCAAGGTGAAGCCGGCCGACCAGAAGGCCGTCCGCCAGGCCGTGGCCCAGGTCATCGACCGCGCGGGAATCGCCAAGGCCGCCTACAACGACACCGTCCAGCCGCTGTACTCCATGGTCGGCATCGGCGTCCAGGGCCACACCGAGGCGTTCAAGGACAAGTACGGCACGCCGGACAAGGACAAGGCCGCCAAGCTCCTCAAGGACGCCGGCATCAGCACCCCGGTGCAGCTTGAGTACTTCTGGACCCCGAGCCACTACGGCTCCGCCGCCTCCGACGAGGCCACCGAGATCAAGCGCCAGCTGGAGGCCAGCGGCCTGTTCAAGGTGAAGCTCAGCTCCACCGAGTGGACGCAGTACCAGAAGGACGAGAAGGCCAACAACTACGGCGCCTACATGATGGGCTGGTTCCCGGACTTCCCGGACGCCGACGACGACCTGGCCCCCTTCCTGAACGCCAACCCCTTCCTGGGCACCGGCTACAACAACGCGCAGGTGCAGTCGAACCTCCAGAAGGAGGAGGCGTCCACCGACGCGGGCACCCGCAACCAGGCGTTCAGCGACATCCAGAAGCAGATCGCCGAGGACGTGCCGATCATCCCGCTGTGGCAGGGCAAGCAGACCGCGGTCGTGCGCGACGGCGTGAACGGGGTCGACAAGGCCCTCGACCCGACGATGTTCCGCTTCTACGAGCTGAGCAAGTAAGCGGTACGTGACGGCCGGCCGGCCCTTCGCTGACACCCCCCGTGGCGGGAGGCCGGCCACCCGTCGCCCGGTGAAGAAAGACGTCCCCTCATGAGCAAGCAGTCCGGGTCGCTGCGCCGCTACATCCTCACCAGGATCGCGCTGGCGATACCCATGGTCCTGATCCTGCTGGTCCTGGTCTTCGTCATGATGCGGGTGGCGCCAGGCGACCCCATCGCGGCGTCCCAGGGCGGGAAGCTGTCGGCAGCGCAACTCGCCGCCAAGCGCCACGCAGCGGGCTTCGACCGGCCCCTGTACGAGCAGTTCTGGGAGTACCTGAAGTCGGTCGCCACCCTGAACTTCGGCACCACCTTCTCGGACAACCTGAGCGTCCGCCAGGTGATCATCCAGCGGGGAGGTGCCACCCTCTCGCTCAGCTTCGGCGCGCTGATCGTGGCCGGCGTCATCGGCATCCCGCTCGGCCTGGTGGCCGGCCGGTTCCGGGACCGCGGCATCGACGTGGCGAGCCGGCTCTTCGCGATCATCACCTACGCGGCCCCCGCCTTCGTCCTCGGCCTCCTCGCCCAACTGGCCTTCGGGCCCAACGGGTTGGGCCTGCTGCCGTCCTCCGGACAGTCGTCGGTGATGGTCGGCCTCGAAGTGCCCACCCAGACCCACATCCTGATCCTGGACGCCGCGCTGGCCGGCGACTGGAGCGCGGTCGGTGACATCGCCCAGCACCTGGTACTCCCCTCGGTCACCCTCGGCCTGATCATCGTCGGTGTCTTCATCCGGATGATCCGGGTCAACGTCATCCAGACCCTCCAGGGCGACTACGTCGAGGCCGCCCGGGCCCGGGGCATCAAGGAGACCGCCGTCGTCACCAAGCACGCCTTCCGCAACGCGCTGGTTCCCGTGGTGACCGTGCTCGGTCTCCAGGTGGCCATGTTGCTCGGCGGCTCGGTGCTGACCGAGGAGACCTTCAACTGGCAGGGCATCGGCCAGGCGTTGATCCAGTACATCAACGCCCGTGACTACGCCGCCGTCCAGGGCATCGTCACCGTCTTCGCCCTGGTGGTCGTCGTGATCTCCATGCTGATCGACTTCGTGAACGCGCTGATCGACCCGAGGGTGCGGTACTGAGATGACCCAGACAGCTCTTCTGCCGCCCGCCGAGACCGAGACCCCGACCGTTCCGGTCAAACCCGGCCGGCTGCGCGGCCTGCGCCGCACCTTCGCCCCCATCCGCCAGGCCCACGGCATACCCAAGGTCATGTTGTGGACCGGCCTGGTGATCTCGGCGCTCTTCGTGCTGGTGGCGATCTTCGCGCCGCTGCTGGCGCCGTACAACTTCGACCAGTACACCTCCGGCGGCAAGGCGTTCCCCAAGCAGGGCGCCCCGGACGGCAGCCATCTGTTCGGCACCACGGTGCAGAGCCTGGACGTGCTCTCCCGCACGATCTACGGCGCGCGCACCGCGCTGGAGGTGATGATCCTCGCGGTCGTCTTCTCGCTCATCGTCGGTGTGCTCCTCGGCCTGCTCGCCGGGTACTTCGGAGGCTGGCTCGACCGCATCCTGGTGCTGGTCATGGACGCCCTCTTCGCCTTCCCCTACCTGCTGCTGGCGATCGTGGCCGGGTTCGTCTTCTCCGGCATCGTCGGCGGCGGCGTGGTCACCGCGGCGCTGTCCATCACGGTGGTCTACATCCCGCAGTACTTCCGCGTGGTGCGTTCCTCGGCGCTCTCGGCGCGTGAGGCGCTCTACGTGGAGGCGGCCCGCGCGATGGGCGCCAAGCCGTCGGTGGTGATCCGCAAGTATCTGTTCGGCAACGTGGTGCAGTCGGTGCCCGTCATCACCACGATGAACGCCGCCGACGCCATCTCCACCCTGGCCGGTCTGGGCTTCCTGGGCCTGGGCATCCAGCCCACCGAGGCCGCCGAGTGGGGTTACGACCTCCAGCGCGCGGTGGACGACGTCAACGCCGGCATGTGGTGGACGGCGACCTTCCCCGGCATCGCCATCATCATCGCCATCCTCGGCTTCACGCTCGTCGGTGAGGGCCTCAACGACGTGCTCAACCCGACGATGCGGCGCCGCCGGATCACCCGCGTGCTGATCCCGGCCCGTACCTCCCCCCGCCGCGTGGTCACCGCCGCCGCCCCGGCCACCGCCCCCGCCGCCTCCCCGGCGGAGGTCAAGCCGGTAGAGGCGGAGCCGGTGCAGGCGGAGCCCGCCGAGGCCGAGCCGGTCAAGGCCGAGCCCGCCGAAGCCGAGCCCGCCGAGGCGGAGACCCCGGCACCCGAGGCCGTTCCCGAGCCGGAGCCTCAGCCGGAGCCCGAGCCGGAGCCCGAGCCCGCGTCGGAGCCTCAGCCGGAACCCGCGCCGAAGCCCGAGGCCGCACCGGAGCAGCCCGCCGCACCGGCGAAGAAGGCACCCGCCAAGAAGACCGCCGCGGCCAAGAAGACCACGGCGGCGAAGAAGACGGCGGCCAAGAAGACGGCGGCCAAGAAGACGGCGGCGAAGAAGGCCACCGCCAAGACCACCACCACCCGGACCGCGGCGGCGAAGAAGTCGGCGACCACCGCCAAGAAGACGGCCACCGCCAAGAAGTCCGCACCGGCCCGCCAGAACACCAACGGCAAGCCCGCCGGCCCGGCGGCCGACACCTCGAAGGAGGGCTGATGACCACCACCGAAAGCGCGGCGACGCAGGCGGCCCCCGCCGCCACCCCTCGTGAACCCGTGCTGAGCGTGCGCGACCTCCGAGTCTGGTACGGCACCGAACGCGGCCCCATCCAGGCCGTGGACGGCGTCTCCTTCGACGTACGCCCCGGGGAGACCCTCGGGCTGGTCGGCGAGTCCGGATGCGGCAAGTCCACCCTGGGCCGGGGCGTCCTCGGGCTCACCCCGCCCGGTGTCGCCCTCGACGGCGAGGTCGTGCTGCGCAGCGAACGCGCGGCCGGCCGCAACCTGGTGGGCCTGGCCCCCAAGGAGCTGCAGAAGCTGCGCGGCCCGGAGCTCGGGCTGATCTTCCAGGAGCCGATGACCCGGCTCAACCCGCTGATGAAGATCTCCGAGCACTTCGAGGAGACGCTGCGCACCCACGAGAAGAACCTGACCAAGCAGCAGATCCGGGAGCGCTCCCTGGAGGCGCTGCGCGGCATGGGCATCCCGCCCAGCCGCTACGAGAACTACCCGCACGAGTTCTCCGGCGGCATGCGCCAGCGCATCATGATCGCCCTCGCCCTCGTGCTGCGCCCGGCCTTCGTGGTGGCCGACGAGCCCACCACCGCGCTGGACGTGCTGGTCGAGGCGCAGATCATCAAGATCCTCGCCGACCTGCGGAAGAACTTCGACACCGCCCTGGTGCTGATCACCCACAACCTCGGCATCGTCGCCGAGGCGTGCGACCGGGTGGCCGTGATGTACGCCGGGCACATCGTCGAGCAGGGCGACGCCCGCGAGGTCTTCGCCAACCCGCAGCACCCGTACACCAAGGAGCTGCTGCGGTCGACCATCTCGCTCTCCACCACCGGGCTGCACTACATCCCGGGCAGCCCGCCGGACCTGGGCGACCCGCCCGTCGGCTGCCGGTTCCACCAGCGCTGCCCGGTGGCGATGCGCGGCTGTGCGGAGAACGAGCCGCCCGAGGCCGTGCTGGCCTCAGGGGTGCGCAGCGCCTGCTGGCACCAGGCCATCGAGGTGGAGCCCTCGCTGGCCGACGAGTTGGGTAAGGACGGGCGGGAGCCGCTCGCCGCGGTGAAGGAGATCAGCGTTGCCGACGAAGCCTGACAACCGGACGGAGCCGGAAGCCGCGGCCGGCGCCGACGCCGCCGGGTCCGCGGCGCAGGACCCCGGCGCGCTGATGCAGATCGAGGACCTCCAGGTCCACTTCGGGCTGCGCGGCGGCTTCCTGTCGAAGCTGACCGGCCGCGGCACCGGCGCGGTCAAGGCGGTGGACGGGATCAACCTGACGCTGCGCAAGGGCGAGGTGCTCGGCCTGGTCGGCGAGTCCGGCTCCGGCAAGACCACCCTGGGCCGCGCCCTGCTCGGCCTCAACTCGCCCACCGGCGGCACCATCCGCTACCGCGGCGAGGACATCGCCCAGTACGGCGAGCGCCAACTGCGCCCGCTGCGTCGCAAGTTGCAGATGGTCTTCCAGGACCCGCACGCCTCGCTCAACCCGGGCATGGACATCCGCACCGCGGTCGGCCACCCGCTGCGCATCCACAACCTGGTGAGCGACGACACCGAGTGCGAGGCCAAGGTCGTCCAGGCGCTGGAACGGGTCGGGCTCACCCCGCCCGAGCGCTTCCTGTCCAAGTTCCCCTCGGACCTGTCCGGCGGCCAGAAGCAGCGGGCCGTGCTCGCCCGCGCGATCATCGCCGAGCCGGAGCTGCTCGTCGCCGACGAGCCGATCTCCATGCTCGACATGAGCGTGCGCGCCAAGATCCTCCAGCTGATGCTGGACCTGAAGCGCGATCTGGACCTGACGTACGTCTACGTCACCCACGACCTGGCGAGCGCCAAGTTCTTCTGCGACAACATCGCCATCATGTACCTGGGCCGGATCGTCGAGTACGGCCCGACCGAGCAGGTCTTCGCCGACCCCAAGCACCCGTACACCAAGGCGCTGCTGGCGGCGATCCCGGAGCCGGACCCGACCCTGGCCACCGACCGGGAGCTGCCGCGCGGTGAGATCCCGGACGCCGCCCGGCCGCCGCTGGGCTGCTCGTTCCACCCGCGCTGCCCGGTGGCGCTGCCCGGCTGCGGCTGGGAGGCGCGCGACCTGCGGGCGCTGCTGGAACGCCGGTGGCTGACCATGCCGGTGGAGGAGTACACCAAGGAGAAGGCGCTCTTCGCCGACCTCGACCAGCTCTCCGCGCCGGGGCTGACCAAGGTCGTGGTGACCCCCGGTAGAGGCACCACGGCGGCGAAGGTGCTGGAATACCTCCGGAACCTCCGCGAGGAGGACTCCGCGACCGAGCCCCGGGAGCCGTTCTGGGGCGGGGTCGTCACCATGCAGGAAGAGGCGGGCGGCGTGGCCGTGCAGTTCGAGGAGTCGGAAGACCCCAGGCTGCGTGTGCTGCCCGTCGGCGAGGTACGGGTGGCCTGCCACCTGTACCCCGCGGGCGACAACTGACGAGCACCGCCCGGGACCGGGCGGTGCGCCCACGGCGAAGCGGGTGGCGCAGGCGTAGCGCCACCCGCGGCTTACGAACAACCAACGCGCCGGAAAAACAGGGAGACCGACGAGGATGAATCGCAAGCTACTGGTGCCGGCCGCCATGGTGGGCCTGATCGCGCCCGCCCTCGCAGGATGCGGCGGATCGAACGGCGGCAGTGGGGGAAACGGCGACGCCATCGTCGTGGGCACGACCGACAACTTCACGGCCACCAAGGACGCGGAGGCACCGCTGGACCCGGCGGCGGCCTACGACATCGGCGCCTGGAACATTCTTCGCAACACCTTCCAGACCCTGCTCAACTACCCGCGGACCGGTACCGACCCGGTGCCGGACGCCGCCGAGAAGTGCAGCTTCACCGACCAGCTGGGGGAGACCTACCGCTGCTCGCTCCGCCCCGGGCTCCAGTTCTCCAACGGCGACCAGCTCACCTCGGCGGACGTGAAGTTCTCCGTCGAGCGCTCGCTGGCCATCAAGGACCGCAACGGGCCGTCGTCCCTGCTGGAGAACATCGACAAGGTGGAGACGCCCACCGCCAACACCGTCGTCTTCCACCTGAAGTCCCCGGACGCCACCTTCCCGTTCAAGCTGGCGACGCCGGCCGCGGCCATCGTGGACAGCAAGGTCTACCCGGCCGACAAGATCTACGCGGGCTACAAGGTCGTCGGCTCCGGCCCTTACGCGCTCAATTCCTTCGCCCCGGACGACAAGGCGGAATTCGTCCGCAACCAGAAGTACAAGGGTTTCGCCAAGGTCAACAACGACAAGATCGAACTGCGTTTCTTCAAGGACAGCGACGCGATGGAGAAGGCGCTGCGCGGCGGCTCCATCGACCTGATGAACCGCACCATGACCTCGGAGCAGATAGCCAAGTTCATGGACAGCACCTCGCAGTCGCTCAACCTGGTGCAGGCGGCCGGCTCGGAAATCCGTTACCTGGTCTTCAACGTCAACGACCCGTCGGTGAAGTCGCTGGCGGTGCGCAAGGCCGTCGCCCAGGTCGTGGACCGCCAGGCGCTGGTGCGGGACGTCTACGCCCGTACCGCCGAGCCGCTGTACTCCATGGTGCCGCAGGGCATCACGGGGCACACCAACTCGTTCTTCAACATCTACGGCGACCCCAGCGTCTCGGCGGCCCGCGCCACGTTGCAGAAGGCCGGCATCAGCACCCCGGTGCCGCTGTCGATGACCTACACCACCGACCACTACGGCGCCGCCACCGCCAAGGAGTTCGCCGAGCTGAAGCGGCAGCTGGAGGAAACCGGCCTGTTCCAGGTCTCCATCCAGGGCGTGCCGTGGTCGAGCTTCCGCCCCGCCATGCAGCAGGGCAAGTACCAGGTGTACGGCATGGGTTGGTTCCCCGACTACCCGGACCCGGACACCTACATCGGCCCGTTCTTCGGCAAGGACAACTTCCTGGGCAGCGTCTACCACAACGACGCCATCGAGAAGCAGCTGCTGCCGCGCACCCGCCAGGACGCCACCCGCAGCTTCACGGTGAACAACTTCTCGCAGATGCAGGACGACATCGCCCGGGACATCCCGTTCCTGCCGCTGTGGCAGGGCAAGCAGTACCTGGTCGCCAAGTCCCAGATCACCGGCACCGAGTGGGCCCTCAACTCGGCCTCCGAGCTGTCCTACTGGGAGCTGGGCCGCGGCGTGAAGAACTGACGCCCGGCACGCGCGCGACGGCGGGCGGACCCCGTGAGGGATCCGCCCGCCGTCCTCGACCTCGTCGTCCTCAGCCGGCGCCCGGCCGCACCAGCCCGCTCTCGTAGGCGTACACCGCCGCCTGCACCCGGTCGCGCAGCCCCAGCTTGGTCAGCACATGGCCGACATGGGTCTTCACGGTGGTCTCGCTGACGAACAGCTCGGCCGCGATCTCGGCGTTGGACAGCCCGCGGGCGACCAGCTTGAGCACCTCCACCTCGCGCTCGGTCAAGGTGCCCAGCGCCTGCGGCACCGGGTCCTCGCCGGACGGCAGGTGGTCGGCGTACTTGTCCAGCAGCCGCCGGGTGACGCTGGGCGCCAGCATCGCCTCGCCGGCCGCCACCACCCGGATCGCCTGGACCAGCTCGGCCGCCGGAGCGTCCTTGAGCAGAAAGCCGCTGGCCCCCGCGCGCAGCGCCTCCACCACGTACTCGTCCAGGTCGAAAGTGGTCAGCACCAGCACCTTGGCCGGGCCGTCCCGGCCGGGGCCGGTGATCTGCCGGGTGGCCTCCACCCCGTCCATCCGGGGCATCCGGATGTCCATCAGCACCACGTCCGGCTGCATCGCGCGGACCTGCTCCAGTGCCTGGAGGCCGTCCCCGGCCTCACCCACCACGGCCAGGTCCGGCTCGGCCTCCAGGATCATCCGGAAACCGGTGCGCAGCAGCGGCTGGTCGTCCACCAGCAGCACGCGGATAGCCACGGAAACTCCTTACCCCTCGGCTGCGGCCCATTCTTCCCTAAGGCTGCCGTGGCCCCGGCAGCGGCTCGGCGGCGGGGCCCCGCGGCGGGTACGGCGGGGGAGTGCCGCCGAACGACGGGCACACCGCCCGGTGGTCGCACCAGTCGCACAGCCTGCCCGGCCTCGGCCGCCAGTCGCCGGTCTCGGTGGCCCGGCGGATCGCGAACCACAGCGCGTGCAGCTTGCGCTCCACCCCGCGCAGGTCGTCCTCGGTCGGGTCGTAGCTGAGCAGATCACCGCTGCCGAGGTAGACGAGCTGGAGCCGGCGCGGCACCACCCCGCGCAGCCGCCACAGCACCAGCGCGTAGAACTTCATCTGGAAGAGCGCCTCGCCCGCGTACTCGGGGCGGGGCGCCTTGCCGGTCTTGTAGTCCACCACCCGCAGCTCGCCGGTGGGCGCCACGTCGAGCCGGTCGACGTAGCCGCGCAGCACCAGGCCGGACTCCAGTCGCGTCTCCACGTACAGCTCGCGCTCGGCGGGCTCCAGGCGGGCCGGGTCCTCCAGCGCGAACCAGCGCTCCACCAGTTGCTCGGCGCTTTCCAGCCAGCGCGGCAGCGCCTCGGCGTCCGCCTCGTCGTCGAACAGCTCCGCCAGCTCCGGGCGCTCGGCCAGCAGCCGGTCCCACTCCACGGCCACCATCGAGCGGGCCAGCGAGGGGGTGCGCCGGTCGGCCGGGGTGTCGAAGAGGCGCTCCAGCACC
This sequence comes from Streptantibioticus cattleyicolor NRRL 8057 = DSM 46488, assembly GCF_000240165.1. Lineage (NCBI taxonomy): Bacteria > Bacillati > Actinomycetota > Actinomycetes > Kitasatosporales > Streptomycetaceae > Streptantibioticus > Streptantibioticus cattleyicolor. Next base: position 5,577,591 of record NC_017586.1, read on the forward strand.
GCGTGGACGACCGTGCCACGGGTGGCCGCGGCGCTCGGCTTCTCCGGCAGCTTGTCGATCACCCGGAACCGGTACAGCAGCGGACACCGCATGAAGTCGGCCGCCCGCGACGGCGACAGCGACGCGGGAGGCGGTGGCGCGATCGGCTCGGTCACTGCGGTCTCGGTGTCCATGGTCCACGACCCTACGGCCTGCCACCGACAACGTGCTCCGGGCGACCTCGTTACCATCGACGGCAGGCGCCACCGCACGGCATGATCTTCACCGGCGGTCCGTCGCACGACGGTCCGCCGCACGAGGGCGGCAGGCCGAGTCGCCGGCCGCGGGCCGGCACCGTGAGGAGAACTTGCGTGAGCAACAGCGGGCAGCCGCAGTCCGGTCCCGGGTCAGCGAGCCCCGGGCCCCCGACCGGCGACCGGCGAGGCGGCAGGCGCCCGCGCGGCACCGGCGGCGGCATCCTGATGGGCCGCCCCTTCGGCGTGCCGGTGTACGTCGCCCCCAGCTGGTTCCTGGTGGCCGCCCTGATCACCTGGGTCTTCGGCGGCCAGCTCGACCGCGTGCTGCCCGAGCTGGGCGCCGCCCGCTACCTGGTGTCGCTCTTCTTCGCGGTCGCCTTCTACGGCTCGGTGCTGGTGCACGAACTCGCCCACACCGTCGCCGCGCTGCGCTTCCGGCTGCCGGTGCGCCGCATCCAGCTCCAGTTCTTCGGCGGCGTCTCGGAGATCGAGAAGGAGTCGGACACCCCGGGCCGGGAGTTCGTCCTCGCCTTCGTCGGCCCGCTGCTCTCGCTGGTCCTGTCCGGCCTGTTCTACCTGGGCATGCGGTACGTGGAGCCGGGCACCGTCCCCGGCGTGCTGCTGGCCGGGCTGATGGTCAGCAACCTCATCGTGGCCGCCTTCAACCTGCTGCCCGGACTGCCGCTGGACGGCGGCCGGATGCTGCGCGCGGTGGTGTGGAAGATCAGCGGCAAGCCCATGACCGGCACCGTCGCCGCCGCCTGGACCGGCCGCGCGCTCGCGGTCGCCGTACTGATCGGACTGCCCCTGCTCTCCTACGCGGGCGGCGCCGGGGAGACCGTGGGCGACGCCGGATCGATCACCGACGCGCTGCTCGCCGCCATCCTGGCCGCCATCATCTGGACCGGCGCCGGCAACAGCCTGCGCATGGCGAGGCTGCGCGAACGCCTCCCGGAGCTGCGGGCCCGTACCCTGACCCGCCGGGCCGTCCCGGTGGCCGGGCAGACCCCGCTGTCGGAGGCGCTGCGCCGGGCCAACGACGCCGGGGCCCGCGCCCTGGTCGTGGTGGACGCCTCCGGCGAGGCCACCGGTGTGGTGCGGGAGGCCGCCATCGTCGCGGTCCCCGAACACCGGCGGCCGTGGGTGACGGTGAGCGCGGTCACCCAGGAGCTGCGCCCCGGCATGCGGGTCTCGGCCGAACTGGTCGGCGAGGACCTGCTGGAGACCCTGCGGGCCACCCCGGCCACCGAATACCTGGTGGTCGAGGCCACCGGCGAGATCTACGGGGTGCTCGCCACCGCCGACGTGGAACGCGCCTTCGTGGCCGCCATGGCGCCCGCGGCCCGGGTCTGACCCGACCCCGCCACCGCCCGGGGACGGAAGGACCCCCGGCCTCGGATACCCTGGTCACATGTCCGAACCGACCGGTGCCGCCCGCCGTCGCGGGCCCTTCCAGGTCGGGGACCAGGTCCAGCTCACCGACCCCAAGGGACGCCACCACACCTTCACGCTCGAAGCCGGGAAGAGTTTCCACACCCACAAGGGTTCCTTCCCGCACGACGAGCTGATCGGCGCCCCCGAGGGCACTGTTGTGCGTACCACGGGGAACATCGCCTATCTCGCGCTGCGCCCCCTGCTCCCCGACTACGTCCTGTCCATGCCCCGCGGCGCCGCCGTGGTCTACCCCAAGGACGCCGGCCAGATCCTGGCGATGGCCGACATCTTCCCCGGCGCCCGCGTCGTCGAGGCGGGGGTGGGCTCCGGTTCGCTCAGCTGTTTCCTGCTGCGGGCCGTCGGCGACCAGGGCATGCTGCACAGCTACGAGCGCCGGCCCGACTTCGCGGAGATCGCCGCCGAGAACGTGCGCCGCTACTTCGGCGGTGAACACCCGGCCTGGCGGCTGACCGTCGGCGACCTCCAGGACAACCTGTCCGACACCGACGTCGACCGGGTCATCCTCGACATGCTCGCCCCCTGGGAGTGCCTGGAGGCGGTCTCCAAGGCGCTGGTGCCCGGCGGCATGCTCTGCGCGTACGTCGCCACCACCACCCAGCTCGCCCGCACCGTCGAGGCCATCCGCGAACACGGCACCTTCAACGAGCCGAGCGCCTGGGAGACCATGGTGCGCACCTGGCACGTCGAGGGGCTGGCGGTCCGCCCGGACCACCGGATGATCGGCCACACCGGCTTCCTGCTCACCGCCCGCCGGCTCGCCGACGGCGTGGAGCCCCCGCTGCGCCGCCGCCGTCCCGCCAAGGGCGCCTACGGCGAGGACTACGCCGGCTGGGGTGCCAAGGACGCCTCCGCCACCACGCCGCCCACGGCCTGACGGCCCCCGCTGCCCCGCGCGCCGCCGCCACCGTCCCGTACCGGGACCGGTGCCGGCGGCGCGCCGCGTCTTCCGGCGCGCAGCGGTGGTACTGCGCGGCGTGTGACGTGTGGCACGATGGGCCATCACCTCGGTTGTGATCAAGCCCCTCGGATCAAGCCCCAGGAGACAGGCGCGTGCAGCCTTCGGCAGGCTCTGACCTTCCCCACACGCGAACCCGCCCGGCCCACTGGATCGTCACCGGCGCCGCCCTGGCCGCCGTGGTCGCCGCCGGCGCGCTGGTGACACCCGCGGACGCCACCGCCCCGCCCCCCGGCGCCCCGGCCGCCGCCACGCGCGGCGCCCCCGACGCCCGGGCCGCCCACTACCCGCTGCGGTGCGCCGGAGCGCCCGTGGACGTCCTCGAGCACGCCACCGCCGACCTCGACGGGGACGGCCGCCCGGAGACCGTCGCCGAGGTGCGCTGCCACACCGCCTTCGGCACGCCCCCCAGCGGCCTGTACGTGCTCTCCCCGGGCACCTCGCCCGGCGCGCCGCCCAGGGTCACCGCCACCCTCGTCGACCCGGCCCGCAAGCTCAGCGTCAAGGGCCTGAAGGCCGAGGGACGAATCGTTTCCGCGACGCTGCTCGGCTACTCCTCCGACGCGGTGCCGCGCTGCTGCCCGGACCTGGCCCGCGACTACACCTGGCGCTGGCACGACGGCCGCTTCACCGCCGCGGGCGCACCCCGGGCGGGCAGCGTGTGACCCACCGCGAGCGCCCCCGCGCACAACGGGCACGGGGCGCTCGCGGTCACCGGGCGCAATGTCAGGCCGCGTCGGGCCCGTACACCTCGACCTTGTCCGAAACGCGCCGGACGTGGATGCACTCGCCGGGGCACTCCTTGGCCGAGTCGACCACGTCGTGCAACAGCGGAAGCGGAACGGGAGCGGTCGCACCCGGTTCGGTGCGCAGTTCGCCCTCCTCACCAGGCTCGGCCGGGGCCTTGACGTACGCCAGCCCGTCGATGTCGAGCTCGAAGACCTCCGGCGCGTACTGCGCGCAGATCCCGTCTCCCGTGCACAGGTCCTGGTCGATCCAGACCTCCAGCTCCTCGCCGGTCGCGTCGCTCACGGGTACCTCGCCTGCCGTTCGTCCATCGCGCGGTGCCGTCCAGGGGCCCGGTTGCCCGGGAATAACTGCTCCTGACGGCTGTTGACCGGATCGACGATACAACCGGTCGCTTTCCGATGTTGATGGGTGGGTATCTCCCAGGCATGGGGAGGTGCGCAAGGGTGAAGATCGGACACACCCCGACCGGGTTTGTGATCTAGGGGTTTCAACCCGTACCGGTCCAGGTAGGGTCTGAAAGCGTCCAGCTCCCCCTGGAGGAGGTGAGGACCGTGGCAGCCCACGACGACGACATCAACCGTGGCAACCGGCCCGCGCGGGGTTCGGAGGACCCCGCGAGCCAGGTGGCCTTTCTTGAGCAGGAGATCGCCGTCCTGCGACGCAAGCTCGCCGACTCTCCGCGACACACGAGGATTCTAGAAGAGCGGATCGTCGAGCTGCAGACCAACCTGGCAGGCGTGTCCGCCCAGAACGAACGCCTGGCCAACACGCTCCGCGAGGCGCGTGACCAGATCGTGGCCCTCAAGGAAGAAGTGGACCGGCTCGCCCAGCCGCCTGCCGGCTTCGGCGTCTTCCTGCAGGCCAACGAGGACGGAACGGCGGACATCTTCACCGGTGGCCGCAAGCTGCGGGTGAACGTCAGCCCCAGCGTCGAGTTGGACCAACTCCGGCGTGGCCAGGAGGTCATGCTCAACGAGGCGCTCAACGTCGTCGACGCGATGGCGTTCGAGCGGGTCGGCGACATCGTCACCCTCAAGGAGATCCTGGAGGACGGCGAACGCGCCCTGGTGATAGGGCACACCGACGAGGAGCGGGTGGTCCGGCTCGCCGAACCGCTGCTGGACGTCAACATCCGCGCGGGCGACGCCCTGCTGCTGGAGCCGCGCTCCGGCTACGTCTACGAGGTGGTGCCCAAGAGCGAGGTCGAGGAGCTCGTCCTCGAAGAGGTCCCCGACATCGATTACAACAAGATCGGCGGGCTGGGGAACCAGATCGAGCTCATCCGCGACGCGGTCGAACTCCCCTACCTGTACCCGGACCTGTTCAAGGAGCACCAACTCCGGCCGCCCAAGGGCGTTCTGCTGTACGGCCCGCCCGGCTGCGGCAAGACGCTGATCGCCAAGGCGGTGGCCAACTCCCTTGCCAAGAAGGTCGCCGAGGTCACCGGGCAGCCCCAGGGCAAGAGCTACTTCCTCAACATCAAGGGCCCCGAGCTGCTCAACAAGTACGTGGGCGAGACCGAGCGCCACATCCGCCTGGTCTTCCAGCGGGCCCGGGAGAAGGCGAGCGAGGGCACCCCGGTCATCGTCTTCTTCGACGAGATGGAGTCGCTCTTCCGCACCCGTGGCTCCGGCGTCAGCTCGGACGTGGAGAACACCATCGTCCCGCAGCTGCTCGCCGAGATCGACGGCGTGGAGGGCCTGGAGAACGTCATCGTCATCGGCGCCTCCAACCGCGAGGACATGATCGACCCGGCGATCCTGCGGCCGGGCCGGCTCGATGTGAAGATCAAGATCGAGCGGCCGGACGCCGAGGCCGCCAAGGACATCTTCTCCAAGTACCTCACCGCCGACCTGCCGCTGCACGCGGACGACCTGTCCGAGCACGGCGGCTCCACCGAGGCCACGGTCGGCGCCATGATCCAGTCCGTGGTGGAGCGGATGTACGCCGAGTCCGAGGAGAACCGCTTCCTGGAGGTCACCTACGCCAACGGTGACAAGGAGGTCCTGTACTTCAAGGACTTCAACTCCGGCGCCATGATCCAGAACATCGTGGACCGGGCGAAGAAGATGGCGATCAAGGACTTCCTGGACCACCAGCAGAAGGGCCTGCGCGTCTCCCACCTGCTCTCCGCCTGCGTGGACGAGTTCAAGGAGAACGAGGACCTGCCCAACACCACCAACCCGGACGACTGGGCCCGCATCTCCGGCAAGAAGGGCGAGCGGATCGTCTTCATCCGCACGCTGGTCACCGGCAAGCAGGGCGCCGACACCGGCCGTTCGATCGACACCGTAGCCAACACCGGGCAGTACCTGTAGCGCGGCATCCGGCCGCGGGTACCGGAGGTCCGGTACCCGCGGCCGGACGCGTTCCGGTACCGCCCGCGCCTTTGCCGCGGCCGAGTCCCACAGCCGAGGAATGAAGCAAAATGATCTCCCCACCGCCGCTTCCGCGTTCTAGGCTCTTCGGTACCGCGCCACGCGGTGCCGCCGCGGGGCGGTGCCGGGCAAGGAGGGCCGCATGACCGTACGGCGAGTAATGGGCATCGAGACGGAGTACGGAATCTCCGTCCCCGGTCACCCGAACGCCAATGCCATGCTCACCTCGTCCCAGGTGGTCAACGCCTACGCCGCGGCGATGCACCGGGCGCGGCGGGCCCGCTGGGACTTCGAGGAGGAGAACCCGCTGCGGGACGCCCGCGGCTTCGACCTCGCCCGCGAGACGGCGGACGCCAGCCAGCTCACGGACGAGGACATCGGCCTGGCCAATGTGATCCTCACCAACGGCGCGCGGCTCTACGTCGACCACGCGCACCCGGAGTACAGCGCCCCCGAGGTGACCAACCCGCGCGACGCCGTGCTGTGGGACAAGGCGGGGGAGCGGATCATGGCCGAGGCCGCCGAACGCGCGGCCCAGCTCCCCGGCGCCCAGCCGATCCACCTGTACAAGAACAACACCGACAACAAGGGCGCCTCCTACGGCACCCATGAGAACTACCTGATGAAGCGGGAGACGCCGTTCTCCGACATCGTGCGCCACCTGACGCCGTTCTTCGTCTCCCGTCAGGTGGTCTGCGGCGCCGGGCGGGTCGGCATCGGCCAGGACGGCGGCGAGCACGGCTTCCAGATCAGCCAGCGGGCCGACTACTTCGAGGTCGAGGTGGGTCTGGAGACCACCCTCAAGCGGCCCATCATCAACACCCGCGACGAGCCGCACGCGGACGCCGAGAAGTACCGCCGGCTCCACGTCATCATCGGCGACGCCAACCTCTCGGAGATCTCCACCTACCTCAAGCTGGGCACCACCTCGCTGGTGCTCTCCATGATCGAGGACGGCTTCATCGCCGTCGACCTCGCGGTGGACCAGCCGGTGCGCACCTTGCACCAGGTCTCCCACGACCCCGGACTGCGACAGCTGATCACGCTGCGCAGCGGTCGCACGCTGACCGCCGTGCAACTGCAGATGGAGTACTTCGAGCTGGCCCGCAAATACGTCGAGGACCGCTACGGCCCCGACGCCGACGAGCAGACCAAGGACGTCCTCGCCCGCTGGGAGGACGTGCTGGGCCGGCTGGAGACCGACCCGATGAGCCTCGCCGGCGAGCTGGACTGGGTGGCCAAGCGGGAGCTGCTGGAGGGCTACCGGCGCCGCGACGGCCTCGGCTGGGACGCCGCGCGGCTGCACCTGGTGGACCTCCAGTACGCCGACGTACGCGCCGACAAGGGGCTCTACAACCGCCTGGCGGCCCGGGGCCGGATGAAGCGGCTGCTGGCCGAGGAGGACGTCTCCCGGGCCCGCCTCAAGCCGCCGGAGGACACCAGGGCGTACTTCCGGGGCCGCTGCCTGGAGCAGTACGCCGACGACGTGGCCGCCGCCTCCTGGGACTCGGTGATCTTCGATCTGCCGGGTCGGGACTCGCTCCAGCGGGTACCCACCCTGGAACCGCTGCGGGGCACCCGCAACCACGTCAAGGAGCTGCTCGACCGGTGCCGCACCGCGGAGGACCTGGTACGGATCCTGTCCGGAGGGTGAAACACCCCCGGTCCGGAGGCTGAAACACCAGGGAAGCGGGAATCATCCGGATGGCTCCCGGCTTTTCCACCAAGGCGAGCACCACCAGTGCGGTCACGAGATCACCGGAGAACGGAGCCGATGTCGGACCCGGCTTGTAGGGTCTGATCTTGCAGGGCATGCCGGGCCGAGGCGCGGGCATGCAACCGAGTGGGCGAGCGGGGTGAAGGTGAACATGGCTACTAAGGACACCGGCGGCCAGCAGAGGGCCACACGCACCACCGAGGAGGTCGAGGAGACCGCCCCGGAGGCGCAGACCTCCGACGACCTCAAGGAACGCCACGAGAAGCTGTCGGACGACGTCGACTCCGTCCTGGACGAGATCGACGACGTCCTGGAGGAGAACGCCGAGGACTTCGTCCGTTCGTTCGTGCAGAAGGGCGGCGAGTAACCGCTCCCGGTCCGTCCCGTACCCGGTGGGCAACCGCCGGGTGCGGGACGGATGACGTGCACGGCCGAGGGTAAGGTCCGTGCTGTGATCCGTAATACCGGCCGGATGCCCGGCCGGTCTGCCGCCTCGTGGAAGGAATCGCGTGGAAGCCAACTCTCGCAAGCCCGGGCGTCTGCCGGCTGCCTTCCTGACGCCAGGTTCGTCCTCGTTCATGGACTTCCTCGGTGAGCACGCGCCCGAGCTGCTGCCGGGCAACCGCAAGCTGCCGCCGCTCCAGGGCGCCGTCGAGATCCCGCACGGCACCACCATCGTCGCCGCCACCTTCCCCGGCGGCGCGGTGCTCGCCGGTGACCGCCGGGCCACCATGGGCAACGTCATCGCCCAGCGCGACATCGAAAAGGTCTTCCCCGCCGACGAGTTCTCCGCGATCGGCATCGCCGGCACCGCCGGGCTCGCGGTGGAGATGGTCAAGCTCTTCCAGCTGGAGCTGGAGCACTACGAGAAGATCGAGGGCGCCGTGCTCTCGCTGGAGGGCAAGGCCAACCGGCTCTCCACGATGATCCGCGGCAACCTGGGGATGGCCCTGCAGGGGCTCGCCGTGGTGCCGATCTTCGCCGGTTACGACATCGACCGGGGCAAGGGCCGGATCTTCTCCTACGACGTCACCGGCGGCCGTTCCGAGGAGCACGGCTACGCGGCCACCGGCTCCGGTTCGGTCTTCGCCCGCGGCGCGCTCAAGAAGCTCTACCGCGACGACCTGTCGGAGCAGCAGGCCCTCACCATGGTGGTCCAGGCGCTGTACGACGCCGCCGACGACGACTCCGCCACCGGCGGTCCCGACCTGGCCCGGCGCATCTACCCCATCGTCACCGTCATCACGGAGGATGGTTTCCGCAGGCTCACGGAGGCCGAGATGTCCGAGATCGCCCGTGCCGTCCACGAGGGCCGCCTCCAGCAGCCGGACGGCCCGCGGGCCGCGGTCATCTGACCCGCCGCCCCGCCTTCCCAAGGCCCCTCCGGATGAAAGCCTCACCGACAGAAAGGGACGGATAGCCGGTGTCGACGCCGTTCTACGTCTCACCCCAGCAAGCCATGGCGGACCGCGCCGAATACGCCCGCAAGGGCATCGCGCGAGGCCGTAGCGTCGTCGTGGTCCAGTACACCGACGGCATCCTGTTCGTCGCCGAGAACCCGTCCCGCGCGCTGCACAAGGTCAGCGAGATCTACGACCGCATCGCCTTCGCCGCGGTCGGCAAGTACAACGAGTTCGAGAATCTGCGGATCGGCGGTGTCCGCTACGCCGACCTGCGCGGATACACCTACGACCGGGACGACGTCACGGCCCGCGGGCTGGCCAACGTCTACGCGCAGACGCTGGGCACCATCTTCTCCAGCGTCGGCGAGAAGCCGTACGAGGTGGAGCTGATCGTCGCCGAGGTCGGCGCGGCCCCCGAGGACGACCAGATCTACCGGCTCCCGCACGACGGCTCCATCGTCGACGAGCACGGCGCGGTGGCCGTCGGCGGCAACTCCGACCAGATCGGCAGCTACCTCGACCAGCGCCACCGCGACGGGATGTCCCTCGCCGAGGCGCTCAAGCTCGCGGTGGACTCGCTGTGCCGTGACAACAACGGCCAGGAGCGCCGCCTCACCGCCGAGCAGCTGGAGGTCGCGGTCCTCGATCGCACCCGCCCCCAGCAGCGCAAGTTCCGCCGCGTTCTCGGCGACCGGCTCACCCGCCTCCTGGAAGGGTCCTCCGCTGCCGAACCCGCCGCGTCCACCGAGGACACCGGCGCCGACACCGACTGACCCCTCCCGCCCCGCTCACGAGCCCCGCGCGCCCTCCCGGCGCCCGGGGCTCGGGCGTTGCGGGCGCCCCCGCGCGTCAGGGTTCGGGGGTGGGCGGGGCGGCCGTGGAGGCGCGTACCACCAGGCGCACGGGGAGTTCGGCGTCGGGGGCGGGGCGGCCGGCCAGGACGGCGAGGAGGAGCCGCATGCCCTCGGCGCCGGCCTCGGTGGCGGGCAGCCGGACGGTGGTCAGCTCCGGCTCCACCGCGGTGGCCAGCGCCAGGTCGTCGAAGCCGGTGACCGAGACGTCGTCGGGGACCCGCAGCCCGAGCCGGCGCACCGCCTTGCAGGCACCGGCGGCCAGGATGTCGTCGTCGCAGACGAGCGCCGTGGGCCGGGGACCGGGCCCGGTGAGCGCGCGGTGGGCGGCGCGCATGCCGTCGGTGACGTCGAGCCCGGCCGCCTCGCGCACCGCCGCCGTGCCGGGCACCGCGCCCACCGCCCGGTCGAAGCGCTCCCGGCGCACCCGGAACGTCCACGAGTCCACGTCCGCCGTCAGATGGGCGATGCCGCGGTGCCCCAGCCCGACGAGGTGGGCGACCACCTGGTCCATGCCCTCGGCGAGCGCGGGGTTGACGGTGGCGGCGACCCCGGGCTCCCCGGGGCGGCTGTCCAGCATCACCAGCGGCAGTCCGTCCGGGCCGCCGGAGGTCCGCCCGCTGATCGCGGCGAGCGCGTCGGCGGCCATGGACGAGGCGATCACCCCGTCCAGCGCGGCGCGGGCCGAGGCGAACGGGTCGCGGGCCGGCCCGACCCCCTCCGGCGAGGGGTAGAGGATCACCCCGAAACCGTGCTCGGCGGCGACCTCCGCGGCGCCGGTGTACACCCGCGCGAAGTACTCGTTGGTGAGCGCCGGAACGACCAGCAGCGCGGTCCGGGTGCGCCCGGTCCGCAGGTCGCGGGCGGCGAGGTTGGGCCGGTACCCCAGGGCGCGGGCGGCCTCGCGGACCGCCTCGGCGGTGCCCGCGGAGACCCGGCCGGGCCACTTGCCGCCCATCACCAGGGAGACCGTGGCCTGCGAGACCCCGGCCGCCCGGGCCACGTCCCGTGACGTCGGGCGGGTGGTCGATGTCACCGGCGCCACGTCCTTCCTCGTTCCGCACGTCCCGCGGCTGGACCCGCGGCCCGCTGACATGTTACGTATGACCTCCCAGACGTTATACGTAACACGACCACGCCGGCGAAGCCCGGAGGGATGAGGAAACGCCGATGGCCACCGGCTATCTGGAACTGCTGCGCGCGCGACACGCGGTACGGCTGCTGACCGGCACCCTGGTCGGCCGGCTGCCCAACGCCACGGCCGCCCTGGCGGTGGTGCTCTTCACCCGGGCGCACGGCGGCGACTACACCCTGGCCGGGGCGCTGTCGGCGGTGTACGGGCTCGGCAACGCCGTCGGGCAGCCCCTGCTCGGACGACTTGTCGACAAACGTGGCCAGCCCCGGGTGATGCTCGGCGGCGCGCTGGTGGCCGCCGCCGCCACCACGCTCTTCGCGCTGACCGGTCCGCGCCCGGTGGCGCTGTCCTGTGCGCTGATGGCCGTCGCCGGGCTGGCCACCCCGCCGCTGGAGGGCGGTCTGCGGGCGCTGTGGCCCAGCGTGCTCAGCGTCCCGGGCCAGGTGCACGCCGCCTACGCGCTCGACGCCGCCGCCCAGGAGGTGATGTACGCGGCCGGGCCGCTGCTGGTCACCTTGCTGACCGCGGCCGGCTCCGCCGGGTTCGCCGTCGTCGCGCTCGCCCTGGTCGGGGTGGCCGGCACCGTGGCCGTGGTCTCCTCGCCGCCGTCCCGCCGGTGGCGCGCGCCGGAGCGCGAGGCGCACTGGCTCGGCCCGCTGCGCGCCCCCGGGCTTCTCGCGCTGCTGGGCTCGCTCTTCTTCGTCGGCCTGGCGCTCGGCTCGATAGCGGTGGCCGCGGTCGCCTACGCCGACGCGCACGGCGGCGGCATGGTCTCCAGCTATCTGCTCTCCGCGCTCGGCCTGGGCGCGCTGGCCGGCGGGGTCGGCTACGGCGCCCGGCGCTGGGCCGGCGTCCCCGAGCGGCGGCTGCGGCTGCTGATGGTCTGTCTGGCCGTCTGCTACCTGCCGCTCGCCCTGACGCCCGGGGTGCCGCTGATGACCGTGCTGGCGGGCATCTCCGGCCTCTTCCTCGCCCCCGTCCTCGCCTGCGCCTTCGTCGTGGTCGACCGCCACGCCCCGGCCGGCACCGTCACCGAGGCGTTCTCCTGGCTGGTCACCGCCTTCGGGGTGGGCGCCTCCGCGGGCACCGCGGTCGCCGGCCCCGCCGCCCAGTACGGCGGCGTACCGGCCGCCTTCGCGGTGGCCGGCGCCGGCGGGGTCGTCGCGCTCGCCGTACTGCTGGCCTGCGGACGCTTCCTGGTGGTGCCAACCGTGCGACAGCAACGGAAAAATGATCGAATCGGCACCGTCGAACCCGGTTTCAGCGGCACTCATCGGGCGTAATGTTCAGTCATGGACCGCCGCATTTTCGGGCTGGAGAACGAGTACGGCGTCACGTGCACGTTCCGGGGACAGCGTCGGCTGTCACCGGACGAAGTGGCGCGGTACCTCTTCCGCCGTGTCGTGTCATGGGGGCGCAGCAGCAATGTCTTCCTGAAGAACGGTGCCCGGCTCTACCTGGACGTGGGCTCGCACCCGGAGTACGCCACTCCCGAGTGCGACAACGTGACCGAACTGGTCACCCACGACAAGGCCGGTGAGCGCATCCTGGAAGGTCTGCTGGTCGACGCCGAACGCAGGCTCCACGAGGAAGGGATCGCGGGCGACGTCTATCTGTTCAAGAACAACACCGATTCCGCGGGCAATTCCTACGGCTGCCACGAGAACTATCTGGTGGCCCGGCACGGCGAGTTCTCCCGGCTCGCCGACATTCTCATTCCGTTCCTCGTCACCCGCCAACTGCTGTGCGGGGCGGGCAAGGTGTTGCAGACCCCGCGGGGCGCCGTCTTCTGCGTGAGCCAGCGCGCCGAGCACATCTGGGAGGGCGTCAGCTCCGCCACCACCCGCTCGCGCCCCATCATCAACACCCGCGACGAGCCGCACGCGGATGCCGAACGCTACCGCCGGCTCCACGTCATCGTCGGCGACTCCAACATGTCCGAGACGACCATGCTGCTCAAGGTCGGCGCCACCGACCTGGTGCTGCGCATGATCGAGGCGGGCACCGTGATGCGCGACCTCACCCTGGAGAACCCCATCCGGGCCATCCGGGAGGTCAGCCACGACATAACGGGACGCCGCAAGGTCCGCCTCGCCAGCGGCCGGGAGGCCTCCGCGCTCGACATCCAGGAGGAGTACTACGCCAAGGCGGTCGACTTCTGCGACCGCCGCGGCATCCGCACCGGCGTCATCGAGCAGGTGCTCGACCTGTGGGGACGTACCCTGCGGGCGGTCTCCTCCGGCGACCTCGGCTCGGTCGGCACCGAGATCGACTGGGTGATGAAGTACCAGCTGATCGAGCGCTACCGCAGCCGCGACAACATCACCATGTCGCACCCGAGGATCGCGCAGATAGACCTCGCCTACCACGACATCCACCGCCGCCGCGGCCTGTACTACCTGCTGGAGCGCAAGGGGCAGGCCAAGCGGATCTGCAACGACGTGAAGATCTTCGAGGCCAAGTCGGTGCCGCCGCAGACCACCCGGGCCCGGCTGCGCGGCGACTTCATCCGCCGCGCCCAGGAGCAGCGCCGGGACTTCACCGTCGACTGGGTCCACCTCAAGCTCAACGACCAGGCGCAGCGCACCGTGTTGTGCAAGGACCCCTTCCGCTCGGTCGACGACCGGGTCGAGAAGCTCATCGCCGGCATGTGAGCCGGCCCCGCCCCGGTCCGTCCGGGGACGGACCGTAACGTGCCCCGGGCCCCGTACGTTGCTCGTACGGGGCCCGCAGCACGCCGTAGAGTGGCGCGCATTGCGTAGACAAGATCCATAGACGAGCTGAGGCATACGTGCGCCGATTCGCCGCCGCCCTCGTCGTACCGCTGCTGCTGCTCACCGCGGCCTGCGGGAACGACAAGGGCTCTTCCAACTCCTCCGCGCCGGCCCCGTCCGCCGGCGGCAAGTTCGGTGAGAAGCCGACCATCCCCAAGGGCCAGGGCGACCCGCCGAAGAACCTGGTGGTCAAGACGCTCAGCGCCGGCAACGGACCGGCGGTCGCCAAGGACGACTTCATCCAGGCCAACTACCTGGGCCAGACCTGGGACTCCGACCAGCCGTTCGACACCAGCTTCGACAAGGGCCAGCCGCTCAGCGTCCGGATCGGCGCCGGCCAGGTCATCAAGGGCTGGGACCAGGGTCTGGTCGGGCAGAAGACCGGCAGCCGGGTCGAACTCGTCGTCCCGCCCGGCCTCGGCTACGGCGATAAGGCCAACCAGAACATCCCGGCCAACTCCACGCTGGTCTTCGTGGTCGACATCGTCAAGGACGTCAAGGTGCCGGCCGGCCCCAAGGGCGCCGTCCAGCCGCAGAACGACGCCAGGCTGCCCAAGGTCGGCACCAACACCGACGCCAAGGCGCCCTCGGTGGACATCCCGCACACCGCGGCCCCCAAGGACCTGGTCTCCAACTACGTGATCGAGGGCACCGGCCCGGCCGTCAAGGCCAGCGACACGGTGGTGGTCAACTACAAGGGCCTGCTGTGGGACGGCGGCAAGCAGTTCGACAGCAGCTACGACCGCGGCCAGCCGCTCGCCATCGGCCTCGGCCAGGTCGTCAAGGGGTGGTCGCAGGGGCTGGCCGGCAAGAAGGTCGGCAGCCGGGTGCTGCTGGTCGTCCCCCCGGAGCTGGGCTACGGCGCCCAGGGCAGCCCGCCGGCCATCCCCGCCAACGCCCCGCTGGTCTTCGTGGTGGACATCCTCGGGACGCTGTGACCGGGTCTGCCAGACTGTGCAGGTTGCACAGCACGTACTGAGGAGTATTTCACTGTGAGCATCGACAAGCCCGAGATCGACTTCCCGGGCGGCGAGCCGCCGAAGGACCTGGAGATCGAGGACATCTGGGTCGGCGACGGCCCGGAGGCCACGGCCGGCCAGACGGTCACCGTCCACTACGTGGGCGTGGCCTTCAGCACCGGTGAGGAGTTCGACGCCAGCTGGAACCGCGGCACCCCCTTCAGCTTCCCGCTCGGCAAGGGCCGGGTCATCAAGGGCTGGGACCAGGGTGTGCAGGGGATGAAGGTCGGCGGTCGCCGCAAGCTCGTCATCCCGGCCCACCTCGCCTACGGCGACCAGAGCCCGTCCCCGCTGATCGGCCGTGGCGAGACGCTGATCTTCGTGGTCGACCTGCTCGCCGTCTGACCCGCGCCCACGCGCCGGTACGGCCCGACGGCCCCCGCCCCCGCTCGCCGGTGGCGGGGGCCGTCGCCGTATCCCGCCACCACGCCGGGGCGTCCCCGCCCCCGGCCCGGCGATCACGGCTTTGCCTGGCGCCCGGCGAGCGGTACGGTCATCGGTCGAGAGCTGAACAGGAAGGGTGCACCCGTGGCCATTGCCAAGGCCGAGCGGCTGATGAACCTGGCGCTGTGCCTGATGAACACCCGCCGCCCGCTCAGCAAGCGTGAACTGCGCTCCTCCGTCGAGGCGTACCGGGAGATCACCTCCGACGACGCCTTCAACCGGATGTTCGAGCGCGACAAGGACGATCTGCGCGAACTCGGCCTGGTCATCGAGATCGTGGAGTCCCTCGACGGTGACACCGGCTACCTTGCTCGCCGGGACCGCAACCGGCTGCCGGAGATCGCGCTGGACGCCGAGGAGGCGGCGGCGCTGAGCCTGGCCGCCCGCGTCTGGCAGCAGGCCCGGCTGGCCGGCGCGGCCAGCGGCGCGCTGCAGAAGCTGCGGGCCGCCGGGGTGCCGTTCGAGACCGCCGACGACACCGGCCACGCAGGGTACCCGCACGGCGTGGGCGGGGTCATCGAGCCGCGCATCCCGGCCCACGAGCCCGCCTTCGAGCCGCTGATGCTCGCCGCCCGCGACCGCCGCCCGGTCACCTTCGAGTACCGCAAGGCCAACGCGGTGCGCCCGCAGACCCGGCAGGTCGAGCCGTGGGCGCTGGAGTGCTGGCGCGGCCACTGGTACCTGGCTGGCTGGGACCGGGACCGTAAGGCACGCCGGGTCTTCCGGCTCAGCCGGATCGTCGGCCGGGTGCGGTCCCGTTCCGGCGGCTTCACCGCCGAGGTCCCCGACCACGTGGACGTCCGGCAGACCGTGGAGACCTGGGCCGGCGAGGGGGCCACCAGCACCGCCCGGATCCGGCTGCGCCGCGGCGCCGGCTACCCGCTGCGTGCCCGCGCGGTGGAGACGGTGCCCGCGCCCGGGGAGTGGGCCGCCGACTGGGACGAGCTGGAGATCCCCTACGGCCACGGACTCGACGCCTGGCTGGTGGAGTTCGGCCCGGACGTGGTCGTGCTGGGGCCGCAGGAGTTGCGGGCCGACGTGATCGAGCGGCTGCGCGCGGTGGCCAAGGGCTGAGGGGAACGACGACCATGTCCAACGCGATCGACCAGACCCGGCGGATGCTCTCGCTCGTCACCTACCTGCGCGAGCGCCCCGGCGCCCGGGTCGCCGAGGTGGCCCGCGCCTTCGGCGTCACCGAGGAGGTCCTCATCGGCGACCTCAACGTGCTGCCGATGTGCGGCACCAGCTTCCGCGGCGGCGACCTGCTCGACATCGACACCGACGGCGACCGCATCTGGTGGCACAACGTCGACGACGTCGCCCAGCCGCTGCGGCTCGCCGCCGACGAGGCCACCGCGCTGCTGGTGGCCGCCCGCGCGGTGGCCACCCTGCCGGGGCTGCGGGAGGGCGACCGGCAGGCGCTCCAGCGGGCCTGCGCCAAGCTGGAGGCGGCGGCCGGGGAGGCCGCCGGGGCCAGCGCCCGGCTCTCGGTCACCTTCGAGTCCGAGGGGTCCGTCTTCGCCGACGTCGACCGGGCCATCGCGGAGCGCCGCCGGCTGTGGATCCGCTACTACTCGCCGGCCCGGGACGAACTCACCGAGCGCGAGGTCGACCCGATCCGGCTCTTCGCGGTGGGCCACACCTACTTCGAGGCCTGGTGCCGGCTCTCCGAGGACCGCCGGATCTTCCGCCTGGACCGGGTGGCCGAGATCCGCCTCCTCGACGAGCCCTCCGACCCGCCGCGGCTGGAGCCGCGCGACCTGTCCGCCGGGCTGGTGCAGCCGGCCGGCGACGACCCCGAGGTGGTCGTCGAGGTGGGCCCGGGCGGGCGCTGGGTGGCCGAGTACTACCCGCACGACACCGCCGAGGAACTGCCCGACGGCGGGCTGCGGATCACCCTGCGCACCCCCGACCCCGGCTCGCTGCGCCGGCTCGCGCTGCGGCTCGGCCCGGACGGCAGCATCGTCGTCCCCAAGGAGCTGGCCGACAGCGCCCGCCGGGCGGCCGAGCAGGCCCTGGCCGCCTACGGCGAACGGTGAGGAGGGCCCCGTGACGATGACCCGGCACCCCGTGCTCTTCCGCGCCGCCTGCCCCGACTGCCGGGGCCGCTTCGAGCTGGCCGCGGCGGCGCTGCGGCTGGCCATCGGGCGCACCGCGCGCACCACGTTCTACTCGTTCACCTGCCCCGAGTGCGGTTCGGCGGTCCGCAAGCCGGCCGGCGAGCGGATCGTCCAACTGCTGACCGGTGGGGGAGTGCGCACCCTGCGGCTCCACGTAGGCTGACCGCCCGCGGCACTAAGCTCACGGCATGCTCTGGGTCTTCGTCTGCATCGGCGTCGCGTTCTGCGGCGTCGCCGTCCTCGGTGTCCTCGCCGTCCGCGTCTTCGTCGAGGTGCAACGGCTCGCACGGCGGATCGGGGAGAGCTCGCGGCGGCTGACCGAGGCCGCCGAGGAGTTCCAGCGGCACACCGAACCGCTGGCCGCGCGGGCCGGCGAGGTGGCGCGCGGCGTCCGGAAGTGACCGGGGGCCGGGGCGCAGTCGACGGGGGATTGCCCGGCGTTCCCCACGGCACGTTACGATCGCTGTTGCCCCCGGACCGGCGCGGGCCGCGTCGGCCGGTACTCACCGCAGCCGACGACGACGGCTACCGCACGAGATGAGGACGTGGGTTGCTCAAGTCCGCCCGCAAGCCGAAGGACCCCGAGGGGCGGATGCCGCTCGGGGATCACCTGCGTGAACTGCGCAACCGCCTGCTGAAGGCACTGCTGGCGGTGGGGGTGATCACCGGTGTCTCGTTCGCGTACTACGAGCCGATCACCAACTTCCTCACCGCTCCGCTGCGCGAGTCCGTCGGCTGCGTGGTCGGCATGGGCTTCACGCCCAAGCCCGGTCAGCACTGCGCGCAGCTCAACATCAACGGCCTGCTCGGGCCGTTCAGCCTCATGCTCAAGGTGGGGCTGATGTCCGGTGTGGTGATCGCCTCGCCGATCTGGCTCTACCAGCTGTGGGCGTTCCTCGCGCCGGGGCTGCACCGCAACGAGAAGAAGTACGCGCTCAGCTTCGTCGGCGCCGGCTTCCCGCTCTTCATCGGCGGCGCCTGCTTCGCCTACCTGCTGCTGCCGACCACCGCGCACACGCTGATCGGCCTCACCCCGGACCACGTCACCAACCTGGTGCCGCTCGACGGCTACCTGGACCTGCTGACCCGCATGGTGCTGGTCTTCGGGTTCTCCTTCGAACTGCCGCTGCTGCTGGTGCTGCTCAACTTCGGCGGCATCCTCACCGGCCGGCGGATGCTCGGCTGGTGGCGGTGGATGGTGATGGGGATCACCGTCTTCGCCGCGATCGCCACCCCCAGCAGCGACCCGCTGACCATGCTCGCGCTGGCCGCGCCGATCACCGCGCTGTTCTTCCTGGCGGTCGGCATCGCGCTCTTCAACGATCGCCGCCGGGCCCGCCGCGCCGGGGAGGAGCTCGACCCCGACGAGGCATCCGAGCTCGACCTGACGCCCGAGGCGCTGCCGGAGATCGAGTCGGTGGGCGCCCCCGCGCTGCCCGAGCAGCCCAGCCGCATGGACGACGGCCCGTCGGCCACCGGGGCCCGCGGCGACGGCTTCGACGACGCCACCTGATCCGCCGTCCCGGGCCCGGCCCGCCCGCCGGGCCCCGGCGGAAATGATCACGCCGACTGTCGTACCCGGCCGGTAGGCTCGTAAGCACAATGACGGACGAGATCCTCTCACCAGCCGAGCGCTACGCCGCCGCCCGCCGCCGGGCGGCCGAGCAGGCCACCGCCCTCGGGACCTTCCGTGAGCTGTACGACTTCGCACTGGATCCGTTCCAGATCGAGGCGTGCCAGGCCATGGAGGCGGGCAAGGGCGTACTGGTCGCCGCCCCGACCGGTTCCGGCAAGACCATCGTCGGCGAATTCGCCGTCCACCTCGCGCTGCGCGCCGGCCGCAAGTGCTTCTACACCACGCCGATCAAGGCGCTGTCCAACCAGAAATACGCCGACCTGGTCAAACGCTACGGACCCGGCAAGGTCGGTCTGCTCACCGGGGACAACAGCGTCAACGCCGATGCCCCGGTGGTGGTGATGACCACCGAGGTCCTGCGCAACATGCTGTACGCGGGCTCCCAGGCGCTCTCCGGCCTCGGCTACGTGGTCATGGACGAGGTGCACTACCTCTCCGACCGGTTCCGCGGCGCGGTCTGGGAGGAGGTCATCATCCACCTGCCGGAGTCGGTGACCCTGGTCTCGCTGTCGGCCACCGTCTCCAACGCCGAGGAGTTCGGCGACTGGCTGGACACGGTGCGCGGCGACACCGAGGTGATCGTCTCCGAGCACCGCCCGGTGCCGCTGTGGCAGCACGTGCTCGCCGGGCGGCGGATGTACGACCTGTTCGAGGAGAAGTCGGCCGCCCCGGACGCCGCCGTGCGCCCCGGCAAGCTGGACGTCAACCCCGACCTGCTGCGGTTGGCCCGCACCCAGAACACGCTCGGCTACAACCCCCGGGACCGCCGCCGCCGCGGCTACGAGGCCGACCGGGAGCGCGAACGCAGGCAGCGCAACCGGATCTGGACCCCGGGCCGCCCCGAGGTGATCGAGCGGCTGGACGCCGAGGGGCTGCTGCCGGCGATCACCTTCATTTTCAGCCGGGCCGGCTGCGAGGCCGCGGTGCAGCAGTGCCTCCACGCCGGCCTGCGGCTCAACGACGACGAGGCCCGGGCCAAGGTGCGGGCCATCGCCGAGGAGCGCACCGCCGCCATCGCCGACGAGGACCTGCACGTCCTGGGGTACTTCGAGTGGCTGGAGGGACTGGAGCGGGGCATCGCCGCCCACCACGCCGGGATGCTCCCCACCTTCAAGGAGGTCGTCGAGGAGCTCTTCGTCCGCGGCCTGGTCAAGGCGGTCTTCGCCACCGAGACGCTGGCGCTGGGCATCAACATGCCGGCCCGCTCGGTGGTGCTGGAGAAGCTCGTCAAGTGGAACGGCGAGACCCACGCCGACATCACCCCGGGCGAGTACACCCAGCTCACCGGGAGGGCCGGGCGCCGCGGCATCGACGTCGAGGGCCACGCGGTGGTGCTGTGGCAGCGCGGCCTCGACCCGGTCGCGCTGGCCGGGCTGGCCGGCACCCGCACCTATCCGCTGCGCTCCTCGTTCCGGCCGTCGTACAACATGGCGGTCAACCTGGTCGGTCAGTTCGGCCGGCACCGCTCGCGCGAGCTGCTGGAGACCTCCTTCGCCCAGTTCCAGGCGGACCGTTCGGTGGTCGGCATCACCCGCCAGGTGCAGCGCAACGAGGAGGGGCTGGCCGGCTACCGCGAGGGGATGACCTGCCACCTCGGCGACTTCGAGGAGTACGGGCGGCTGCGCCGGGAGCTGAAGGACCGCGAGTCCGCACTGTCCAGGCAGGGCGCCGCGCAGCACCGGGCCGCCGCCGCCGACGCGCTGGAGAAGCTCAAGCCGGGCGACATCATCCACGTGCCCGCCGGCAAGTTCGCCGGCCTCGCCCTCGTCCTCGACCCGGGCATACCCGCCGGCCGCAGCCCCGGCCGCCCGCACCAGCGTTACCTGGCCGAGGACGGTCCGCGCCCGCTGGTGCTCACCGCGGAACGCCAGGTCAAGCGGCTGGCGCCGATGGACTTCCCGGTGCCGGTGGAGGCGCTGGAGCGGATGCGGATCCCGCGCGGCTTCAACCCGCGCAGCCCGCAGTCCCGCCGCGACCTCGCCTCCGCGATGCGTTCCAAGGCCGGCACCGCCGGGATCCACGCCCCGGGGCGCCGTCGCAAGCAGCGCTCGGCCGCCGCCGACGACGCCGAACTGGCCCGGCTGCGCACCGAGATCCGCGCCCATCCCTGCCACGGCTGCGACGAGCGCGAGGACCACGCCCGCTGGGCCGAACGCTACTGGCGGCTCCAGCGCGACACCCAGGCGCTCCAGCGCCGCATCGAGGGCCGTACCAACACCATCGCCCGCACCTTCGACCGGATCTGCGGCCTCCTGACCGAACTGGGCTACCTCGACGGCGACACCGTCACCGAGCACGGCCGCCGCCTCGCCCGCCTCTACGGCGAACTGGACCTGCTGGCCAGCGAATGCCTGCGGGAAGGCGTCTGGAACGGCCTGGGCCCGGCCGAACTGGCCGCCTGCGCCTCGGCGTTGGTCTACGAGTCCCGGTCCGCCGACGACATGCTGGCGCCCAAGCTGCCCGGCGGCAACGCCCGTCACGCGCTCGGCGAGATGGTCCGCATCTGGGGGCGGCTGGACGCCCTGGAGGACGAGCACCGCATCAAGCAGTCCGAGGGCGTCGGCCAGCGCGAGCCCGACCTGGGCTTCGCCTGGGCCGCCCACCGCTGGGCCTCCGGCCACGGCCTGGACGCGGTGCTGCGCGACGCCGACATGCCGGCCGGCGACTTCGTCCGCTGGACCAAGCAACTGATCGACGTGCTCGGCCAGATCGCCGAGGCCGCGCCGCAGGACAGCCCGGTGCGTGCCAATGCCCGCAAGGCGGTGGACAAGCTGCTGCGCGGTGTGGTGGCCTACTCGTCGCTGGGCTGAGCCCGGTTCAGGCGGCCGGGGCCGGGGCCGTGCGGGCCCGGCCCCGGACGTCTCACAGCGCCTTGTCGAACGGCAGCGGACCGATCGTCTCCGGATCCGCCGCCAGGTCGAACAACGGGCGGTAGCCGCACGCCAGATAGAGCCCCCTGGCCTCCGGCTGACGCGGCCCGGTGGTCAGGTAGACCCTGCGGTACCCCTGCCGCACCGCCTCCGCCTCCAGCGCCGCCACCACCCGGCGGGCGAGCCCGCGCCGCCGGTGCGCCGAGGACGTCCAGATGCGTTTCAGCTCCGCCGTCTCCGCGTCGTGACGGCGGAAGGCGCCGCCCGCCACCGGCTCGTCCCCGTCGAGCAGCAGCAGGAAGGCCCCGCCCTCGTCCGGGGTGAACTGCCCGGCCGGGTAACGCGTCAGCTCGCCGTCGGCGGAACGGCCGTAGCGGCTGACGTACTCGTACTCCAGCTCCGCCAGCAGCGGACGGGCGGCCGGGTCGGTGATGGTGGTGTGCCGCAGCCGGAAGGGCGGTGCCACCGTCATACGGCAGCCGCCCGGCGCCCGCCCGCCGCGTCGCGCTTGGCGACCTCCTCGCGCACGATCGGGATGACGTGGCGGCCGAAGTCGATCGCGTCGTCCAGCAGGTCGTAGCCGCGGGCGGAGAGGATCTCCACGCCGATGTCGTAGTAGTCCAGCAGCGCCTGGGCCACCGTCTCCGGGGTGCCGACCAGGGCGGTGGAGTTGCCGGCCCCGCCGGTCTCGGCGGCGGTCGGGGTCCACAGCGCCCGGTCGTGGCGTTCCCCCTCGGCGGCCACCGCCAGCAGCCGCTGGGAGCCGGCGTTCTCCGGGGCGGTGAGCGGATGGCGGCGGGTGAGCGGCCCGGCCCCCTTGCGTGCCCGGATCCGTTCCAGGGTGCGGTGGGCCTTCTCCCAGGCCAGCTCCTCGGTGGGCGCGATGATCGGCCGGAACGCCACCTAGATGCGGGGGACGTCGGTACGTCCGGCGGCCCGCGCCGCCGCCTTCACCGAGGCGATCTGCTCGGCGGTGCGCTCCAGCGGCTCGCCCCACAGGCAGTAGACGTCGGCCTCGGCGCCCCCGGCGGCGTACGCGGCGGGGGAGGAGCCGCCGAACGAGACCAGCGGGTACGGCTGTTGGACGGGAAAGGTGTCGCTGACGAAGTCGTGGAACCGGTAGTGGTCGCCCTCGTGGTCGAAGGGCTCGTGCGAGGTCCACGCCTTCTTGACGATCCGGATGTACTCGCGGGTGCGGGCGTAGCGCTCGTCCTTGGGGTGGAAGTCGCCCTCGCGCCGCTGTTCGTGGTCGTTGCCGCCGGTGATGAAGTGGACCCCGAGGCGACCGTCGCTGATGTGGTCGAGGGTGGCGAAGGTCTTGGCGGCGAAGGTCGGGTAGGAGACGTTGGGCCGGTGGGCCACCAGCAGCTGGATGGTGTCGGTCCGCGCGGCGACGTACGCGGCGGCCGGGGACGGGTCGGGGGAGCCGGAGCCGTAGGCGAACAGGATCCGGTCCCAGCCGTACTCCTCGTGGGCCCGGGCCAGCCGCAGCGTGTACCCCTTGTCGAAGGAGGCACCGGAACGCGGGGTGACTTCGGAGCCGTCGTTGGTGGCGGCTATGCCGAGGAATTCGACGGGCATGGGTGGGCCTCTTCTCGTCGTGGGACGCGGCACGGCGCACCGGGCCCCGGACACGGGGACGCCGGAGCGGCGAAGCGGAGGGCAAGGAAGCCGCGCGGCGACGCAAGAGGCGGCGCGGCCGGAAGCGGCGGGCGCCCGCACCGCGCGGATACGCGGGGGCGCCGGGCCGTCAGGTCAGCGGCAACACGAGGCGGACCACACCCGACCGAGGTCGATGTGGCCGCGGGTGACCAGCCGCTGCCGAGGACGCATACGCCTAGTGGAACAGGAACCGCGCACAGCGTCAACCAGCCTTTGCCACACGTCCGTTGGAAGACCCACGGGCCCGCCGCCACCTCGGCGGGCCCGCGGCACCGGGCTCAGGCGACCGGTGTGCCTTCCTGCTCCTGCTCGATCCGGGCGTTCCACTCCCGCTTCGACGCCTGCCAGCCGTCCTCGTCGGCGCCGCGCCGCCAGTAGCCGGAGATGGAGAGCCGGTCCCGGTCCAGGCCGCGTTCGACCCGCAGGTAACGGCGGAGTTCCTTGACGAAGTTGGCCTCGCCGTGCACGAAGACGTGCGGGGTGCCGGCCGGGAACTCCAGCGCGCGCACCGCCTCGACCAGGGCGTCGCCGATCTGCCGGCCGTCGCGGTGCAGCCAGTGCACGGTGGTGCCGGCCGGCACGGTCAGCGGCAGTTCCTCGGCGGCGTCGGCGACCTCGACGAACGCCTCGGCGCGGGCGCCGTCCGGGATCCGCTCCAGCGCCGCCGCGATGGCCGGCAGCGCGCTCTCGTCACCGGCGAGCAGATGCCAGTCGGCGGCCGGGTCGGGGGCGTAGGCGCCGCCGGGGCCCATGAAGTGGATCTCCTCGCCGGGGCGCACCCGGGCGGCCCACGGCCCGGCCAGCCCCTCGTCGCCGTGGCCCACGAAGTCCAGCCACAGCTCGCGGGCGTCCGCGTCCCACCGCCGGACGGTGTAGGTGCGGGTGCGCGGCCACTGCTCGCGCGGCAGCTCGGCGCGGATCCGCTCGATGTCGAACGGCTCGGGGTAGGTCACCCCCTCCGGCGGGAAGAGCAGCTTGACGTAGTGGTCGCTGTACTCACCGGCGGTGAAGCCCTCCAGCCCGGGGCCGCCGAGCACCACCCGGACCAGATGCGGGGTCAGCCGCTCCACGCGCAGTACGCGGGCCCGGATGACATGTCGTTTCCTGCGCTGCGGAGCCTCCGCCATCGGCGTTCCCCTGTCCCTCGGATGTCCCTTGAACGGTGTTCCTCGAACCAATGATCGCACTATGACTTAGGGAAGCCTAACCAAGGGTGCGGGGCAACCGTGACCCCCGGGCCCGACACGCCGCGCCGCGCGGGGCCCCGGCTCACCCGGCCAGCGCCTCCAGCAGCCGTTGCGCCGAGCCGCCCAGCCCCCACCGCCGCACCAGCTCCGCCAGCGCCTCCGGGTCCCGCGGCGCGCGCGGCACCGCGGTCTCCACCGGCGGCAGCGGCACGTCGTCGGCGACCTTGACCACCTTCGGGGCCACCGCCAGGTACGGGCGGGCCTCGGTCAGCCGGCGGCGCTGGGCCGGGGTGAGCGCGGAGGCCGGGTCGTCGACCGCGGCGAGGATGCCGGCCAGGTCCCCGAAGGAGTCCACCAGCTTGGCCGCCGTCTTCTCGCCGATGCCCGCCACCCCCGGCAGCCCGTCGCTGGGGTCGCCGCGCAGCAGCGCCAGCACCGCGTAACCGGGGCCGTCCACCCCGTACTTGGCGCGCAGCACCACCTCGTCGGTGGCCTGGAGCGTGCCCACGCCCTTGACCGGGTAGAGCACCCGCACCCCGCGGGCGTCGTCCACCAGCTGGAACAGGTCGCGGTCGCCGGTGACGATGTCGACCGGGCCGGCCGCGCGGGCGGTGAAGGTGCCGATCACGTCGTCGGCCTCGTAACCGGCCACCCCGGCACGGGCGATGCCCACCGCGTCCAGCACCTGCTCGATCACCGGCACCTGCGGCGAGAGGGTGTCCGGGACCTCCTCCACGTCCGGCTCGCCGCCGGCGGTCTCCTCGGCCACCCGGTGCGCCTTGTAGGTGGGGATCAGATCCACCCGCCACTGTGGCCGCCAGTCGGCGTCCATGCAGGCCACCAGGTCGTCGGGGGAGTGGTCGGCGACCAGCCGCGCGATGAAGTCCAGCAGCCCGCGCACGGCGTTGACCGGCGTGCCGTCCGGTGCCCGCACCGAGTCGGGCACGCCGTAGTACGCGCGGAAGTACAGGCTCGCGGTGTCGAGAAGCATCAGGCGTCGGCTCACCCGCCCGATCATGCCGCACCGGACGTGCGCCGAACCCGACCGGGTACCCGTTCGCAAGGTCATGTCACTGTGATCCGGGTCACTCTTCTGTTTGGTCCGTCCGCCCCCGGGCAGCAGCCCGCCCGGAGCTGACCCGACGTACGACGGGTCGTTCGGACCGACCCGGAGGTACACAGTGTCAACCCTGGAAGGCGATCACCTGTTCAAGGTGTTCGGACGCCGCCCCGAGGAAGCCGTGACGGCGCTGAGAGCCGGCGTGGACCGTGCCGAACTGCGCGCCGCCGGCACCACGGCGGCCGTCATCGACGCCTCGTTCACCGTCGGGTCGGGCGAGATCTTCGTGGTGATGGGGCTCTCCGGGTCGGGCAAGTCCACGTTGCTGCGGATGCTCAACGGTCTCCTCGAACCCACCAGCGGACGCGTCCTCTTCGACGGCCAGGACCTCACCGCCCTGGAGCCGCGCGAGCTGCGCCGGGTGCGCTCGCACCACATCAGCATGGTCTTCCAGCACTTCGCGCTCTTCCCGCACCGCAGCGTGCTGGAGAACGCCGGCTACGGGCTGGAGGTCCAAGGCGTGGGCCGCGCCGAGCGGTTGGAGCGGGCCGCCGAGGCGCTCGCCCTGGTCGGGCTGGCCGGCTGGGAGAAGTCCTGGCCCGACGAGCTCTCCGGCGGCATGCAGCAACGCGTCGGCCTGGCCCGCGCGTTGGCCACCGACGCCGACGTGCTGCTGATGGACGAGTCCTTCAGCGCCCTCGACCCGCTGATCCGCCGCGACATGCAGGACCAGCTGCTGGAACTCCAGGCGACGCTGCGCAAGACCATCGTCTTCATCACCCACGACCTCAACGAGGCCATGCGCCTCGGCGACCGCATCGCCGTGATGCGCGACGGACGCATCGTGCAGATCGGCACCGCCGAGGAGATCCTGGTCGACCCGGCCGACGACTACGTGGCCTCCTTCGTCCAGGACGTGGACCGCTCCCGGGTGCTCACCGCCCGCACCATCATGTCCGAGCCGCGCGTCGTGCTCGCCCCCGGAACCTCCGCCGGGTCGGCGGTGCGCACGCTGCGCAGCAGCCACGCCGACGGCGGCTACGTGGTCGAGGGCGGCCGGCGGCTGGTGGGCGCGGTCACCGAGGAGGCGGTGGCGGCCGTCGCCGACCGGCCCAAGGCGGTGGTGGGCGACCTGATGGACGGCGAACCGGTCACCGTGGACGCCGACACCCCGCTGGCCGACCTGTTCACCCCCTGCTCGCTCAGCGGCCTGCCGGTCGCCGTCACCGACGAGCAGGACCGGCTGGTCGGGGTCGTCCCCCGGGAGGCGCTGCTGGCCGCGCTCGGCGACGAGCCCAAGGCCGTGGTCAGCCTCGACCGGCACCGCCAGGCCCGCGCGGCCAAGACCGCCCCGGCCCCCGCCGCCCCGTCGGACGCCGCCGCCCCGGCCGCGCCCGCCGCCCGCAAGGAGGCCGCCGGTGCCTAGGCTCCCGCTCGGCGACTGGGTCGACTCCGCCGTCGCCTTCCTCCAGCACCATCTCGCCTGGCTCTTCGACGCCGTCTCCACCGTCGTCTCCGCCATGTACAACGGCCTGGACGCGGTGCTCTCCGCCCCCGCCCCGCTGCTGATGGCCGGCATCCTCGCGGTGCTGGCGCTGTGGCTGCGCGGGGTGACCGCGGCGGTGCTCACCTTCGCCGGCTTCGCGCTGGTGGACTCGGTGGAGCAGTGGGGTCCGGCCATGCAGACGCTGTCGCTGGTGCTGGTCGCCACCGTGATCACCGTGGTGCTCGCGGTGCCGCTGGGCATCTGGGCCGCCCGCAGGTCCGGCGTCTCCGCGGTGCTGCGCCCGGTGCTGGACTTCATGCAGACCATGCCGGCCTTCGTCTACCTCATCCCCGGCATCTTCTTCTTCGGCGTCGGCACCGTCCCCGGCATCATCGCCACCATCGTCTTCGCCATGCCGCCCGGGGTGCGCATGACCGAGCTGGGGATCCGCCAGGTCGACGGCGAACTCGTCGAGGCCGCCGAGGCGTTCGGCACCACCTCCCGCAACACCCTGCTGCGGGTCCAGCTGCCGCTGGCGCTCCCCACCATCCTGGCCGGCATCAACCAGGTGATCATGCTGGCGCTCTCCATGGTCGTCATCGCCGGCATGGTCGGCGGCGGCGGTCTGGGCGCCTCGGTCTTCACCGCGATCAGCCAGGTCAACGTGGGGCTGGGCTTCGAAGGCGGCATCGCGGTGGTCATCCTGGCGATGTACCTGGACCGGATGACCGGCGCGCTGGGCAGCCAGGTCTCCCCGCTGGGCCGCCGCGCCCTCGCCAAGGCCGCCGCCACCGCCGGCCGCGGCGCCCGGATCTTCCGCTACCGCCCGCACACCGCGGTGGCCGTGGTCGGCGTCGTCGCCCTCGCCCTGGTGGCCGGCGGCATGCACCTGGCCGACCGCCCCGGCGGCACCCAGGCCGCGGCCGGGTCCGACGTCGGCAAGGGACGCACCATCCACCTCGGCTACATCTCCTGGGACGAGGGCGTCGCCACCAGCTTCCTGTGGAAGGAGATCCTGGAACGCCGCGGCTACCACGTGGACGCGGCCACCTACGACGTCGGCGCCCTCTACACCGGCATGGCCGACGGCCGCGTCGACTTCGAGACCGACTCCTGGCTGCCCACCACCCACGCCCAGTACTGGCAGCGGTACGGCAAGGACCTCGCCGACCTGGGCTCCTGGTACGGGCCCACGTCGCTGGAGGTCAGCGTCCCCTCCTACGTCAAGGACGTCCACTCGCTGGCCGACCTGAAGGGCAGGGCGTCGCAGTTCGGCGGCCGGATCATCGGCATCGAACCCGGCGCCGGCGAGATGAACCTGCTCAAGTCCAAGGTGCTGCCCGCCTACGGACTCGACAAGGAATACCAGCTCACCACCGGCTCCACCGCCTCCATGCTGGCCCAGCTGGCCCGTTCCTACGCCAAGCACGAGCCGGTGGCCGTGGTGCTGTGGTCGCCGCACTGGGCGTACAGCAAGTACCAGCTGACCAAACTCGCCGACCCCAAGGGCGCGTTCGGCACCGGTGACCGCCTGCACACCCTGGCCGCCAAGGGCTTCCCCGCCAAGGAGCCGGTGGTGGCCGGCTGGCTGAAGAAGTTCCACCTCGGCGAGGCCGACCTGTCCAGCCTGGAGGCCGCCGTCCAGGACGCCGGGCAGGGCCATGAGCAGCAGGGCGTGCGCACCTGGCTGGACAAGCACCCCGGCCTGGTGGACGAGCTGGCCCCGGTGCCCGGCGCCGCCCCCGCCCACGGCAAGGACGCCGGCGAGGCCGTCAGCCTCGGCTACTTCCCCTGGGACGAGTCGGTGGCCACCACCTACCTGTGGAAGGACGTGCTCCAGGCCCGCGGCTACCGGCCGCGCGTCCAGCAGTACGACGTCGGCGCGATGTTCACCGCCATGGCCGGCGGACAGATCGACATGGAGACCGACGGCTGGCTGCCCAACGCCCAGAAGCAGTACTGGGACCGGTACCACGACGACCTCACCGACCTCGGCGCCTGGTACGACCGCACCTCGCTGGAGATCAGCGTCCCCTCCTACGTCAAGGACGTCCACTCGCTGGCCGACCTGAAGGGCAGGGCGTCGCAGTTCGGCGGCCGGATCATCGGCATCGAACCCGGCACGGGGGAGATGAACCTGCTCAAGTCCAAGGTGCTGCCCGCCTACGGACTCGACAAGGAGTACACCGTCACCGAGGGCAGCTCGCCGAGCATGCTCGCCCAGCTGGCCCGTTCCTACGCCAAGCACGAGCCGGTGGCCGTGGTGCTGTGGTCGCCGCACTGGGCGTACAGCAAGTATCAGCTGACCAAACTCGCCGATCCCAAGGGCGCGTTCGGTGACACCAACCAGATCCACGCGCTGGCGCACACCGGCTTCGAGCGGAAGTTCCCCGAGCTGAACGGCTGGCTGCGCCACTGGCACATGAGCGAGGCGCAGCTCGGCGGCCTGGAGAAGCAGATCCAGGAGGCCGGTCCCGGCCACGAGGAACAGGCCGTCAAGGCGTGGATCGACGCCCACCCGGGCATCGTCGACGAGATGGCCCCGGTCGGCGCCACGGCGTGACCCCGCCCGGCCCCGGACCGCGCGGTCCGGGGCCGCCACCCGCTTCGGAGGAGCCCCATGCGCGTCGTCTCCCTGGTGCCCTCGCTCACCGAGGCGGTCGCCGTAACCGCCCCCGGGCTGCTGGTCGCCGCCACCGACTGGTGCACCCACCCGGCCGGGCTCGACGTGGTGCGCGTCGGCGGCACCAAGAACCCCGACACCGCGCGCATCACCGCCCTCGCCCCCGACCTGGTGATCGCCAACGAGGAGGAGAACCGGCCCGCCGACCTCGCCGCGCTGCGTGCCGCCGGGCTGACCGTCCTCGTCACCGAGGTACGCACCCTCGACCAGGGCTTCGCCGAACTCCACCGGGTGCTCACCGAAGGCTGCGGCCTGGACCGCCCCGGCTGGCTGGACGAGGCCGAGGCGGCCTGGCGCGACCTGCCCGCCCCGCACCGCCGCGTCCGCGCGGTGATCCCCGTCTGGCGCCGCCCCTGGATGGTGCTGGGCCGCGCCACCTTCGCCGGTGACCTGCTGGCCCGGCTCGGCGTGGACAACCTCTACGCCGGCCACCCCGACCGCTACCCGAAGGCGGGCATCGGCGAACTGCGCGCGTCCGGCGCCGAGTTGGTGGTGCTCCCGGACGAGCCCTACCGCTTCACCGCCGACGACGGCCCGGAAGCCTTCCCCGGGCTGCCCGCCGCCCTGGTCGGCGGACGCCACCTGACCTGGTACGGCCCCTCGCTGCGGCAGGCCCCCGAGGTCCTCGGCGCGGCCCTGGCGGCGGCGCGCAAGACGGTCAGCCGGCCGGGGCGGTGCGGGCGGACGCGTACTCCACGGCCGCCGTCACCAACGCCCGCACCACGCCGTGGTCCTCGCCCCGCTCCGGATGCCACTGGACCCCCACGGCGAAGCCGGGGCCGGGGTGTTCGAGGGCTTCCACGGTGCCGTCGGGGGCGTGGGCGGTGGCGGTCAGCCCGTGGCCGAGGCGGTCGACGGCCTGGTGGTGATGGGTGGCCACCAGGGCGCCGTCGGCAACCAGCCGGGCGGTACGGGTGCCGGGCACCGGGGTCACCTGGTGCTCGTCGAAGACACCGGCGACCGGGTTGTGCCCGACGTGGCCCACCCGGTCCGGCAGGTGTTGCAGCAAGGTGCCGCCGGCGTGCACGTTCATCAGCTGCATGCCCCGGCAGATGCCGAGCACCGGCACCTCGCGCTCCAACGCGGCGGCCAGCAGCGCCAGTTCCCAGGCGTCCCGCTCCGGCACCGGCGTGCCGCAACTCGGGTGGGGTTCCTGGCCGTACAGCGCCGGGTCCAGGTCCTCGCCGCCGGCCAGGATCAGCCCGTCGAGCCGGGCCACCACCGCCCCGGCCGCGTCCGGGGCGTCCGGCGGCAGCATGACCACCAGGCCGCCGGCGCCCTGCACGTACCGGGGATAGAGGGTCGGCAGCAGCGCGGCCGGCAACCGCCAGACCGCCCAGCGGGCCTCGGCGACGTAGGTGGTGACACCGATCAGCGGTGGGCTTGGCACCCTTCGTTCCTTCCCTCCGGGATTCCGGCCGACACGTTCCGCAATGGATCGCGGTCATACCTTTACCTGCCGGACGGCGGCGGGCAAGACCCCGGCCGGGTCAGCTCAGGAAGCCGCGCAGCAACGCCGCCGTCCCCGCGCAGTGCTCACGCATCACCTCGCGCGCCCCCTCCGCGTCCCCCTCCAGCACGGCGTCCACCAGCGCGGCGTGCTGCGCCTGCGAGTGCTCCAGGTTGCGCACCAGCAGCGGGATGGCGTCCAGCAGGTCGTTGACCTGGGCCCGCACCGAGGCGTAGGCGGCGGCCAGGGACGGTGAGCCGGACAGCTCGGCCAGCGTCAGATGGAGCCGGGTGTCCAGCCGGCGGTACTCGCCCAGCGGCGCGGCACCGGTGGCGGCGAACGCCTCCCGCAGCCGCTCGCGCTCCCCCCGCGCCAACTCCCGCGCCGCGCACTGCTCGGCCGCCCCCACCTCCAGCACCTCG
The DNA here is from genome assembly GCF_000240165.1 of Streptantibioticus cattleyicolor NRRL 8057 = DSM 46488. Classification (NCBI taxonomy): domain Bacteria; kingdom Bacillati; phylum Actinomycetota; class Actinomycetes; order Kitasatosporales; family Streptomycetaceae; genus Streptantibioticus; species Streptantibioticus cattleyicolor. Next base: position 5,609,284 of record NC_017586.1, read on the forward strand.
CGAAAGCGCAGCACGTCCGCCAGGTCCACCCGGGCGATGCGGCGCCGCAGTTCGTCCCGGCCGCCGGGGCCGGCCACGGGGTCCACGCCGCCCGCCCGGTACCGCACGAAGGTGCCGCCGTACCGGCCGCGCCGGGACTCCACCAGCCCCTCGTCCTGGAGCACCTTGAGCACCTCGCGCAGCGTCACCCGGCTGATCCGCAGCCGCTCGGCCAACTCCCGCTCCGGCGGCAGCCGTTCACCGTAGGCCACCAGGCCCAGCCGCAGCACCTGGAGTATCTGCTCCAGCGCCTCCTCGAAACCGCTGCCCGCCCGCACCGGACGCAGCCCCGGCACCACCGGTCCGGCCGCGCCGGGCCCCCGCTCCCGCGACCCGCTCACCGGCATCCCTCCGCGACGTCTCCCGCGCCCTCTTCCCAACCAAAGGTACGAGCCCATACCTTAGGCCCCCCGGCCCACCGACAGGGAGGCTCACCCCGTGGCCCAGCGCACACCGCCGCTGACGACGCCGGAGCTAGGGCGGCTCGTGGAATCCGGCGAGCTCGACACCGTCGTCCTGGCCTTCACCGACATGCAGGGCCGCCTCCAGGGCAAGCGCTTCGCGGCCCGGTTCTTCCTCGACGAGGTCCTCACCGGCGGCACCGAGGGGTGCAACTACCTGCTCGCGGTGGACGCCGACATGAACACCGTCGACGGCTACGCGATGTCCTCCTGGGAACGCGGCTACGGCGACTTCGCCCTGCGCCCCGACCCCGCCACCGCCCGCCGCACCCCCTGGCACCCCGGCACCGCCCTGGTCCTGGCCGACCTCGCCTGGCACGACGGCACCCCGGTCGCCGCCTCCCCCCGGCAGATCCTGCGCCGCCAGCTCGACCGCCTCGCCGCACGCGGCTGGAGCGCCCAGGTCGGCACCGAGCTGGAGTTCATCGTCTTCAACGACACCTACGAGGACGCCTGGCGCGACGGCTACCGCGGACTGCACCCGGCCAACCAGTACAACGTCGACTACTCCGTCCTCGGCACCGGACGCGTCGAACCCCTGCTGCGCCGCGTCCGCAACGAGATGGCCGCCGCCGGGATGACCGTGGAGTCCGCCAAGGGCGAGTGCAACCTCGGCCAGCACGAGATCACCTTCCGCTACGACGACGCGCTGACCACCTGCGACCAGCACGTGATCTACAAGACCGGGGCCAAGGAGATCGCCGCCCAGGAAGGCAAGGCGCTCACCTTCATGGCCAAGTACGACCAACGCGAGGGCAACTCCTGCCACATCCACCTCTCGCTCCGCGACGACTCCGGCGCACCCGTCCTCGCCGACCCCGGCGGCGAGCACGGCATGTCCGCCACGATGCGCCACTTCCTGGCCGGACAGCTCGCCGCACTGCGCGAGTTCACCCTGCTGTACGCCCCCAACATCAACTCCTACAAGCGCTACCGCCCCGGCTCCTTCGCCCCCACCGCGGTGGCCTGGGGGCCGGACAACCGCACCTGCGCGCTGCGCGTCGTCGGCCACGGCCCCTCGCTGCGCTTCGAGAACCGGGTGCCCGGCGGCGACGTCAACCCCTACCTCGCCGTCGCCGGGATGATCGCGGCCGGGCTGCACGGCGTCGACCACCGACTCCCGCTGCCGCCCGCCTGCACCGGCAACGCCTACCGTGGCGACGCCGACCACGTACCCGCCACGCTGCGCGAGGCCGCCGCCCTGTGGCAGGGCAGCGCCCTGGCCCGGGACGCCTTCGGCGACGAGGTCGTCGACCACTACACCACCATGGCCCGCGTCGAACAGGACGCCTTCGACGCGGCCGTCACCGACTGGGAACGCTACCGATCCTTCGAGCGCATGTGAGGACGCACGTGCCCGACCACCCCACCGAGCACCAGGTGCTCGACCCGGCCACCGAGGACGTCATCGCCACCGTCCCCGCCACCACCCCCCACGAGGTCGACCGGGCCGTCACCCGGGCGGCCCGCGCCCAGCGCGACTGGGCCGCCGCCGCCCCCGCCGACCGGGCCCGGCTGCTGCGCCGCTTCGCCGCCACCGTCGACCAACACCTCGAAGAACTGGCCCGGTTGGAGGTCCGCGAGGCCGGCCACCCGGTCGGCAACGCCCGCTGGGAGGCGGGCAACGTCCGCGACCTGCTGGACTACGCGGCCGGCGGCGTCGAACGGCTCACCGGCGCCCAGATCCCCGTCCCCGGCGGCCTCGACGTCACCTTCCACGAACCCATCGGCGTCGTCGGCGTCATCGCCCCCTGGAACTTCCCCATGCCCATCGCCGCCTGGGCCACCGCGCCGGCGCTCGCGGCCGGCAACGCCGTCCTGCTCAAACCCGCCGAGACCACCCCGCTGACCGCCCTGCGGCTGGCCGCGCTCGCCCTGGACGCGGGACTTCCCGAGGACCTGTTCCAGGTGCTCCCCGGCGCCGGACCGGTCACCGGCACCGCGCTCGTCGACCACCCCGGCGTCGCCAAGATCGTCTTCACCGGCTCCACCGCCGTCGGCAAGGAGGTCATGGCCCGCTGCGCCGCCCGGGTCAAACGCGTCACCCTCGAACTGGGCGGCAAGTCCCCCAACATCGTCTTCGCCGACGCCGACCTGGAACGGGCCGCCGCCACCGCCCCGATGTCGTTCCTGGACAACACCGGCCAGGACTGCTGCGCCCGCAGCCGCATCCTGGTGCAGGCATCCGTCCACGACCGCTTCCTGGAACTCCTCGAACCCCACGTGAAGTCCGTCACCGTGGGCGACCCCGCCGACCCGGCCACCGATCTCGGCCCGCTGATCTCCGCCGCCCACCGCGAACGGGTACGCGGCTACGTCCCCGAGGACGCTCCGGCCGCCATCCGCGGCACCGCGCCCGCCGGACCCGGCTTCTGGTACCCGCCCACCGTGCTCACCGGGGTGGCCGAGGACGCCCCCGCCGCCACCGAGGAGATCTTCGGCCCGGTCGCCGTCGTCCTCCCGTTCGCGGACGAGGCCGACGCGGTACGGCTGGCCAACGCCACCGCTTACGGCCTCGCCGGCTCGCTGTGGACCCGCGACGTCGGCCGGGCCGTCCGGGTCGCCCGCGCGGTCACCGCCGGCAACCTGTCGGTCAACTCCCACAGTGCGGTGCGCTACTGGACCCCCTTCGGCGGCTTCGGCCACTCCGGACTCGGCCGGGAACTCGGCCCCGGCGCCCTCGCCGCCTTCACCGAGACCAAGAACGTCTTCATCAGCACGGAGGGATGACCCATGCCCCACCCCACCGACGAGGCCGTCTGCCGCCGGCTGCCCGGCCGCACCGCCGTGATCACCGGCGCCGGCAGCGGCATCGGCCTGGCCACCGCCCGCCGGCTCGCCTCCGAGGGCGCCAACGTGGTCTGCGCCGACATCGACGAGACCGCGGGCAAAGCCGCCGCCGCCGAGACCGGCGGACTCTACGTCAAGGCCGACGTCACCGACGCCGACCAGGTCGAGGCGATGTTCCAGGCCGCCCACGACACCTACGGCTCGGTCGACATCGCCTTCAACAACGCGGGCGTCTCACCCCCCGACGACGACTCCATCCTCACCACCGGCATCGACGCCTGGCGCCGCGTCCAGGAGGTCAACCTCACCTCCGTCTACCTGTGCTGCAAGGCCGTCCTGCCCTACATGCGCCGGCAGCGCCGCGGCTCCATCATCAACACCGCCTCCTTCGTCGCCGTGATGGGCGCCGCCACCTCGCAGATCTCCTACACCGCCTCCAAGGGCGGCGTGCTCGCCATGAGCCGCGAACTGGGCGTGCAGTTCGCCCGCGAGGGCATCCGGGTCAACGCCCTGTGCCCCGGGCCGGTCGACACCCCGCTGCTGCGCGAACTCTTCGCCAAGGACCCGGAACGCGCCGCCCGCCGCCTGGTGCACATCCCGCTCGGCCGGTTCGCCGAAGCCTCCGAGATCGCCGCCGCCGTCGCCTTCCTCGCCAGCGACGACTCCTCGTTCATCACCGGCTCGGAGTTCCTGGTCGACGGCGGCATCTCCGGCGCCTACGTCACCCCGCTGTAGTGGGTCACAGGAAGGTGCGGCCCTCGCCCCGGTAGGTGGGCACCGTCTCCGCCACCCGGTCGCCGTCCACCAGGTGCAACGCGGCGAACCGCTCGCACAGTTCGCCCGCCTTGGCGTGCCGGAACCACACCCGGTCACCGATGAGCAGATCGTCCGCCGCCGACCCCAGCAGCGGCGTCTGCACCTCGCCGGCGCCCTCCCGCGGGTCGTACCGCAGCCCCGGCGGCAGATACGGCTGCGGCAGCCGGTCGCGCCCCGGCACCCCGGAGGCCGGGTAGCCGCCGCCGAGCACGGTCACCACACCCACCCCGGGGTGGCGCACCACCGGCAGCGCGAACAGGGCGGCCGGCGACCCGCGGAACGCCGTGTAGTGGTCGAACAGCCGCGGCATGAACAGCCCCGACCCCGCGGCCACCTCGGTCACCGCCGCCTCCGCCGCCGTCCGCTCCACGCTGCCGGTGCCGCCGCCGTTGACGAACTCCAGCTCCGGCACGACCTCGCGCACCGCCCGTACCGCCGCCGCCCGGCGCACCGCCAGCTCCCGCGAGGCCGCCGCCTGCATCGCCCGCACCACCCGGGAACGCACCGGCCGCCCGGCCACCGCGTCCCCCACCCCGGCCACATGGCCCTCGTACGCCATCAGCCCCACCAGCCGGAACCCCGGCCGCCGGGCCACCGCCCGGGCCAGCTCCGCCAGCGCCGCCGGATCCCACAGCGGCGAACGGCGCGGGCCCACCCGCAGCTTGCCGCCCAGCGGGCGCCAACTGGTGTCCAGCTCCAGGCAGACCCGGATCTCCTCGCCGCCACCGCCCCGCGCCGCGTCGATCAGGTCGAGCTGCGCCGGATCGTCCACCATCACCGTCACCGCGCCCGCCGCCTTGGCGTCACCGGCCAGCTCCGCGTACCCCGCCCGGTCGGCCGACGGGTACGCCAGCAGCACGTCCGCGAACCCGGCCCGGGCCAGCCACAGCGACTCGGCGAGCGTGAACGCCATCACGCCGGCGAAACCGTCCCGTTCCAGCACCCGTTCCAGCAGCGCGCGGCAGCGCACCGACTTGCTCGCCACCCGTACCGGCTTGCCACCCGCCCGCCGCACCAGGTCCGCGGCGTTGGCGTCGAACGCGGCGAGGTCCACCACGGCGAGCGGCGCGTCGAGATGTGCGGTGGCCCGGTCGTAGCGGGCCCGGTCTGCGGCCGAAGACATGCGGGCAGCTTGCCCGCTGCGCGGCCGGGCGACAAGACCCGAACCGGGGCACGCGCGCCCGCCCGGAACCCGTAGAGTGACGTCCGGGAACCGGGATCCGCCGCGCGGACCCGGTGTGTTGACCACATGACGCGCACACGCGCCGGCCAGGAGGGGGCACCGGGTGGGAACCGGAGTCGGCGGCGAGACACCACCCCCGCCCGCCGCCCCGCCCGCCCCGTACGGCGCCTTCGGCGACGCCCCGCCCTGGGCCACGGCCGCCGCCCCGGCACCGCAGCGGCCCGGCCGCCGGTTCGGCGCGGGCGCCGCCGCCGGACTCTGCCTGGTGCTCGGCGTCGGACTGCTCGGCGGCGCCGCCGCCGGACGCCTGCTCGGCGGCGACCCGGCCGCCGCCAGCTCCGCCCGGGACACCGCCGCCCGCGCCTACGCCGACGCCCGCACGGTGTGGCACAGCGTCCCGGTCGACACCCTCTTCCCCCCGGTCGTCACCGGCCGCGCGGCCGGACCCGGCGGCGCCGACCGCTCCTGGACGCGCGTCGGGGTGGCCCCCGACAGCGACTGCGCCGGAGCCTTCGACCCCGCCCTCGCCCGGGCGCTGGCCCCCCTCGGCTGCGCCCGGCTGCTGCGCGCCACCTACGCCGACTCCACCTCCAGCGACGTCACCACCGTCGGCGTGGTCGTCACCACCGCGGACGCCGCCTCCTGCGCCGCGCTGCGGGACCACTGGAACACCCAACGGCTTGGCTCCCGGCGGGAGTTGATGCCCCGTCCGGTGGCCTTCCCCGGCACCCTGTCGGCCGGCTTCGGCCCCGCCCAGCGGGCCAGCTGGACGGTACGCATATCCGGCACCCTGCCGTTCGTGGTCTACGCGGTCAGCGGCTTCGCCGACGCACGCCCCGTCACCGACCCGCAGCCCGCCGCCGCGGCCACCGCCGAGCGGGCGACCTCGGTGGCCGCCCAGGCCGGACTCGGCCACGACGCGCAGGGGCTGGCCGACGCCGTCTCCCGGACGTTCGGCGACGCGGTCCAGGCCGCCGCGGACCGGAGCACCCTCGGAGCGCGCCGGTGACCGTACGCCCCCACCGCGCGCTCACCGCGCTGCTCGCCGCCCTCGCCCTCGTGCTGCTGCCCGTCGCCGCCGTCCACGCCGACCCCATCCGGGACCAGCAGTGGCCGTTGCAGACCCTGGACGCCCAGGCCGCCTGGGAGACCACCCGGGGCGCCGGCGTCACCGTCGCCGTCCTCGACACCGGCGTCGACGCCACCCACCCCGACCTGACCGGCAACGTGCTCGACGGCACCGACCTGGTCGGCTTCGGCGCCCGGCGCGGCGACACCTCCTGGGCCCGGCACGGCACCGCGATGGCCGGGATCATCGCCGGCCACGGCCACGGGCCCGGCCACGACAGCGGGGTGATGGGCATCGCCCCGCAGGCCCGGATCCTGCCGGTACGGGTGATCCTGGAGGACAGCGACCCGCAGCGCCGCCAGGCCCGCTCCACCCGCGGCGGCGCCCTCGCCCAGGGCATCCGCTGGGCCGTCGACCACGGCGCCGACGTCATCAACCTCTCGCTCGGCGACGACAGCGACTCCGCCCACCCCGACGCCGCCGAGGACGACGCCGTGCAGTACGCGCTCGGCAAGGGCGTCGTCCTGGTGGCCTCGGCCGGCAACGGCGGCGAGGACGGCAGCCCCGTCTCCTACCCGGCCGCCTACCCCGGCGTCATCGCGGTGGCCGCGGTCGACCGGCACGGCCGCCGGGCCGCCTTCTCCACCCGCCGCTGGTACGCCGCGGTCGGCGCGCCCGGGGTGGACGTGGTCATCGCCGACCCGGACCGCCGCTACTACGAGGGGTGGGGCACCAGCGCCGCCGCCGCCTACGTCTCCGGCACCGCCGCGCTGCTCCGCTCCGCCTACCCCCGGCTCAGCCCCGCCCAGGTCAAACAGGTGCTGGAGTCGACCACCCAGGACGCCCCGGCGGACGGGCGCGACGACGCGGTGGGCACCGGCATGATCGACCCGCCCGCCGCGCTGGCCGCCGCGGCCCGGCTCACCGCGGCGGCGCCGACCCCGCCGGTCGCCCGCTACGCCCGGCGGTACTTCGGCCCCGGCCCGCAGGCCGCGCCGCCCGCCGCCCGGCCCGCCTCCGGCACCGGCGCGCTCGCCACGGCGGGCGCGCTGGCCGGGCTGGCGCTGCTGGTGGCCGCCGGAATCCTGCGCGCGGTGGCGGCCGGCCGGCGGCGCTGAACCTCCCGTCCGCCCCCGTCCCCGGCCCGCGACGCCCGGCCGATACGCTCGTGCGGTGGCTGACAAGAACATCCCGGACCCCGGTTTCGCCGACGACGACGGCAGCGCCGACCCGAAGCTCGCGGCGGCGCTGACCGCGTACGCGGCGGACCGCGGCGCCGAGGCGCGGGTGGTCGCGGCGCTGCGCGGGGCCCGGCTGCTGGTGCCGGTGGTGGCGGTGCTCGGCGAGGCGGAGCAGGGCCCCGACGGGCTGCGCCGGGAGAAGTCCAGCGAGATGGCGGTGCCCACCATCCAGGCGCCCGACGGACGCAAGGCGCTGCCCGCGTTCACCTCGACGCAGACACTGGCCCGCTGGCGCCCCGACGCCCGCCCGGTGGCCGTCCCGCTGGGCCAGGCGCTCCAGGCGCTCGCCCACGAGGGGGCCGACACGCTGCTGATCGACATGGCCGGACCGGTGCCCTACGCGCTGGCCGGCCCGGCGCTGCGGGCGCTGGCCGCCGGCCGCGACCGCCTCGACCCGCTCACCGACCCCGAGGTCGGCCGGGCGGTACGGGAGGTGATCGCCGCGCAGTCCGCGGTGGTCCGCGCCTACCTCGTCCCCGCCAAGGACAGCGACGGCACCGTCGGCCTGGTGCTGGCCGAGGGTGCCGAGCCCGGCCCGGTCGCCCAGTCGGTGGCCACCGCGCTCGCCGCCGACGAGACGCTGCGCGGCCGGCTGGTGCGCGGCCTGGACCTGGCCCTGCTGCCGCCCGGCGTCACCGTCCCCGGCGAACCGCTCTTCACCCGCTGAGCCGCCGGCGGTCCCGCGCGCCGGGGTCCGCCGAGATGTGGGGGTGGCCGGGCTGACCGAGACTGGCGGATGACCATGCCGCCCGTCCCCGGGAGACGCCCATGGACCGCCCCGCGGTAGCCGGTGAGTTCCTCGGCACCCTGCTGCTCGTCTTCGTCGCCGTCGGCGCCGCCGTGCTGGCCGGCGAGTACATCGGCACCCTCGGCATCGCGCTGGCCTTCGGGCTGACGCTGCTGGCGCTGGGGTACGTCGTCGGCCCGGTCTCCGGCTGCCACCTGAACCCGGCGGTCACCCTGGGCACGCTGCTCGCCGGGCGGCTGGACGTGCGCCGGGCGGCCGGCTACTGGGGCGCGCAACTGCTCGGGGCCGTCACCGGCGCCGCGCTGCTGTACCTGGTCGTCCGCCAGGTGCCCGGTCTGCGCACCCAGGGCGCCTTCGGCAGCAACGGCTACGCGGACCGCTCCGCGGTGGGGATCGGCGCCGGCGGGGCCTTCCTGGCCGAGCTGGTGCTGACCTTCCTGCTGGTGTACGTGGTGCTGGCGGTCACCCGGCGGACCACGCTGACCGGGTCGGCCGTGCTGCCCTACGCCGCCGCGCTGGCCGCCGTCCACCTGGTCGGCGCCCCGCTGACCGGCACCTCGGTCAACCCGGCGCGCAGTCTGGGCCCCGCGCTCTTCGCGGGCGGGGCGGCGCTGACGCAGTTGTGGCTGTTCGTGGTGGCCCCGCTGGCCGGCGCGGCGCTGGCGGCGCTGGCGTACCGGACGGCCTGCTCCTGGCAGGCGGCGCGGGACGGGGGAGGGGGAGCGGGGGTCGCCGGGACGGTGGCCGCCGACGAGGCGCCCCGCTGAGGCGGCGCGGTCAGCCCAGGACCGGGCCGGTGTACTTCTCGCCGGGGCCCTGGCCCGGCTCGTCGGGGACCACGGAGGCCTCCCGGAAGGCGAGCTGGAGCGACTTCAGGCCGTCCCGCAGCGGGGCGGCGTGGTAGGAGCCGATCTCGGTGGCGCCGGCGGTCACCAGCCCGGCCAGCGCGGTGATCAGCTTGCGGGCCTCGTCCAGGTCCTTGTGGTCGGCGCCGTCCTCGGCGAGCCCCAGATTGACCGCCGCGGCGCTCATCAGGTGCACGGCGACGGTGGTGATCACCTCGACCGCGGGCACGTCCGCGATGTCACGCGTCATGGTGTCGAAGTCCGGTTCGACGGACTCGGGGGCCGGGGAGATCGGGTCGCTCATGAGGCCCACGATAGGCCCAGAGCCGTTCGGGTGTGCGACCGGGCGGCGGGCCGGACCGGCGATTGGGGGCCACGCCGGGTCACTGCTATGCTTGGAGATCGACCGGCCGGTCACACCATGTGTCCGGCCCGCAAGTGGAGCTCCCCTCCCACCTGACCGGCCTTCGGGTCGGCGGGTTCCGGTCAGGCAGTCGGCGCCGCGTGCGCCCAAGCTGCCGATGCGCCCCGCGGAACAAACGCGGCGGTGCTCCCGGTTGTACGGAGCCCCGCCTGTGTCCGTCCGGGGCGTTTCGTGCGTTCCGGGGGCGGGGTCGAGACGAAGACTTGAAGGGCGCGGCTGTCCGCCAGACGGCCGCGTGGTGCAACCGAGGAGGCCCCATCAGCGCCGAGCCCCGCATCAACGACCGGATTCGCGTCCCCGAGGTGCGACTCGTCGGTCCCAGTGGCGAGCAGGTCGGCATCGTGCCGCTTGCCAAGGCCCTGGAGCTCGCACAGGAGTACGACCTGGACCTGGTCGAGGTCGCGGCTACCGCCCGACCCCCCGTGTGCAAGCTCATGGACTACGGGAAGTTCAAGTACGAGTCGGCCATGAAGGCCCGTGAGGCGCGCAAGAACCAGGCGCACACGGTCATCAAGGAGATGAAGCTCCGGCCGAAGATCGACCCGCACGACTACGACACCAAGAAGGGTCACGTCGTCCGGTTCCTCAAGCAGGGCGACAAGGTCAAGATCACGATCATGTTCCGTGGCCGTGAGCAGTCCCGCCCCGAGCTGGGCTACCGGCTGCTCCAGCGGCTCGCGGAGGACGTCCAGGATCTCGGCTTCGTGGAGTCCAACCCGAAGCAGGACGGCCGGAACATGATCATGGTTCTCGGTCCGCACAAGAAGAAGACCGAGGCGATGGCCGAGGCCCGCGAGGCGCAGGCCGCCCGCAAGGCCGGTCGCCAGCCGCAGCAGGAGGAGGAGGCGTCCGAGGACGCCCCGGCCGACGCCGGCTGAGGTCCGTACGAATCCCGGGGTCCCGCATCCCGGGTCACGCAAAAGCATGCAGTTCTGACGCTCTCCGCCCGTTCTGACGGCGGGCGGGAGGGCCAGCGACGAGGAGACTACGGCGCCATGCCGAAGAACAAGACGCACAGCGGTGCGAGCAAGCGGTTCAAGATCACCGGCTCCGGCAAGGTGCTGCGTGAGCGCGCCGGCAAGCGCCACCTGCTCGAGCGCAAGTCGTCCACCCTGACGCGCCGCCTGACCGGCACGACCGAGATGGCCCCGGCCGACGCCAAGAAGATCAAGAAGCTTCTCGGCAAGTGACGGCCGCGCCCCGCACCGGGGCGCGCCCAGCAGACCGGGACCGACAACGTTTCGGACCGCGTGAGTACCCCCGCGGTCCCATCCAAGGAGTAACCAAGTGGCACGCGTCAAGCGGGCAGTGAACGCCCACAAGAAGCGCCGGGCAATCCTCGAGCAGGCCAGCGGCTACCGTGGCCAGCGCTCCCGCCTGTACCGCAAGGCGAAGGAGCAGGTCACCCACTCACTCGTCTACAACTACAACGACCGCAAGAAGCGCAAGGGCGACTTCCGGCAGCTGTGGATCCAGCGGATCAACGCCGCCGCCCGCGCCAACGGCATGACCTACAACCGCTTCATCCAGGGTCTGAAGGCCGCCGGCGTCGAGGTGGACCGCAAGATCCTCGCCGAGCTGGCGGTCAACGACGCGGGCGCGTTCGCCGCTCTGGTCGAGGTGGCCCAGAAGGCGCTGCCGAGCGACGTCAACGCCCCCAAGGCCGCCTGACCCACCCAGGCGCTCCTTCCGGACCCGCAGGCATCCGCCTGCGGGTCCGTGTGCTGTCCGCCCGGCGCCACCGCCCCCGCCCCGTACTCCGTCCGCACCGAGTACTCCGTCCGACCCGAAACGAGCACCCCGCATGGCGAGCCCCGAGCTGACCTCGTTGCGATCCCCCCGCGTCACCGCCGCCCGCAGGCTGGCCAAGCGCAGCTTCCGCGGCAAGGAGCGCCGGTTCATCGCCGAGGGTCCGCAGGCCGTCCGGGAGGCCGCCGGCCACCTGGTCGAGGTCTACGCCACCCCCGAGGCCGCCGAACGCCACGCGGACGTGGTCGACGCCGCCCGGGCGGCCGGCGTCCCGGTGCTCACCGCCACCGAACAGGTGGTCGCCGCCATCTGCGACACGGTCACCCCGCAGGGCATCGTCGGCCTGTGCCGCTTCCTCGACGTCCCCTTCGAGCGCATCCTGGACGCCCGGCCGCGCCTGGTGGCCGTCCTCGCCCACGTCCGCGACCCCGGCAACGCCGGAACGGTGCTGCGCTGCGCCGACGCGGCCGGCGCCGACGCGGTGGTGCTCACCGACGCCTCGGTGGACCTGTACAACCCCAAGGCGGTCCGCGCCTCCGTGGGCAGCCTGTTCCACCTGCCGGTGGCGGTCGGGGTGCCGGTGGAGCGGGCGGTCGCCGGGCTGCGCGCCGCCGGGGTGCGGCTGCTGGCCGCCGACGGCGCCGGCGACCGCGACCTCGACGCCGAGCTCGACCGGGGCGCCATGGGCGGCCCCACCGCCTGGATCTTCGGCAACGAGGCGTGGGGGCTGCCGCAGCAGACCCGGGACCTCGCCGACGAGGTGGTGCGCGTCCCCATCCACGGGCGCGCCGAGAGCCTCAACCTGGCCACCGCCGCCGCCGTGTGCCTGTACGCCTCCGCGCGCGCCCAGCGCGCCCCCGGAGGGTGCCGCACCGTCCCCTCCGCCCGGTAGGGTGGCGGCCCGAGGCGGACGCCCAGGGAGCGGCACCGGCCGCGGCCGAAGCGGGGCCGAGCCCGACCTGCGAGGCCGGCCCGAGAGGGGGTACGCACGGGGATGGACGTCACAACACCGCTGACCGTGCCGGTGGTGCCGTACGCCGCGCCGGGCGGCCTCGCCGTGCACCCCGACGACCTGCCGGACGGCCTGGTGGTCGCCGACGAGCACGGCCGGGTGGTCTGCTTCAACGCCGCCGCCGCCCGGATCACCGCGCTGCGCCCCTCCGACGTGGTGGGCCGCCCGCTGGAGAGCGCGCTGCCCCTGGAGGACCTGGAGGGACGCCGCTGGTGGCCGCTGACCGACCCGTACCGCGGGCTGGCCATCCGGATCGGCCACCCGGAACGCAACCTGCTGCTCCCCGGCGGCCGGGAGGTCCTGGTCTCCGCCCGCTACGTGCGCGAACGCCCCACCGGGCCGGTCCGCCAGGTCGTCGTCGCGCTGCGCGGCACCGAGGCCCGGCGGCGCACCGAACGCAGCCACGCCGAGCTGATCGCCACCGTCGCCCATGAACTGCGCTCCCCGCTGACCTCCGTCAAGGGGTTCACCGCCACCCTGCTGGCCAAGTGGGAGCGGTTCACCGACGACCAGAAGAAGGTGATGCTGGAAACGGTGGACGCCGACGCCAACCGGGTCACCCGGCTGATCGCCGAACTCCTCGACATCTCCCGCATCGACTCCGGCCGCCTGGAGGTGCGCCGCCAGCCGGTGGAGATCGCCGCCGCGGTCCGGCGCAACGTGGAGGCGCAGATCGCCGCCGGCGCCGCCGCGGACCGCTTCCGGATCCGGGTGGCCGGCGAACTGCCGGTGCTGTGGGCCGACCCCGACAAGATCCAGCAGGTGCTCGGCAACCTGCTGGAGAACGCGGTGCGCCACGGCGAGGGGACCGTCACCATCGACCTGGCGCCCTGCCCGCCCCAGGAGCGGGGCCGGCCGGGCACGTCCGTGACCGTCAGCGACGAGGGGCCGGGGATCCCGGAGGAGTCGATGAACCGCGTCTTCACCCGCTTCTGGCGGGGCAACAAGCGCGGCGGCACCGGGCTTGGCCTGTACATCGTCAAGGGCATCGTCGAGGCGCACGGCGGCACCATCACCGTCGGCCGGGCCCCCGGCGGCGGCGCCCAGTTCCGATTCGTCCTGCCCGCCGGGGCGCCCGCCTTCATGTCCTGACGGCACCGGACCCGGCGGGCGCCCGGCGGAAGGCGGCCCGGCCCCCGCCGGGTCCGGCGCCGCCCGCCCGGCCCAGTAGACTCGGCCTTTGGCCCCTTCGGCCGTCCACGGCCGGGCACAGGCCGCGCGCCAGCAACCGGAAGCACGGGAAGAGATGTCGGCACCCAACAAGTCGTACGACCCTGTCGAGGTCGAGGCATTGAAACCAGAAGAAGTCGAGCGGATGCGCGACGAGGCGATCGCCGCCATCGCCGCCGCGGGTGACCTGGACGCGCTGCGCGAGGTGAAAACCGCCCACACCGGGGACCGCTCGCCGCTCGCGCTCGCCAATCGGGAGATCGGCGCGCTGCCCCCGCAGGCCAAGGCCGAGGCCGGCAAGCGGGTCGGCCAGGCGCGCGGCGCGGTCAACCAGGCCCTCAAGAAGCGCCAGGAGGAGCTGGAGGCCGAGCGCGACGCCCGGGTGCTGGTCGAGGAGGCGGTGGACGTCACGCTGCCGTACGACCGCCGCCCGGCCGGTGCCCGCCACCCGATGACCACCTTCGCCGACCGCATCGCGGACGTCTTCGTGGCCCTGGGCTACCAGGTCGTGGAGGGCCCCGAGGTCGAGGCCGAGTGGTTCAACTTCGACGCCCTCAACTTCCCGCCGGACCACCCGGCCCGGGAGATGCAGGACACCTTCTTCGTCCGCCGCGACGGCCAGGCCAAGGACGAGGAGAGCGGGGTGGTGCTGCGCACCCACACCTCGCCCTCGCAGATCCGCTCCATGATCGACCGGGAGCCCCCGGTCTACGTGATCTGCCCCGGCCGCGTCTACCGCACCGACGAGCTGGACGCCACCCACACCCCGGTCTTCACCCAGGTCGAGCTGCTCGCCGTGGACGAGGGACTGACCATGGCCGACCTCAAGGGCACCTTGGACCACATGGTGCAGGCGCTCTTCGGCGAGGGCATGACCACCCGGCTGCGGCCCAACTTCTTCCCCTTCACCGAGCCGTCCGCCGAGATGGACATGGTCTGCTACGTCTGCCGCGGCGAATCCGTCGGCAACCCGGACCGGCCCTGCCGCACCTGCTCCTCCGAGGGCTGGATCGAGCTGGGCGGCTGCGGCATGGTCAACCCCCGGGTGCTGCGCGCCTGTGGTGTGGACACCGACAAGTACAGCGGTTTCGCGTTCGGCTTCGGCATCGAGCGGATGCTGATGTTCCGCCACAACATCGAGGACATGCGAGACATCGTCGAGGGTGACGTGCGCTTCACCCTTCCGTTCGGGATGGAGATCTGATGCGGGCGCCGCTTTCGTGGCTCCGGGAGTACGTCGACCTGCCGGCCGGTGAGACCGGGCGGGACGTGCAGGCCAAGCTGGTCTCGGCCGGCCTGGAGGTCGAGCGGGTGGAACAGCTCGGCGCCGGCCTCAAGGGCCCGCTGGTGGTGGGCCGGGTGCTCGCCATCGAGGAGCTGTCCGGCTTCAAGAAGCCGATCCGCTACTGCCAGGTGGACGTCGGCGACGCGGGGGGCACCTCCCAGGCCGGAGGCTCTGGGGGAGGGACCGGCGAGCCGCAGAACATCGTCTGCGGTGCCACCAACTTCGCCGTCGGCGACAAGGTCGTGGTGATCCTGCCGGGCGGCGTGCTCCCCGGCGACTTCCAGATCTCCTCGCGCAAGACCTACGGCAAGGTCTCCGAGGGCATGATCTGCTCCGCCCGCGAGCTGGGCATGGGCGACGACCACGACGGCATCATCGTGCTGCCGCCGGAGTACGAGCCCGGCACCGACGCCATCGAGCTGCTGGAGCTGGTGGACGAGGTCCTCGACATCGCCGTCACCCCGGACCGCGGCTACTGCCTGTCCATGCGCGGCGTCGCCCGGGAGACCGCGATCGCCTACGGGCTGCCGCTGCGCGACCCGGCGCTGCTGGACGTGCCCGCCCCCAACTCCTTCGGCCACCCGGTGGCCGTCGCCGACCCGATCGGCTGCGACCGCTTCACCGCCCGCACGGTGACCGGCCTGGACCCGCAGGCCCGCTCCCCGATCTGGCTCCAGCGCCGGCTCCAGAAGGCCGGCATGCGCCCGGTCTCGCTCACCGTCGACGTCACCAACTACGTGATGCTCGAACTCGGCCAGCCGCTGCACGCCTACGACCGCGGCCGGCTCGACGGCCCGATCGGGGTGCGCCGGGCGCAGCCGGGCGAGAAGCTCACCACCCTCGACGGCGCCCAGCGCACGCTGGACCCCGAGGACCTGGTGATCACCGACAACACCGGGCCGATCGGCCTGGCCGGGGTGATGGGCGGCGCCGGCACCGAGATCGACGACCACGGCGCCAGCACCGAGGTGGTCATCGAGGCGGCCCACTTCGACCCGGTCGCCATCGCCCGTACCTCCCGCCGGCACAAGCTCTCCTCCGAGGCCGCCCGGCGCTTCGAGCGCGGCACCGACCCGCAGGCCGCCTCGGCCGCCGCGCAGCGCACCGTCGACCTGCTGGTGCTGTTGGCCGGCGGCACCGCGGACAGCGGCGTCACCGAGGTCATCTCGCCCTCCGCGCCACGCACCATCACCATCCCCGCCGACCACCCCGACCGGGTCGCCGGTGCCGTCTACGGCCGCGAGACCGTGGTGCGCCGGCTCCAGGAGATCGGCTGCGACGTCTACGGCACCGACGAACTCCTCGTCACCGTGCCGAGCTGGCGCCCCGACCTGCGCGACCCCAACGACCTGGCCGAAGAGGTCATCCGGCTGGAGGGCTACGAGAACCTGCCCTCGACCCTGCCGCAGCTGCCGACCGGCCGTGGGCTGACCGGCTCGCAGCTGCTGCACCGCCGCGTCGGTCGCGCGCTGGCCGGCGCGGGTTACGTCGAGACGCTCAACTACCCGTTCCTCGGCGACGCCGTCCTCGACCAGCTCGGCCTGGAGCCGGACGACCCGCGTCGCCGCACCGTGCGCCTGGTCAACCCGCTCTCCGACGAGGAGCCGGGGCTGCGCACCACGCTGCTGCCGGGGCTGCTGTCGGCGCTGCGCCGCAACGACGGGCGTGGCTCGCACGACCTGGCGCTCTTCGAGACCGGCCTGGTTTTCCGGCCCACCGGCCAGGAGCCGCTGCCGCCCAGGCTCTCGGTCGAGCACCGCCCCTCGGACGAGGAGATCGCCGCCCTCGACGCGGCGCTGCCGGCCCAGCCGCGGCACGTCGCCGTGGTGCTCGCCGGTGCCCGCGAGCGGGCCGGCTGGTGGGGCAAGGGCACCCCGGCGACCTGGGCGGACGCCGTGGAGGCGGCCCGCACCGTGGCCCGCGAGGCCCAGGTCGAACTCACCGTCCGCCAGGCCCAGTACGCCCCCTGGCACCCCGGGCGGTGCGCCGCGCTGAGCGCCGTGGTCGACGGCGCGGAGGTCGTCCTCGGGCACGCCGGAGAGCTCCACCCGCGGGTGGTCAAGGCCCTCGGCCTGCCGGAGCGCACCTGCGCCATGGAGCTCGACCTGGAGCTGCTGGAGAGCGCCGCCGGCGGACCGCTGACGGCGCCCCGGGTCTCCACCTTCCCGGTGGCCACCCAGGACGTCGCCCTGGTGGTGGACGCCGCCGTCCCGGCCGGAGAGGTCGAGGCCGCGCTGCGCGCCGGAGCCGGTGAACTCCTGGAGGACCTGCGGCTGTTCGACGTCTTCACCGGCGAGCAGATCGGCGAGGGCCGCAAGTCGCTGGCGTACGCGCTGCGGTTCCGGTCGCCCGAGCGCACGCTGACCGCCGAGGAGGCCACCGCGGCCCGGGACGCGGCGGTGGCCGAGGCCGGCCGCCGGGTGAACGCGGTGCTCCGCGGGGCGTAGGACCCGCTGCCGCAGCACGTCGGCACCACGGTCGGCGAAGGAGCCCGGGGGCAAACCCCGGGCTCCTTCGCTTTCACTCGTTAGGGTGAATTGCCTACGCAGCGTATTCGCTCCGCTGCATACCGTCGTAAGAATCGGTCCCACGCATCAGGTAACCGGCTGCGAGGGGGAGCCGTCGGAATGATCCCGACCAGCAGCGCGACCGGGGTGTGCGACGAGGACGGGGCCGGGCCGGGGACGAGGGCCGGCCGGTGGCGGGGGTGGCTGCGGGCCGTGCCGGTGGCATGGATCGCCGTGGTGGTGGCGCTGGAGGCGGTGGCCCCCGGCGGTGACCGCCTGGTGCCGCTGCTCGCGGTGGCGCCGGCGATGGCCTGCGTCGGCGGTGGCCGCCGGCACTGCGCGGTGCTCGCCGCGGGGTGCGCGGTGCTCGCCCTGGTGCCGCTCCGTCCCACCGTGCCCTACGAGGCGGCCTCCCGGATCGGCACGGCGCTCACCGTGGTGGCCGTGATCACCGCGCACTTCCTGATCGCCGGCCGACGGGCGCGGCTGGTGGGCGAGTTGGAGCGCACCAGGGAGATCGCCGCCGCCGCCCAGCAGGCGGTGCTGCGCCCGCTGCCGGGGCGGCTGGAGGGGCTCGCGGTGGCCGGCGACTACCTGTCGGCGAGCCGTGGCGCCCAGGTCGGCGGCGACCTGTACGAGGTGCTGTCCACGCCCTACGGGGTGCGGGCCGTCCTCGGCGACGTCCGCGGCCACGGCCTCGCCGCGATCGGCACGGTGGCCGCCCTGCTCGGCAGCTTCCGGGAGGCCGCCCACGACGAGGCCGACCTCGGCGGCGTGCTGGCCAGGCTCGACCGGGCCTTCGCCCGCCATCTGCGCGAGCGGACGCACGACGGGGCTGCCGAGTCCACCGCCGAGGAGTTCGCCACCCTCCTGCTGCTGGAGGTGGGCTCCGACGGCGCCCTGTCGGTACTCAACTGCGGCCACCCCTGGCCCTATCTGATCGGCGGCGGCCACGGCCCGGCGCCCTGGGTGGTGCCGCTCTCCACCGCCGAACCGCACCCCCCGCTCGGCCTGTGCGAGCTGCGCGCGGCCCGTATGGCGGCCGAACGCGGACGCCTCGCCCTGGGCCAGGCGCTCTTCCTGCACACCGACGGCGCGGTGGAGGCCCGGGACGCCTCGGGGGCGTTCTTCCCGCTCCACCGCGAACTGGCCGCCGCCGCCCCGGCCGCCTTCCGGCACGGCGCCCTCTCCCCACCGCTGCTGGTGGAGGCGGTACGCGCCGCCCTGCTGCGGCACGCCGCCGGACGCCTCGCGGACGACGTGGCGGTGCTGGTGCTCAGCCGCGACGTCCGGGTGCCCGCGCAGAGCAGGGCCGCCCCGCTGCTGCCGCACCGGTACCGGGTCTGACGACCGGGTCGCGCCCAGGGTGACGTGGTGACGCCGTTTGCGGTGCGCCGGAGCGCCGAACCGCCGCCGCGTTGGTAGATGTAGGGCAAACCCCTCACATCACCGGAAAGGGTGCGTATGGCTACAGCTCTCGGGGTCGGCCCGGCCCTCGGCCCGGCACCGTCCGTCTCCCCGGCCGGGGCGGAACTGCTGGTGGTCGTCGGCCCGGCGGGGCCGGCCCGCACCGCCCTGCTCCACGCGCTCGGCGGCACCGGCGCCCACCGGGTGGAGGCCCCGCAGCGCCCCGGCCCCTGCTGGGCCGCCCTGCGGGCGCTCGCCGACACCGGCACCCCCGTGGTCGCCGCCTGCGACGGCACCGACCCGGCCATGGACGCCGTCGCCCACCGGGTCGTCCTCCTCCCCGTGGCCGACGGCCTCGGCGCCGGTCAGTACGGGTAGAACCCGGCCCCCGACTTGCGGCCCAGCCGGCCCGCCTCCACCATGCGCTGGAGCAGCGGGGGAGCGGCGTACAGCGGCTCCTTGTACTCGTGGTACATGCTGTCCGCGATCGCCGCGATGGTGTCCAGGCCGATCAGGTCGGCGAGCTTGAGCGGGCCCATCGGGTGGGCGCACCCCAGCTCCATGCCGTTGTCGATGTCCTCCCGGGTGGCGATGCCCGACTCGAACATCCGGATCGCCGAGAGGAGATACGGCACCAGCAGCGCGTTGACCACGAAACCGGAACGGTCCTGGGCGCGGATGGCGTGCTTGCCCAGGGTGTCGGTGACCAGCTTCTCGGCGCGCAGCAGGGCCTGCTCACCGGTGGTCAGCGCCGGGATCAGCTCCACCAGCCGCTGCACCGGCGCCGGGTTGAAGAAGTGGATGCCCATCACATGGTCCGGCCGCGAGGTGGCGACGGCCAGCTTGACCAGCGGGATGGAGGAGGTGTTGGAGGCCAGGATGGCGTCCGGCCGGGTCACCACCTGGTCGAGCACCTGGAAGATCTCGGTCTTGACCTGCTCGTTCTCCACCACGGCCTCGATCACCAGATCGCGGTCGGCGAACTCGCCGAGGTCGGTGGTGAACGACAGCCGGTCCAGGGTGGCGTCCCGCTCGGCGACGGTGATCTTGCCGCGTTCCGCCGCGCGCTCCAGGGAGTTGATCAGCCGGGTGCGGCCCAGCTCCAGGGCCTCGCCGGTGGTCTCGGCGACCATGACCTCAAGACCGGCCCGGGCGCACACCTCGGCGATGCCGGCGCCCATCTGCCCGCAGCCCACGACACCCACGTTCCGGATGTCCCCGCCCGGGGGCTCCGCACCGCCCTGCGGCGTCGCGTGCGCCGCGGTCGGCCGCGGTCCGGCGGCCTGGCCTGCCTCGCTCATGACTGATCTCTCCTTCGAGCTCTGCCGCCCCGGTCATGGGGTGGACGAAGGACGGTCCGCCGCGTGGGCCCCGGCCGCCCGGGGCCGACCCTACCGCACGGTAGCCGGGGTCAGATCCGGTCGTGCCAGGTCGCCAGGGAGAGCCGTTTGGCGGGTCCGGCCACCGTCCACACCACCCGCCAGCGGTCCGGCCCCAGCACCTCGAACTCGCCCCGGTACAGGTCGGCGGAGCACGGGTGATCGGCGGTCCACCGGCCCTCGCGCAGGTCCAGCGGGTGGAACGGACGCCCGTCGGCGAAGCACACCAGGGCCGTGCCGTCCGGACCCGGCTCGAAGCGGTGCCCACGGTACGCCGGACGGGTGACCCCGCCCCAGGTGAACTCGCCGGACTCGGAGTGCGTCAGCGCCCCGCCCGGTGCCTCGCGGACGAACACCCCCGTGCCGCGGAAGACCCCGGTGGCGCCCGCGTCCAGGTCCCGCACCTCGCGCTCCACCCGCCAGCGCCCCTCCAGATACCCCAGGACGTCCGCCACCGGATACCCCGGGCCGCCCTCGTACCCCCGCGCCGCCACCGCCATCACCTCGCCTCCCGCACCGAGCCTAACCGCCCGGCGCGACGCGCCCCGTGCCGTACCACCGCCCGGCCCCCGCCGCGGCCCTACCATCGGCACACCACCGTGCCCGCCGCGCCCGGACCCCCTGGTGCCGCGTCAGCCAGGGTTTGCCCCGTCGCGACGCCCGGCACGGCGCCTCGCGGCGTTGCCGGACCGACCGAGTAGGCCCACTACGAGGTCGATCCGGCGCCTTGCGACGCGCCGCACCGGACGCCGCTCCTCACCGGGCAAACCCCGGCTGACGCGGCACCAGGAACCGGTCGCGAGGGACGCCGACATGACGCCACGTCAGGGGGCTGACATGCACGACACCGGCACGGCCCGTACCCGTCCGATCGACCGCCGGCGCTTCGCCACCGCCGCGGCGGCCACCCTGCTGGCCGCCGCGGGGCCGGCACCCGAGGCGTCGGCCGCCCGCCACCGCCGGTGGCCCGAGCAGTTCCGCGGCATGTGGGTCGCCACCGTCGCCAACATCGACTGGCCCTCCGCGCCCGGACTGCCCGCCCACCGCCAGCGCGCCGAACTCGACACCCTCCTCGACACCGCGCTCACCCGCCGGCTCAACGCGGTGATCCTCCAGGTCAGACCCGCCGCCGACGCCTTCTGGCCGTCCCGGTACGAGCCCTGGTCGCGGTATCTGACCGGTACCCAGGGGCGCGACCCGGGGTGGGACCCACTGGGGTACGCGGTGCGCGCCGCCCACGACCGCGGGCTGGAACTGCACGCCTGGTTCAACCCGTACCGCGTCGCCAACACCGCCGACGCCGGCGCCCTCGTCCCCTGGCACCCGGCCCGCCGCCACCCCGACTGGGTGGTCGCCTACGGCGGCGGGCTGTACTACAACCCCGGGCTCCCCGAGGTCCGCCGGTTCGTCGAGGACGCCATGCTGGACGCGGTGGCCCGCTACCCGCTCGACGCCGTCCACTGGGACGACTACTTCTACCCCTACCCGGTCGCCGGCCGGCCCTTCGACGACGACGCCGCGTACGCCGCGTACGGCGGGGACTTCCCGGACCGGGCGAGCTGGCGGCGGCACAACACCGACCTGCTGGTACGCGAGACCGCCGAACGCATCCGCCGCACCCGCCCCGGCACCCGCTTCGGCATCAGCCCGTTCGGCGTGTGGCGCAACCGCTCCAGCGACCCGCTCGGCTCGGCCACCACCGCGGGCGTCCAGTCCTACGACGACCTGTACGCCGACACCCGCACCTGGGTGCGGCAGGGCTGGATCGACTACATCTGCCCGCAGTTGTACTGGAGCATCGGGCCCGGCGCCGCCGACTACGCGGTGCTCGTCCCGTGGTGGGCGCGGACCGTCGAGGGCACCCGGACGCACCTGTACATCGGTGAGGCGCTCTACAAACAGGGCGGCTCCGGCGCCTGGAGCGACCCGGCCGAACTCACCCGCCACCTCGACCTGGACGCCCGCTACCCGCAGGTCCGCGGCAACGCCTACTTCTCCGCCAAGGACGTGGCCGCCGACCCCACCGGCGCGCTGCGCCGCGTGGTGCGCGACCACTACCCGACCCGGGCCCGGGTGCCGCGCTGACGTGCCGGACGCCGGGGAAGGCTCCCACCGTCCCCGGCGCCGCGGTCAGCCGGTGGTGGGGGTGCCCACCCCGGGGGCGGGGTGGCGGACCACGGAATCGGGGCCGGGGGAGACCACGCCTTCGTGCCCGTCCTCGAACTTGACCCGGTACGGCGGTTCGCCTCCGGTACCCAGGACCTCGACGATCTTGCCGACGTGGTCCCGCTGCCCCACGACCCTGCCGTGCTGGAGCAGCTCGTCGCCCTGCTGCGCCTTCATGAGAGGACCTCCCGCCTGTTACGAGAACTGTGTCAAGGCGTACGTCCGTCGCGATATCCCAGTCTATCCACGTGGCCACCGGGTGCACCCGGCGCGCGGGCGGCGGTCCGGGACCCGCGCCGCCGTCAGCCGCGCAGCCGGGCCGCCAGTGCCGCCAGCCGCTCCCGCCAGGCGGCCAGCGCCGCGTCCCGCGCTTCCGGCACCGCCGCCGGGCCGCACTGGGTGAGCACCAGCCGGGCGCCCGGCCGGCTGCCCGGGGCGAGCCGCCAGCGCACCCGCCCGGCCGGCTCGCCGGACCCGTCCCGCCACAGGTATTCGAGGACCGCGGGCGGTTCGCACGCGGTGACCGGACCGGGCACCACACCAGGCGCGGTGAACCCCTCCGGCGGCTCCGCGCCGACCGGCGGCGCCCCCTCGGCGGAACCGCCGAGCACCGCCCACACCGCCGCCGTGGGACGGGTCAGCTGCCGCTCGAAGCAGACCAGCCACCCGTCCGTGTCCTCCCGCACCCGCCCCGCGTCCAGCCCGAACCGGGTCAGGTACGCGTCGTGCAGCTCCGGCGGCACCGGATCCGGCGCGGGGCCGGCCCCGGGACGCCCGTCCACCAGCGCGGCCAGCGCGTCCACGGCACGCTCCCACACCGCGGCGTAGCCGGCCGCCGCGTACCGGTCGTCGAAGAGGTGGGTGAGGACCAGCAGCGTGCCCCGCGCCCCTTCCCGCAGCAGGTCGAAACGGATCCGGCCCTCGCCCTCCCGGGGCATCGTCGGCGGGGTGCGCACCCGCAACTCCAGCGAACGGGGCGGATCCAACTCGTCCACGACCGCGCTGAACCCCGCCCCGCGCCCGGCGTCGAACCGGAAGACACCGCCGGTCCGCGGCTCGGCCACCAGGACCCGGAACGGATACCACCGGCTGAGCCGGTCGGCCTCGGTCAGCGCCGGCCACACCTCCTGCGGCGGACGGTCCAGCCGCCGCGCCATCCGCAGCGCCGGGCGGCCGTCCCGGGTGGTCAACGTGGCGTCCATGGCGTCGTCCTCCCGGAGCGTCGGTGGCCTCCGCCCGCCGGGTACCCCGTTTCCGTCATCCGCTCATAGCGACCGCACCACCCGGGCCGGGTTGCCCACCGCCAGCACCCGCGGCGGCAGATCGCGGGTGACCACCGATCCGGCGCCCACCACGGTGTCGGCGCCGATGGTCACCCCGGGGCAGACGATCACGCCGCCGCCCAGCCAGACGTTGTCCCCGATGGTCACCGGCACCCCCTTCTCCCACCCCTCCCGGCGCCGCGCCGGATCCATCTCGTGCACCGGGGTGAGCACCTGCACGTTGGGTCCGATCTGCACGTCGGCCCCGATCGTGATCCGCCCGGTGTCCAGGAAGACCGCGCCGAAATTGACGAACGTGCCCGACCCGATGGTGATGTTGTAACCGAAGTCGCAGCGGAACGGCGCCCGCACCCGCACCCCCTCGCCCACCGACCCCAGCAACTCCCGCAGGATCTCCTCCCGCCGGGCCGCGTCCGCCGGCGCCACCGCCTCGTACGCCGCGCACAACTCGGCCCGCCGAAGCGACTCCGCCGCCAGCTCCGGGTCGTCCGGCAGATACCACTCACCGGCCAGCATCCGCTTCTTCTGCTCGCCCACGGTCTCCCCTTCGTCGGTAGCGTCCGGGCCGGAGCCCGGTGCCGCGTCAGCCAGGGTCCGCCCCGTCACGACGCCCGTCACGACGCCTCGCGACGCACCGCGCCGGACGCCGCTCCTCACCGGGCGAACCTTGACTGACGCGGCACTAGGGTGCCGTCATGACCGTGGTGGACGTCAACTCCTGGGCCGCGCGGGCGATCCGGCGGCTGCACGCCGAGGGCGGCGGCGCGCAGACCCCGTTGCGCCGGCTGCCGCTGCCCGCCGGATGGCACGTCGAGGTGTACCTCAAGGACGAGTCCGCGCACCCCACCGGCACCGTCAAGCACCGCCTGGTACGCGCGCTGTACTGCCACGCGATCGCCTCCGGGCGGATCGGCCCGGAGACCGAGGTGGTCACGGGCACCGGCGGCCCGGTCGCGGTGGCCGGGGCGTACTTCGCGCGGCTGCTGGGGCTGTCGTTCACCGCGGTGCTGCCGGCGCGGACCCCGGCGGCCGTACGGGACGGCGTCGAGCGGTACGGCGGACGGTGGCACACCGCCGAGCAGCCGCCCGCCGCCCTCCAGCGGGAGGCCGCCCAGGTCGCCGAAGGCCTCGGCGGCCACGCCCTGGACCACTTCGCCGACGCCGCGCAGGCCGTGCTGGGCTGCGGCGCGCCGACCGTCGCCGACGAGATCTTCGACCAACTGCGCGGCACCGGGCACCCGGTGCCGCGCTGGATCGTCACCGGCGCCGGAACCGGGGCCACCTCCGCGACGACCGGCCGCCATCTGCGCCGGCACGGGTACGACGCCCGGCTCGCCGTGGTGGACCCGGAGGGCTCGGCCTACTTCCCCGGCTGGACCCTCGGCCGCCGCGACTACACCACCGGGCTGCCCTCCCGCATCCCCGGCATCGGCCGCCCCCGTGTCGAGCCCGCCTTCGAACCGGGCGTGGTCGACCTGGTGATCCCCGTCCCGGACGCGGCGAGCCCGGCGGCGGTACGGTGGCTCGCCCGGACCGCCGGCCTCGCCGCCGGCCCGGCCACCGGCACCGTCCTGTGGGGCCTGTGCCACCTGGTGGCCGGCCTGGTCGAGCGGGGCACCCCCGGCAGCGTCGTCGCCGTCGCCGGTGACGGCGCCCGCCCCGACGACACCGTGCCCGCCGCCCGGTCCCACGCCCCCGACCCGTACGAGGCCGCCCTCGACCGCTTCCTGTCCACGGCCCGTAGCCCGGTCGTGGACGGCGGGGTGGGGTAAGGGAGTCGGGCCGGTTGCACCCGTAGCCCTGCCGTGGACGGCTGCACGGCGTAGGGGGTCAGCGGCGCGCGACGGGTCGTGGCCGCCGTCGACCGGTCCCCGGGCGCCGCCCGCGTCCCCGTCACCGAACACGGTCTCCCGTAAGGGAGTCGGCGGCTCGCGGAACCCTCCGGGACCCACGCGGGACCCTCCCGGCAGGGGCCGGGGGCCGTACCCGTAGTCCTTGGGAGCTACGTGGCGGGTGGGCTCCGGAGCGGGGCGCGGGGGACGGGGCGGGGTCCGTAGCGTCCGTGGCCGCCGGTCGTTGTCGCGAGCGGTGTCGGAGTTCCCGGTACGGAAGGACCACACAAGCATGGTGTCCCGCTCTCGCGGTGGCCGGTTGGGCCGTGCGTTGCTCGCCGCGTCGGTCATCGGGTCGGTGGCCGTTCCGGTGGCGGGGGCGGCGCGTCCCTCGGCCGTGCCGGCGCCCGCCCCGGCCGCGTCGCCGTTCGTCGCGGCGGCCACCCCCGCGCTCCTCGACGCGCGGTACGCCGCCGGCCGCCAGGCCGTGCTGGACGCCGAGCGGGCCGCCACCGGCCACGGCGACCGGGCCCGGGCCGCGAAGCTGGCCGCCATGGCCGCCCCCGGCCGGCACTTCCTGTCGTTCGACGGACGGGACGGCGGCCGGAGCGTCGAGGTCTTCGGCGACTTGGCGCACGCCCGGCGGATCGCCGTACTGGTGCCGGGCACCGACACCGGGATCGACACCTACCAGCGGTTCGCGGCCGACGCGCGGGCGCTCCAGGGGCGGCTCGACGCGGCCGGGAGCGGCGCGGCCGTGGTGGCCTGGCTCGGCTACCGGCCGCCCGCCATGATCAGCCTGCGGGTGCTCGGCCCCGCCCCGGCGCGGCGGGCGGCTCCCGCGCTGCGGGGGTTCGTCGGCCGGCTGGCATCCGTCCTGCCCGCCGCGCGGATCACCGTGGTCTGCCACTCCTACGGCTCGCTCGTCTGCGCGCAGGCCGCCGACGGGATCCGGGCCGCCGCCATCGTGCTGTTCGGCAGCCCCGGCACCGGCGGCACCGGGCGCCCGCACACAACAGCGCAGTTGTGGGCGGGACGCAGCACCGGCGACTGGATCTCCGGCGTACCGCACGTGCGGCTGCGGCTGCCGTTCGGCACCCTGGGCCTGGGGGAGGACCCCATGTCACCCCGGTTCGGCGCCCGGCTGTTCGACGCCGGCCACGGCAGCCACGCCGGATACCTGCGGCCGGGGTCGCCGGCGCTGGAGAACATCGCCCGGATCGTCACCGGCGCCACCCCCACCGCGCCCACCACCGGGCAGGCCCGCCATGCGTGACCTCGTCCGGCGTATCGACGCCGCCACCCCGCCCGACCGCGACCGGGCCCTGGACGCGCTGCGTGCCCTGGCCATCTGCGGGGTCGTCCTCGGCCACTGGCTGGTGACCGCCCTGGTCGCCGACAGCGGCACCCTGCACGGCGAGAGCCCGCTCGCCCGCCTGCCGCAACTCACCCCGATCTCCTGGGTGTTGCAGACCCTCGCCGTCTTCTTCCTGGTCTCCGGCCGGGTCGCGGCGGCCGGTTACGTCACGCACCGGGCCCGGGGCGGCGGCTACCGGCGGTGGCTCGGCGCCCGGCTGGTCCGGCTGTCCCGGCCGGTGGTCGCGGTGGTGGCGGTGTGGACGGTGGTGGCCGGGGTGCTGCTCGCCGCGGGCGTGCCGGTGGCCACCGTGCACACGCTGGTGAAGCTGGTGCTCTCGCCGCTGTGGTTTTTGCTGGTGCTCGCCGGGCTGACCGCGCTCACCCCGCTGGTGGTCCGGTTGCACCCGGGGTGGCCGGCGGCCGTGGTGGCGGCGGTGGACGTGTGCCGGTTCGCCCTCGGCGGCCCCGGCTGGCTCGGCTGGGTCAACGTGGCCGCGGGGTGGCTCGTCCCGTACTGCCTGGGCGCGGCGTGGGCGCGCGGACGGCTGGCCGGACGCGGCACCGGGTGGGCGCTGTTGTGCGGCGGGGCGGCGGCCACCGTCTGCCTGGTGTGCTGGGCCGGTTACCCCGCGGCCATGGTGGGGGTCAACGGCGCCGCGGTCTCCAACCTGAACCCGCCCACCCTGGCCGCGGTCACCTTCGGGCTCACCCAGTGCGGGGCGGCTCTGCTGCTGCTCGGCGGGCTGCGGCGGCTGACGGCCCGTCCGGTGGTGTGGGCGGTGGTGGCGGTGGCCAACCTCTACGCGATGACGGTCTTCCTGTGGCACCAGACCGCGATGATGGCGGTCACCGCCGTCGGGCTGTCGGCCGGCCACCCGCTGCCCGGACTGCACACCCGGCCCGACGGATACGGCTGGGTGCTCGCCCGGCTCGCCTGGCTGCCGGTGTTCGCGACGGCGCTGCTGTTCTGCTGGGCCGCCTTCCACCGCTGGGAGCAGTCCGGCCGCCGCCGTGGCGGTGCGGTGGTGGTGCGCCAGGGATGCCCCACGGCCGCGGGGGCGGTGCGCGATGCCTAGGCTGACCGCCGTGAGACGGGACGACGTGGTGCGACGGCTGGCGCGCGGGGTGCGGGAACTGCCGCGGACCCTGGTCGAGGATCTGTGGACGAACGCGGCCCAGCCGCTGCCGCGTGTCGGCCGGCCGCGCTGGCTCGACTGGCGTCCGGCGTACGTGGTGCTGGTGGCGATGTGCGCGGTCCTGCTGTTCATCCCGTTGACCAACCGGTACATCGTGGGGTTCGGGATGGGCGTGGTGGTCGCGGTCGTGCTCGCCGGGGTCCAGGCGTCCGGGCTGGTCCTGGCGTTGTTCCGCCCGGTGCTCGCCTGGTGGGCGTCGACCGGCGCGGCGGCGCTCGGGGCGTGGACGGCGACGGTCACCCGCGTCCCCTGGCACGGCATCGGGCGCTGGGGCGAACCCGGCGCGTGGAACGGCCCCGGACTCGCCACGCAGGCCGGGGTGGTCTTCCTGGTGGCGTTGCTGACCCGGCCCAGGGTCGCCGTCGAGGTGCTGGTGATCAGCGTGCTGCTGGTGACGGCGTGGGACCGGCTGCACCTGGCCGGCGCCGGCTTCGACCACAACCTGGCCTACGAGGTGCTGGTGATCGCCGTGATCGTCGGCGCCGCGCTGCGCAGCCGCGGGGTGGCCCGTACCCAGCTCGTCGTCCAGGCGGAGCTGACCGCCGAGGAACGGGGCCGGCGCACCCTGCTGGAGGAACGCAACCGCATCGCCCGCGAACTGCACGACGTGGTGGCCCACCACATGTCCGTCATCTCCATCCAGGCCCAGGTCGCCCCGCACCTGGTGGAAGCGCCCTCCGCGGAGCTGACCGAGAACCTGGCCGGCATCCGGCAGAACGCGGTCGAGGCGCTGGCGGAACTGCGCCGGGTGCTCGGCGTGCTGCGTTCCGAGGACGCGCTCGCCGAGGGGCTGCGCCACGCCCCGCAGCCCACCCTGGCCCGGCTGGACGAACTGGTCGGCAACGTCCGCGGGGCCGGGCTCGCGGTCACCACACGCACCACCGGGCAACCGCGACCGCTGCCGCCCGGCGTGGAGCTGTCGGCCTTCCGCATCGTGCAGGAGGCGCTGAGCAACGCCATGCGGCACGCCCCCGGGGCCGGGGTACGGGTCGCCCTCGGCTACCACGACACCACGCTCACCGTGCGGGTGACCAACACCGCGCCGGAACGGGCCGCGTCCCCCTCGCCGGGCGTCGGCCACGGCCTGCTCGGCATGCGGGAACGGGCCGCCATGCTCGGCGGCGAACTGGCCACCGGACCCACCCCCGACGGCGGTTACGAGGTCTCCGCCATACTGCCGGTCCAAGCTCCGCCGACCCGCACCGAGGACCGCCCATGACGCCCATCCGCGTACTGATCGCCGACGACCAGATGATGGTCCGCCAGGGGTTCACCGTGCTGCTCAACGCCGAACCCGGCATCGAGGTCGTCGGCCAGGCCGTGGACGGCGCCGAAGCGGTCGCCCGGACCGCCGAACTCGCCCCCGACGTCGTGCTGATGGACATCCGCATGCCCGGCGTCGGCGGCATCGAGGCCACCCGCCGCATCACCGAACCGCCGGACGCCACCGCGAAGGTGCTGGTGCTGACCACCTTCGACCTCGACGAGTACGTCTACGAGGCGCTGCGCGCGGGCGCCTCCGGCTTCCTGCTCAAGGACGCCTCGGCCGCCGAACTCGCCCACGCGGTACGGGTGGTGGCGGCCGGCGAGGCGCTGCTCGCCCCCAACATCACCAAGCGGCTGATCGCCGAGTTCTCCCGGATGACCGGCGCCCCCCGCGCCCCGCTGAAGGCACGGGCGGGCACCCTCACCGAACGGGAGACCGAGGTGCTGGCGCTCATCGCGCACGGCCTGTCCAACGCCGAGATCGCCGAACGCCTCGTGGTGGCCGAGCAGACCGTCAAGACCCACGTCGGCCGCATCCTGCTCAAGCTCAACCTGCGCGACCGCACCCAGGCGGCGGTCTTCGCCTACGACACCGGACTGGTGCGCCCGGCCGGCTACTGACCCCGCCGGGCCAGTGCCTTCTCCGCGGTCCGCAGGATGTTGCGGAACGTACCCGTCAGCACCGGCCGCACCAGCAGCCGGGTCAGCGGGGCGCCCAGCACCGGCAGACGCATCTCGGCACGGGTCGTCCAGCACACCCGGGTGCCGCCGTCCACCTCGGTGAAGGTCATCCGGCCCAGCTCGTGCCGGGACGGCGGCAGGCTGCGCTCGACCACGTACTCGGTGGCGTACGGCGGGTCGTAGTGGGTGATGCGTTCCCGGAACCAGCCCATCACCCACAGATGGCTGCGCACCGCGCCCACCCCGTAGGGCGCCCGCGCGCCGCGCCGGGCCAGACGGCACCGCAACACCAGCGGGGAGCCGGTGTAGTTGGTGGTCGTGGTCAGCCAGGCGAACACCTCGCCGATCGGGGCGTCGATGACGTGCTCCACGGTCATGGTCTCCACCGCTGGTCTCCTCCTCGCGTCGGGTGCGCGGGCGCGGCCCGGCCGGACCGCCGCCCTCGTACACCAGTGGAGACAACGGGTGGGTGGCGGAGTGTGACACCGGGCCGTGGTGACGCCGGTCACCCCGGGCGGGTCAGCGGGCGGCGAGGAGTTCGAGGGTGTCGATCACGCGGTTGGAGAAGCCCCACTCGTTGTCGTACCAGGCGACCACCTTGACGTGGCGGCCGTCGACGCGGGTGAGGGCCGAGTCGAAGACGGCGGAGGCGGGGTTGCCCGTGATGTCGGAGGAGACCAGCGGGTCCTCGGAGTATTCGAGGATGCCGGCCAGCGGCCCTTCGGCGGCGGCGCGGTAGGCCGCCAGGACGTCCTCGCGCGTCACGTCGCGGGCGACGGTGGTGTTGAGTTCGACGATCGAGCCCACCGGGACCGGCACCCGGATCGAGTCGCCCGACAGCTTGCCGTCCAGGCCCGGCAGCACCAGGCCGATCGCCTTGGCGGCGCCGGTGGTCGTCGGCACGATGTTGACGGCGGCGGCCCGGGCGCGGCGGGCGTCGCGGTGCGGACCGTCCTGGAGGTTCTGCTCCTGGGTGTAGGCGTGCACCGTCGTCATGAAACCGTGCTCGATCACGGCGAGTCGGTCGAGCACCGCGGCCAGCGGGGCGAGGGCGTTGGTGGTGCACGAGGCGTTGGAGACCACGGTGTGCGCGGCCGGGTCGTAGGCGTCGGTGTTGACCCCGTACGCCAGCGTGACGTCGGCGCCCTCCGACGGCGCGCTGACCAGCACCTTCCGAGCACCGGCGGTGAGGTGGGCGCGGGCCGCGGCGGCCGAGGTGAAGCGGCCGGTGGCCTCCAGCACGAGGTCCACGCCGAGCCCGGCCCACGGCAGCCGCGCCGGTTCCCGCTCGGCGAGCACCGTGACGCGCCGGCCGTCGACGACCAGGGCGTCCCCGTCGGCGGTCACCGGACGGCCGAGCCGCCCGGCCGTGGTGTCGTAGGCGAGCAGCCGCGCGAGGGTGGCCGGGTCGGTGAGGTCGTTGACGGCGACGACCTCCAGGTCGCTGCCGCGCTCCAGCAGCGCGCGCAGCACGTTGCGTCCGATGCGGCCGAATCCGTTGATGGCGATACGAGTCATCGATGGTGTCCCTTCGGTTCGCCATCACTGTCGCCCGCCGCGTCAGCCCAGGCCAGCGGCGTGATCGCCACCGTTCGAAAGGATGTCGCCACCCCCGGCGGCGAAGGTGCGCCGGTACTCGCTCGGCGTGGTGCCCAGGATGCGCTGGAAGTGCGTGCGCAGGTTGGCGCCGGTGCCGAGGCCGACGTCGGCGGCGATCCGCTCGACGCTGCGCGCGGAACGTTCCAGCAGCTCGCGGGCGAGGTCGACGCGGGCCCGCATGACCCATTGCATCGGCGTGTACCCGGTGTCCTCGACGAAGCGCCGCGAGAACGTCCGCGGCGACACCGCGGCGTGCCGGGCGAGCGCCTCCAGGGTGAGCGGCTCGCCGAGCCGGTGGAGCGCCCACTCGCGGGTGGCGGCGAACCGTTCGCCGAGCGGCTCGGGCACGCTGCGCGGCACGTACTGCGCCTGGCCGCCGCTGCGGTACGGGGCCGCGACCAGGCGCCGGGCCGCGTGGTTGGAGGCGGCCACCCCGAGGTCGCCGCGGAGGATGTGCAGGCACAGGTCGATGCCGGAGGCGGCGCCGGCCGACGTCAGCACGGTGCCTTCGTCGACGAACAGGACGTTCTCGTCGACCCGCACGCGCGGGTGCCTGCGCGCGAGCGCCCGCGTGTAGTGCCAGTGCGTGGTGGCCCGCCTGCCGTCGAGCAGCCCCGTGGCGGCGAGCGCGAAGGCACCCGTCGAGATCGCCGCGAGCCGCGCGCCCCCCGCGTGGGCGGCGACCAGGGCGTCGACCACGGCCCGCGGCGGGTCCTCTCGGTCCGGGAACCGGTAGCCCGGGATGAAGACGATGTCCGCCCACCCGAGCGCGTCGAGCCCGTGCGCGACGTCGTACGACAACCCGTCCCCGCCGGCCACCCGCCCCGGCGCCGCCCCGCACACCCGCACCTCGTACGGCATGCTCGCCCGGGTCGTGAACACCTGCGCCGGAATCCCCACGTCCAGCGGCTTCGCCCCCTCCAGCACGAGAACGGCGACACGACGCAGACGGGACGCTGACACGGCCCCGAGACTACGCGGACCCCTCCCGCGAGCACGGCTCAGGGGGCTCGCGGTGATCGCCGCGGCATCGCGGCCGGGCGCAACCCGTACGCGGCCAGCCACCCCAGCACGTCGTCACGGGAGGCACCGACAAGGCGTCCACCCGTGAAGCGGGCGTCGTCGGTCACCTCCGCCACGCACTGGGGAGGGGGAACGAAGGCCCGCGCCTCCTCGTCGGTGGCGAACTCGGCCTCCGCCAGGACCAGGCCCCGCAGGTGACCGTCGAAGACGTCGACGCCCAACGGGGGCACGCTCAGCCGCGTCTTGCGCAGCACCGCGGCCGGCAGCGTGGCCATCAGGTCGTACTCCGCCTGCGACAAGTAGGTGTTGGTGATCAGACCCTGCACCGCGCCCGGCCGGGGAATCGGTACCTTCTGGGTGAGTTTCAACTCCCGTGTACCGTCGGCGAGTACGGCCTGCCGCAACCGCAGACGTGTTCCCGTCAGATACCGGTCGGTGATCACCCGGGTGACCGTCACCGACGACGGTGCCGGCGGCCCGGCGAGCAGGAACCGCCTCTCCCGCTCGACGCGCGCGTACTTCCCCGGGAGAACCGAGCGGCCGTGGACCCCACCGGTCTTGTCCGTCATGACCGGCCCTCAGGACAGCGCGCAGACGCAGAACTCGTGGCCCTCCGGGTCGGCCAGGCACGTCCACGGGACGTCGCCCTGGCCGACGTCGAGGTCGGCGGCGCCGAGGGCCCGCAGTCGGGCCACCTCCGCCGCCTTGTCGTCACCGGGGTACGGCAGCAGGTCGAGGTGGACGCGGTCGGGCCCGGTCGGCGCGCCGGGCGTGCGGAGGAATTCCAGGTACGGGCCGGTGCCCGTGGCGGAACGCAACACCGCGCGGTCGTCGGTGACTTCGCGCACGGTCCAGTCCACCGCCTCGCCCCAGAACCGGGCCGTCGCCCACGGGTCCGCGCAGTCGACCACCACCGCGGCGATCGGCCCGGTGTCCCGGTAGACCTCCCGTGGCTCCAGCACGCAGAACTCGTTGCCCTCCGGATCCGCCAGAACCGTCCACGGCACGTCACCCTGGCCGATGTCGGCCGGGGTCGCGCCGAGGGACCTCAGGCGCGCGACCAACTCCTCCTGATGTGCCGCGGTGTTGGTGGCGAGATCGATGTGCACACGGTTCTTGGCCGCCGTCTTCGCCTCCGGGACGGGAACGACGTCGATGCCGAGACCGTCCCGTTCCGGCCAGACGAGACCGCCGCCGGGTCCGGTGTAGGTGGTCACGCCGGTGTTGTGGGCACCCCACCCGAGCGCCTGCGCCCAGAACCGGCCGACCGTGGAGGGGTCGAGTGCCTTGATGTTCACCTGAACAGGTCGCAGTGGCATGGCGGTGATCCTATGCGCCGGCTCAGCGTTGACATCCGGCGTCGCCGTGCGGTGCCGTGGGACCCCGCCGCGCCGACGTTCGGGCGTAGCGGGGTCCGTGGCCGGACGAGCGAGTCAGACGGTGCCGAACTCCCCAGTCTTGACGCCCGCCACGAAGGCAGTGAACGCGTCGGCGGGGAAGTGCAGAACCGCTCCGCTCGGGTCCTTGGAGTCACGGACGGGGACCACGCCGCGCGAGGCGACGAGGTTGGCGGCGACCTCGATGCAGGAACCACCGTTGCCGCTGTATGAAGACTTGAACCAGGTGAGGGGGAGGGAGTCGGTCGTCACAGGGTGCCCTTTCGTACCTGCTCGATCATGGCCACTGAATCCGCCTGGGAGAGCGCTTCGGCCTGTAGTTGATGGTAGGCCCTCACCAGCGGCAGTACGGATGTGATCTCGCGCTCCAAGTGCCCGTGGGTTTCGGACTCGACGTAGGAGAGCACCGAGCGGTCCGGCAGGGTCAGCAGATTCACCAGCCGGTTGAACGGACGCCGTTCGCCTATCGAGTAGGGCGCCAACTGGAGTGTGGTGTGTGGTTGGTCGGCGAACTCCACCAGGCGTGCCAGTTGGGCGTCCATGACTGCGGGTCCGCCAACGGGCCGGCGGATGCAGCTCTCATCCAAGATCACGGCCACGAGAGGCGGTGTCCGTCGAACCAAAGCCGCCTGCCGTTCCGCCAGAAACTCGACTCGCTCTGACGCTTGTTCAGGGCTGAGCGTCCCCCGCTTTACGTTGCCCTCTTCCACGGCTCTTGCGTACTCCGGTGTCTGGAGCAGCCCGGGGATGACCCCGACTTCGAACATTCGGATCTCTGCCGCGCGAGCCTCTAGCTTCAGGTATTCCGGGAAGCCTTCCAACAGGCTGCCGTTCCGGATCTCCCCCCACGCGCGTTCGAACGACTCGGCGGACCCGGTGAGTCCGAGGGCGGTGTCCAAACTCCGCGAGAAACGACGAGTTGGCGGTTTGCGGCTTGTTTCCACAGCCGAAACATGCCTCCCTGAGTAACCCGTCCGCTCCGCCAACTCGTCCTGGGTCCAGCCGCGCGCCTCGCGAAAGCTGCGCAGACGCGCGCCGTAGGCCGCCTGTGGTGAGGCGTCCGGGTTCAACGCCTTCACGTTTACCAATGTGCCCTCCGTTACTGGAACGTTGAAGACACACCGACTCTAGGCCACGCTGAACCACCTGGGTAGTGGAACCGCTACGGAGAGGAGTGGCCGTTGTCCGGCGAGATTGACCCTGCGGAGCGCCAGGAACCCCGAAACCTTCCGCCCGTCGGCATACTCCTGGTGGACGCGCACAACCGTGTCGGCGAGTTCCGCGGTGAGTGGTGCGGACTGTGGTCCCTGCGCCCCGTCGCGGGCGGTGTCGAGTGGACCGTCGCCCCCGAGGACGTGCGCCCGGCGAGCCCGGAACAGCGGTTGCGCGCCGAGCTGGTGCGCGCGAACGCGCGGAGCCGGGGTGAGTGTCTGTGACTCGCGCACGGTTCCGGTTCTTCAAGTGCTTCGAGCCTGCCCGGGACTGGACGTTCGAGCACTTGAAGGCGAACCCCGAGCACGTCAGCTACGAACAGGTGGTGCGCCGCCCCTGGGGCATGGTGCGGGGGGAGCCGGTATGAGCACCGCGGCGGATTGGGCCCGCGGTTACTGGTGCCAAGTGATCTACGACCAACTACGCGAGGGCGCCCCCTTCACTCTCGTCACGACCGATCCCACGGGCCGGTACGTGCTCGTCGCGTGGTCCGCGGACGTTCCCTGTCCGGCTGCCGCGTACTCCGCTGTCTGCGCGACGGTCGGCAGCCGACCGGCTGTCCCACGCACAGCAAGAGGAGAACAGCCATGGGCAAGGCGAAGAACACCGTTTCCGCCGCGAAGAACGCCATCAGGCGGGACACCGGGAAGCTCGCAGTGCAATCCCAACTTGGACGGCAGCGATTGTGCGCCCGCCGAGACACCCGCTTGTGACCCTTCCATTGAAGAAAGCTAGGCACCATGGATTGGCAGAGCAGAGCGAACGCGCTCGCGGACCAGGTGACCGACCCCGATTCCCGGTGGCTCGTCCCCGTCGCCGACGTTCCCCGTCACGAGCTGGTCCCGCGCTGGTGGGAACGGGACGGCTCCGGGGCGTGGGAACTCCGTGACGGGCCGAGCGACCCGGAGGCGTGGGCGGAAGCGGCCTACGCGGACCGCTCGTTGGTCACCAGGGTGGGCCCGCTCCACGCCGACCAGGCCGAACCCGGCGACCGTCCCGAGGGACGGCCCACGTCGTCCGCCACGCTGCCGAGCCTGGTCGTGCGCATGCTGCGGCACGGCCGACTCGGCGACGGACTCTCCCTGCTCGACCTGGGCACGGGGGCCGGCGGGCTCGCCGCGTACGCCTGTCACCGGCTCGGGGACGCGTGCGTGACGAGTCTGGACATCGACCCCTACCTGGTCAGTGCGGCAGGGGAACGGCTCGCCGGCATGGGCTTCCACCCGACCCTGATCACCGCGGACGCCACCAAGGAAGTACCCGGAACGTACGACCGCATCGTGTCCACGGTCGCGTTCCCGCCCGGCCGGGGGCTCCAACCAGTATTGAGAGCACTGGAATTCGGGGGGCGGATCGCCACCACCCTGGCCCGCACTTCCTTCATCGTCACCGGGTGGAAGGACCGGCACGGGGACGTGGTGGGCCGGGTGGAACGAGAGTGGGCCGGGTTCATGGCAACTCGGTCCGGCGAGGACTACCCGCCCGCTCTTGACGACCTGTTCGCGCTCGCCCGCGAAGCGGACGGAGAACAGACCAGGACCGGCCGCTACCCCGTGGTGGACGTGGGCAACGCGTGGGAACTCCGGTCCATGCTGGAAGTCACCGTCCCCGGCATCGAGTCGGACTACGAGACCAGCGGACGGCAACGCACCGCCTACCTCGCGCACCCCGATGGTTCCTGGGCGCGCGCCTCCGCCGAGCGCACCGACCCGCCCGAAGTACACCAAAGCGGCCCGCAACGACTCTGGGACGCCCTGGAACGCA
Source organism: Streptantibioticus cattleyicolor NRRL 8057 = DSM 46488 (assembly GCF_000240165.1). Lineage (NCBI taxonomy): Bacteria > Bacillati > Actinomycetota > Actinomycetes > Kitasatosporales > Streptomycetaceae > Streptantibioticus > Streptantibioticus cattleyicolor. Next base: position 5,646,187 of record NC_017586.1, read on the forward strand.
TCCGCCACCGGCTCAACGCGGAAGGGAGTCTGCCCCTCTACGGTGCACACGTCCGCATCACGCCCGACGGGGTAGTCCACCTGTCCCGCGGAAAGTGGCGTGCGTCCATGGGCGCGCGATAGACCCCGGCACGGACCCCCGTTCATCCGTGCCGGACCGTGGCACCCCCGACCGGACCAGCCCCGAGCACGGGCAGACGTGCCCAACCTGAGCTGACGGGCTCAGGCTCCGGCCCCGGTCCGCCCCTTCACTGGGGTGCCGCTCCCGTTGGAGCGGTGAGGGTGTCACACCCCCGCCCGTGTGCTGTTTTCCCGTGGCACGCGGGCGGGGCTCCCTCTTCTCCGGCAGCAAGGGACCCCCTGTGCGACAGTGCCCCGCCACGGCCGAACTGCCCCCGCTGATCTACTTCTTGCGATCCTCATCGGACAACCACGAGTCACGTGGGAACTGCGACTCCGACAGGAACGGCGGCGCGCGGTCGCCCTCGCCACCATGGGCGTGGACTACCCGTACACCTACGAGGGCGCACCCTTCCCGCGCTCAGCGTTCGCGGCATCGGGGGTGAGCGCATGACCGCCGAGGAACTGTTCCCCGACGTGCTGTCCGGCCACGTGGCAGTGTGCATCGAGTGCAAGGCTCTGACGCGCGCCCCGGTCCCCGTGCGGTGGATCCAGAGCACCAGCGGCCCCGGAACGACCCTCTACGCCTGCCCTGACCACGTCGTGGAACTCGGCGTGGGGCCGACCCCGGACGACGTGATCCGGTAACCCCGTGGACCAGCCTCACCAGCCCTGTTCGGCAACCCGCTGAGCGGGGCTTTCGCGCCGGCTCGGCGACGTCATCCGGCGTCGCCGTGCGGTGCCGTGGGACCGCGGCTGTCACTGGCGCTCCGCCAGAACGCGCGCAGGGCGGTGACGAGCGCTTCGGGCGCGTCTTCCGCGATGTGGTGTCCGGAGTCGATCGGGCCGCCGTCCAACCGGTCGCCGGTCCAGTCCCGCCATACGCCGAGCACGTCTCCGTGGAGGTCGGCCATGTCGTCGCGGGTGGCCCACAGCACCTGCACCGGGCAGGTGATGCGTCGGCCGGCCCGGCGGTCGGTGTCGTCGTGCTCCCGGTCGATGCCGAGGCCGGCGCGGTAGTCCTCGCACATGGCGTGCACGGTGGCCGGGTCGTGGATGGCGCGTTGGTAGTCCTGGTACGCCTCGGCGCCCATCTGCTCGGGTGTGGCCCTGTACCAGGCGTCGGGGTCGGCGTTGATGACGCGTTCGGCGGCCTTGTCGGTCTGGCCGAGGAAGAACCAGTGCCACCATCGCGCGGCGAAGACGGCGTCGCAGCGCCGCAACGCCTCCCCGATGGGCACGGCGTCCAGCACGGTGAGGGCGGACACGGCCTGCGGGTGGTCCAGGGCGAGGCGGGTGGCCACGTACGCGCCCCGGTCGTGCCCGACGACCGCGAACCGTTCGTGCCCGAGGCGGCGCATCACCGCCAGGCAGTCGGCCGCCATGGCGCGCTTGGCGTACGGACGGTGCTCCGGATCGGTCGGGGGCTTGTCGGACCGGCCGTAGCCGCGCAGATCGGGGCAGACCACGGTGCGCCCGGACGCGGCCAGCAGCGGGGCGACGCGGTGCCAGGTCACGTGCGTGCGCGGGTGACCGTGCAGCAGCAACACCGCCGGTCCGTCGCCGCCGCGACGCACCCTCAGGTGGGCGCCGTCCCCCTCGCACCGCGTCAACGCGAAGCCGTCGAACACGTGGCCTCCTTGCCCCGGACGTCGTGACCCACGTGCCCTGGTACCCGTTCCACGCGTCCGTACCCGGTCGACGGGCGGGTGCCGGTGGTGACGCGGTGGCCGGCCCCCCGTGCGTTCCCGGCGAGGCCGGCCACCGCGGCGAACGCGACCGCCCGCGGGCAGGCGGTCCCGTTCACAAGGTGCCGCTTACGGCGCGGTGATCTCACGCTTCAGCTTCGAACTCCAGGGACACCACGTCGAATTGGGCAGGAGCGCACCGCCGACCTCGCTCAGGTGGTCGTTGACGTAGGCGATGCTCGCGTCGCACACCTCCACGGCCATGCTGAAGAACTTCACCGAGTCAGGGGCGAGTTGGTACTTCCAGGGCTTGTTGTACGGGGCCGGCGTCTTGACGACGGTGCCCATGACGCCGACGTTCTCCTTGTCCACCCCGCTGATGATGTCGCGGGCCTGCTTGATTCTGGCGGGGTCGGTGAGCTGGAAGACGAAGGTGTCCTTGCCGTCGGTGAACTCGAAGTAGGCCGCGGGACGGGTGCCCGCTCCACCGCTCTGCGCCGCCTGCGCGGGCTGGGCCACGGCCAGGGCGAACATCGAGACCGCCGCGAGGCTGCCGACCTTGGTGATGGTACGTCGCATGGTTCAGACCTCCTGTGCTCCTCGGGTCACTTCCGCGCCCGTCTGCGGCAAACGTAGGTGAGAAACCAAAGAGACGGCATATCACTGGAAAAGATTGCCCCAAAGAACCCTCCAGGGCTTCCCAATGTGCCTTGACGGGCGGCTACTTGGCGGGTCGCGGAGGGCAGCCCTCTCTGGCCGTACGAGGGGTCGCCTTGTCGTGCACCCCCGGATAGCCGCCCTTCGGAGGGGTAGGCGGATGTCCTCACCGCGCGGGGGAGGAGGAATGGGGATGTGCCGCACACCCGATCGGGCGGAATCGCCCCAGATCTCGCGATGGCGGGGTAGGCGACTTCAGGTGAGGACCGACCACCGGGGAGGACTGTTGCCGTTTGACAATAATAGCCGTGAGGCAACAAAGTTGGCCGTGACGGACGTACGCGGGGAAGGGCCTGGAATGCTCCGGTGGACGGAGACCCCTCCGCGTGCGGGCCGCGATCGTCGGCGGGCGACGATCGCGCGGGGATCGCGAACGGCGGTTCAGGCGGTCCGGCTCCCCACGCCCGGCGCGTCATCGTGTATCTGCGTCGCCGCTGTGGCGCAGAACGCCTCCAGGCCCTCCAGGAGCGCGACGCGCTTGGCGGCGGGCATGTCCGCCAGTACCTTCCGCAACTCCTTCTCCCTGCGGACGCGCAGGTCGGCGAGGAAGGCCCGGCCCCGGCCGCTGAGGTGCAGCCGCACCTCGCGCCGCTGCTCCGGGCTGGTCACCCGCTCGACGAAGCCGGCGGCCACGAGCCGGTCGCACAGCCGGCTGGTGGACGGTGGGGTGGAGGCCAGGTGCTCGGCGAGCGTGCGCAGGTTGATGCCGTCGTGGTGTTCCAGGATGTGCAGCACGCGCAGCTGGGACGCGGAGGTGGGTGCGGTGGAGGCCCGGCCCCACACGACTTCCAGCAGCTCGGCGGCCGTGGTGGTCACACGTGCGACCTCTTCGGGCTCGGGGCGGCGGCGGAAAGCAGTCACGATCACACTCTCGCAGGCACTGGGGTGGCTGCCAGCGTACTAGGCGCATGCGCCGGCCACAGGTGCTTCGGGTGACCGACGTGGCACAAGCAAGGGTTTGACCTGGTAGGGGACGTCTGTCCGTTTATCTGGCGAAAGATTGATATGTTTCATAATGTGAACAGATTCGAGGCCGCTGAACGCGCTCTGCGCACGGCGGCCCCCCACGAGTTGCTCGACGCCGTCCGGGCCGTACTGGTCGAGCGGTACGGCGCCAAGGAGGTCGAGCTGTTCATGGCCGACTACGGCCTGGCGGTGCTGCAACCGGTCTCGGAGCTGCCGCACACGCTGGATCCGGTGTCGGTGCACAACAGCCCGGCCGGCCGGGCCTTCGGGTCGCAGGAGCCGTACTGCGAGGACCTGCGGACGGGGGCGCGGCTGCATCTGCCGGTCAGCGTGCGCGGCGACCGGCTCGGGGTGCTGTCCGTCACGCTGCCCGACAGGGACGCCGCCCGGGACTGCGCGTCGGAACTGGCCCAGATCGCCGACGTGCTGGGCCACGAGGTGGTCGTCGCCGAACGCGACACCGACCTGTACCTCCAGGCGCGGCGCAAGGGGCGGCTCACGCTGGCCGCCGAGATGCAATGGCAGCTTCTGCCCGGCCGCTCCTGCTCGCGCCCCGAGTACGACCTCGGGGCCCAACTGGAGCCCGCCTACGCCATCTTCGGTGACAACTTCGACTGGTCGGCCACCGCCGACCGCCTGATGCTGTACGTCACCAACGGCATGGGCGAGGGCATAGAGGCCTCCTTGCTGACGAACCTGGCCATCAACGCGCTGCGCAACGCCCGGCGCGCCGGTATCTCCATCGCCGACCAGGCGGCCCTGGCCGACCAGGCGGTCTACGCGCACTACCAGGGGCGCTGCTACCTGTCGGTCCTGATGTTCGACTTCGACCTGGCCACCGGACGGGCGAGCGTGGTGGACGCCGGCTCCCCGCAACTGCTGCGGATGCGGGACGGCGTCGTGGAGCGGATCACCTTCGACGCCCAGTTGCCGCTGGGGATGTTCGAGGAGACCGACTACGTGGCGCAGGACTTCCAGGCCGAGCCCGGCGACCGGCTGGTCTTCGTCAGCGACGGCGTCCACGCGGTGGCCTCCCCGAAGGGCGAGGCGTACGGGGAAGCGGCGCTCGCGCGGGCCATCCAGTCCACCCGCCTGCTGCCCGCCGCGGAGGTTCCGCGTGCCATCCTGCGGGAGTTGACCGGCCACCGCGGCGAGGCGCTGCCCGCCGATGACGCCCTGATCGTGTGCCTGGACTGGCGTGGCAGGCCGCTCGGCCACTGACCGGGGTTTGCGGTGATTGTGGCGATCGCGTGTTGTTCCGCCCATCCCCCTCGCGTTAACGTTTGCCATGTAGCAATAATTGCTTGATGGCTTGCCACCCGGTGGGCCGACGGGCCTCGCGGCAGGGAGACGATGCAGGTGGCGGAGGAGCACGACATGGCCCCGGAGGTCGCGCGGGAACTGGGAGGCTTTCTGGAACAGCGCCGGGAGCAGATCGCCCAGCGGTGGGCGGACACCGCCCTGTTCCGTACGGTCTTCACCGTGTCCCGCGACGAGGCGGTGGAGGCGTGCAAGGCCGTGGTCGACGCCCTGGCGGTCGTGGCCCGCTCCGGACGGCTGGAGGACACCGAGGCGCCGGGCTTCGGCGCCGTGCGGGAACAGCTCGGCCGGATGGCCGCCTCCCGCGCCCAGGCCGGGTTCAGCACCTCCCAGGTCGCCGGCGAGGTCGCCCGCCTGCGGGAGCCGGCCACCGCTTTGCTGCGCGCCGAGTTCGACGACCCGTCCGGCGAGCCCGCGCACGCCTGCGCTCTCGCGCTCACGACGCTTCTCGGCACACTCCGCCTGGTCGTCATGGAGACCACCGTCAGCTCCGGTGAGGAACTGATCGCCCGGCAGCGCCAGCAGCTGCTGGAGGTGGCCACCCCGGTCATCAAGCTGTGGGAGAACATCGTCGCCGTACCGCTCATCGGCACCCTGGACAGCGCCCGCAGCCAGGTCGTGATGGAGAACCTGCTGGAGGCGATCGTGGACGAGCGGGCGCGGTACGCCATTCTCGACATCACCGGGGTCCCCACCGTCGACTCGCTCGTGGCGCAGCACCTGATGAAGACGGTCGCCGCGGCCCGGCTGATGGGCGCCGAGTGCATCGTCTCCGGGATCCGGCCGGCGATCGCGCAGACCATCGTCCACCTCGGCATCGACCTGGGGACGATCGTCACGCGAGCCGGTCTCGCCGACGCCCTGGCGTACGCGCTCGCCCAGCAGGGCATCGCCGTCTCCAACCGCCCGGCGGCGGGAGCGAGTTCGCGGTGACCGCGTCCTCCGCCACCACCGCGAACCCGGTGCCGGTCCTGGCACTGGGCGACGTCCTGCTGGTGACCCTGCAAGGAGAACCGCACGACGGGGCGGCCGAACAACTGCACCACGACATCTCCCACCGCATCGCCCACAGCCCGGTGCCGGTGGGCGGTGTCGTGATCGACATCTCCGGTGTGGAGATCGTCGACTCCTTCCTCGGCCGGATCCTGGCCGAGATCGCCGCGACCGCCCGCCTGCTGGCCACCCGGACGGTGCTGGCCGGGATGCGTCCGGCGGTGGCCATCACCCTGGTCGAGCTGGGGCTCACCCTGCCCGGACTGGACACCGCCCTGGACGTCGGCAGGGCTCTGGCCCTGCTGGGCCGCGCCCCCGCGGCACCCTCACCCGCCCACCCGGAAGAGGGTGCGTGATGCATGCCCCACTCGCCCCGACCACGCGCCTGCCCATCGGCTCGGACGCCGACCTCGCCTGGGTACGCAGACAGGTACGCCAGGCCGCTGCCGACATCGGCTTCCGGCTGGTCCAGCAGACCAAGCTGGTCACCGCCGCCAGCGAACTCGCCCGCAACACGCTGGTGCACGGCGGCGGCGGGCATGTGGAGATGACGCTCCTGCGGGACGGGGGCGCCCGCGGCGTGCGGCTGTCCTTCATCGACTCCGGCCCCGGCATCCGGGACGTCGAGCTGGCCATGACCGACGGCTACACCACCGGCGGCGGCCTCGGCCTGGGACTGAGCGGGGCCAAGCGGCTCGTGCGGGAACTCGTCGTCGACAGCCGTCCGGGCCAGGGCACCACCGTCACCGTCACCGACTGGGCCACCGGCCTGCCCACGCCGCGCACAGGTGCGCCATGAGCAGGGTCTGGGACATCCCGGTCCAGGACTCCACCAGGACCCGGGACGTCCGCGTGGCCGCGGAGGACGCCTGCGGCCACGCCGGTCTGGACGCCCACGCCACGGCGGCCACCGCGCTGGTCGCCACCGAGTTGGCGACCAACCTCGTCAAGCACGCGAACGGGGGCCGCATCGTCATCAACCTGACCGCCCCCTGCGACACCCTGGCGGAGGCCGCGCCCTGCGTGCAGATCACCTCGCTCGACCACGGGCCGGGCATCGGCGACGTGCCGACGGCGCTGCGGGACGGATACACCACCGCCGCCTCCTCCCTCGGCGCGGGCCTGGGCACCTGCCGGCGCATCGCCACCGACTTCGACCTGCACAGCCGGACGGGGGCAGGCACCGTCGCCGTGGCCCGCACGAGCCCGGCACGGCCACCCGGCACCACGTCCCGGCCGGTCCGTTCGCGCCCGGGCACCCGGGCCGGAGGCATCACCACCGCGCTCGCGTACGCCGAGCACTCCGGCGACGCCTTCGCCTGGGTGCGTTCCGGCCCAACGGTCACGCTGATGCTGACCGACGGGCTCGGACACGGGGCGAAGGCGGCGGAGGCGTCCGCCGCCGCCGTGCGGGAACTGCGCGGGAACGCCGGTCTTCCCCCGGCCGACATCCTGCGGCACCTGCACACCGCGCTGCGCGGCACGCGCGGTGCGGCCGTCGGCGTGGCACAACTGGACGAGGACACCAACCGGCTCTCCTTCGCGGGCGTCGGCAACATCGGCGCCCGGCTCCGCACCGGCGACGGCTGGCGCCCCCTCATCTCCCACCCGGGCATCGTCGGCGCCCACTTCCCCGCCACCGTGCCCGTACAGCGGTCGCCCTGGCGGACGGAGAGCCTGCTCGTCCTGCACAGCGACGGGCTGCCGGGCCGCTGGGTGCCGCCGGACGACCCCGGACTCGTCAGCCATGACCCGGCGGTGACCGCCGCGGTCGTCCTGCGCGACGCCGGCAGCGCCGCGCGCCCGCTGCGCGACGACACCACCGTGGCCGTCCTGGCCCCCGATCCACCGGACGGACGCCCATGACCGCACCCCCCGAGGTCTGGAAGATCGCGTCGGTCACCGACGCCGCACTGGCCCGCGCCGCCGTCGGCGCGATCACCACCGCAGGCGGGTCCCCGGCCCTGGAACGGGCCCGCTTCCTCACCGCGCTCACCGCACGGCTGCGCCGCTGCCTGAACCAGGGCGGCGAGTGGGAACTCCTGCTCCACCTCCGGCACGACACCGGCGCCCAGGACGGCCGGGTGGACGTCCTCCTGCGTCCGGTCGACGCGTCGTGGCCGAGCGCGGACGACGAGCCCGCCCTCACCTGCCCCCTGCCGCACCAGCCGGTCACAGGCCGCGTCCCGGCGCGAACGCCGCTGCCCGAGGCGCTGTTGCGCGCCGACGAGAACACCGCGGCCGTCCTGGACCTCCTCCAGGAACAAGAACGCCTCGTCCAACTGCACCGGGAGGAGCTGCACCACACCAACCAGGGCGTCCTGGCGCTCCACTCCCACCTGGAGGCCGCCGCCCTGGCCCAGCGCGAACTGCTCGAAGCCGAGCGGGCCGCGCGCGCCGAGGCCGAGCGGGCCCGGCGCCTGCTGACCTTCCTCGGGGACGCCAGCGCCGCCATCACGGTCTCCCTCAGCCCCACGGCCATCCTGCGCCGCCTGTCCGACCTGCTGGTGCCGGAGTACGCCACCAGGCTCGACGTCTGGCTCTTCGACGAGGAGGACGCCCCCGGGCACGTACGCGAGCACGCGGCAGCCGCCGTGGTCGCCGCCCGCACCGGCCGCCCCCAGCACGCGGGCCCCCGACCGGGAAACCTCCCCGGCATCGGTGACCTCCCGCCCTCCGCC